>CAZEBW010000061.1:0-22373 GCA_964510205.1 uncultured Anaerolineae bacterium
TACTCTCCTTCCGCGCCGTAGCGGATGCGAGGATCTATAACGGAATAGAGAATATCCACGGACAGGTTAACAAGGATTCGGATGAGAACAATGGTCAGCACGATTCCTTGAACTACGGGATAATCGCGTCGGTCTACACCGATGATAATCAGACGGCCCATGCCGGGCAGCCGAAAGATGGTCTCAGTTATGATGGACCCCCCTAGAAGGTAACCGATGGAGTTCCCCATCACCGTGGTCACCGGGATGAGCGCGTTCTTGACGATGTCCTGGCGGACGATGTTTCTCCAACCTATGCCCATGGCCCGCGCTGTGCGTACGTAGTCCTGGCCCATGACGTCCAGCATAGACGAGCGCAGCATCCTCATGATGATGGCAGAGTAGGCCGTTCCCAGAGCAATGGCCGGCAAGAGCATTCGCTTAAGGTTTTCGCTGAGGTCTTGGCTGAGGGGAACGAATCCGCCAGTGGCCCAGGGTTGGTGCAGGGAGACGCCAATAACGAGGATCAGCATGATACCCAGAAAGAAGTTGGGGACGGAAACGCCCACCATGGCCACAATGCGTGCGATGTGATCGGACAGCCTGTTCTGGCGAAGGGCGGACGTGATGCCGGCAGGGATGGCGATCAGTAAGGCCACGACGGTTGAGAGAAAAGCCAGTTCCAAGGTGATAGCATACCTCTGGGCGAGGAGTTCCATGACAGGAGAGCCGCGCTGGATGGTGACGGAGATGCCGAAATCGCCGTGCACCGCTTTTCCAAGCCAACGCAGATACTGCTCGTGCAAGGGCAGATCGAGACCGAGCTGCTCAACCAGTTTTGCCCGCAGGGCGGGGTCGTCCATAGGCCCCAGCATGACGCGAACCGGGTCGCCCGGAGCGATGTGAATCAGAAGGAAGATGATGATGCTGGCCCCAAAAAGAGTGGGCACGGCTAATATCAAGCGCTTGAGAAGGTATACCGCCATGTCAATCCCCTTGTGAACGAGCTAACGAGATCTGGAGTCCCCAACTTGCTGGGGGAAACCTGGACAAGTATAGGACTCCGGAAAGTGAACCGATGGTGTCGAGATACGAGAAAAGGGAAGGGGGAATCATTCCCCCTTCCCTCCTCAAAGCCGAACTAGGGTGTGAACTCTGTGACGTACCTCAGGTTGATGTCGCCTGCTGGGGTCACGCCGTCGCCGTAGCCCTTCACGCCATCGCGCCAGGCGTAGAGGTTATCCAGCCACATCAGGTCAGCTTGGATAATGTCGAAGGTGACCAACTCCTCCATTTCCCAGACCATCTCTTTGCGTTTTTGCTCGTCCGGCTCAATGGAGGCCATGTCGTAAAGCTCAACGAACCTGTCATGACCGGGCGCGGTCGGGTGGTAGTTCGGATCCAGGTCTTCGGCGGCATGGTGCCAGTGGTTGTGGTTGTGGTTGTTGCGATAGTACGCCCAGTACAGCCAATCCAGCGCCAGGGGCACAGGCTGTCCCCAATCCTCCATGCCGACTTCCCAATCGAACGTCTCGTACATGGTGTCGAAGAAGGCCGACTTGTCTATGGGGATGACCTCCACCTCCACGCCGTACGGTCTCAACTGCTCCTGGATGATGGTAGACACGTCGCAGAACCACTGCGCGTTGGTGCACATCATGCGGAAGCTGAATCCGTCGGGATAAGACTTGTCCAGATACTCCTGAGCCAACGCCGGATCGTAGGTCGGCATCTCCTTCAGCTTGGGCGATGTCCAGTCGCTGTCAGGGAACCAGGGGCCAAGCTGAATAGTGCCCATGCCGTAGAAGAGCCTGTCCAGGATATCATCGCGGTCAACAGCGTGGTACAGGAACCTCCTCGCGTTGAGGGCCTTCTCTATTGCAGCTTCGTCTCCCACTTCATCTGGGCCGATGCCAAACGGAGGCGCACCCAGGTTGATGTAGAGGATCTGGGTCTGAATACCGGGCATCCTTTCAGTCTCGATGCCGGGCATGCTGTTGATGGTTTCAAAGTCTCTGAACGGAACCTTGTCCACAATGTGGATGGAGCCGGCCACAAGCGCGGCCAGCTTGGCGGCATCGTCTGGCATGATCTCGTACACGACCCGGTCGATGCCAGGCGCGGGCACACCCTCAGCCCAGTAGTCGTCGAACCTTTCCACGGTGATGTGCGAGCCGCTGACCCATTCCACGAACTTGAACGGGCCAGTGCCAATGGGCGCACGAGTCAGGTCCGTTCCCATAACGCCAGCCACGCCCTTCTCTTCGGAGAGCTCGCCATGGGAGCCTTCCGGCACGATCCCGTCAATGCCAGTGCCCGCCCACAGCACAACGGCATCCGGGTACGGATCGGTGAAGGTCACCTGCAGGGTGTGATCGTCAATCACCTCAGCTGACTCAATTGGCCCCAGCGTCCCCGCGTTGGGGCACTCGTTCTCCGGGTCCAACATCCATTCAAAGTTGTACTTGACATCCGCGGCATCAAAGTCCGTGCCGTCGTGGAACTTGACCCCTTCTCGCAGGTACATGGTGAGCACCGTTGAGTCGTCGTTCCACCCCCAGTCTTTCATCAAGGTGAATTCTGTCGAGGGCTCCCGGTTTGCATCCAGTTCGATGAGCGGGTCATACACGCTGTCAATGATGTACCCCGAGCCGGTGTCCGTACGCATGGCGGGGTCCAGGTCCCACGGTTCCGTGGAGATGCCAACGCGGAGTTCTTGGGGAGCCGCCGGCAGCGGTGTGGCGGTAACCACGACCTCGACCTGTTTCTCGACCTCGACGGTCTCGACGACCTTCTTCTCGACGACCTTTTCCTTTTCCACCTGGACGGTGACCGGCACCTCTTTCTCGACGACGACCTCTTTCTCCACCACCTCAGGCGTGGGTGGAGCGCAGGCGGCCAGCACCACGAGCACGAGCAATAGTGCGATTAGCTTTTTCATTCTGAGATTTCCTCCTTTTGGGTTCTCTAACGGAATCTGGTTCGGGACGCTTCCTCCATGAAGCATCCCCCATTCACTCAGCAAGATTCGATGGTCTCCTCCTTTCTTCGCTAACTCGACGGCAACACAAACGAGCGGGCAGGCTGTCCCGATAGACGCGCCGCCTTTCCGCAAGTTGTCCAGAACGGTTTTCGAGGGCTTGAACTTCTATATGACTCTACTGAAAGAAGGTGAACTGCTGGCAAGACCCTAAAGGTTTTCAAAACCTTTAGGGTCTCCACGCCGCTTTTTTCAGGGGAGTCCTATATACAATATACTATTTCAGACGAAGAAGTGTTCAAATCTGGGGGGAGTAGCGCTTACGCGCTGTGGTCTCGCTAACAACGAAAACGGCGGAGGCATCGCCCACCGAAGCGGTTTTAATGGCATGATTGGTCATAAATCCGCTGGGCAATCCGTCCGCCGCTAGACTCTCGTCGAACAAGATACTATTCTCCTTCTGGCCTTCAGCCACGTGACTGATAGGTGGGGACGACGCTGTAGTTCCCCACGCAGAACCTACGCAGCAGATTATATTATAGAAGTCGGAATCTGTCAAACAGCCCCACGGGGTCACTCGAGGGCCGCTATTCCTCTGCGTGGAGGATGCGCCCGCAACTGCCGCAGAAGGTCAATACAGCTCCCTGACGGGCCTGTTGTGCTTTGCTGCTGGGAAGAGTCACCCTGCAGGCCTGACAGAGGTCTCCTTTGAGTAAGGCCACCGCTCGCCCACCCCGGCGCTGCTGCAAATCCTGGTACAAAGCCAGGTCGCCCGGCTCGATGGTCTTCTGTAGTTTGGCCCGTTTCACCTTCAGTTGCTTCAGCCGCTTCAGGAGCTCGCTTTGCTCGGCGGAAAGACGGACTTGCGTTTCCTGCCATTCTTCCTCCAGGCGGGTCACCCGCTCCTGCTGCTCGGCCACACTGGACTCGCTCTCCTCAACCTCAATCATGGCCTCTAATAGCTGGTCTTCGAGGCCGCTCTTCCTGCGCTTGAGGTATTGGAGCTCATCTTGGCGGCTGGCCAGTTCCTTGGGATTCTTGATGCGGCCACTGTAGAGCCGATCATTCACCGAAGCGATCTTGTCGGACAGGCTTCGCATCTCCAGTTCTCGGTCGCGCAGCTTCGCTCGCTGACGGTTTAGTTTCTTCTCGCTTTCCTGTAGGGTCTGCCGCGCTCGTTCCAACTCCTCATTCTTTGCTAAGATGGCTTTCACCTCTTTCAGGCGGCGCCCTCGCTTGTCAATCTCCAGGTCAATGATCTGCAAGTGATAGAGCTTCTCGGCCTCGCCCATGATAGCACCCCCCTTGTCAATCTAACTCCCCCCAAACAAAAAGAGCCCAACGCCCGAAGGCATTAGGCTCTAAGCGTGATGGTGCGTCCACGCGCTCACCCGGTCCACCGCAAGCGACGGGGTCAAAGCACACCAGTGGTGAGTTGGTCTCTTCCGAATCAGGCATGTCTCTCGCATCTCAAAGGGAATTATAGGCCAGGACGCCCATCCTGTCAAATGGCGAACAAGGCCGGCGGGATGGGTTTTGCGTTTTGTCGGCTAGTGGGGTATAATCGTTTGTGGACATCTTTTGGCATCTCTTTAGAAGCGAGGTAGCGCGGTTTGAATATTCTAGTCACCAACGACGACGGCGTGGATGCGCCGGGGCTGCTGGCTCTTCAGCAGGCCCTTCGCGAGGTCGGCGAGGTCACGGTGTTCGCCCCCGATCACAACTGGTCGGCGGCCGGCCACACCAAGACCATGCACAAACCCCTGCGAGTGAAGCAGACGACTCTGCTGGATGGCACGTCGGCCTACAGCACCAGCGGCGCTCCGTCGGACTGCGTGGCTCTGGTGACCCTCGGCCTCCTGGATCATCAACCCGATTTGGTCGTTTCAGGAATCAACCAGGGGGCTAACGTGGGCCACGACATCACCTATTCGGGCACGATAGCCGCGGCCATGGAGGCGGTCATCTCTGGCATTCCCGCCCTGGCCGTGTCCTTGGACTCCTACCAGAGTCGCGGCTTTGCCTACGCCGCCCAAGTTGCCGCCCGGCTGGCTAAACTCGTCCTGAGGCGGGGCTTGCCGCCCAATACTTTCCTCAACGTCAATGTGCCCGCTGTGCCCCAGGATCAGGGAGAGATAGCGGGCGTCAGAATCACCCGCCTGGGGAAGCGTGTCTACAGCGACAAGCTGGTGGAGCGCCAAGATCCTCGCGGGCGGAACTACTACTGGATCGGCGGCGAGCCGCCCAGCGGTGTGCCCGAGGAAGGAACGGACATCTGGGCGCTGGCTAACGGCTACGTCTCCGTTACGCCCCTTCATCTCGACATGACCGAGTACCAGATGATGGAGGAGTTGGAGCGATGGGGGTTGGAAACGTGAGATACCGAGGAGGTTGAGCTGTGGACTTTTGGCAAGTGATTGAGGAAAGGCAGAGCGTGCGAAATTTCGAGGCCGGGCGCGATGTCCCGCCCGAAACGGTGCAGAGGATCCTGGGGGCGGCCATCCGCGCCCCCTCGGCCGGTAACTGCCAGCCGTGGCACTTCGTGGTCGTCCGCAGCGAGCGGTTCAAAGAGCGACTCGCCAAAGCGGCTTACGGCCAGCGGTTCGTCGCCGCCGCGCCCGTGGTCATCGTGGTTTGCGCTGATCCTGCGCGTTCGGCGCGGCGCTACGGAGGCCGAGGCGTGCAGTTGTACTGCTTGCAGGACACCGCCGCCGCTACCGAGCACATCCTGCTGGCTGTCACAGCCCTGGGCTTGGGCGCCTGTTGGGTCGGCGCCTTCGACGAAAGAGCAGCATCCCGGGCCCTCGATCTACCATCCGACCTCCGTCCGGTGGCCATTGTGCCCATCGGCTTCCCTGCGGCTGCTCCCCGCCGGACTTCGCGCCGAGGTCTGCAAGAGGTCGTTACCGTTGTGGAATGAGCTCCTTGACAGGAAGGGGAAGCAGCGATATAATTCAGTCGCTTGATACAGGAAATCCGTTGAAACGGATTCAGTCTCAGCCGGGCAATTCATTGCTCGGCTCTGCGGGGGGACTACCTCAAAATACTAAAGGAGATGATGAAATGACAAAGTACGCGTTTTTCGAGGGCCAGTTCGTTCCTATCGAGGAGGCCAAGGTCAGCATCATGACCAACGCCTTCAATTATGGGACCGGTTGCTTCGAGGGCATCCGCGCCTACTGGAACGAGGAGGAGGAACAGCTTCTTGTCTTCAGGATGAGGGAGCACTACGAGCGCTTCCACAATTCGTGTCGCATCCTTTGCATCGAACTGCCCTACAGCGTGGAGCGATTAGGCGAATTGACCATTGAGCTGCTGCGTAAAGAGGGCTTTCGGGGGGACGTCTATCTTCGTCCCCTGGCCTACAAAGCCACCGAGGGCATCGGCGTGCGGTTGCATGGCCTGGAGGACGAGTTTGCCCTGTTCAGTGTGCCTTTTGGGAGATATATTGAGAAAGAAGAAGGGGCCGACGTCTGCGTTTCTTCCTGGCACAGGATCAACGACAACGCCGTGCCAGCGCGGGCCAAGATCACCGGCGCCTACATCAACTCCGCTTTCTCCAAGACCGAGGCCATGCTGAACGGCTTCGACGAGGCCATCGTGCTCAACCGCAACGGCCACGTCTCTGAGGGCAGCGCCGAGAACCTATTCATCGTCCGCGAAGGCCGGCTCATCACCCCGCCGGTGACGGAGAACATCCTGGAGGGGATCACCAGAGCCACCATCATGCAGATCGCTGGCGAGCAGTTCGGCTTGGAGACGGTGGAGCGGCCCATAGACCGCACCGAGCTTTATCTGGCCGAGGAGGCGTTCTTCTGCGGTACCGGCGTGCAGGTAGCAGCCATTGTCAACATAGATCACCGCCCCGTAGGCGCGGGCAAGCTGGGCCCCGTCGTCCACAAGATACGGGATCTCTACTTCGACGTCGTGAAAGGCAAAGTCGAAGAGTACCGGCACTGGTGCGAGCCGGTGTATTCAGAATAGTGTCTTCAGAAGCAACACTACAACGGATGTAGAAAGAAGCGGATTCTTCTATTTCCGATCCGTTTCATTCTGAATCCGCTGTAGTGTTCTTCTTCTAGGCTAGACTCCCATGATATTCAAACCCCGACGGTCCACCGGCATCCTGGTAGGCGTCGGCATCATCTTGGCCATCTTGGCGCTCGATGCGCTGCTGCTCTCCTACCTCAGGCGGGGCCAGATTAGCCTGTTCTTCTTTTTTGGGGCCCTGCTGGTGATCCTCAGCTTCCCCCTGCTGGCCTGGTTGAGCTATTTGGTCTACGCCCTGTGGAGTCTGCGTTATCATTTGCACCGCGATGCCTTGACCATCGTCTGGGGGGCGACTCAGTACGTCATCCCTATGGGCAGCGTTCAAGAGGTGGTGCGAGGCGGGAAGTTGGGGCAGGAGATCAAAGTGAGAGGGGTGAGTTGGCCGGGCCATCTGGTGGGGCGCGGCCAGATTGAAGGAGTGGGGCCCGCTCGTTTCTGCGCCACCGAGCCGGTGACCAGCCAGCTTCTGGTGATCACTCCCACCCTGGCCTACGGTATCTCGCCGGCCAACGCCGAGGGCTTCCTCGACGCTTTCGAGATCCGTCAGCGCATGGGTCCCCTCCATCTCGTGTCCTACGAACACCGTCGGCCCGGCTTCGTGAGTTGGCCTCTCTGGCGGGATCGGTTGGCTCATCTGTTGCTTGGCTTGGCACTAGCCCCTAACGTCATTCTGTTCGGCTATCTCTGTTGGCGCTATCCCGCTCAGGTGGAGATGTTCGCGCTGCCAGCCATTGGCCTGGTGGTGCTGATCGTCAATGCCGTCTTGGGGGTTCCCATCCACAGCCGGCAGAAGGTGGGCGCCTACCTACTTTGGGGAGGCTCAATCGCCGTCCAGGTGCTGTGCTGGCTGGCAGTTCTCAACGTCGTCGCTTGATATCGGAGGGTCTGCAATTTGCGTGAAGACATGGATATTCTCAGAGTTCTAAACCCCGATCAGCGGGAAGCGGTGCGAGCCGTCGAAGGGTCCGTGTTGGTGTTGGCGGGACCAGGCAGCGGCAAGACGCGGGTCTTAACCCACCGCGTGGCCTATTTGGTGGGGGAATGCGGCGTGGACCCCTACCACATTATGGCCGTGACCTTCACCAACAAGGCGGCGCAGGAGATGAAGGGTCGCTTGCAGCGCTTGCTGGGACAGCGGCTGCGCGGGCTGACCATCGGCACCTTCCACGCCATCTGCTCCCGCACACTGCGCCGTGAGGCGCAGCATCTGGATGTGACTAGTGATTTCGTCATTTATGACCGCAGCGACCAACTGGCGCTGGTTCGCCAGGCCCTGGCGGACCTGAATTTGGACGACAAGCAGTTCCGACCGCAGGCTGTGTTGGGGATGATCTCCAGAGCCAAGAACGAGTTGATCGGCCCGCAGGATTTCGCGCCTCAGACCTATCGGGAGGAGGTGGCCGGTCGGGTCTACACCCGCTATCAAGAACTGCTCCTGGAGAACAACGCCCAGGACTTCGATGATCTGCTGATGAACGCCGTTCAACTCTTCGATCGGCATCCGGACGTCTTGGCCAAATACCAGCGGCGCTATCTCCACATCCTGGTTGATGAATTCCAGGATACCAACACGGCCCAGTACGCCCTGGTCAAGCGGCTGGCGGCAAAGAATGGCAACCTGTTCGCCGTCGGCGACGAAGATCAATCCATCTACGCCTTTCGTGGCGCCGACTTCCGCAACGTGCACCGCTTTCGACGCGACTACCCTGATGCCAGGGTCATCCTTTTGGAGCAGAATTACCGCTCGACCCAGACCATCCTCGATGTGGCCAAGTCCGTCATCGCCCGCAACGTCCACCGCACGCCTAAGTCGTTGCACACCGAGAAGGGCCAGGGCCTGCCCATCGTCGTCCACGAGGCGTACGACGAGCAGGAAGAGGCGCAGTACGTGGTGGACCAAATCGCGCTTCTGGTGGCCGAGGGAGTTTGCGAGCCGGGCGATTGCGCCATCATGTACCGCACCAATGCCCAGTCGCGCGTGTTGGAGGATGCTTTCGTGCGGGCGGGCCTGCCCTACAAGCTGGTGGGGGCCACGCGGTTCTACGCCCGCCGCGAGATCAAGGACGTGCTGGCCTACCTGCGCCTGGTGCATAATCCTCACGACAGCGTCAGCCTGGACCGCATCATCAACGTGCCCTCGCGGGGCATCGGGCCGAAGACGCGGGCCGCTCTCGAAAGATGGGCCCACGATTTGGAGGTGCCGGTCTATACGGCTTTGCAGAGGCTGGCAGAGGAGACAGAGGGGGCGGAGGAGGCTATCTCAACCTACGCTCGTAATGCTCTGACAGGTTTCGCGAAGCTGCTGGCCGAGCTCATCGAGGCGCGAGAGCGGCTGAACGTGCTGGAGCTTTTGGACCTCATCTTGGAAAAGTCCGGGTATTCCGACCACATTCGGGATGGCACGGAGGAGGGCGAGGACCGCTGGAACAACATCCTGGAGCTGCGCACCGTAGCTCGGGAGTATGTGGACTTGCCCCCAGAGACTTCTCTAGCCACCTTTTTGGAGGAAGTGGCCCTGGTTTCCGAGGTGGACAACCTCGACGAGACGGCGAACGTTCCCACGCTGTTGACGTTGCACATGGCCAAGGGCTTGGAGTTCCCCGTGGTGTTCATCGTGGGCCTGGAGGACGGGCTTCTGCCCCACAGTCGCTCTTTTGACGATCCCGACAGCATGGAGGAGGAGCGGCGCCTTTGCTACGTGGGCATCACCCGCGCCAAGGAGCGCGTCTATCTGGTTCACGCCTTCCGCCGCACCATGTACGGGGAGAGCGAACTGTGCAAGCCCTCTCGCTTCATTACCGACGTCCCTGACCAACTCATCGCCGGGCGTGAGGGCCTGGACCAAGAAGAGCCGCGCTACCGCTGGCAGGCCCAGTGGCCTGCCGCGTCTGAGCCTGCGGTGGCGGGTCAATTCGGGATTGGGGACAGGGTGCGGCATCGCATCTTCGGGGAAGGCATCGTGATCGAGAGCAAAATCACGGGGAGCGACGAGGAAGTGACCGTGGTCTTCGAAGAGGAGGGGATCAAACACCTGCTGGCCAGCTTTGCCAAGATGGAGAAGCTGGAAGGTTAAAAGATGATCAGAATTCGAGGAACTCGTCTGGATAGTGCGTCAAATCCAGTCTTTCTTCATCAGGTATCGGTCGTATGCCCCACTGTTGCATGGCCAGCGCACCGAAAAGGATGTCAATCGACATTCCCTTCTCATCCTCGCCAATCTCGTCAATGACCATGGCGTGAGTGGATATCGGTCGCCCTTCTACCTCAGCTTCGAGGAGTGCTGTTTCGGCGATGTCCTGAGCTTGTCGAAGGGCGGCCTCCTTGATTGTCCCACCCAGCGCACTACGAAACGGTCGCCGGGTTTTTGTGGTGGTCAGCACTGAAGCGACATCCTCAGTGACGTAGGTATTGCGGGCGCCCGTATCAAACAGAGTCCAGCACTCCTTGCCATTGACTTTGATCGTTTGGCGAATCCTTCCCACCGCAAAACCTCTTTCTACTGGTCTGTTGAACTCACCCTGTGGGCCCACTTGGACTCGAACCAAGAACCAACCGGTTATGAGCCGGTCGCTCTGCCATTGAGCTATGGGCCCCAAGCGGGAGACGAGACTCGAACTCGCGACAACCTGCTTGGAAGGCAGGGGCTCTACCAACTGAGCTACTCCCGCACGAGTCGGGGCGGGCGGACTTGAACCGCCGACCTCAGCGTCCCAAACGCTGCGCGCTGGCCATCTGCGCTACGCCCCGTCCGCTAATAGTATAGCCTATTTGCCCCAAAAGGTCAAGCTTTCACTCCACCCACTACCGGACACTTTTTGAGAAACCAGGTTTTTTCCTCTCCCAGCAGACAAGTCGTCGCCTCTGGAACGGGCTGTAGCGCGAGAGAATCACTTTCCATGGGCAAAAAACCTGGTTTCTGAGTCGTTTGGAGAAAGTGTACGGTGGCAAATCACTCCACCCAAGAGATGCTCTGATCCAGCCAATCGGGGAGCTCCGGCCCGAGGTCGAAGACCTTGGTCTGCTCGCCGCCCTGGGCGTTCATGAGGTAGAGGGCCCACACGCCGTCGCGGTCGGAGACGAAGGCGATGTGTTGCCCGTCGGGAGACCAGGCGGGCAGGCCATCGTTGGCCTCGTTCATGGTCAGCCGCCTGACGTCTGGGAAGGGCACCCCCACGGTGTAGATCTCCCAGTTGCCGTCGTGATCGGACATGTAGGCGATTTTCGTCCCGTCGGGTGACCAGGACAGGCTGATGTCGCGGGCGTTGGCCGTGATCAGGATGGGGCTGCCCAGGTCGCCATCGGTGGTGAAGCGGATGCCGCAGTGTCCGCCCCCTTCGTCGCAGCCCGTGTAGGCCAGGTTCCCTTCGGGACCCCAGGCCGGCGCCCAGCCAGCGACCAGTTCCCTGGTCTCCCCCTGCCCATCGGCCGGGGTGATGTAAATCCGCCACGTATTCTGCACCATGTTGTAGATAACGAAGGCGATGCGGGGAGGAGAGCTTCCCGCCCCGTCAGGCGACCAGGCGGGGAAGCCCGCCTCATCCGAGGTGGTGATGACGGTCTCGTTGTTTCCGCCGATGTCTACGACGTACAAACCGGGCTTCTGGCTCTGTCGCGAGCGGAAGGCGATTCGGTCTCCGTCGGGACTGAAGCGCGGCTGATCAGCAGAACTGACCGCTTTCATCCAGCGCATGTCCTCCGCGTACACCACGAAGATGTCGTAGGTTTCCCTCTCTTGATCGTAGATGGGTAGGGCGATCTTGCCGAGAGGCAGATTGTTGGCATAATCGGGGACAGCAGTGGGGGAAGCGGTGCTGGCGCCAGTGGGCGTCGGGGCTACTCCCATACATACTTGGTTGGCTTCGAATCTCTTCTCTTCCCCAGCTTGATCGGGCTTGATTTCCAGCGCCAGAGCATATTGCTCCTCAGCCAAACACCACTGACCGTGGTCGGCGTATAGGTCCCCTCTATTCACGTAGGCCGCATAAAGACGCTGTTTCACGTCCAAGTATCCGGGTTCGAGACCATACAATTTGGAGAAGTTGGCGATGGTCTTGTCCCAATCGGCGCCCCAATAGCTTATGGCCGTCAGGTACAGCGTGGCCAATTGACGCTGCCTGAGGGCGTCTTCGTGATCGGGTTTTAGCTCCAACGCCTTGTCCAGGGCGCGTAGGGCTTCCTCCAGTCGCTCCTCGCTGATCAGGGCCAGGGCCTGGTCATAGTGGGTCGCGAAAAGCAGGTCCTCCACAGCCTGCGGCTCATAGTCGGGGTCCAGGCTGCGCAACCGCTCCAGCGTGAGGATGACGTCATCCCACTGGCCTTGATCGTAGAATGTCTGGGCCTGACTGAACAGGTCCGCGGCGACCTGACTGTGCATCTCCAGTGTGGGCGTTTCCTGGACTTGGAGCTTGGCTTTAGCTTCGCTCAGCTTCTCTGCGGCGTCTTCGTAATTGGGCGCCAGCCGCAGGGTCAGCTCCAGTTCAGCCACAGCCAATTCGTAGGCCCCGTTCTCCAGATGAGCCAGGCCGGCAGCGTAGTGCTCCTCCGCTGACTCTTGGGTTAGACGGTCGCGCTTTTGCAGCCCGTGGTAGACGCCCAGGGCTCCGATGACCAGGACGACCACGAGCGAGAGAATGGCGAAGAGGGCCAGTCCCTTGAGCCAAATTGGGGCCGTTCGGCGAAGTCTGTTCTTCGTAGCGACACCTCCCCTTCTGTCAATGACTGAATTATAATCTTTTTCGGCCATCTTGTCCAATCGGCCTTGACTTGTGTTCAGTATGGTGATATGATATGGGCGTGAAACGTAAAACGTAAAACGTGAAACGTGAGAGGAGGCGATGGTGTTCACGAAATCCTTTGAAGCGATCCAGGGGGAGCTCTCGGGGCGGGCGGCCGCGGAGTACGTGAGAGACATCGCCCGCTATCATCGCATACAGGCCAGTCCGGGCTTCCGCCGCGCGGCGCACTATTGCCTGGAGCGACTGCGCGAAGCGGGCGTCCAGGCCGAGGTTCTGTCCTTCCCAGCGAATAGCGAGACCCAGTATTGGTCGGCGCGGATGTTCCAGGAGTGGGAAGCCACGGAAGCAACCTTGCACCTGGTCGAGCCAGAGGGCGAGCGACGCAAGCTGGCCGATTTCCGCGACTGCCCCATCGGCATCATCCAGCGCAGCGCGCCTTTCGAGGGAGAGGTGGAGGTGGTGCTGCTGGAGGATGGCGAGGAGGAAGCGGACTACGAAGGGCTGGATGTGAAGGGCAAGGTCGTGCTGACCCAGGGCGATCTGAACCGCGTGCGCCATTTGGCGGTGGAGAAACGCGGCGCGGTGGGCATTATCTCCGACGGCATGAGAGAGACCCCGCCCGTTCGCGCCCGCATGGACGTGCCCGATGCCCTCCAGTACACCTCTTTTTGGTGGTTGGGGCAGGAGAAGAAGTGCTTCGGCTTCGTCCTCTCGCCGAGGGAGGGCGAGAAGCTGCGCCGGTTGATCAAGAAGCGGGCTGAGGAGGGGAAGCCGCCGGTCAAAGTGCGGGCCAAAGTGAGCAGCCGATTGTATGATGGGGAGATAGAAGTGGTCTCCGCTCTGATAGCGGGGGAAACGGACGAAGAGATCGTGATCGCGGCTCATCTCTGCCATCCCCGCCCCTCGGCCAACGACAACGCCTCCGGATCGGCTGCCGCGCTGGAAATCGCCCGCGCCTTGCAGAAGCTCCTCGATGAGGGGAAGCTGTCGCGGCCTAGACGGAGCATCCGCTTCCTGTGGGTGCCGGAGATGACGGGCACCTACGCTTACCTGGCTACCCACGAGGACGAGATCGAGCGCATGGTGGCCGGCCTCAACCTGGACATGGTGGGTCAGAACCAGGAACTGTGCGGGGGTTCATTTCTCATTGAGTATCCGCCGCAGGCTATGCCCTCCTTTGCTCCCGTTCTTCTGGAGCGGCTGCGGGAGGAGTTGCTGGGCGAGAGCTCGGCCTGGGGTGGGAGCGGGGGATACGCTCTATTCCGCCATGCCGTGGTTCCCTTCTCCGGCGGCAGCGACCACTATATCCTCTCCGATCCCTCGGTGGGCGTGCCAACGCCAATGATCATCCAGTGGCCCGACAAATTCTACCACACCTCGGAGGATACCCCGGACAAAACTGACCCCGCTATGTTGAGCCGCGTGGGGAGCTTGGCTGCGACCTATGCCTATTTTCTGGCCAACGCTGGCCAGCAAGAGGCCATCTGGTTAGGCCATGAGATGATGGCCCGTTTCAAGCGAGACGTGGTGCAGATTGTTCAGGAGAAGATCACGGAGGTCACAGAAGAGGCACAGGAGCCAGAGGAGGCAGAGGAGACAGAGAGGGGAGGCGCTGTTGCCTCGCTTCGGAAGAAGGTTGCCTATCTCGTCGAGCGCGAGCGGGAGGCCCTGGCGTCGCTGAAGCGGCTGAGTCCCGAGATCGCCGTGGAGGGGTGGCAGGTGGAGGTGGCCGAATTCGCCGCCAGGGAGTTGGCCAGGGGCGAGGAGGCCATCCGGACTTTGGCCAGGGGGCGAGATTGGGGCGAGCTATCGCAGGAATCTGCGCGGGAGCTGGACGAATGGGAGGAAAAGGCGGCGAGCATCGTACCCCGGCGGTCATACCGAGGCCCCGTCTCGCTGCGTCCTTATCTGCACCAATTGAGCGAGGAAGAGCGGGAGCAGCGGTGGCAATTCCTCAAAGCACACAAGAAGGGATTCACCTTGCCGGCCCTGGCCGTGTACTGGGCCGATGGGGAGCGCAGTTTGCTGGAAATCGCTGATCTGATAGAGCTAGAGACCGACCAGCGCGACGTGGAGCTTTTGGTCCATTACTTCCAGACCCTGGCCAAGCTCAATTTGATTGAGCTGTAGATCAGGTGCAGCGCGCTTCCGAAGCCCGTTGCACTGTCGAGGAGCGTGGGCATGTACTTAGAACCGAGAAAGAGGAGAGGGTGGGGGAAGAAGAGGTCTTCGCCCATTCGGGTGCTGATCCTGTTGATACTCATCGCCGCGGGCCTGTACATCATCATTCAGCAGCCCGATTGGGCGCGTCCCTTTAAGCCGACGCCGGTTCCCACCAGGACGGCGCAATCGTATCGGGTGGAAGGCCAGGCGTTTTTTCGAGATGGGAAGCTGGACGAGGCCATCGAGGCCTACCGCAGGGCGATGGAGCTCGAGCCTGAGGATGCCACGGCCTATGTGCGCTTGGCCAAGCTGCTGACCCTGCGCGGTCGCACCAAAGAGGCAGTGGACTTGGCCCGGCAGGCGGTTGAGCTCGATCCAGAGAACGCGGAGACGCACGCCATTTTGGGCATGGCCCTAGACTGGGATGGTCAAGTTGAGGAGGCCATCACCTCTTGTCTGCGGGCGGTGGAGATTGATCCCAACTCGGCGGAGGCCTACGCCTATCTGGCCGAGGCCTACGCGGACGCGGGCCGCTGGGATAGAGCTCTGGATGCTGCTGACGAAGCCGTCTGGCTCGACGACAGCAGCGTTGACGCCCATCGCAACCTGGGCTACGTCCTGGAGAGGAGGGGGAATTACGAAGCGGCCATCGCTGAGTATGAAATCGCCGTGTCCCTGCAGCCTAACTTGAGCTACCTTTACATTGCCTTGGGCCGCAACTATCGCGTGCTAGAAGAGTACGATCAGGCTATCGCGCAGTTTCAGAAAGCGACCGAAGTTGATCCCAACAATGCTGAAGGCTATGATCAATTGGCTTGGACCCACTATCACTTGGGAGATTTTGAGTTGGCCATCATTGAACTGGAGAAGGCCATTGAGGTTGATCCTGAGTACGCCACTGCTTATGCTCACCTAGCCATCATCTACTACGTGAAGCGAAACTATGAAGACGCCATCCCCAATTTCGAGAAAGCCATCGAGTTGGGCATCCAGTCCGAGGAATACTACTATGAGCTTGGTCTCTCGTATGTTTATCTGGGCGAGTGCGACAAGGCCATTCCCTGGCTAGACAAGGCGCTGGAGCTAAATCCCGATTCCGAGCCGGCTTGGGATGGGTTGGAGCTTTGCGCGGGGGAATAAAGAGGGGATAGCGGGAGTGGATGGGAGTCGAACCCACCTTGGCCGCTTTTGCAGCACCCACCAACGGTTTTGAAGACCGCGGAGCCCACCGGGACTCAACCACTCCCTTGATTACGACTGTGGGTATGATATATCATTTTCGTCATTTAGTCAAGCCGACTCGTCCCTTTTCACTCGCTCCCGCCGGATTGCCAAATCCGGCGGTCCAACGGGCAGCAATCAGCGCTAATGACTTGAGAAAATCGTCTCATCTCAATTCCCGTTACACAGGGCTTGGATTTGGCAATCCAAGCCGAGCAGGCTGAGTTGTCAAGCCGGCTTTACAAATTCGCCGATTTGGTTTATAATATGGCGCGGTTGATCGCCGACTGAGAGGGGATGCTCTCAGTTTTTGTCGTATAATGACTGGTTTTCGCATATCGTGACTCAGTCGCCCCTTCTTCGAATTTGGTGGGGGTAATCTTTATCGAGTGAGGAAAGCATGACTGGACAAACGACCTTTTTGACTCCAGAAGGGCTCAAGAAGCTTGAGGGCGAATTGGAATACTTGCGCACTGTGCGTCGTCAAGAAGTAGCTGAGCGGCTGCGTGCTGTTTTGGACGAACAGGACATCCTGGAGAACGCTGAGTACGAGGACGCCAAGAACGAGCAAGCTTTCGTTGAGGGCCGCATTCTGACCCTGGAGGAGATCCTGAAGAACGTGGAGCTGATCGAGGACGTTGGCCCCACTGACAGGGTGACCATAGGCAGCCGCGTGACGGTGGTGGAGGAGGATGGGGAGCCGGAGACTTATCACATCGTCGGCTCCGTCGAAGCGGACCCTATGAGTGGTCGCATTTCCAATCAATCCCCCCTCGGCAAAGCCTTGCTGGGGCATCGTGTGGGCGATGAGGTTGTCGTCAAAATCCCCGACGGCATGCTGCGTTTACAGATAAAGGGTATCCGGTAGTCGGGCAAGGACAAGGAACAGGAAATGGAGCAACTCAGCGATTTGGAGAGGCAGCGGCGCATCAAGCTGGAAAGGATCAGGGAGAGAGGCATAGACCCCTACCCGCCGCGAGTTGAGCGCAGCCACACGGCGGCGGAAGCTCTCCGCGACTTCGAAAGCGGCCAGCCTGAGCCGGACATTAGCCTAGCCGGCAGGCTGAGGAGCATCCGCGTGATGGGCAAATCAACTTTCGCCCACATCGAAGACGGCAGCGGGCGCATCCAGGTCTACCTGCGCCAGGATACCCTGGGGGAGGAGGACTACGAGTACTTCAAGCAGGATTTCGACATCGGCGATTTCATCGGGGTGACGGGAGACCTCTTTCGCACCCGCACGGGCGAAGTGACCCTCAAGGTGCAAGACTTCAAAATGCTGGCCAAATCCCTGCATCCTCTGCCTGAGAAATGGCACGGGCTGAAGGACGTGGAGACCCGCTATCGGCAGCGCTACTTGGACCTCATCGCCAACGAGGAAGTGCGCGAGATTTTCGTGATCCGCAGCCGCATCGTCAGCGCGCTGCGGCGCTTCCTGGACCAGCGCGGATTCCTGGAAGTGGAGACTCCCATTCTGCAGCCCATCTACGGCGGGGCGGCGGCTCGGCCCTTTGTTACCCATCACAACGCCTTGGATCAGGACCTCTACCTGCGCATCGCCGATGAGCTTTACCTCAAGCGGCTGATCATCGGCGGCTACGAACGGGTCTACGAAATCGGCAAGGATTTCCGCAACGAGGGCGTCTCCCACAAGCACAACCCCGAATTCACCCAGTTGGAGTTCTACCAGGCCTACGCCGATTACCACGACGTCATGGAGATGGCCGAACAGATGGTGTCCTACGTGGCGCGGGAGGTGCTGGACACCACTCGTATTACTTATCAAGGAAAGAAGATGGACCTGGCCCCGCCCTGGCCGCGCCGCAGCCTGCGCCAGGCCATCAAAGACGAAACAGGCATTGACTATCAGGATCACCCCGACGCCCAGAGCTTGTACCAGGCCGTCCGCGCCATCGGCGGCGATGTGGAGCCCACGGCCACGCGGGGCAAGCTGATTGACGTTCTTCTCTCCAGCTACGTGGAGCCCAGGCTCATCCAACCCACTTTTTTGATTGATTACCCCGTGGATGTTTCCCCCCTGGCCAAGCGAAAACCGGGACACCCAGGGGTTGTGGAGCGCTTTGAGGGCTTCGCGGGGGGGATGGAGTTCTGCAACGCCTATTCCGAGCTGAACGACCCCTTGGATCAGGAGGAGCGCTTCCTGGCCCACGGGCGCGCCTACGAGGCTGGCGACGAGGATGCCCATCAGATGGACGAGGACTGGCTGACGGCTTTGAGTTACGGCATGCCTCCCACGGGGGGCTTCGGCATGGGCATTGATCGTCTGACCATGTTGTTTGCTGACCAGGTGTCCATCCGCGAGGTGATTCTCTTCCCCCACATGCGGACAAAGGAGCAGAGCTGATGTTTGAAGGCGTGTTTCCTCCCATTTCCACCCCCTTTACTGACGATGAGGTCGCTCACGACAAGCTGGCCGAGAACATCGCCCGCTGGAATCGGACGGGGCTGGCGGGCTATGTCGTTCTGGGCTCCAATGGCGAGAACGTGTATCTGAGCGAAGAGGAGAAGAAGGGCGTGATCCGCACCGCGCGGGAGGCCATTCCCAGCGGCAAGTCGCTGATTGTGGGCACTGGCCGCGAGTCGACCAGGTTGACGATCGAGAGTACCCGCAGGGCAGCGGACTTAGGGGCGGACGGGGCTTTGGTCGTGACCCCATCGTATTACAAGGGGCAGATGACGACCGAGGCCCTCTATCGCCACTACGTCTCCGTTGCCGACGCCTCGTCCATTCCCATTTTGGTCTACAATGTGCCCAAGTTCACGGGGCTCAACATCGCCCCGGCGTTGGCGGCCAGGCTGGGCGAACATCCCCAAATAGCGGGAATGAAAGACAGTGCGGGGAACATTGGTCAGCTCATTGAAATCATCCGTCTGGCTGCGGCGGATTTCGAGGTTCTGGTGGGCAATGCCCCGACCTATTTCAGCGCCCTGGGCGTGGGAGCGGTGGGAGCCGTCTTGGCTCTGGCTAACGTCGCCCCACGGGAGTGCGTGGCCATCAAAGAGCTGTTTGATCGGGGCGAGTTGGATGAGGCCAGGGCGCTGCATTTTCGGCTTATGCCTGTTGGCCGGGCTGTGACCAGCCAATTCGGCATCGGCGGCCTGAAGGCGGCTCTGGACCTTCTGGGCTACTACGGTGGGCAGCCGCGTCCGCCGCTCTTCTATCCCAACTCCGAGGAGGTGGAGGAAATCCGCGGCATCCTTCGCCGCGCGGAACTGCTGTCCTAGCCCGCCGCCTGGCAGAAGGTGTATTTCACTTTTGGGGCGAGTGTCATTGCGAGCCGAAGGCGAAGCAATCCCCACCCCGCGAATTGGAGATTGCTTCGGCAAAAAAGACGCCTCGCAATGACACAAGACGCTGTCTTTCGGTCTTGCCCCCAAATTGAAATGCACGTCTGGCAAAATACGATTTGCAATTTTCTAGGTTTTGTGGTATCATATGTTCTAGATTTAGCACTCTCAAGCCGAGAGTGCTAAAAAATGCGGGGTCTTCTATCTGGCTCTGCGAGGTGAAAAATCAAAAAACTTTAATGGAGGTGTGGTAAATGTCAATTAAGCTAAAGCCCTTGGGTGACCGTTTGATTGTGGAGCCCCGTGAGAGGGAAGAGGTGACTGCCAGTGGCATCATCCTTCCGGAGACGGCCAAGGAGAAGCCCCAGGAGGGCACCGTCCTGGCCGTTGGACCGGGCCGCCGGGATGAGGATGGGGAGCGTATCCCCCTGGACGTCCAGGAGGGGGATGTGGTCCTCTTTGCCAAGTACGCTGGCACCGAGGTCAAGCTGGAGGCCGACCGCAAGGTTCTCGTCCTCAAGGAGAGTGACATCCTGGCAATAGTGGAGTGATCGTAGGCTCGTAAACTCGTAGATTCGTAAATTTGTGGATACGAATCCCGAATTTACGAATATACGAATCACCAATCTATGAATTTACCAATTCGAACCTAAAGGAGGTTAGACTATGCCAAAACAACTTATTTTCTCAGAAGAAGCCAGAAGGTCCCTGAAGAAGGGAATTGATGTCATGGCCAATGCAGTGGGTACCACCCTGGGTCCCAAGGGGCGCAACGTGGCCCTGGACAAGAAGTGGGGAGCCCCCACGATTACCCACGATGGGGTCACCGTGGCCAAAGAAATCGAGCTGGAAGACCCCTACGAGAACATGGGCGCCCAACTCCTCAAAGAGGCAGCCACCAAGACCAACGATGTGGCTGGCGATGGGACCACCACTGCCACGGTTCTGGCCCACATGATCGTCAACGAAGGGTTGAAGAACGTGGCCGCTGGGGCCAACCCTATGCTCATTAAGAGAGGCATTGAGAGAGCCGCCGAGGCCATTGTCGAGGCCATCAAGGCGCAGTCCAAGAACTTGATCACCAAGGATGAGATCGCCAATGTGGCTGCCATCTCGGCCAACGACAAGGAAATTGGCGCGCTCATCGCCGAAGTGATGGACAGGGTGGGCAAGGACGGGGTGATCACCGTCGAGGAATCCAGGGGCCTGGCCTTCGAGACCGAGTACGTGGAGGGAATGCAGTTCGATCGGGGCTACATCTCTCCTTATTTCATCACCGACTCCGAGACCATGCAGGCCAATCTGGAAGACCCCTACATCCTGATTTACGACAAGAAGATCTCCGCTGCCACCGACATCATCCCCCTCCTGGAGAAGCTGGTCCAGATGGGCAAGCGTGAGCTGATGGTCATCGCCGAGGACATAGATGGAGAGGCTTTGGCCACTCTGGTTCTCAACAAGCTGCGAGGCACCTTTAACGTTCTGGCGGTGAAGGCGCCCGGTTTCGGCGACCGGCGCAAAGCCATGCTCCAGGACATCGCCATCCTGACCGGTGGCCAGGTGATCACCGAGGAGATGGGCCGCAAGCTGGAGACGACACAGGTCAGCGATCTGGGTCAGGCCCGCAAGGTGGTCTCTACCAAGGACGACACCACCATTATTGAGGGCAAGGGCTCCGAGAGCGATATCAAGGGCCGCATGGAACAGATCAAGGTCGAGATCGAGAAGAGCACTTCCGATTACGACAGGGAGAAACTGCAGGAGCGGCTGGCCAAGCTGGCTGGCGGAGTGGCCGTCATCCGAGTTGGCGCCGCCACTGAGGTGGAACTGAAAGAAAAGAAGCATCGCGTCGAAGATGCCCTCTCAGCCACCCGAGCTGCGGTGGAAGAGGGGATCGTCCCCGGAGGCGGGGTAGCCCTCATCAACGCCGTGCCAGCCCTGGAGAATGTCAAGATGGATCTCTTGGACGAGCAGACCGGGGTGAACATTCTCAAGAGAGCCCTGGAGGAGCCCATGAGGGGCATCGTGAAGAACGCCGGCATGGAAGGAGCTGTAGTGGTCCAGGGTGTGAGGAGACTGCAAGCGGAGAAGAAGAACGACAAGATAGGCTACGACGTGATCGCCAACGACTATGGAGACATGGTCAAGAAGGGGATCATTGATCCAGCCAAGGTCACCCGCAGCGCAGTGGAGAACGCGGCCAGTATCGCGGCCATGATCCTCACCACCGAGGCCCTGATCACCGACATCCCCGAAGAGGAGAAACCTATGCCGCAGCAGCCCGGCGGCATGCCGTACTAGACGGAACTCAAAAAGCCCCTCCAAAGCGGAGGGGCTTTTGTTTTTGGGGTGGGGTGGTTTTGCTATATCGCGGGAAAGAGTACCACGGATACAGAAATACACGACAAAGACCTGATTTTGTCGTTCATTTCTGCATCCGTGGTACTCCCCTCACGGAATCCGCACCGGCCGCACGTCTAGGCGCTCGCCGTGGAAATTGGCCAGTAGCCCTAATTTCTTGTCGAAGTGATCTAGGTAGCGTCGCATTCTTACATCAAAAGCCCCACTCATCTCCTTCACTGCGAATGCAGCCACGATCACTTTATCCTCAACGATCAGCAAGCGACACTTGTGCGTACTCACATACTCGTCCTCGTAGAAAACCGGTATTTCGCGCACGAACTCAAACGAGATGTCATGTTCGCTCAGTTCGACCTGTGCCGCGCGGCGGTAGACGTGGTGGAAGAAACCAGGGCCGAGCTCGTAGTGAACGCGGTGCAGACATCCATACAAACGACCAACTAAATCGGGATACAGCAGCGTTGGATCATCCGGGATCTGCGGCTGCCAGGTGAAATCAGGGCGGCGCTGAGCGTAGAAGTAAGCATAGCGCTCGATCTCGACTCTGGGGCCGCCGAAGTTGACCAGCAGCCCCA
>CAZEBW010000062.1:0-21582 GCA_964510205.1 uncultured Anaerolineae bacterium
TTGCGGCCTTGGAATTCGAACCCCTTGATTTCTACTAAAAGTGTCCGGTAGTGAATTTTCCGATTACATTCCCACGCATCACGTCGTCTCCCAGCAGCTTCGGGATTTGGGCCTTCTGTTCAAAGCGGAGATACTCTGGGAGAAGCACAATTACAATTGCAAATATACGGCCTGGGGCAGTTGGAAGAGTCCCAGCATGCCCTATCTTAAGTACACCTGGGAGTTCGTAGAGGTCTTCTGCAAGGGCGATTACAAAAAGGTCGGGAGGGCAGAGGACATAGATATTACAGGCGATGAGTTTAAGGAATGGGTCTATGCCAAATGGGATATTGCTCCTGAATCGAGGATGAAAGAACTAGGGCATCCAGCGGTGTTTCCCGAAGAAATCCCTTATCGTTTGATTAGATTGTTCAGCTACAAAGGTGATGTGGTTTTGGATCCATTTAACGGCGTAGGCACAACGACTCTCGTGGCTGCAAGGCTGCAGAGGAATTACATTGGCATTGATATTTCGGAGAAATATTGCCAGACAGCTCGTGAGAGGTTGCGAGAATATCAGTTATCGCTGTTATAGACCCCATATACTCAGCGCACTTGCAAAGCGTGAAATTGCGTGTGTGGGGGGAGAGTACCTCGGATAAAGAAATACACGATAATCAGGCTCTACACGGCCGGCGGTCGAAAAGGGGCGCTTTGTCCCCAGCTCGTGGTTGAACATCGTCTATTTCTACGTCCGTGGTACCCTTTCTGCCATCATCCAAATTCGCAAATTGCTTGTATTTTTAGGTTGCTTTCCCACTGTCGTGCGCTGCCCAAAGACAGGTCCTTCCTGAGACCAGGAGGGCCTTTTTGGTTTGCCCAGTTGATAAAATCACGGTGATGTGATAGAATTGGGCAGTGTTGCGTGGCGCAAACACGGAATACGCACTACGCAATACGCACCGCGCATCAGAATCAAACCATAAGGAGTCACCAATGAATACCCAAGAGATTCTCAACAAGCACGACCAGTACGTTTTCCCCAGCGTGATCACTTACTACGAGGAGCCGCTGCCCTTCGAACGAGGGGAGGGAAAGTACCTCTACGGCGTGGACGGCCGGCGGTATCTGGACTTCTTCGGCGGCATCCTCACCGTCAGCGTGGGCCACTGCCATCCCCAGGTCACCGAACGGATCTGCGACCAGGTGCGCACCCTGCAGCACACCTCCACCCTCTACCCCCACGCCAACATGGCGAACCTGGCCGAGAAGTTCGCTCAGATCGCGCCGGGAAAACTACAGAAGAGCTTCTTCACCAACAGCGGCACGGAGGCCAACGAGACGGCCATCATGCTGGCTAAGGTGTACACCGACGCCCAGGAGATCATCGCCCTGCGCCACGGCTACAGCGGCCGCTCGGCTTTGAGCATGACCCTGACCGGGCACTCCAGCTGGCGCGTTGGCGGCACGCAACTCCTGGGCATCAAGCACGCCCACAACGCCTACTGCTACCGCTGCTCCTTCAACCGCCAGTATCCCGACTGCGATCTGGAGTGCGCCTACGACGTCGAGGAACTGATCCAAACCACCACCTCCGGCCGGGTGGCGGCCCTCATCGCCGAGCCTATCCAGGGGGTGGGCGGCTTCATCACCCCACCGCCGGAATACTTCCCCATCGTGGTGGACATCGTGCGTCGGTACGGGGGCGTCTTCATCTGCGATGAGGTGCAAACGGGCTTCGGGCGGACGGGCGGAAAGTGGTTCGGCATCGAGCACTGGGGCGTGCAGCCGGAGGTCATCACCTGCGCCAAGGGGATCGCCAACGGCGCGCCCATGGGAGCCACTGTCGCCACGGCGGAGGTCGCCGACAGCTTCCAGGGGCTGACTATCTCCACTTTTGGCGGGAACCCCGTTTCCTGCGCCGCGGCCCAGGCCACGATTGAGGTGATCGAGGAGGAGAACCTGGTCAGCAACGCCCAGGTGGTGGGCGACTACCTGCGGGAGAAGCTGGAGGGGCTCAAGGAGAAGTATTCGCTGGTCGGCGATGTGCGGGGGATGGGCCTGATGCAGGGAGTGGAGCTGGTTCGCGAGGGAAAGGAGCCGGCGAAACAGGAGATCCTCCAGGTGTTCGAGGCCACCAGGCGGCGGGGCTTGCTCATCGGCAAGGGCGGGCTGTACGGCAACGTCATCCGCATCTCTCCGCCGCTCAACATCGGCAAGGCCGACGTGGATGAGGCGATTCGCGTTCTCGATCAGGCGTTTGAGGAGGTAACGAGGTAATGAGTAACGAGGCAACGGGGCAGCGAGTCAAGGTCCTATGCACATTGGGATTCACTGAGGAACAATTGGACAAGCTGCGGGCGGTGTCGCCGCACTTGCTGGTGGAACAGCGGACTTGCCACGATGCCCAGGAGGTGCGAGAGGCTCTGGATGAGGACACGGAGGTGCTTTACGCCTACCACGTGCCAGCGGATCCGTTGTCCAGGTCGCCCAAGCTGCAGTGGCTGCAACTGCACAGCGCGGGGGCGGATCACCTGCTGGGCCAGCCCATCATGAGAAGCGACGTTCTCGTCACCACCAGCAGCGGCATCCACGCCACCCCCATCGCCGAGTACGCCTTCGCCTCCGTGCTGGCCTGGAGCCGCCGCGTGCCCAGGATGCTCCATTATCAAAAGCGGCGGGAATGGCCCCAGGGCCGCTGGGACCTCTTCGCCGGCCAGGAGCTCAGGGGGGCCACGCTGGGCATCGTGGGCTACGGCAGCATCGGCCGCGAGGTGGGGCGGATCGGCAAGTGCTTTGGCATGAAGGTAGTGGCGGTGAAGAGATCGGCGGGCGAGGTGAGGGACACGGGGCACAGGGTGCCGGGCACGGGCGACCCTGAGGGTCAGGTGTTAGATCGGATCTACCCGCCTGATCGGCTCGGACAGATGCTGGCGGAGTGCGACTACGTGGTGATCTCGCTGCCTCTGACGCCTGAGACCGAGGGCCTCATCGGCGAGGAGGAGCTGCGAGCTATGAAGCCCAACGCCTATTTGGTCAACATCTCTCGCGGGGAAATCGTGGACGAACCCGTGCTGGTCAAGGCGCTGCAAGAGGGCTGGATCGCTGGAGCGGGTCTGGATGTTTTCCGCGAGGAGCCGCTGCCGTCCGATAGCCCTCTCTACGACCTGGACAACGTGATCCTCTCGCCCCACGTGGCGGGCTTTTCCCCCCACTACGACGAGCGGGCCAGTGATCTGTTCGCCGAGAACCTGCGCCGCTATCTGGCCGGCGAGGACTTGCTGAACCTGGTGGATAAAGAAGCGGGGTATTGAGGCACAGAGGCACCAAGTCAATAACCCCTCGTCGCCTTATTGCCTCATTGCCTCGTTGCCTCATTCCCTCGTTAACTGCTCCCGGACGACCTCCCCATAGACATCCTCCCCCGTCTGCCCGGTGATCCAACTGACGGCCCGGCGAAGGTCCCGCCTGAAGCCTTCTTCCAATGAAACGCCTGTGGCCTCTTTCACCAACTGAATGGCCTTGGCCGCGTAGGCGATGATGTAGCGAGGCTCCAGGCGGCTCAGGTCCTCGAAGAAGAAGCCGCAGCTTGTGTACATGGCCTGGCGATAGGTTTGAGCCTTCAGCAAGGTCAAAATCCGTTTTTCTGCCTCTTCGCTGAGATTCCCACCGCTCTGTTGAGCCAAGAAGGCTTTTCCCTCGATTTCCCCCAGCACCACTCGGACGTAGTCGTTCCGCAGCCGCCACGGATCAATCCCCCACTTTTCGATCTCGTCCTGATAGAGCGCGTCCATCTCTTGGGCCAGCCGGTCCAGGGCCGTTCGCAGGTGGCGCTTCCACTTGCTGTCACCCTGGGTACAGGTGCACCCCTCTCGCCAGCGGGCCACCCCGTGCCCACAGCTCCACGAGGTAGCGTCTACGATTTCGACCTCCGCCGTGGGTGGGTGCTGCTGCAAATAGCGCGCCAGAAACGTCACCTCGTAGCCCGCGCGGGGCGCTTCTTCGTACAGCAAATCGTGCAGGAATCGCTCCCCCCCCTGTTGGTGATGGCCAAAGGTCTCGCCATCGGTAGCCACCAGGCGCAGTCCCCTGCCGGAGCCGCCAGCGTTCGACAGGCAGTTGCCAACAAAATCCTTGCTGCTATTGGCCAGGTCCGAGCCAAAAGCTAGGTGATTGGAGAGCGCCTCGTCCCTCAAGAAGACGGCGATCTGGCTTCCGCGCGGCAGCCGCACCCGGTAGGGTCCGGCGCCGTCGAGATGCCCTCGTGCCTGGTGGGGGGAGAGGATGGTGAAGGTGATGCCGTGCTTGGCCAGCACCTCCAGGGTCTCCCCATCCACGGCCATCTCCGGCAGCCACATCCCCAGGGGCTGGTGGCCGAAGCGATGGCGGAAGTCGGCCACGCCCCAGGCGACTTGGGTCTCTTTGTCGCGCCGGCTGGCCAGGGGGAGGATGGTGTGGTTGTAGGCCTGAGCGATGGCGTTGCCCACGCCGTGGGCCGCCGTGTTGCTAGGCCAAACGGAGTTTGGCGCGTCGGCCTCGATGATGCGCTGATAGGTGGTCGGGTCGTGGCCCTCCAGCCAGGCGGCCAGAGTGGGACCCAGGTTGAAGTTCAGGACATCAAAGTTGCCCAGTTCCGCGTTGGGCCGGTAACACTCGGCGTTGATCTTCTCGTTGAAGTTGGCAAAAGGTTTGGCTCCCTTTTCGGGGGAAATGACTCCCGTGAAGGGGTCCTCTCTGGGGGGCTGATAGAAGTGTCCGTGAATGCAGAAACTCTTCATAGATTCAAAGCTGACTGGAGGCTGGACCTTGGACCTTAACACGCCCACAAGATCAGGCCTGGCTCGTAGGGATTGCTCAAGTCCTCGTGATGAGGGAGTACCCGCAGGGCGTAGCCATAACGGCCGCTGGTGCGGGCGGGAATGGAGCCGAGGAATAGGTGCTTCCCATCCCCGTTTGATTCCACCCAGTTCATGGACATGACTTCGCCCTTTGGGATTTCTCCTTTTGTATCGAGGAGGCCATAGTAAAGCTGCACCGTCACGTCCGTGGGCTCCAGAGCGCCCAAGTACACCTGGGCTCGCACCTGGAGTTCAGTGCCCACTCTAAGCTCGGCGGGTATCTCTGCCTCTACGTTATCCACCCGAACCTCGGGCCAGTGCTTGTTGAGAAAGGACTTCCACTGTGCCAGGGCCGTGGCCCGAGCCATCCCGTCCTCGGTCAGGTGCTGATGCCGCTGGGCCGCAGGTAGATAGAAACGCTCGGTGTACTCGCGAAGCATGCGGTTGGTGTTGAAAACTGGACAGTGGGCTTGCATAGCGGCTTTCATGCGAGCGATCCATTTGTGCGGAAGTCCATTGGAGCCGCGATCGTAAAACAGCGGCACGGCCTCTTTTTCCAGGATTCCATAAATGGCCCTGGCCTCTATGTCATTCTGATAATTGATATCCTCGTACGACTCGCCTCGGCCGATGGCCCATCCGATTTCGGGTTGGTAGGCCTCGTCCCACCAGCCATCGAGGGTGCTCATGTTGATGACACCGTTGGCGGTGGCCTTCATCCCGCTGGTGCCGCTGGCCTCGCGGGGGCGGAGTGGGGTGTTCAGCCAGAGGTCTGCTCCCTGAACCAAGTAGCGGGCTATACACATGTCGTAGTCCTCGACGAATACGATCCGCTGCCGAAGCTCCTCCCGCCGAGCGAGATGGACGATTTGCTGGATCAACTCCTTGCCCGGATTGTCCCGGGGGTGTGCCTTCCCCGAAAAGATGATCTGGACGGGGCGATCTGGGTCGTTCAGAATTCGGGCCAGCCGGTCTGGATCGCGCAGGATGAGAGTCGCGCGCTTATAGGTGGCGAAGCGGCGGGCGAACCCGATGGTCAGCGCCTCGGGATCCAGCACTTCGCCTGCTTCTTCGATCTCGGACGGGGGAGCGCCCCGCTTCTCGAGTTGCTCACGCAGCCGCCGCCGCACCATCGCCACCAGTCGCTGCCGCCGCCTCTCGTGGGTGCGCCAAAGCTCCTCATCAGCGATCTCGTCCACCCGCTCCCAGATGGTTCGATCGTCTGGACGTTCCAGCCAGCGGGGTCCCAGGTAGCGGTTGTAAAGCCTGGCCATGTCGAAGGAAATCCAAGAGGGGATGTGGATACCGTTGGTGATGGAGGTGATGGGCACCTCGTCTTCGGGCACGCCTGGCCAGAGACTCTGCCACATTTTGCGCGAGACCTGACCGTGCAGTTGGCTCACGCCGTTGGTGCGGGATGCCAGCCGCAGGGCGAGGACGGCCATGCTGAAAGGCTCGCCATTGTCCGCCGAATTCTCGCGTCCTAAAGCCAGAAACTCTTCTCGCGAGAGTCCAAGTTTCTTATAGTAGTTGGAGAGGTACTTGTCCATGAGCTCGGGAGGAAACCGATCAATGCCGGCCGGGACGGGCGTGTGGGTGGTGAAGACATTGCCGGCCGAGGCAGCCTCCCGAGCCTCCGCAAAAGAGAGCGCGCCTTGATGGCCCTGCTCCTCCATGAGGATGCGAATCCGCTCCAGAGCCAGGAAGGCGGAATGGCCCTCGTTCATGTGGCAGACGGTGGGGCGGATGCCCAGGGCCTTCAGGGCGCGGATGCCGCCGATGCCCAGCATGATCTCCTGCTGGATGCGCATTTCCAGATCGCCGCCATACAGTTCGTCGGTGATGTCCTGATCCTGCCGGCTGTTGGCGGGGATGTTGGTATCCAGCAGCAAGAGGGGCACGCGGCCGATCTGGGCGCGCCAAATCTGGGCCGTGACCTTGCGGCCGGGGTAGTCAACCTGCACCGTCACCGGCCTTCCGTCCTCTCGTAACTCCAATTGCACGGGCATGTTATAGAAATCGTTCTTCGGGTACCGCTCCCGCTGCCAGCCATCTGAGTTCAGATATTGGCGGAAGAACCCTTCCTGATAGAGGAGGCCCACGCCTATCAGGGGCAGGCCCAGGTCGCTGGATGATTTCAGGTGGTCGCCGGACAAGACGGCCAGGCCTCCGGAGTAGATGGGCATACATTCGGTGATCCCGAACTCGGCCGAAAAATAGGCGATGCATGGCTCTCTGAACTTACCGTGGGTTTTCTGATACCAGGTGTTTTGACTATTGACATAGCGATTGAGTTTCTGATGGATCCGCTCTAGCTCGGCCAGGAACCCGTCGTCCTCGGCGGCCTCCTCCAGTCGCTCCTGCTTGATAGTTCCCAGCATCCAGACGGGATTGTGGCCCGACTCTTCCCAGAGCTCGCGGTCCAGCCGGCGGAAGAGATCAATCGCTTCCAGGTTCCAGCACCACCAGAGGTTGTAGGCCAGTTCTCGGAGGCGCTCCAGGTTGCTCGGCAAAGAGGGCACGACGGTAAAGGTGCAGATAGGTTGCATGATTTCTTACCTCTCATGTGAGATTAGGGTTAGCTCAACGCCCGGTTGACTTGATACGTGTTGCGTGCTGCGTGTTGCGTTTCACATTTCACGCTCCACACTCGCTCTTAACGCCGCCGTGTTTTCCGACACCGATGCCTGATCATTGTAGATGCTCGATCCGGCGATCAACACCGTTGCCCCGGCGCCTACCACCAGCGGCGCGGTGGCGGGACCGATCCCGCCGTCCACGGCGATGGGCACATCCAGGCCGCGCTCTTCCAGCAGGTGCCGCAGGCGGCGAATTTTGTCCAGTTGGCTGTGGAGGAATGGTTGCCCACCCCAGCCGGGGTTGACCGTCATGATCTGAATCAGGTCAGTCAGACCCAGAACCTCTTCCAGAGCGCTCAGCGGTGTGCCGGGGTTGATGGCCACGCCGGCCTCAATGTTCAACTCGCGGATGCGCTGCAGCACGCGGTGGAGGTGGGGGCAAGTCTCTTGATGCACGATCAGGCGGTCGGCGCCGGCCTCGGCAAACGCCTTCAGGTGGCGCTGCGGCTGGACGACCATCAAGTGCAAGTCCAGCGGCACGCTCACCAGCGGGCGCAGCGCGCGCACCACGCCCGGCCCAAAGGTGATATCGGGGACAAAGCTCCCGTCCATCACGTCCACCTGAATGGCGTCAACGCCCGCCGCTTCGGCCTGGCGGGCCTGCTCGCCCAGCCGCGCAAAATCGGCTGATAAGATAGAGGCTTCGATGGTGACCATTGTGTTCTCCTTTTTCCAAACCTCTCCTAAGAAACAAGCCACAGGTGTGTCATTGCGAGCCGAAGGTGAAGCAATCTCCTACCAGCAACTCGGGGATTGCGCCGTTTTCACTTCCAAGTTCGGCGGAAAAGCATCGCCTCGCGATGACACTACAGGGCGGGTGAGCCCTAGTCGGTGGATGTTCCCGTCCGTCCATACGTCTCCGCCAGCTCGGCCAATCGCGCGATGTGATCATCGCTGAGTGCGTCGGCAGGTAGACGCCAAGTCCAGTTTCCGGCCGCCTGGCTGGGCATGTTCATACGGGCCTCGCTGCCCAGACTGAGCACGTCCTGCACGGGGAAGATGGCCAACGCGGCGACGGACGAGGCCGCCAATCGCATCAGCGCCCAGGCGATGTCCCGTGTTAGCGCAGCGGCGTCCTTAGTTAGCGAAGCGGCGTCGTTAGTTAGCGCAGCGGCGTCCTTGGTTAGCGCAGCGGCGTAGCCCAGGTATCTCAGACAGAAACTTCGCTCAGCTTCGGGCGCGGACGCAAACCACCCGCGCGCGGTATCGTTGTCGTGACTGCCGGTGTAGACCAGGCAGTTGGGCTTGTAGTTGTGGGGAAGATACGGATTGTCGGCGTCACTTCCAAAGGCGAACTGGAGGATCTTCATGCCAGGAAATCCAAACCCATCCCGCAGTTCCTCCACTTCGGGCGTGATCACGCCCAGGTCCTCGGCGATGATGGGCGTCTCACCCAGCGCGTTGAAAAGGGCCTCGAAAAACGCCGCCCCCGGCCCTTTCACCCAGCGCCCGTTGACCGCCGTCTCCTCGCCCGCTGGCACCTCCCAGTAGGCCTCGAAGCCCCGGAAGTGGTCCAGGCGCACCATGTCAACCTGGCGCAGCGTGATGCGTACGCGCTCGACCCACCATTGGTAGCCCTGATCGGCCATCACATCCCAGCGGTAGAGGGGGTTGCCCCACAACTGCCCCGTGGAGCTGAAGTAATCGGAAGGAACGCCTGCCACGACGGTTGGATGTCCATTTTCGTCCAGGTGAAACAGGTCCTGGTGAGCCCAGACGTCCGCGCTGTCGTATGAGACATAGATGGGAATGTCGCCGAAGATCAAGACCCCGCGTTCGTTGGCATAGCGCTTCAGCTCGCCCCACTGCTTGAAGAACTGGTATTGCACGAACTTGTGGGCCAGGATATCGGGCGCTAGCCGCTCACGCCAGGTGGCCAAGGCATGTGGTTCGCGCCGCCGCAGCTCGCGCGGCCACGTGCCCCACGCCTCTCCGCCGAAGTGGTTTTTCAGCGCCATAAAGAGGGCGTAATCGTGCAGCCAGATGGCGTCGTGTTCGGCGCAAAAATCGTCGAAGTCGGCGGCATCAGTTGTTAGCGAAGCGCCATCAGTTGTTAGCGAAGCGGCATCGGTTGTTAGCGAAGCGGCATCGGCTGGAGGCGCGTTTTCCGCAAACTGCTGATATGCTCCCAGCAACAGCGGCGTCTTCCAGGCGATGACGGGACCGAAGTCCACTCGCTCGTCGGGAAAAGCCGGCGCTTCCTCCAAAACTTCGTGTGGGACGCAGCCCTCGTGGGCCAGGCGGGCCAGGTCAATCAGCAGCGGGTTGCCAGCGAAGGCCGAAAAGGTCTGATAGGGCGAATCGCCGTAGCCCGTCGGGCCCAGCGGCAAGACCTGCCACACCGTCTGCCCGGCTGCCACCAGGGTATCCACCCAGCGGTAAGCCATGTCGTTGATCTCGCCGATGCCAAAGCGTCCCGGCAACGACGTTGGATGCAGGAGCAAACCAGCGGAACGTTCCAGTTTCATGCTTCCCCTTGTTTGAGCTCCAGAGCTTTGTGATACAATTCCACGTACTTCCGCGCCGAAGCCCGCCACGAGAAGTCGGCCCTCATCCCCCGCTCCATCAGGGTTCGCCAGACATCCTGGCGGCGATAGGTCTTCGTGGCTCTCTCGACGGCTCCCAAGAGGGCCTCCTCGCTGTAGTCCGAGAAGGCGAAGCCGTTGCCCCGGCCTGTGGCTGGATCGTAATCCTCCACCGTGTCGGCCAGGCCGCCGGTGCTGCGCACGATGGGCACGCTGCCGTAGCGCATGGCGATCATCTGGCCCAGCCCGCAAGGCTCGAAGCGCGAGGGCATGAGAAAGGCGTCGCTGCCGGCGTAGATGCGCCGTGCCAGAGCGGAGTCGAATTTGAGGAAGACCGCAGCCTGGCCCTCGTACTTCCCGGCCAAGTTGGCAAACATCCTGTGGTAACGCTCCTCGCCCGTGCCCAGCAGGACGAACTGAAGGTCTAGCTCCATCAGTTGATCGCTGGCTTCGGCCAGAATATCGAAGCCCTTCTGATCGGCCAGGCGGGAGATCATGCCCATCAGCGGGACGTCGGGGTCCACGAAAAGCCCCGCTTCCCGCTGCAAGCTCAGCTTGTTCTCCACGCGCCCCCACTCTTTCCCCCCCAACTTTGGGGGGGAGGAAATGGAGGCCACATCGTAGTTGGCGGCGATGTCCGGATCGGTAGCTGGATTCCAAGCCTCGTAGTCCAGGCCGTTGAGGACGCCGAACAGGCGATCCTGGCGCTGGGCCAAAATGGGATCCAGCCTCTCTCCGTATTCCCGCGTGAGGATCTCCTCGGCATATCTCTCGCTGACCGCGTTGACGACGTCGGCGAACAGAATGCCACGCGCCATCAGGACGACCACCTGGCTCAGCCCCTCGTCGGTGGGATGGGGGATGAGGCCGTAGTCGCCCAGGCCGGCGAACTCCAGAAGCTCTGAACCGAAGATGCCCTGGTAGGCCAAGTTGTGGATGGTAAACACGGTCGCTGTGTCGGCAAAAACGGGATCGTCCTCGTAGATGGTCTTCAGCCAATTGGGGATGATGCCGCTGTGCCAGTCGTTGCAGTGGATGACGTCCGGCTGCCAGTCGAGTTCCTTGAGCATCTCTAAGACCGCCCGGCAGAAGAAGACGAAGCGCTCCCCATCGTCGTCGTAGCCGTAGACCTCCTGGCGGTCGAAGTACTTGTCGCTGCCGACCAGGTAGGCCGGCGCCTCCTCGGCGACGCTCTCGAAAACGGAGGCTAACTCGCGACCGGAGCCAGCGGGCACGGGTAGTGAATCCACAACCTCGGTCAGCCCGAACTGAGCCTCGTTGATTTGTCCGTATTTGGGCAGCGCCAGCCTGGCATCGTGGCCCAACCGCCGCAGGGCCTTGGGCAGCGACCCGGCCACGTCGGCCAGCCCGCCTACTTTGGCAAATGGCACCGCCTCGGCGGAAACCAGCAAGATGTTCAGTGATTTGTCCATTATCGCTCTCCGTCACGAAGGTTATTCGACTCAGCTACAGCACCGACACACCGTCCTGTTGCACTTCTCGCCACAGCGTATCTTGGTAGCGCATTTGAGTACGCCAACGAGGTTGGTCAAGGATGTGGGTGTTGAGCAGAACGTCGTATTCCAGGGAAACTCGAGCCGCAGTCAAGCGAATTTCATCCCACAAGGACCAATCCAGCTCAGGGATCACGATCAACAGATCAATGTCTGAATCGGGACCAAAGTCGCCTCGCGCTTTTGAGCCGAACAGCCAGGCGCCAATCAGTTGCTTTCCCAAAGCCCGCCTCAAACGACCAACGCATTCGCTGACGGCTGCTCGCTCGTGGCCTCGGAGATAATCTAAATGATCTTTCACGATATCACCCCCATATCCCGAAGAAGCTGCTCGATACGGGCTACGAAGAGTTCTGCGCGTCTCAGATCTCGAGCTGCAACTTCGTTACTCAGGGCGACCAGCCCATAATCACCAGCGTGGCGATCTTCCATAGCCGCCCCATAGAAATCGCTGTATTCTGTCTCCATAATGCCCGTCTTGATGAAATGCTGACGGAAAGCAGCGATAACCCCTGAGTGTTTACTGCGTTCGAGACCCTTTATCGCCAGAAGCGCATTGGCACCGTAGAAAATGGCATAGTAGGCTCGGTTAACAGTTGTGATATAGTCCTCATGTTCCAGGGTTAGTCGAGCAGTGCGAAGTGCCTGGTGAGCCCACGCCAGGTACTGATCAACTTTCTGCGTTACTCTTTCGCCCGTCATTTTATACCCCTCTCCGCTGAGATTTGCCTCACATTATACAACAGATTGGTGAAGTTGGGAAGAGCCGGATTGTAGAAGCCAAAAACCCTTCTCAGCATGAATGAAGAGAAGGGGATGACTATGACCTTCGAGGCTGGATGCTCAAGACTTACGGGAGCTGTTGGCAACTCTGACATCAATGAACTTCTGGAAGACGGTCATGGCAAAGTCGGCGCTCCTTAGACAGGGGACGCCGCCCGCGATCAACGCCTCGGCCAGCGGATCGTAAAGCTGGCCGGCGTCCACCACCGTGACCAGGGGCTTGCTGTGCTGCCGAAAAACAGCCGGCACGCGCTGCGCGACGGACGATTCATGGGCCACGCTGTCCCGCCCCGAGGCGTCCACGCCGGGCGGAAGGGTCGCCATGGCCGGCGTGGGGGGCACGAAGCCCATGACCACCGCGTCAACGCTCTCGTCCTCAAGGATGGCCTCCAGGCACTGGACGTGCACGGCGTCGGAAGCCATGGGGGTGAGGTCGAGCGGGTTGCGCACGTTGATGAGCCTCTCGATTCCGGCCCGGCTCAGGGCCAGCCGTATCCTTTCCCGCGTGCGGCTGCTGAAGTGGGGCAGTGAGAAGCCACCCTCGCTGTGGAGGTTATCGGCCATGCCCACCGTCTCAAAGCCAGCGTTGGACAACGTTCCCAGCCGTCTGCCGGAGAATTCTCTGTTTACCAGCAGCGAAGAGAGCATGACCAAGGCCGTGAATTCGTCGAAGGAGCTGGCAACCAAAGCGCCGGCTTGGGATAGAACGGCGACGCACGCCTCGTAGTCGCCCGAAATAGAGGCCGTGTGGCTGGAGGCCGCCCGAGCCCCGGCCACGGTTTTGCCTGTCTTGTAGACGATGACCTGCTTGCGCGGGTCTAGGTTGCGACAGAGCGAGGCCAGTCTCAGACCGTCCAGAGGGTTGAAGCCCTCGACGTAGAGCGCCACGACGTCTATCTCCTCCCGCTGCACCAGGTACTCCACGAAGTCAACGCTGCTCAGGTCCATCTGATTGCCCGTCGAGATGGCAAAGGCCGGGTTGAGAAAAGGGAGGCGGTTCATGCGCGTGATCATGAAGGCCCCGCTCTGACAAACGAGGGCCGCGTTCCGCACGTCGCCTGACTGCGGCGGGAGTTTGGTCTCCGGAATGAACAGCGTGTCGTATCCTCCTGGCAGCGACCGGATGCCCAGCGAGTTGGGCCCCACCACGGCCGGCGTGTCTTTCCCCGCGCTTCTGCCGCGAGCGAGGATGGCTCGGGTCTTCTCGTCGGCTTCTTTCCCCGTCGCGGTCTCCCCCATGCCGCCGGGTATCAGGATCACGCTGTGGGCCGCCTCGTGGGATGTTATGCGGCCCATCAGCTCGGGCACGCCGGTCGCCGAGATGGCCACCACCATCAAATCGGCTTTCCAGGGGAGCTCGCTCACATCGCCCACGCACTTCACGCTGTCAATGGTTTCGGCGCCCGGCCGCACGACCCTCATCTGCGAGGGCGCAAAATCATCCCGCAGGAGCTTGCGCAGAATTGTGCGCCCCACGTTCATCCCGCTGGCCGATACGCCAACGATGGCCATCGTCTGCGGCTGAAGCAGTCTCGCCATCTTGTCGTGGTCCACCGGGCGGTGCCGTACTGGGGGGATTTCTTGCAGGGTGCAGAGAGCATCCACGGCCACCGCGCGCCCGTTGGAGAGGTAGAAGGGGTTTATCTCGAACTCCTTGATCCACACTCCAGCTTGCTCGCCTGCGGCGGGACTGGCCAGGGCGAGGAAGAGGGCGAAGATTCTTTCGAGCTGGTCATCCGAAAGCAGCCTCTTTCCTTCCCTGTCCCGGCCCGACAGTTTCAGGTAGGTGAAGGTGGAGGAGAAGGCCTCGACGAAATCGCGGGGATGGGTCAGGTGCGCACAGGCGATTGTGACGTCGTGGCCCGGCTTGAAGCGGCGGGCGAGTTCCTCGGTGTCCAGTCCTCCCAGGCCCGCCGCCACCACGTACCCGAATGCTCGCGTCCAGCGCATGCCGACGAACAGCTCGCTCCCCAGGGTCCGCGGGCAGTCAATGAACTCGCAGACCAGGAACCCCACCACACTCTGGCCGAGCGACGGCATCCTCTGTCCGAGGGACGCGGCCATGTTCGCCAGCGCCTCGCGCACCGCCTGGGGCGATTTTTCGACCACCGCCACGCCGCCCGCCTCGGTCTTGTGGGCGATTTCGGGGCAGACCACCTTGATCACCACCCGGTCGCCGGGGATGGCCTCTATGGAGCCGGGATCAGGGAGGGCGCCAGCGGGGACGAACACGGACTGCGGAACCGCAAGGCCCGCCTCGGCCAGAAGAGCGTAGGCTTCGTGCTCGTAGAGGGCGTTCCTGCCTTGCAGGATGGCAGCTTCGATGAATTCTCTGGCTAGTTCGATGACTCCCACCGTCTCTCCTAACGCGATGATGGTTGCAGGAGCGACTCCAGGCCGTCCTGGGTGGCTGGCAAACCGCTTTCGATCTCCGCCAGCCGCCGCATGATCTGCTCCTCGTTGCCGCGAAGCTTCCCAGCCCACTCCGCCGCGGTCTCCGGCTCCACCGTCTCAGAATCCAAGCGTTTGAGCAGGGCGAAGGCGGTCTCTTTGGAGACGCCGTGCTCCACCAGTTGGATGAAGAATGACGAGATGTTGAATCCCAAGTTGAGCGCGTCAAGGTTCGTTTCCACCACCCTGCTGCCTTTGTCGCCGAACAGCTCGCGAATAATGGGGGGGAACTGCTCCAGCCCGAAGGGGAGGAAGGGAGTCGCTGCACCGAGCATCACCATGTTCTGGGAGCGACTGCTGCCAGCTTGGCGCGCCATCTTGCCCGCGTCCAGAAGCACGACCTTTGGGAATGCCAGGAGGTGCCGCAGCAATTGGCCTTCGTCGGGGTAGTCGGGGATGTTCTTCAGCGGGGTCGAGCTTGAAACCACCGTACCGTCCTTCTTCAGATAGCTGAGATAGCGGTTCACCTCCAGCGGCTCGATGCTGATGATGAGGTCGGCCGTGGCCTGCGGGATCAGATCGCTGAAGATGGGCTGGTCGGATATGCGCAGGTGGGCCTGAATCGCACCTCCCCGCTGGGCCATCCCGTGAACTTCGGCCTGCTTGAAGTGGTAGGCATTGGCGATACTGGCTTTGTCGAGCATGTAGGCTATGGTGAGGATGCCCTGTCCTCCCACGCCGGAGAGGATGACGTTGAATTGCATATTTGGCCTCCTGCTAAACTTTCCTCTTGAGGTGGATGCAGGCCCTTTGGGGAATGAGCACGGACAGCCCCTCGTATTCGAGCTCCTCGCGGATTAACCTGACGTTCGCCTCGTGGTTTCTGGGGTGTGGGACGAAGGGTCGGACGTGCTCCCTGGGCGCCCCCAGGCCCACCACCAGTTCCACCAGCCGCTGGCCGGTGGCCATCGTCTCCTGGGTGCCGGTCATGGCTACGGTGCCGTTGTCCAAGATGAACACCTTTATATTCACGTTCTCCCTGGCGGCGCCGACGAGCGGCGTCATGCCGGAGTGGGCAAACGTGGAGTCGCCGATGGCGCACAGCACCGGGGACATTCCCGCGTGGGCCGCGCCCGCGGCCATGCCGATGCTGGCTCCCATGTCTATGCAGGTCTCGATGGCCTGGAAAGGCGGGTAGAAGCCGAGCGTGTAGCAGCCGATGTCCGAAAACACCGTGGGTTGCTCGTAAGTCGAGATGGCTTCGTTCATGGCCTTGAAGGTGTCCGCGTGGGGGCAGCCCTGGCAAAGGGCGGGGGGGCGCGCGGCGAGGGGTTCAAAGGGCGCGAATTCACTGGTCTCCCACGGTATCCCCAACGCTGCGGCCACGAGCTTCAGGTTCAGCTCGCCGCTGGGGGGCAGCGCGCCGGACAGCTTGCCCAAAACCGGCTTTTCGCAGCCAAGTACCCCGCTCATCTGCTCTTCGATAAAGGGATACCCCTCCTCTATCACCATCACCCGCTCCGTGGCCTCATGCAGCTTGCGGATGGCCGCCACGGGCAGCGGATACATGCCTATTTTGACGTAGGGATAGGGGCTGGCGCCGCCCACAGCCTCCATGAAGTAATTGTAGGCGATCCCGGAAGCGATGATGCCCAGGCTTGTGTCCGCACCAGAGAGGTCAACGACGTTGTGGGGGGACGATTCGCTGATCTGAAGCAGGGTCGGCTGTTTTTCTAGAAGCTGCTTGTATTGCCTCCTGGCATTGACCGGCAGCAGCGTCCACGCGGAGACGTCGGAGGGCTTTTTCAAGACCTTTTGCTCTGTCGGTTCGCCCACCGCCACGTCCGCCCTGCTGTGCGCCAGTCTGGTGGTGAGCCGCACCATGACCGGCAGCGCAAGACTCTCGGAAAGCTGGAAGGCTTCCCTGGTCATCTGGTATGCTTCCTGCTGGCTGGACGGCTCGAGGCAGGGAATGCGGGCGAAGTGGGCGTAGTAGCGGGAGTCCTGCTCGTTTTGAGAGGAGTGCATGCTGGGGTCGTCGGCCACAGCGAGCACCAGCCCGCCGTTGACCCCGCTGATGGCGGAGTTCACGAAGGGGTCCGCGGCCACGTTCAGGCCCACGTGCTTCATGCTGACCACGGCCCGCTTCCCCGCGAAGGACATCCCCAGCGCTTCCTCGTAGGCCACCTTCTCGTTGGCTGACCAGGCGGCGCGTATGCCAAAACGGTCAGCGAGACCTTCGATATACTCGAATATCTCGCTGGCCGGGGTGCCCGGATACGAGTAAGCTCCGCTTATTCCCGCGTGCACTGCGGCTAGGGCAACGGCTTCATCGCCGAGCAGCAGCAATCTTTCTGTCATTTTGCTTCACCTCCATTGGTTAAGCGTCCTTTTGTTAAACAGCGTCAGCGGTTCTGAACGTGCTTTTCACCGTGAATTCCGGCGGCGCATCTGTCCACCTGTCTCTGTGGTGGGGGAATTGTAATACATATCGTCGAGGTCGTCAAATCCGCTCATTTCTGGAGTAGGAGGTCTCTCCTGAGACCGATTTCTTGCCTTTTTGCAGAGGTGGGGTATAATAACGTGAGCCATGATGAAACTGATAGGTATCTTCACCACTTCCCTGATTGTTGGCTTCTCAGGAGCGCTGATGCCGGGGCCTCTCCTGACGGTGGTCATCAGCGGGAGCGCGCGGCGGGGCTTCTGGGAAGGGCCGGCGCTGGTGCTGGGCCACGCCGTGGCTGAGGCCCTCATCGTCGTCGGGCTGGCCGCCGGATTGAGCCGCCTGTTGAAGCGCAATCTGGTGGCCGGGATCATAGGGCTTCTGGGAGGAGCTTTTCTCCTGTGGATGGGATTCGACATCGCCAGCAGCGCGTGGTGGGGCACAGTCTCCCTGGAGCAGGCAGCCGGCGCGGAGGCCGGGTTGCAGCTCGGCTCCATCGTCACGGGCATCGTGGTCAGCATCTCCAATCCCTATTGGATCCTCTGGTGGGCCACGGTAGGCGCCAGTTACGTGGTCCTCTCTCTAGCACGAGGCCCCTTGGGCTTGGGTTCCTTCTACTTGGGCCATATTCTGTCCGACCTGAGCTGGTATAGCCTGGTGGCCCTGTTGATCGCCAGAGGCAAAACCCTGCTGAGCCAACCCGTCTACAGAGTGATCCTGCTGGTGTGCGGCTTCTTCCTGATGGCTCTGAGCATCTATTTTATCTATTCGGGCATCGGTTTTCTGCGCGGAAAGTCCACCGCTATCGCTCCCTCAGATTGAGGGGGTGTGTGAAAGGGCAAATCGCTCGCCAGAAACAATGAAGTCCACCGATTTACTCAAGCGTAACTATCTGGACAATGTTAAGTTAATGTCATTGCGAGCGTAGCGAAGCAATCTCTCGCCTCCAATTGCAAGCAACGGTGGGGATTGCTTCGTCGCTCCGCTCCTCGCAATGACGCTTGACGCGAAAGTTAACATTGTCGAGCTATTCTCCTTGCTCGGCCTGGATTGTCAAATCCAGGCCAAAGCTGGCGAAATCAGCTCGATTCAACCCGTTCAGCCGTCGGATCTGGCGATCCGACGGGAGCAGGTGAATAGTTACACTCAAGCGAAAAAGGAGGCATTTCTGATGAAAGCGAAATCTCATTCACGAGTCAAGAAGGGGTTAGCGATTCTGGGGGTCGTGCTCTTGAGCCTTTTGTGGCTGGCGCCCGTTGCTTGGGCCATTGAATTCGCGGCTGGGGAAGTGGTGACCATTGGCCCAGACGAGGTGGTCGGCGATGACCTGTACGTGGGCGCCGAGGTGATCGTCATTGAGGGAACGATCAAGGGCGACCTCATCGCTGGCGCCAATGAGATCGTCATCAACGGGACGGTGGAGGAGGATTTCTGGGCCGCCGCCGGACTCATCACCATCAATGGCGAGGTTGGGGGCGATGTGCGCATCGCTGGCGGCGCGCTCGAGTTGGGCCCGAACGCCCAGGTCGCTGACGATGTCATTGCCTTTGGCTATAGCCTGGATGCTGCGGATGGCAGCAGCGTGGGCGGCTCGCTCTTCTGGGGAGGTTACCAGGCCAAGCTGGCCGGAGATGTGGAAGAAAACGTCTACGGCGGGATGGGCGCGCTGGAGATCGCTGGGCGCATCGAGGGCCACGTGGCGGTAGAGGTCGGCGAGTCCGATCCCGATTTCGAGACCGGGCAGTTCTTCTTCCAGTCGTGGGTGCCGGCGCCGATGATGCCGCCTGGTTTGAGGGTGACAGAGGGAGCCGAGATCGGAGGCCAACTGGTCTACAGTAGCGGCAGCAGCGGCGAGATAGACCCCAAAGCCGAGATAGTGGGCGGCATCACCTATCAGACGCCGGTGCCGTCGCCGATGGAAGTTGAAGAACGCAGGGTGAGGGCGCTAACCCCCCAGCAGGCCGCGCTGCGATGGTCTCTGGATCAACTGCGCCGGCTGATCGCCCTGCTGGCGGTGGGCTTGCTGTTCGTCTGGCTCTTCCCGACTTCAGTGCGGGAGGCCGCGACCGCCCTCCAGACCCAGCCGTGGGGCAGCCTGGGCTTGGGTATCTTCACCCTGGTCTTCGTCTTCATTGCGGTCCCCGTGGTCGGCTTCTTGACCATCGCCCTGGACATCATATTGGGTGTGTTAGGCTTTGGCGGCTTGGTCGTCTCCGTCACGGGCCTCGGCGTTCTCACTAAGGTGGCCATCATCGTGGCTTTCCTGCTCGCGGCGGGCTACGTCAGCAAAGTTGTGTTCGCTTTCCTGGTGGGGCGCATGATCCTAGAACGCATCGGCGAGTCATGGGGGACGGGCCGGTTCTGGCCGCTGGTGTTGGGCGTAGTGCTGTTTGCCGTCATCAGGGCCATTCCCATCCTGGGTTGGTTTTTTGGCCTGATCGTCACCCTCCTGGGCCTGGGAGCTCTTTGGCTGATGTTCGGGCAGGCCCGTCGTCGCCGCCGAGCCGCCTCCGCTTAACGCGGTCTAGCCAAGCAGTCAGAGACCAGGTTTATGGCGAAATCTCGAGGATATGACAGCGAATCTGGGGGATTGACCGAATCTGATTCGATGAATCCTGGAATTCGTTGTCATATGCAAGGGACAATCCGGAATCGACTTATTGGAGACAACTTAGCTCAGAAGCTCGTTCTAAACATTCCCTGAGGTACTGACTTTGTCCAAAGTCCAAGATGTAAGGTCGAGCGTCTATGTCCCAAACTACTCACTGTTTCACTGTCAGCCAAATCAACAGCTACATCAAAGAGCTGTTCGAGACGGACTTCGTGCTTCAGGACCTGTGGATTGAGGGCGAGGTTTCCAATTTCTCTCGTTCAGCGGCGGGACACGCCTACTTCACGCTGAAAGATGAGGCCCCTTCGTCGTATTCACGTGATGTCACGGTAGCCAGCATTCGCTGTGTGATGTGGCGCTCGGTAGCCGAAAGACAAACCTACCTTCCCCAAAACGGTGAGGCCGTTATCGCCCACGGCTACATCTCCGTCTACGAGGTTCAAGGCACTTATCAGCTCTACGTGGACGCCCTTCGGCCGGCGGGCCTGGGGACCCTGTATCTTGAGTTTGAGGCGCTTAAGAAACGATTGGAGGCCGAGGGTCTCTTTGCTCGTGAACGCAAACGGCCCTTGCCGCCCTTCCCCCGCTGCCTGGGCGTGGTCACCTCGCCCACGGCTGCCGCGCTCAGGGACATATTGAACGTCCTGAGCCGCCGCTATCCCCTGGTTGAAGTGATTCTCTCCCCCACCCTGGTGCAGGGGGACAAAGCGCCGCTGCAGATCGTGGCCGCTATCGAAGCCGTCAACGAGCACACAGATGCCGAAGCCATCATCGTGGCGCGGGGCGGCGGGTCGCTGGAGGAGCTGTGGGCCTTCAACGATGAGCGGGTGGCGCGGGCTATCTACGCATCGCGCCTGCCCGTGATCTCCGGCGTGGGCCACGAGACCGATTTCACCATCGCCGACTTCGTGGCCGATGCGCGGGCCCCCACCCCCTCGGCGGCGGCAGAGATCGCCGTGCCCGACCAAGCGGATCTGCAGGCAACGTTGACCCTCCGCCGCCACCGCTTAGTGGCCATCATGGAGAAGCAAATCGCCGAACGGCGCAGCGCTCTTGCCTCCCAAGGTCGTGCCCTCAACCGACTATCGCCTCAAGCCAGCATCGCCAGCTATCGCCAGCGCATTGACGAGCTAACCCGCGCGGCCAGCGCAAGCCTGGCTCACCAGTTGGCCCTGCGGCGGGAGCGGCTGCAGGGTCACCTCCTGCGCCTGCGGAGCCTCAGCCCACTCGCCACCCTGGACAGAGGTTACTCCATAACTCGCCGGTTGAGAACAGGGGAGATCGTGAAGAGCGTGGATCAGGTGGCTGTTGGGGACCGAATCGAGACCCAGGTGAGTGATGGGAAGTTTGAGAGCGTAGTTCGTGAAACGTCAAACGTGAAACGTGAATCACGAGGCGAAGGAGAACTGAGGTGAACAAGTTAGAGGACCTGACTTTCGAAGAGGCATTCAAAGAGCTAGAGGACACGGTGCACCAATTGGAGGGGGGAGGGCTGACTCTGGATGAGTCCATCGCCCTCTTCGAACGGGGGACGAAGCTGGCCCAACACTGCGGCCAGAAGCTGGATGAGGCCGAGTTGAAAGTGAGCCAGTTGGCGTACTCGGACGAGGGGGGCCATAAGATAATCCCCTTTGAGGAAAGAGATGTATCGTGAGATCATCGGTGGGATAGTCCCCCGCCATGGGGCGTCGGAGTCCTGAACTTGTTCGGAGTGTCCTCACAACGGCGCCAACTTGCAGACGAGAAAACCCCCAACAAGTTGGGGACTCCTACAAAAGAGGCGTTTTTCAACAGAATCAGGAGATGGTAGTCCCCCTCTTGGGTGTTGTTGATTGGCCCTCGGTCGCGGGAAGTCCTCC
>CAZEBW010000063.1:0-19156 GCA_964510205.1 uncultured Anaerolineae bacterium
ATCGTCATGGCCTCGGCGAAACGGTTGATGCTGGTGCGCCAGTTCTGCCGCGTGACTGTAAGCGAAGCGGCGTCCCCCCCTCTCCCAGGGTTGGGAGAGGGGGGCTAGGGGGGAGAGGGCTATGCGTGCGTCGGTGTTCTCAATTGGCACATTTAGCCAATCTCTGGTATAATTATGAAAAATCAAGAGTGACTTTTCGGGCTGTCGTCCACAGATGCAGGGCGGCGGCTAATGTTGATCACTAGTTATGGAGGGAAAAAAGTGTCAGGGGGAAGGCTTAGGAACATTTTTGTGTATCTCATCATCTTGGTAGCAGCGGCGTTTCTGTTCTTCAACTTCTCTTCGCAGTCGGAGCAAGTGGAGGAGATGCCGATCAGTCAGGTGGCTGCTGCAGCCAAGTCGGGCATGATAGAGCAGATCACTGTGACAGGAGACTACTCGACTCTGGAGGTGGAGTTCAGGGATGGCAGCGAGCCGGTGGTGGCCCGCAAAGGGAGCGATGCAGACGTCGTCGAGGTGTTGCGCAATTTGGGCGTTAGCGAGGAGGAAATCGCGGCCATAACCATTACGTATCAGCAGCCCAGTGGTTGGACTAACTGGATTACTTTGCTCGGTGGCATCTTGCCCGCGATCCTTTTCATCGGGCTCTTTTACTTCTTGCTGCGCCAGGCCCAAGGCTCCAACAACCAGGCTCTCTCCTTTGGCAAGAGCCGAGCTCGCATGTTCACCGGCGATCAACCGACGGTGACTTTCGAGGACGTGGCTGGGGTGCGGGAGGCCAAAGAGGAGCTGTATGAGGTGGTGGAGTTCCTCCAGGAGCCGGAGAAGTTCATCTCCCTGGGGGCTCGAATCCCCAAGGGCGTGCTCCTGGTGGGCGCGCCAGGGACGGGCAAGACGCTCATGGCCAAGGCCGTATCGGGCGAGGCGGGAGTGCCCTTCTTCAACATATCCGGCTCTGAGTTCGTGGAGATGTTCGTCGGCGTGGGGGCCAGCCGGGTGCGCGACCTTTTTGACCAGGCCAAGCGCCACAGCCCGTGCATCGTCTTCGTGGACGAGATAGATGCCGTAGGGCGGCACCGAGGAGCCGGTCTGGGGGGCAGTCACGATGAGCGGGAGCAGACCCTCAACCAGATTCTGGTGGAGATGGATGGTTTCGATACCGATACCAACGTCATCATCCTGGCGGCCAGCAACCGTCCCGACATTCTCGATCCCGCCCTGCTCCGTCCCGGTCGCTTCGACCGGCGGGTGGTGCTGGACATTCCCGACATAAAGGGGCGCGAAGGCATCCTGGAAGTGCACGTGCGGGGCAAGCCCCTGGCGGACGACATAGACTTGCAGGTGCTCGCCAGGCAGACGCCCGGCTTCGTGGGAGCCGACATAGAGAACATGGTGAACGAGGCGGCCATCTTGGCGGCGCGGCGGGACAAGCAGGTCATCGGCATGGACGAGTTCCAGGAGGCCATAGAGCGCGTCATCGCTGGCCCGGAGCGCAAGAGCAGGATCATCAGTGACGAGGAGAAAGAGATCATCGCCTATCACGAGGCTGGACATGCCGTGGTCATGAGCAAACTCCCCCACAGCGATCCTGTGCACAAGGTCTCCATCGTCTCGCGGGGGATGGCTTTGGGTTACACCATGCCCCTGCCTGAAGAGGACCGCTACCTCAAGCACCGCGCCAGGTTCAAGGATCAGTTGGCCGGTCTCCTGGGAGGGCGGGTCGCGGAGGAGCTGATTTTCGACGACGTGACCACGGGGGCCGCAAATGACCTGGGACAGGTTACCAAATTGGCCAGGAAGATGGTCTGTGAGTTCGGGATGAGTGAGAAGCTGGGGCCGATGACCTTTGGCCAGAAGCAAGAGCTCGTGTTTCTGGGCAAGGATATCGCCGAACAGCGCGATTACAGCGAGGCGGTGGCGCAGGAGATTGACTACGAGGTGCGGTATTTCGTGGACGAGGCCTACCGCCGAGCCAAAGAGATCCTGACCACCTATCGAGACAAACTGGTCGCTCTCGCCCAGCGCCTCATGGAGGACGAGACCCTGGAGGGCCCCGAGCTGGAAGCCATGCTGGCCTGAGTTGATCTACAGATATGACAGCGAATCAGCAGGATGAAACGAATCTTGTTCGATAAATCCTCCAAATTCACAAAACCAAAATGCACTCAGTAAATAAAGAAGCGGAGCCATACATTGCGGCTCCGCTTCTTCATTTCCTCACGTTTCACGCTTCACGCCTCACGCCTAACGTTTCATTCCCCCATCTTCTTCTTATCTTCCTCGACCAGCACGCGCCGCAGGATCTTGCCGACAATGGTCTTGGGCAGCTCGTCGCGGAACTCTACGAACTTGGGCACCTTGTAGGGAGCCATGTTCTCGCGGCAGAACTCGATAATCTCCTCCTCGGTGGCCGTTTCGCCCTCCTTGAGGACGATGTAGGCTTTGACCCGCTCCCCTTTGCCTGGCACTGGGACGCCAGCGGCGGCGGCTTCCAACACCTTGGGGTGCTCGTACAGAACGTCTTCGATCTCGCGGGGGTAGATGTTGTAGCCGCCCGCGCCCAAGATCATGTCCTTCTTGCGGTCCACGATCTTGGAATAACCGTCTTCGTCCATCACGGCGATGTCGCCGGTGTGCAGCCATCCGTCCCTGAGGGTGTTGGCCGTCTCCTGGGGCATGTTCCAGTAGCCCTTCATCACTTGTGGGCCGCGGATGCACAGTTCCCCCTCCTCGCCGACGCCTAGCACTTGCTCGCCCGTCTCGGCGTCCACGATCTTGACGTCGGTGTCGGGCCAGGGTAGACCGATAGTGCCGACGCGGTTGTCGCCGTAAATGGGGTTGGCGTGGGTCACCGGCGAGGCTTCGCTGAGGCCGTAGCCCTCCGCCAGCCGGGCGCCCGTGAGTTCGTGAAAGCGTTTTTGCACCTCCATCGGCAGCGGGGCCGCGCCGCTGACGCAAGCCTTGATGGAGCTGACGTCGTACTTGCTCAGATCGGGGTGGTTGTTGATGGCCACGTACATGGCCGGCACGCCGGGATAGAACGTGGGCTTGTGCTCGGTGATGTTCTTGAGCACGTCGTCCAGGTCGCGCGGGTCGGGGACGAGGAGCATGGCCGCGCCAATGAGGGTGTCCATGTTCATGCAGGTGGTCATGGCGAAGCTGTGGTAAAGAGGCAGCGCGGTCAAGGACACGTCTTCGGCCTCTCCGGCGCTGATCCAGACCTTGCATTGGTAGGCGTTGACCAGGATGTTCTTATGGGTCAACTCCGCCCCTTTGGAGACGCCGGTGGTGCCGCCGGTGTACATCAGCACCGCCGTATCGTCCCAGGAGAGCTCCACCGGCTGGGGTTTGGCCGGCCCTTTGGCCAGCATGTCAGTGAAGCGGTAGGTGTTGGCGACGCCGGAGATGTCCACGCGGTGGCCGCCTTTCTTCTCCTTGAACAGGGTGAAGAGGATTCTGAGAAGCGTCGGCAAATAGGTCTTGATGTTGGCCACGATGACGTGGCGCAGGTTGGTTTCGGGGCGGATTTGCTTGATGAGAGGGTACATCAGGCTGAGGGTGACGATGACCTCCGCGCCCGAATCCTTGAGCTGGTGCCGCATCTCGCGGGCCGTGTAGACGGGGTTGCAGGGCACCACGATGCCGCCGATGCGCAAGGTGGCGTAGTAGGCGATGGGGAACTGGGGACAGTTGAGCAGGTGGATGGCCACGCGGTCGCCCTTCTTGACGCCCAATCCCTGCAGCGCGGCGGCGAAACGATCCACTGCTTCGTTGTACTCGCGGTAGGTGATTTCGTTGCCCTTGAAGATCAGCGCGGTGTGGTCGGGGTACTTGCGCGCCGTCTCCTCCAGGGCGGCGGGCATGGTGATTTCGGGATAGTCAATGTGCTCCGGCACGTGCGGCTCGTAGAATTTGAGCCAGGGCTTTTCCATTTTTCCCCTCCTTATAAATGAACTTCGAGACCAAACGCTGATAGCCTGTTCTAAACCGGTTTTAGGCCACCTCCTTTCGGCTTTGAGCCTTCGCGGAAACGATCGTGGATGTGTGTATGTGGGATGCGCTGACTTGGACGCTAGTAGTATAGCGCAATCGGAGCTGATTGTCAAAAGCCCAATGGATATTTGCACTTGGGCGATTCTGGTGATATAATACGGTGGAGGTTCTGACATGAGCAAGCAATACGCACCCCATGAACCGGAAGAGGAAGTGCTTTCGGTCGAGGACGCTTTCCGTGATGCGGAGCGCTCGGAAGCACGGTGGCGGGCTTTCGAGCAGAAACGGCCGGAACGCGAAATCGTACACTCTCTGGAGGACATCCCTGAATTCGCCTCCGAGGAGGAGGAACGGGCGTGGTGGGCCACACATGATCTGGCTGAGGAGTTGGGTACAGATGTGACGGAGGAGCATCATGCCTTGATTCGGCGGCTGAAAGCGAAATTCCGCTACGTGCCGAGCTATGTGTTGGAGCGAGAAGTTGCTCAACCCGCCGCCTCCTGAGTTCTGGTTTGGCGGCTTTCCCCAACCTGTAAAGACAGCCCAGAGCCTGGTCCCAAAATCGTGACCGTCGCCAGACCGCGTGTTGCATCTGGGCGATTTTGATTGAACTGACTTAGCACGGGAGGGCATGGCGATGCAGCGGTGCCCAAGAACTATCAGCCTAACTTGCTGATAAGCAAAGAGAGGGGCTGGTCAACGCATGACCAGCCCCTCTTTGCTAAAACAGCGCAGCCACGTCTTCCGGCCTGGGCGGGCAGCCGGTGGCGATGGGGAGGCTGTGCTGCTTGGCGTAGCGCCGGGCGCAGTCGCCGACGCAGATGACTTTGCCGTGGCCGGCCGGCAATCCCTCCAGCCCATGCCCCATCACCAGGTCCACCCGCCGCCAGATGCCCCGATACACGAACTTGAGCCGCTTCCAGCGCGACCTCTTGATCTCTCTCATGGCCTCATACAACGTCCAGTTGCAGCCGCTGCAGGAGTCGGTGAGGTGCTCGTAGAGGTTCTTGTAGCGGATGTAGCCCTGGTAGTCGAAGGCGAAGTCCTGGCGGGCTTGGTTGATGCTCAGGCCCACGGTGTGGAGTTCGTCGCGCGGCGGGATGTGGGGGGCGTGCCGCTGGTCGAAGCCCATCAAGCGCAGGCAGACGTTGTCTACTTCGACCGCGTCCTGACCGGCCACGAGCAGGTTCGCCTGCTTGGGCGTGCCCCAGCGCCAGGGACCGTCGCCTTCCAAACCCACGATGCCGTCCACCAGGGTCAGGTCGGGACGGACCACCTCGCCCAGGGCGCGGACGCAGTCGTTCAGATGCAGCCTGTGAAAGAGTTTCTTGTCGTCGGAAAGCAGCAGCCCTTTCTGATTCTTGAGGCCCAGGGTCACCCCGGTCTGGATGTGGGTCTTCAGCTTGGCCACGTTGATGTACTCGTGGGTCTGTAGATAGCGCGGCAGCCTCAACCTGCCGTAGCGCCACTCCACTTGGTAGCGGTCGGCTTGGTTGAGGTCCACCAGCTTGAGGCCGTATCTTTCCGCCAGATCAGTGTAGCCCGTGCGCTCAAAGGTGGGCCAGGCGTCGTAGCCGATGACGCAGCTCTCGCCGATCACGATCTCCCGCCCGGCGAAGCGTTTCACCAACGCCTCCACCACCCTGGGATCGGCGAACAGGCCCTGCCCCGCTGGACCCGGACCGGGCACGTTGGGCTTGATGAAGAGGGCGTCCTTCTGGGGTTGATAGCCGATGAGGTCGAGGGCTTGGTTGACTTGGGCCTCGACGTCCTCCATCGTGGCTTCGACGATGCTGACGGTCATTTTCTTTTCCTTTGGTAGACCCTTGGGGTTTTCAAAACCCCAAGGGTCTGGGCGAATTCTCCAGGTACGACCGCACCAGGTTACGGCCCGAGAAATGGCCCAGGGTGACGTAGGCGATGGGCAGCTCGCGGCCGAAGACCTGCTTTCTGATTTGGCTCAGGCTCAGCCCCTTTCGATGGAGCTCCCGCACTCGCTTTCCCGTCTCTTCCAGGTATTCGATCTTGAGAGCTATCTCTTGGCGCGGGTCGTCGCGCACGGTGCCGCTGGCGGGGAACAGGCGCGAGGTCTCCAGCTTGGCCAGTTTCTTCAGTGAGTCTATGATGGCGTAGATGTCGTAATCGGCTCGCAGCGCGCGATCGCGCCCGCCGATGTAGGCGTCTCCCGTGAACAGCCAGCCCTTCTCGGCCTCGTAGAGACAGACGTGGTCGGGGCTGTGGCCGGGGGTGTGGATGACCTGGAAACAGTGATGCGCCGTTTCCACGACCTCTCCCACGGGCTGGGCCACGGAGGGGGCGGGATAGCCCCAGAAGATGCGGCGGTAGAGCTGGAGATGCAGCAGGTGGGGGTTGGCGAGGATGGGCAGGGCCTCGGCATGGGCCAAGATCTCCACGCCCCGCTGGGCCTGCAGAGCTCCGTTGGCCCCGATGTGATCCTCGTGGCTGTGGGTGTTGACGACGCGGTCAATGCGCAGGTCCTCGACGGCGGCCAGGAGCTCCTCTTGCGTGTGGGCACAGCCTGTGTCAATGAGCAGGCCGTCCACCCAGTAAGCGGTGGTGAAGTAGAAAGGACGGCCCAGCAACGACCGGGCCAGCTTGATCTTCACGACACCTTGGATCTCCTGAGTTTTTATCAAGGTTCCACTCCCTGATTCTGACCTCCTGGCGTGTGATGCGCATCACGTTTCACGAAACAAATCGCCTTCTCCACCCAGGAGGAAAACCGTCGGCTCTTCAAGATCACTGGCTTCTCCCCGTCCGCTCGCCAGGCGATGGCGTAGATGTCGTTGGCGAGGACGAGTTTCAGCGGCGTGTGCATCAACAGGGAAACGATGGCTTTCACCAACGGATGCCGCAAGATGGGGTAGGCTTCCCGTCGCACGTCGGTGAATCGCTTCTCGTCTTGCCAGGCGGCCTGATCCAGGGTCAGGTTTTCCAGCCAGACTTCGAAGGCGAAGCCAGCTTCGTCTAAAGCCCGTTTCAGGCTGAGGGGGGTCTGCTCGTTGATGTGCACGCTTCGTTCGACGTCCGAGCGCGGCGTGCGGGGGAGCCGCCGTGACAAAAGTCGCAGCACGGGGTAGCCGTATTGCAGCGCCCAGCGATTGGGGAGGGTGTGCAGCACCAGGAATCCCTGCGGGCTTAACACGCGATAGGCTTCCCCCAGAGCGCGACTTACCTGCCAATCGGGCAGGTGCTCGACCAGGTCCAGCATGAGCACCCTCTCGAAGACCGCGTTCCCGAAAGGCAGCGCGGCTGCGTCGGCCCGTGCGAGGGTTGCCCGGCCCCGATCCCCGTCGGAGGCGACTTCAAGCGTTCGGCGGGTCAGCCTCAAGCAGTCCGCCGAGTAGTCTATGCCCACCACCTCGGCTCCGTGCCTGGCAGCGTGGAGCACAATCTCGCCGCGGCCGCATCCCATGTCCAAGACCCGCATGCCCGGCCTCAGGTCCGTCAGCCGCAGTGCCCTGGCCATCCTGGGCGGCAGCCGCTCGCCTCTGCTGGCGATGAAGTCTTGGTATTGGCCGTCGCCGACAAAGCTCAGAACCGTCTTCTCGTCGTACGTTTCGGGTGAGACGGGTTGTTCGGAATGTTCGTGCATCATTCTGGTTCTTGGTTGGTAAAATCGGGAACTCGTAAATCCGTACATTCGTCAACTCGTCTGCGAATCTGCGAATCTACGAATCTACGAATCTACGAATTTACGAATCTACCGATCTCCTGGTGTATACCTCAAATCCTCCCACCGCGTCCGCAGTGTATGCCGCTTGGCTGTTCTCCAGATACGCTGCCAGCGGATCGTCCGGCCATTTGGACACCATCAGCGGGTCTACTACGATGTAGTCGGCCTGGGTGTAATCGCCGCTGAAGCCGCCCGAACTAAAGCCTCCCACGATTTCCTGTTCCTCGCCCATATACCAGCGCATCACGTTGGTATATCCCCACACGAAGACGGGCTCCCCCTTTTCTACTTTCGGCGAGAGATAGTGGGCGGCCGCCTTGTATCTATTCTCCTCTTCTGCCCAGATGCTCAAGGTGCTGTGGATCATAGCTAGGATGAGGACGGCGGCGAGGGCGAGGCAGGCTATCCCTTGAGAAACCCGGTTGCCGCCTCGCTTACTGAAAAACCTGGTTTCTGACTGCCGTCGCAAAAATGAGCCCACTGCAGCTACGAACGAAGCCGCCAGCATGGCCAGAGCGGGTTCCAGGATGTCCGCGTATCTGAACATCTTGAAGCTCAGGTAAAAGGATAGATAGCAGAAGGGCAGGAGGAACGAGAGGAGGAGGAAGATGTCAATGTCCTCTCCGCGCACGAGAGCGAAGCCCAGGGCCAGCCCCAGCAGGGCTAGGATGCCTGGTGTGTAGTTTAGCAGGTAAGGGGGATAGCCCCGCCAGTACCAGTAGAGGTACGTCCACCACGGCTGCTTGTCGTAGATCACGCCGTTTACCACCTCGCGATGTCCAGTGCGCTGCTCCCACTGCCAGTGCTCGTTCATGGTTCGGGAAATGGGGCCCAGGCGATCCAGAACGGGCGTGTAGATCAAGAGGAAAAGCAGCGCGGCGGTGGCCAGGGCCAGTATCAACTTGCCTAACACCGCTGGCCTCAGGAAGCCCTTGTCTCTGATACCTGGGAACACCAGGTATAGGAACAGGATGGGAAGCAGCATCAGCCCGACGATCTTGGTGGCCGCGGCCAGGCCCAGCGCGATGCCGCCCAGTAGGGCGTGACGGGTGCGCTTGGTCTGGAAGAATCGCCAGAACAGATACCAGCTCAAGGTGAAGAAGAAGACGAAGGGGGCGTCCAGAATGGCCCTGCGGGAGACCCAGAGCACGATGGGCGAGGTGGACCAGAGACAGACCGCCACCAAAGCATACCAGCGGTTGGTGATCTCTTTGGCGAAGAGGTAGATGACGATGCCCGTGAGGAAACCGAACAGCGCGGAGGGGAGTCGGGCGCTGAAATCCGATTTTCCGAACAGGTGCAGGGAAAGCCCCATCAGATACTTTCCCAGGAAGGGGTGCTCCCAGTTTCTGGTGAAATCCCCTTGTAGATACTCCAGGCCAGACAAGGAGTAGACCACCTCGTCGTAGTAGAAGCTCTCCGCCTCCAGATTGAAGAAGAAGTTGAAAAACGAGTAGGCGAAGGTGATGGAAATCAGTCCTACAAAGAGGATTCTCTTGGCATTTGGTGTCATGTGATGTTTGCCTGTCTCAGTGGCGTTGTCGGAGTAGAGGCCTCAGGAAGCAGGTGTCATTGCGAGGCGTCCCTTTGCCGAAGCAATCTCCACTTTGCGAATTGGGGATCGCGCCGTTTTCACTTCCAAGTTCGGCGCAAACAGCGCGCCTTGCAATGACGCAGCCTCATGTTTCTTAAGTAGTGGTTTTGTTACCTCTATGGTTGCAGCCAGAGGTTGTAACAGCCTACCTCCGGCGAATCGAGGTTGCTGACCAGAACGTAATAATCCTCGCCTTGTACGAGCTCAACGCCGAGTTCGTCTGGCCCGTAGGCCTCCCCCCAGGCGATGGGCAGCAGGGTGTCGCCGCTGGCTTGGGAGACCAACAACCAGATGCTGAGGTCTTCGGGCTCTAGATTCTGGGTCCATAACCAGTGCGTGCCGGTCCAGTCCACCTTCCACTTGAACCAGTCGGGGTCGTTGCCTTTCTGGCCTGGCGGCTGGGTGACGGACCAGAAGGTTCGATCTACGAACAGCCCGGACCCGTAGGGAACAGCGGAGTCCTTCCAGAAGTCGTTGCCGGGCTCATTGCTGTCTGGGTCGTTCCAGCCGCAGGGCGGCCCGTGCTTGAACGTGTAAGGCAGGTAAACGCCTGGCAGTCGAGTGGCCGTGGGCGTCGGCGTGGGAGTAAACGTTGGAGTCTGGGTGACGGTGGGCGTGTTGGTGGGTGTGCTGCTTGGGGTGGCTGTGGCCGTGTTGGTGGGCGTCGAGGTTACGGTGCCGGTTGGCGTGGGCGTGCCAGTTTGTGTTGGCGTGGGAGTTGGTCCCGGTGTGCCTGTGTCGGTGGGGGTGGGTGTCGGTGTGGGCGTTGTTGTGGCTGTGTCGGTGGGCGTCGGCGTAATCGTCGGCGTTGCCGTGGGGGTGGACGTGGACGGAGGGGTCTCGAAGCCGTACTTGGTTACCCCGCCGCCATAGGTGCCGAACCAGGTGTTTCCCTCGTTGTCTACGGCGATGGCAGTGATGTAGTCGCTCGCCAACTCTGGTACGTTGGAGGAATCGTAGAGCGTCCAAACACTCCCATCAAACTTGTTGATTCCATACCACTTGGTGCCGAACCACTTGTTTCCCTCCCAGTCTATGGCGATGGCGTTGATGTCGTTGCCTTCGAGACCGCTGTAATCGGCGATGTAGGTCGTCCAGGAACTGCCGTTGAACTGGCTCGCTGCGGCCGAGTCGCACATCAAGTAGTCGCAAAACTCATTGTATCCGTCCGTACATCCTCCGAACCACTTCACATCGGCACCGTCTACGGCGATGGCCCGAACGTGATCACTGGCCAGTCCCGATCCGGCGCGATAGGTTGTCCAGCTCGATCCGTCGAACTTGCTCACGCCGCCGGTGGAGGTGCCGACCCACACGTTGCCCGACAGGTCCGCAGCGACGGCATTGACCGAGTCGGACGCCAGTGATCCGCTCGATTTATTGTATGTAGTCCAGCTCGTGCCGCTGAACTTACTCACTCCGTACCCAAAGCCATCGCTCAGTTTGGTGCCGAACCATACGTTGCCCGCTTGGTCCACGGCGACGGAAGTGACGAAGTCGAAAGCCAGGCCAGAGTTCAAGGAGTCATAGGTCGTCCAGTTGGTTCCATCAAACTTGCTCACGCCGTTGGAGGTGCCGAACCACTTGTTGCCTGCCGCGTCTATGGCGATGCCGTTGACGCGTCTGTTCACCAAGTCCGAGTTCGAGGTATCGTAGGTCGTCCAGTTGGTGCCATCGAACACGCTGACGCCTCTGTTGGTGCCGAACCACTTGTTGCCCTCCGCGTCTATGGCGATGGACAGGACATAATCTGCTGCCAATCCATCGGACTGCCTATAGGTCGTCCAGGTGCCTTGTTGAGCTGCGTGGGGGTTTGCGACCTTAGAGGAGAGCGCCAGCCCGCTGCTGAGCGCGGGAGGGAGGCCTGGCTCAAAGGTGGTTAGGAGGGCCATCAGAAGAACGGAGGCCACGATGAGATACAGCAACCTCGTCAGTGTGCGGGCGGCGAATGCCGTGATCCGCTTGATAGTAGGGCTAGTCATAGGATTCTCCTTCTACTGTTAGTTGATAAATGTAGAACGGGGTCTCAAATTCCCGTATCTCCGGCGGGAAAACCAATTTGCCTGTGAGAGTCGAGTAGCGCCATCTTTCCTCGGCCACTGGCAACAGCTTGTGTTCCTTAAGCGGGAGGGGAGGGGGATCCCACTGGCTAACGAAATAGACGCTCTTCCCGCTATCCAGCCACTGATCCGCGGCCGTCGGAAATGCGGCGTCCGCTGGGTTGGAGTAAACGTCGGCGTTGGCCGTGGACATCAACAGCGTGTCCTGGTCGTGGATGGTCCACAGAGGGGCGGCGAAGTGGCCCACGCGCGAGTCTTGAAACCATGTTTCTTCGAAGAGGACCACGTCTTGCTCACCGAAGTGGTCTGCCAGTCTTTCAGCGAAGGCGATGGCGCCTTGCATCTCTCTGTGATTCACATAAGGTATGGACAGGGTCGCTTGCGCTAACAGAGAACTGACCAGTAAAATGGCGACGGTTGCCAACTGGACCCCTCTCAGCAGCTTTCCGTCCCTCGACGGCGAGCCAAGCGGCCTCAGGATGAGGTCCTTGCTCCCCATCCATAGGGCGTAGCTGGCCAACAGGGTGAGCGCAGGAATCACCATCGGCACCTGCCTCCTGATGGGGTAGACGTAGGAACGCGTGGTGGATATGGCCAGCACCGAGAGACTCGCCAGACCGTGAATCAAGGCGAGAGTTAGGAAAAAGGCCGTCTTCTCGCTGACGCCTCGCCTGATCAACTCCACCAGACCGAAGACGCCCAACCAAAGGCCTAACGGCGACATAAACTTTCCTAACTGGACCAAGTTTTCATCCTTGTAGATGAAGTAGGCGTAGACAGCCAGGAGCAGTAGGGCCAGCGAAAAAAGCGTCGAAATCAAATGGCGTCCCTCGTGGATTCGGCTCAGCCGGTTCGCGCTCCTCTCTCCGAGCGAGCCGGAAAGCCCCCAATAGACGAGCAGCACAAACGAGCCTCCTGCCAAAATCGCCGCTGTGACCAGCCAGATCGCTGACGTGGCGAGGAGCGGCCGCAGCTTGACCCACAATCCGTAGGCGTTCAACTCCACATAAGGCCTGCTGACCGTGCCGGCCAATACGGCCCCGTCTGCGAGGAGAAGCCCAAAGGGGATAGCGAAGAAGCGGAAATCCTTCGGCAGGCTTCTCTTCAAAACCACCCAGCATCCCAAGAACAGGGCCAGGGGCAGGATGACGACGAGGCCCTCAATCCGACTCAAGACGGCCTGGCCTAAAGAGAGGGCGGCAATCACCGCGTACAACCGCTGTCGCTCCACGACATAAGTGGTGAAGGCATAGATTCCGCTGAAGAGCAGGAGCTGGCTCAAAACCTCCGAGTAGGGCGTCCGAGAAAAATAGATCTGGGTGAAGCCAATGGCCAGCAGGACCGCCGCCAGCAAACCGACTTTTCTGTCGAACATGGCCTTGCCGGCGAAATACAGGCTGAGGACGCTCATAGCTCCGAAAAAGGGCGTGGCGTACAGGGCGAATCTCAGCCCCCCCAGGGCGTAGAAGATGGCTATCCAGATCGAGAACAGCGGCGGGTGGTAGGCCGTCACCTGGCCTCCCTCTGGATCGGCCACGGCGAACGACCAGAGGTAAATGCCCCTCGACTCTGTGTCTGGAAAATACGGGAACAGCTTCTTCAGCGAGGCGAAGGAGCTGTAAAATAAGGGCTTGGCCTCCGAGGGCAGAGACGCGAGAATCTGACTCTCGCCGCTGAGCGAGCCGGTTTTGGCGACGTGAACGCCTGTGTTCACATACCAGCCTGCATCCAGCCAGCCCAGAATGTACTCGCTGGGCCTGGCGTAGAGCAGCAGCGATAGGCAGAACAGGAAGATGACGATGGCGTCTTCCCAGTCAAACCGAAGGGAGGGAGGTCTAAGGGCTAGTCCATCTCCCTTGATGGCGATGAAGGCCAGGCAGAACACCACGTAGGCAGCCAGGGCAAGCGAGAGACTGCCCAGGGAGAAGGCGCCCGCCTGGGCCAAGGCCAGGCCAATGGGACCAGCGATGAGAACGCTGATGAGCAGGGAGAGGAACAATCGCTGCCCGAAAGCGGTTTTGGCACGGTTTGTCTTTCCCCAGAGGGGAAGATGTAGTGTGAAGTACCCTGGGAGTAGCAACACCAGGGGTAGGGCTGCAATACGCCACGTCATGCTTTGGTCTGTTCACTCCTTCCTTGTTAGCAGCGTTCTCATTGCCTGGGGGATTCTCCTGATCGTTCCCTCTTCGTCCACGCAGACGTGCTTCGTTCGCCCCGTGGCCAGCAGTTGGCCCGTCTCGGAAGCGGACGCGGCCTCGGCCATGACGACTTCGTAGGCGAAGGTCACCTGTCGGCTGCGCGTTTCCTCGACCCAGGTTCTGACCGTGACCAAGTCGCCGTAGCGGGCTGGGGCCAGGTAGCGGGCCTGCACCTCGATGACCGGCAGATAGTAGCCCTGGTCTTCAAAGTGGGCGTAGTCGCCGCCCTGCTGCCACATGAATTCGCCGCGCCCCACCTCGAACCAGACGATGTAGTTGGTGTGGTAGACGATGCCCATGGCGTCGGTCTCGGCGTAGCGAACGCGCAATGTGGTCTCGATTACGTGGCCCCTGCTCATGCCGATGTCCTTACTCCCTCCAACGCCCGGCCCAACCGCTGGATGCCCTCCTCGATCTTCTCCGGGCCGGCGGTGGCGAAGGTTAACCGCAAGACGTTCTTGCCGTCTTCGTCTGGATAGAAGACTCTGCCCGGCACGAAGGCCACTTTCTCCTCCAGGGCCACGTTCAGAAACTCCGAGGCGTCCACCTGTTCCGGCAATTTCACCCAGAGGAAGAGTCCCCCCTCGGGCCGGGTCCAGGTGACGCCTGGGGGAAAGTGCCTCTCCATGGCGGCCAGCATCGCGTCGCGGCGTTCCTTGTAGACTTCTCGAATTCGCTTCACGTGGCTGCGAAGGATGCCTCGCTGGCAGATGTCGTTGGCCACCATCTGGACGAAGGTGCTGGTGTGCAGGTCTACCCCCTGCTTGGCCTGGACGAGTTTGGCAGTGATCTTGCAGGGAGCGACGATCCAACCCAAGCGGATGCCCGGCGATAGCGTCTTGGAAAAGGTGCTCAGGTAAAGCACGTTCTCTTTGTGCAGACCGACCAAGGGAGTGATGTCCTCCCCCTCGAAGCGCAGCTCGCCGTAGGGATCGTCCTCCACGATGAACACGCCGTACTCGGCGGCCAGCTCCACCAGCTTCAGCCGTCGCTCCAGGGTCATGGTCACCCCGGCTGGGTTGTGGAAGTTGGGCAGGACGTAGATGAACTTAACCGGGTGACGCTCCAGTACGTCTTCGAGTCTGTCCGTTTGAATCCCGTCATCGTCGAGGGGGACGGTCACGAAGTTCGCCTCATAGGCCCGCCAGGCTTGAATGGCTCCCAGGTAGGTGGGCCCCTCGGTGAGGATCGTATCGCCGGGGCTGATGAAGATCTTGCCGATCAGATCCAGCGCCTGCTGAGAGCCGTTGGTGATCAGGATGTTGTCCTGTTCGGCGGGCACGCCGTATTTCTGCACCTTCTCCATCAGGTACTGACGGAGAGGTGGGTAGCCCTCGCTGGTGCCGTACTGGAGAGCCCGCGCCCCGTCATGGGTCAAGACGTAACTACAGGCTTCTTCGAACTCCCTCAGCATGAACAGCTCGGCGGCGGGCATCCCTCCGGCGAAGGAGATGATGTCCGGCCGCAGGGCCAGCTTCAGGATCTCGCGGATGATGGAGCTCATCATGTTCTGCGTGCGCTCGGCGTAGTGCTCGTCCCAGTTGGTGGTCACTTGGCCGTCCCAAGCTGACTTCTGTGTCATGGCGAAACCTCCTTGTTTCTAAAATTGGTCAGTTGGTCAGATGGTCCTTGGTCGTTAGTCATTGGTCATTGTTTGATGTTGTTCTTTTAACCTACCACTGCAACATCAACTCGTGAATTCGTGAAAGAGCTTGGGCAGCCGAAAAGTCCTTCTCTCGCATACGCGGAAGCTCCCCAGCTTGATAGAGCATTCTACCCTTACGTATGGCTTCAGGATATTCCTTTTTCCAGGAATCAAGGACTGACTCAACCCTTGGGTGAGCCCTTCGGAGGTGACAATCCACCTGCATCATCTGAATAACCGTTTCAAGTTCACTATCTTGTGGGCCTACAGCTTTGATGCTCTTCCATCGAAGGTAAGGTGTTGCTTCAAGTAGATTTGTGCTCCCTGACCACGCATCCCGGGCTGCGTAATGCACGTTCTTGATACCAGCCATACATATAGCGCCTATGCACAAAGGGCACGGCTCGACGGTCGAGTAGAGCATGCAGAAATGTGGGTTAACCTCAGCATAATCCAGAGCCAGAAGTGCGTTGAGCTCGGCATGGGCAAGCGGCACACCACAGACCTGCTTGTCGCTCTCAGGTGCTTTGTCAGAACTCCGATTTCGACCTACAGATAGGATTCTCCCAGCTTCATCGGTAATCACCGCACCGATGGGTATGGAACCTGAGCAATAGGCTTGCCACGCCTGTTCGACGCACACCCGCCATGGGTGAGACAGAGTTTCCCACATAATGATGTCCAGTAGCTATTCTCCTTCTGGCGACGGTCGGTCCTCGCGGCGGTAGGGCACGGGAATGTACTGGACGGATGGGCGGCGCTGTCCCGACTGAGGGTAGAGCTGCATTAGCTGGCACACCTCGTCGGGCAGGTCCAGCGTGATCGGCAGGCCCATCTTCTCTGCTTCCGCTGCGCTGATGGGATAGTCGTGGGTCCATTGGCCCGAGCTGAGAGCCTCGGCGATCCCTTTCGCTTTTTCCTCCTCTACCTCGTTGCCCATCAGGATCTCGACCACGGTCTGTTTGACCTGAGAGACCGCCTTCTTGGCCATGTCGGCCAGAATCAGGGTTTCGTCGTCGGTCTCGTTGACGTCCTTGATCTGGGTGACGGCCAGGATGGAGCTGGCCGGGTAGCGGCCCAATTGGGGATCCACGGGTCCCAGCACGGCGTTCTCGTCCATGGCGATCTCGTCGGCGGCCAGGGCGATGAGGGTTCCGCCCGACATGGCGTAGTGGGGGAGGAAGACCGTGACCGGCGCCTGGTGGCGGATGAGGGCTTGGGCGATCTGCTCGGCGGCCAGAACCAGCCCGCCGGGCGTGTGCAGGATGATGTCTATGGGCATGTCGTCGGGCGTCAGGCGGATGGCCCTGAGCAGCGCCTCCGAGTCCTCGATGTCAATGTAGCGGCGGAAGCCGATTCCCAAGAAGCTGAGCACCTCTTGACGGTGGATGAGGGTGATGAGGCGCGAGTCGCGCTTTTTCTCCAATTGCCGCATCACGCGCTGCCGCTTGGCATCCAGCAGTCGCTTTTGCAGGACGGGAATCAGCGTGGAAACGATGAGAAAGACCCAAAACAGATCGAAAAGGTTGAAATCCATTTCAAATGTCCTCCGTCTAAGGTGCGATGCACATCGAAAAGTGCGTTGCGCCTAGCCTATCTGATCAGAGTGTCCTCGATCCTCGCCACGCGGATGCCTTCTTCCACATCTACTCTGGTCAGCAGCAGACCGCCGACCACGAAGAAAACGATCAGCGATACGATGCTCAAGCGGCTCCCTCCGGCTATTTGGCTGACCACGCCGAACAGCAGCGGGCCGGCGATGCCGGCGAACTTGGAACTGGTGCTGAAGAAGCCGAAAAACTCGGCGGACTGGGTCTTGGGAACCATCGCGCCGTAGAGCGAACGGCTGAGCGCTTGCGTACCGCCCTGCACCGTCCCCACGGCGAAGGCCAGGATGTAGAAGTGGGTAGCCGTCTGCATAAAGTAGCCGGCAATCGCGATCAGCACGTAAAGGCCCAAACCCAGCAGGATCGAGCGCTTGGTGCCCAGTCGCCGGGCCAGCCGACCGAAGCCAAACGAGAAGGGAATGCCCACGAACTGGGTGATGATCAGGGCGATGGTCATGTCCGTCAGGCCGATGCCGATCTCGTCGCCGTAGGCGGTTGCCATTTTGATGATGGTGCCGATGCCATCGTTGTAGATCCAGAAGGCGACGAGGAACAGCATCAATTGCTTGTACTGCCTGCTCTGGCGGAAGGTGTGGGCCAGGCGCGCGAAACCAGCCCGCAAGAAGTTTGTGCCTTTGGGCCTGATGCGCGCTACGGGCGGCTCTGGCACGCTGCGGAACAGCGGGATGGAGAATATCGCCCACCACACCGCCACGCTGAAGAAGGAGGCCCGCAGTGCGAAGCCTACGCCGGGCATGAAGAACCACTGCGGCTTCATGTACCACAGCACGTTGATGACCAGCAGGATGCCGCCTCCCACGTAGCCCAGCGCGTAACCTCGCGTGGAGATCTGGTCAATGTCGTCCTGCTTGGCGATGTGAGGGAGCAGGGATTCATAGAAGATGTTGGCCCCGGCAAAGCCCAGGTTGCCCATCATGAACAAGATGGAGGCCAGGATGTACGTGTCGTCGCCGAGGAAGACGAGCAGTCCCGTTCCCACGATGCCCAGCGCGGCGAAGAAGGCGATGTACCGCTTCTTGTCGCCGGTGTGGTCGGAAATCGCGCCCAGGACGGGCGCCAGCAGTGCGATCAAAAGGAGCGCAATGGAGGTGGTATAGGCCCAATACGCGGTGGCGTTCGCTTCGCCCAAGCCGGCGGCCTTCACCATAGACCGATAGAACGGAGGAAACATGGCGGCCATGATCGTGGTGGCGAACGCGGAGTTGGCCCAGTCGTACATGCACCAGGCGTTGATGATCTTCTTGTATGTTTTGTCTTGCACCTTAGTCCTCCTTCATAAGGTCTGTAAAGAAATATGTTCCCCCATTAGTGTCATTGCGAGGAGCGTTTTTTGCGACGAACTTGGAAGTGAAAACGGCGCAATCTCCTTGCTGAACAAAGGTGGGGATTGCGGCAATCCAGGGGATTGCTTCGCAAAAGGCGCTCGCAATGACATCGTATCGGGAAGTTGCTCTTTAACGAACCCTAAGGCCGAAACGAGCCGCTCGTTGTCTCATTGGATTGCCTCATAAACGCCCCAATATTATACCCGATTCTACCATCAGGTCAACCTTCGGTGAATTCTCTCAGCGACTGCATCACCTCTCCGATCTCGGTCACCTCGGCGATAACGAAGTCCACGTCTGCCGCCCGATTCTGTCGGGGACCTGCTCCATCTTCGCTCACCAGAACGGTGGTCATTCCCAGTTCTTTGGCCGGCCTGAGATTCCGAACCTGGTCGTCGAGGAGCAGGCACTCGTCTCCCGCCGCGCCCGACAACGTCAGAGCGCGCTGGTAGGCTTCTGGATCGGGCTTGCCAACGTAGCCCGTGGCGCGCACGTCTATGATGCGGCTGAAGTGGCGCTCGATGCCCAGGATGGCCAGCACGCGGAGAGCGTGCTCCGCCGAAGCATTGGTGAACACCGCTTTCTGGGCCTCGATCTCGGCCAGCACCCTGTCGAGCTCCTCATTGGGACCGATGTAGTCCTCCAGCGGGATGTTGTGAACGTAAGCCAGATATTCTTCGGGGTCTACCCCGTGATGGAGCTGCAAGCCCCGCGTGGTCGTGCCATAAGTTTGATAGTACTGCTTGCGCAGGGAGGCTACTTCGGTCGGGGGCATGCTCAACTGCTCTTCCATGTAGCGGCTCATCAGGTTCCCGATCTCGGCCATCAGTCCCGATCGGGTGGGGTAGAGGGTCTCGTCCAGGTCGAACAGAAGGTGTTTCAGCATTTTCGACATCATCCTCATTATTGTTGGACTTTGGACAAAGTGGGAGAAACCAGGTTTTTCCGCTTGAGAGTATCTGCTGGGGCAGTGAAAATGCCCGCAATTGGTAGATGTTTGGGGTACAAAGTATTCT
>CAZEBW010000063.1:19166-21001 GCA_964510205.1 uncultured Anaerolineae bacterium
TCTAAAAACCTGGTTTCTTACTGCCTCCGTAAGCGCGGGAGGAGATGTAGATGCCGGCCAGGATCAGCGCGCCGCCGCCGATCTTGGTCAGGGTGGGCGTCTCGTCCAGGATGAAGTAGGCCAGGATGGTAGAGCCGATGGGCTCGCCCAACGTGCCCACCCCCACGAAGGCGGCGGGCAGGTACCTCAGGGCCCAGTTGTAGGAGGAGTGGCCGATAATTTGGGACACGACGGCCAGCAAGAACAGCATCAGGTAGGTTTGGCGGGAGTAGCCCAAAAAGGTGTGTCCCGCCGCCAAGCAGACGGCGATCAGGAAGATGGCCGCTGTGGAGTATACCAGAAATACATACGCCAGCAGGGACAGATGCGGACGCAGCTTTCGTCCCACCAGCAAGTACCCGGAGACGGCTACTGCCCCCGCCAGAGCTAGAAAATCGCCAAACAGTTCGCTGGTGCCCAAGCCGAAGTCGCCGTAGCCGATGATCATCCCCCCTAGCACGGACACGACGATCCCCGCGAACATCCCCCGCGACACTTTCTCCTTCAACAAGAAATGGGCGGCTAACCCCACGAACAAAGGGCTGGTGTCCACGAACACCACTGAGCTGGCCACCGACGTGTACTCCAGGGAGCTGATCCAAGTGGCGAAGTGCAGGCCCAGGAACAGGCCAGAGAGGAGAGCCAGCCGCAGGTCTTTCCTGGTGAGGGCGCGCAGCTCGTCTCTGGTTTTGATGAACGCCGCTGGGGCCAGAATCAGCGAGGCGATGGTCAGGCGAGAGGCGGCGATGACCAGCGATGGCGCCTCGGCCAGGCGGATGAAGATGGAGGCGCAGGAAACGGTCAGGATGCCTATGAAAATCACCAGGTAGGGCCTGATGCTTGGTTCGCTCATGATGTTTGCTATCTACCGCGCCAGCTTTAGCATGGCCCGCCACACTTTGAAGACGATGAGATAGTCGTCGTGAACGAATTCGATGCGCCGCCCGCCCGTGCGCTTGGCGCCGGGGATGAGCTCTACCATGTCCAGGTGCGCGCTGGAGGTGAAGTCCACTTTCAGGGTGATGGGCGGCTCGACCACGAAGGGCTTCCCACCTTTGGACAGCGCTTTTTGCGCTGCTTCACGGATGAGTGCCCGGGCGGCCTCTGGCACCAGACACTTGGCGGCGTAGCGGCCATAGCTCTCTTTGACGGCCACGCCCTCCACCGTCCCCAGCAGGGCCGTGGCTTCTTCCACCAGCAGCTTGTCGCCGCTCACCAAAACCACCGGCACGCCGAAGTAGCCGGCCAGGGCGGCGTTGAGGCCCGTCTCGCCCAGCGGGCGGCCGTTCAGACTGACCTGATAGACGATGCCGGAGTAGCTGTGGTCCAGCACGCTGTAGGCGGTGCCCGCCTGGGCGTGGTAGCCGATGAGGAAGGCGGCGTCGAAGCTGCTGTCAATGCCTTGCATCATGGAGAGGGGCTTGGGCGATCCGGAGATGAGCTGGGCGCTGGGATTTAGCTCCTCGATGAGGATGTTGCGCATGTTGCCGTGGGAATCGTTGACCAGAATCTCGCTGGCTCCGCCGGACACGGCTCCCTCGATAGCGGCGTTGACCTCCGCCGTCATCAGCTTTTGGGCTCGCTTGTACTCTTCCCCACTGCCGCCCGTTTGCTTGCCGGCTACGACGCCGGAAATGCCTTCCATGTCGCACGAGACGTAGACTTTCATTGTTGCTTTCCTTTCTGTTCGTACATCGCCCTATCTGCCCTGGTCAGCAGCTCATCAATGGAACAAGGGCGTTCGGGATCGTAGCGTGCCAGGCCCACGCTCAGCGATAGCTCGTAGCGGCGGTCGG
>CAZEBW010000064.1:0-20831 GCA_964510205.1 uncultured Anaerolineae bacterium
CCTACGCCCTGGCCGAGCTGGGGCGGGCCGAGCCAGAGGTGATCGAAGCCCTGTTGGGTCTGCTGGGCGATGCAGATATTGACGCTGTTGGTGCTTTCCGTATGCTACGAGCCAAACGAGAAGTGACCAGTTTCCTACTCACCGCTATTCACAGCCCAGATGAAGTAGTGCGTAGCGGAGCAGCCCTTGCCTTAGACCCGGGCTCGAGAATCAAATTCAGTGGACAAAAAAGCCCAACAATCTCTTCGCAACACCTCTCATCCTTGAAGCAACTCCTAGACAGCGAAGCCGAGATTGACTACTCCATCTTTTTGGACGTCCTTGAAAAGCGCCGCAAAATCAAGGATGTGGCCTGGGGGCTGTTACAGCAATACAGCGAGGAGACAGGCGAGCGCATCTATTGGTGAGGAGAGAGAAGAGGAGCAATGAGCACCGATTGGCAAAAACTGGGCCTCTTCCTGGTCAGTATCGGGGGCCTCTATATCGTCCTCGTCGGCGTAGCCGCTGACTTCACCCAAGTGCTCTCCCTCAAGCACGGCAGCCGCCTGCTTGTGCTCCTGTTCATCACTGCACTGGGGTACAAGGGTTGGGAACAGGGACGCAGGCTCTGGGGCAATTACCGTGCCCTGCGGGCCAAGCTAGATGAAGCCCGCGATTTCATCCTGCGCAGTGCGGGGCGTGGCGGTAACACCGTCTTGCTCTGTGCCCGGACCCTTTGGCTTTTCCAACAGCCTGAACAGTCCATTCGCGTCAGCGAACTCCGAACCAACGGGCTTGTGATGCTGGATGTGAGCCAGGTCTCCTTGGAGCCTGGCAGTCTTTTGGGAATGCACTTCAGGATCATAAGTTCTGAAAAAGAGCGAGCCAAAGGCACTGTGAAGTCCTGCGACCCTGACCGGGCCTGCATCGAGCTGTATGAACGGAGAGAGACCCCATGTGTGGGTGATCTGGCTATCCCAATCGAGCCACCCGAGGCAACAGACCTGGAGCGCCTGCTTGGCAGCATATTGTTTATCGTAAGTGAGTAGAATGACCCATTTCGAACCCGCCTACCTCAACCTCCTCCGCTCCGGCGAGCTGAAGGAGCGGGCCAAGGAGGCATATAAGCGGCTGGAGGCGTGCGACGTCTGCCCCAGGGAGTGCGGCGTGAACCGCAGGGAGAGCAGCGAGGGCGCAGTGTGCCGCACGGGGGAGCTGGCCCTGGTCTCCAGCTACAACGCCCACTTCGGGGAGGAAGCGCCCCTGGTGGGCCGGGGCGGCTCGGGGACGATCTTCTTCGCCTGGTGCAACCTGAACTGCCAGTACTGCCAGAACTACGAGATCAGCCAACTGGGCCAGGGGCGCGAGGTGGAGCCGGAGGAACTGGCGGCCATGATGTTGCACTTGCAGGACAGGGGCTGCCACAACATCAATTTCGTCTCCCCCACCCACGTGGTGCCCCAGATTCTGGCCGGGCTGCTCATCGCCGCCGAGGCCGGCCTGCGCCTGCCCCTGGTCTACAACACCGGCGGCTACGATTCGCTGAAGACCCTGGCCCTGCTGGACGGCGTTTTCGACATCTACATGCCCGACATGAAGTACGCCGACGCGGACGTCGGTCTGCGCTACTCGAAAGTGAAGAACTACCCGGCCATCAACCAGGCGGCGGTGAAAGAGATGCACCGCCAGGTGGGGGATCTGGTGATGGACGAGCGGGGCGCGGCTCTGCGAGGGCTGCTGGTGCGCCACCTGGTCTTGCCCAAGGGACTGGCCGGCACGGCGGACATCGTCCAATTCCTGGCCCAAGAGGTCTCCACCAACACCTACCTCAATGTCATGGACCAGTACCGGCCGTGCTATAAGGCCCACGAATTGCCGCCCCTGAACCGCCGCCTCACTTCCGAGGAGTACGCAGAGGCGGTGCGCCTGGCCCACGATGCGGGGCTGAATCGGCTGGACGAGAGGAGAGCCAGGTTGGTCTGGCTGTGGAGGTGAAAGGTTCAACAAACATGAGAAGGAACCCCGAGCGACTGGCCTGGATCATCCTGTGCACGACCTTTGCCGCCTTCTGCTTCTTGGTGGTGAGCATCCCCCTGGGCGTCCGCTGGTACGTTATCAACGCCACCCAGGTGCACGAGACGTCCCTGGCAGCCATCGGGGGCACGGCTCAGGTGCGGGGGCCGGAGGCAGACGTGCCCTTGGCTGTCACAGACACCAAGGGCGATGTGCAGGAAGGATCTATCATCACCACGGACGCCAACTCACAGGCCTTTCTGGAATTCTTCGAAGACAGCACCCTGCACCTCTACAACAAGACCCAGGTCATCATCGAGAAGACACAGTCGCCCAGATTCGGCCTCAGCTCCAAGCCCAACACCATCGTCCTGCAAGTCACCGGGGGAAGGGTCAGGATCGGCGTAGCGCCGTCAACGAAGTCCCCTCTGGAGTTCTGGGTGCAATCGCCCCACGCCGCAGTCGAACTGGAGAAGGACGGGAGCTATTCGGTGGAAGCGAGCAGCGAAGAATTCCAGTTGACCGTGCGCGATGGCCAGGCAAAGATCATGGCTATGGGGAAAACGGTAGAGCTGGGACAAGGGGAGAGGACGACGGTGGAAATCGGCGGGGCGCCGCTGGGGCCTCTACCGGCGGAGCGAGACCTCATCGTCAACGGCGATTTCAAGCAGCCGCTGACCGTCGGTTGGAGAAAATACCACACCCAGATTGATCCCCAGGAAGTCAGCGGCAAGGCCGAAATCCTGGTCGTCGGCGATCGCCAAGCAGTGCGTTTCTGGCGCATGGGCAAGGCCAGCAACCACGGGGAGACAGGCATCATCCAGACCATTGATAAGGACGTCCGCGATTTCACTTCGCTGGAGCTCAACATCTCGGTCAGGTTACTGGACCAAAGCCTGCCGGGGGCCGGCATGTTGAGCTCTGAGTTTCCCCTTATGGTTCGCCTGGACTACAAGGACGCCTACGGCAACGACAACTTCTGGACGCACGGATTCTATTTCAAAGACCCGCCCGCAAACTGGTGGGTCATAAACGGCGAAAAGATCCCCCGCTACGTCTGGTACCCTTATGAGTCGCCCAACCTGATGGAGGAACTGGGCGATATCAACCCAGCCTTTATCACCTCCATCCGCATCTACGCCTCAGGCTGGGACTACCAGAGCATGGCCTCGGAAGTGCAACTGCTGGCCAAAGAGTAACCTCGTAAAACGTAACCCATTACGCTTCACGTTTCACGTTTTACGCAACTGCTTCACGTAAATCCCACGTATCTGGTTGAAAATGGCAATGAGGAGCGGGCTGGCATAATCGGGGTAAGTCCACGGCCAGGCGCGGAAGGCGCCGTCGCGAAAGTGCAGCGTCACCTCGGCGTAGATGCCCCGCCCCAAATAGATGCGATGAGCGTGATTCTTGGTGGTGGCCAAAACCAGCTTGGAGTGGGAGACATAGCCCGGGTCAATGTTGATCCGCCGCTTGCCTCCTACGACCCATTCCGTTCCTTTCGCTCCGCTCAGGACAAGCTCCAGAGCGTTGGTCCGCAGCTTGATCTCCGCCAGCTTTTCTGGGCGGACCAGTTCCTCAAAAGCCACAAACCTCCGCCTTAGATTCTCCCCGAACTCTGCCGCGTAGTAGGACGTATGATCAAAGGGCAGGAGCTGGCTCTCGTAGTCAAGGGAGCCAAACTCCTGGCTCAATCTGACCTTGGCCTCCTCCAAGAGCTCCCCGCTGGCAGTAAACATGCTGGCTATCAGCTTCACCGGCAAAGGTTCCTTGACCTTTCCCATGTACTCATCCCCTACACCCACTCATCCTGTCATTGCGAGGAACGAAGTGACGAAGCAATCTCCAGCCCGCGACGGAGGGGATTGCTTCGCTCCCCACGGTCGCTCGCAATGACACACCCACTCCTTCTTCTTCCCACTCAGAACTCACCACGTCTTCACGTTTCACGTTCCACGTCTTCACGTTTCACGTCTTCACGTTTCACTCTCTCCAAAATGGCCTTCAGCTTGGGCAAACTGGCTCTGGTCAATGGATTAGGCGGCAAGAAAGGACAGGTGTGCGCTTCGCGCGTGGAGACCTCGAAGGTGCCGATGCGCCGCGCCAGGGCGATGATCTCCGTCTTGTCCAGGCCGATGAGCGGGCGCAGGATCGGCTTTTCCACGCCGTAGGAGGTGACCTCCAGATTGTCCAGCGTCTGACTGGCCACTTGGCCCAGTGAGTCGCCCATCACCAGGGCTTTGGCCCGGTACTGGTCGGCGATCTCAGAGGCCTTTTGCAGCAGGGCCCGCTTGCAGAAGATGCAGGCCCAGCGCTCAGCGCCGATGCGCTGGAGCTTCTCGTAAGTCTCAGCGAACACCTCACGGTGATTCAGCACGATGGGCTGTATGTCCCAACCGTAGGAGTAGCGAGACAGAACCTGGCAATTGTCCATGAACTTGGCCAGCTCCACCTCGCTTTGGCTAAAGTGGACGGGGATCATGGCGCATCCTCGCTTCATCATCAGCCAAGCGGCCACGGGCGAATCAATGCCGCCGGACATCAAGGCCACCACCCGACCCTGTGTGCCCAGGGGCAGCCCCCCGTGCCCGGCCACCGTCTGGCCGAAGACCAGCGCGTGGTCGCGGCGCACCTCCACGCCGATGGTCAGATCGGCCTCGTCGGAGAGGTCAACCTGCGCCCCCGTCGCCTGCTGGACGTGAGCGCCGACCAGGCGGTTGATGTCAGGTGAAATGAAGGGAAACGACTTGTCGGCGCGGCGGCTCTGCATGCGAAACGATCGCGACTCGTCCAGGCCAGCTCGCTGGGCCACCCCCAACGCCTCGGCCTTGATGGCTTCGAGGTCAGCCTCAACCTCCTGGGCTGGGCTCAGCGAAACGATGCCGAACACGTCCCGCAGCTTCTCGACGGTGCGCTCCACGTCCCCAACCCGCACGTAGACCCGCTGCCCGACGCTGCGCACCTCGCCCGTCAGATCATTCTTCTTCAAGCAGTCCCTGATGTTCTTGCGCAGCCGCTTGACGAAATACCACCTGTTCTTACCCTTCAAGCCGATCTCGCCGTAGCGGATTACAATCAAGCCCATGCCTTGCCCTCTCCTCCTCTTTTCTGTATCATAGCACATAAAGGCTTGGGCGTCAAAGAACACGGATGGGCAGGATTGGCGGATTATCCTGATCCGTCAATCCTGCCCATCCGTTGTTCTAAACAAAACGGGGCTGAGATTCTCCTCAGCCCCGTGTCAGTCTAGGCCGCCGCCTCCCGCCCTCGCAGCCTGCGGAAGAACTGGCCCACCTCGCCTTTCTCCCAGACCACCAACAGCGGCACGGCGGTGAAGATGGACGAGTAGGTGCCACTGATCATGCCCACCAACAGCGTGGCGATGAACTGCTTCATGGTCGCTCCCCCGAAGAGGAGGATGGCGACCATCACGAAGATGGCGTTGAGCTGGGTGGCCAGGGAGCGGTGGATGGTCTCCAGGATGCTGCGGTTGACGACCGTCTCGAAGGGCTCGCCCCGCCGCTTGGGGATGTTCTCGCGGATGCGGTCGAAGACCACGATGGTATCCTGCACCGAGAAGCCGATGACGGTGAGGATAGCAGTCAGGAAAAGGGAATCCACTTCCCAGCCGCGCAGCAGGCCGAAGATGGAGAAGAAACCCATCGCCACCAACAGGTCGTGGACCAGGGACGCAGTGGCGCAGGTGCCGTAGCGAAAGGCATTGGGCACCTTTCGAAAAGCGACCACGATAAAGCCCAGGATGACGATGGCGGCCGTGACCACGGCCATAGTCGCCGCCCTGGTCACCTCTCCGCCGATGGTGGGGCCCACGGATTCGAAGCGCAGCTCCTCCACCGCTCCGTGCTTATCCTCCAACACGGATTTGATCTCCGTCTTGGTCTCCGGTTCCAGGAAATCGGAGCGGATGAGGACCGTGCGCTCGTCGGCCGTGGTCTGCACCATGGTGTCGGTGTAGCCCCTGTCCACGAAGACCTGGCGCACCTCGCCGGGCTGAACCGGCTGCTCGAACTCCAGCTCCCAGAGAGCGCCCCCCGTGAAATCCACGCTCAGACGCACCGGCGTGCCAAATCGCACGGTGGAATAGATCATGGCCATCAACCCGGCCCCAATCACCAGGGCCGAGATGAGGAAGTACCAACGACGTTTCTCAATGATGTCAAACATAAGCCCCCTTTTCTAAATCCCCAAAAGCCACCTGCGCTCCTCCAGCCGCTCGCCGAACGCAGCGAAGACGAAGCGGATGAAGGTGCGGGTGACGGTGACGGCGGTAAACATGCTGATCACCACACCGATGAACAGGGTAATGGCGAAGCCCTTGACCACGCTGGCCCCGAAATTCGACCCAAACCAGTAGAGTATGACGCAGGTGATGATGGTCGAGAGGTTCGAGTCGCGGATAGAGGTCCAGGCTCGGTCGAAGCCGGCTTTGATAGCCGCGTTCAAGCTCCGCCCCCACCGCAGCTCCTCTTTCATGCGCTCGAAGATCAGGATGTTGGCGTCAACCGCCATGCCTGTAGAGAGGAGAAAGCCGGTGATGCCCGGCAGGGTCAGTGTGACCGGAATCAGCTTGAAAAGCGCGAAGTTCAATAGGGCGTAGATGATGAGCGCCAGGGCGGCCAGCAGGCCGGGCAAGCGATAGTAAATCAGCATGAAGAGGAGAACTGCGGCCAGACCGATGGCCCCCGCTCTGACGCTCCTCTGCACGGAGTCTTGCCCCAGGGTCGGGCCGACGGAGCGGGTGGTCTCTACTCTCAGTGGCACTGGCAAAGCGCCGTAGCGCAACTGGATGGCCAGACTCCGCGCCTGCTCCAGAGTAAACTCGCCCGTGATCCGCGCCTGACCTTCGGTGATAGCGGTCTGGATCCTGGGGCAGGAGATGACTCGCTTGTCCAGCACAATGCACAGGAACTTCCCCACACTTTTGCTGGTAAAATCCCCAAAAGTCGCTGCTCCAGCGGGTTTCAGGCTGAACTGAATCTCCGGCTTGCCATACTGATCCAGCGCCACGTTGACGGTATCCAACTCCTTACCCGTCATCACCGTGTTGAAAGTCTGTTCGGGAGTCACCGGCTGCGCTTCGGCCGTCCCCGTGATTTCCTCTGTCGGAGCAGCCGGGCCGCCCAGAGTGGTAGCCACCAAGGTGCCTGCCTGCAAGAAGTTGTTGCCCACGTCAACGAACTCCAGCAGCCCCGTCTCACGGATGGTGGCGATAGCCAGCTCGGGATCCTCCACCCCTGGCAGCTCGACGATGATGCGCCGTTCGCCCTGCGACTGCACCAGGGGCTCGGTCACGCCCAGGGCATCCACGCGGTTCTTGACGATGACCTTGGCCGCCTCCATCGCGCCGGCCTCGATCTCCTGGCCCTCCGGCATGTCCGCTTCCAGGAGCACCTGCATTCCTCCCTGCAAGTCCAGCCCCTGGTGTATAGCGATTTCCCTATCGAAGTTGATGGGGCCCAGGTGAATGTGAATGCCTGGATTGTTCGGCAAATCCACCCAGGCGGCCAGCAGGGCCAAGATGATTACACCTATCAATAATTGAACGTTTCTCTCCCTCAAATCCAACCTTCCTCTCTTTTGTGAAGCAAAGCGGGCTCCGTTCGCGAAAGGTCTCCGACCAGGTCGCGTCTGGGAACCGCCTCTGCCAGTAGCAAACGAAGCAGATTATAGTCCATCGCTGCTTATCTGTCAAATCGCCCCTCAACAAGTCAGGTGAAGGGCAGCCACCACGTTCTCCCCAGAGCGACGGAGCCGATTGAAGGTTTGGCAGGCTTGGGGCGTCCTCTCGACCCTCAACTCGATGCCCTGCTGCTCCAGACACTGCTCCGTCTTCGGCAGCACCCTCATCAGGCCCGAGGCCCCAGTGCCCACCACCAGCACCTCTGGCTCCTCTCGCACGACCTCCCTCAGATCGGCGGGGCACAGCTCGTGGCCCTCTTCGCGCCACCAGCCGTCCCTGACGCGATCCGGGAACACAATGACATCGGAAGTGTGCGATTTGCCGTCAATCACGATGCGGCCAAAGCGGTAATCGTCAATGTTCATGGCGCCTTACTCCTCCCCCTACGAGGGGGAGGTTGGGTGGGGGTGGATTCCTCAATGACAGGCTCACCCTCCCCCAGCCCCTCCCTGCGAGGGAGGGGAAATGCCCCCCAAGAACTCGAGCGCCCTCTCCAAGACCTCCTCTTCGGTCAACCCATCGGTTTGGATGTAGAGATGGCAATGCCGGCGGGCGTGGGCAAGGCGGCGGTTCAGCTCGGCGAGATACTCCTCACTCCACTCAGCGGGGCGCCGCTCGGCGATGGTCGCCAGGCTGGCGTCCAGATAAACCAGGACGTCCGGCTGGGAGACCTTCTGCCACATCGTCGGCACGTAGGAGTGCTCTTGAACGCACTCGCGAGCCTCGTAGCCCAGGTCCCGAAGGCGCTTCGCCAGAGCCGTTTTTCCCGAGGCACAAGGCCCTACCACAGCAATGCGCATCAACCACCTTTGAGCCTATGGCCCGCAAGCTATCCCTTATGAACGAGAGGCAAGTAAAGGGTGAAATAAGGCGTGACGGTACGAGCCCACACGCCATCCTTGGTGCCAGCATAGAGAACTTGGCCCTCGTCTTCACCTTTAGGGTCAAAAAGGGTCAGGGAGTAAACATAGCTAGCGCCATCCGTCAGGCCGGGCATTCTATGCCAATTTTGGCCCCCATTGTAGCTTACCCGAACACCGCCCCCCCACGTTCCTGCATAGACAAACTCAGGGTTGCGAGGGTTGATGGCGATGGCTAAGACGCCCTGTCCGCCCAGTCCATTGACAGGCCACGAGTCCCCGCCGTTGGTGCTCTTGAAAATCCCGTGGGATTCTGTACCGGCATAGATGACCTCGCTGTCGCCGGGCTGGATAGCCAGAGAGCGAACGGTCTTTCCGCCCAAGCCGCTCGGCTGCCAGCTAATGCCGCCATCCATCGTCCGATGGACGCCGTGGTCTTTGGTGCCCACGTAGACGGTCCTGCTGTCCTCGGGATCAACAACCAGGGCATAAAACTTGTCTGTGCCAATCTCATCGCCCCCAGCGAGGTCCCAGTCCGTCCCGTCAGTGCTGACGTAGATGCCATCAACGGTGCCGGCGTAGGCGTAGATGGGACCGGGGGTGGAGGTCACGGCCAGGGACCAGACGTCCTCGCCCTCTAGCCCCGTGGTGTACATCCAACTGTCGAATCCGTTGTCACTCCGCAGCACGCCGCTTCCGATGACGCCCGCATAGACCAGGTTAGCGGGATTGGCGGGGTCAATGGCCAAAGAAGTGATTTGGAGGGGAGCCATCAAAGACGAAAGACTCCACGAATTCGACCCACTGGGCGAGCGAAAGGCTCCATCCCCCCACAGGCCCGCGTAGACCGTGGGGCTCCCTGAATGGCTGGCCAGCGAGTAGATAACAAGACCATTCGTGCCTGCGCCCTGCTGCCACGATGCGGAAACGTCATCAGGCGAAGCGTACACCCTGCCTGCCCCCATCCACACAGGGTCCACCCCCCTTGGCGACGCGACGAGGACAACCGCCAAGATGACCAAAGCCAGTGCCAGTTTCGAGAAGTTTCGTCCCACTTTTTCAGCTCCCTTCTCTGCTTCCTATGGTTAGAATTAGCCAGCCGATCTACCCAATGACCGTCGGTGTCGGGCAGGGCGTAGGCGTGACGGTGGGAGTCGGGGTGCTCGTCGGCGTCGAGGTCGGTAGGGGAGTAGGCGTCGGCACCTGGTCGTAAATGACCTTCAGTTCGTAGGCCTTGCTCGGATCGTAGCGATCTTGGATACTGTATATCTTCACGTAGTACCTACCTGTTCGCGTAGGCTCATGGACGACGGTGATCGTCTCTCCACCGTTCTGGCTCGCCTTCGCTACCAGGCGGTCGTAATCAGCATCGTAGAGGTCGAGACCATAGGCCACATTCTCGGGGACCGTCAGCTTGGCCGTGATGAGGTTAGAGGTTTGGACACTGAACCAAAAGTAATCCAGCTCGCTGCTGGGGTTTATGTAGGCAGAATACGACTCGCCGGACAGGATCGGGTAGGCAGTGGAGAAAGAGTTATTCGGTTCGTAGAGATCGAAGCCTGGAGTAGGCGACGGCGTCGTAGTGATGGTGGGCGTGCGGGTGGGCGTCGGGGTGATGGTCGGCGTTTGCGTGACGCTGGGCGTGGGGGTGGGTGTAGGCACGATCTCCTTAATCGTGATCTGGTAGGTCTTGTCTGGACCATGCTGATAGCGATTGTCAATGGACACCAGCGCGGTGCCATCCACGTTGGCCTGGAAGAGGACGCTCGAAGCCAGGTTTCCTGGCGCGACGTCGTCGTTGGCGCAATTGGGGGGCTCACAGTGGCGAGCGATCTCCGGCACCAGCCCAACAGAGATCATCGTATCCACGCCCATGGCCAGATCGTGGGTGTAGACGTGGTACCACCGCTCCTTCTTGACCGGGAACCATACCAGGTCGAAATCGCCCTCGGGACAGAAGCTGTGGGTTTGGGTCTCGCCCAGGGCCATGGCCTTCTGCTGTCCCACGAAATCGTCCGGCTCGTACTGGTCCTTGCAGCCCGGCTCCAGCGGCGTCGGGCCTACGGTCGGCGTATTCGTCGCCGTCGGCGGTGGAGGAGGCGTTGCGGTTGGCGGCGGTGGGGTAGCGGTAGCCGTTGGCGGCGCGGGAGTCGCTGTGGCGACGGGCGCCTCGGGCGTGAACGTGGCCGTGGGGGGTTCTGGCAGCGGCGTATCGGTGGGTAGCTCAGCCACGGACGTGGCGGTAGGCATCTCAGTGGGCACCTCGGTCGGGGTCGCGGTCGGCATCTCAGTCGGCGTCGGCGTCGGCGTGCTGATAGCCGCAGCCGAGATGATCAGAGGGGGCTCCTCCGAGGGAGAGACGTCAGCCTTACAGGTCAAACAAGCCGCGCTATCCTCCAGCTCGATGAGGTCCACTTGCTCGGCGGCGATTTCATACACACTGGGCTGCCATCTCCCCTCGATCTCGCGGGTCTGGTGGGGATAGAACACGTAGTATTTGTCATCTCTAATCAGCAAGAGCCGCAGACAGAACCGGCTTGCTGCTCCCCCTGTCTGTAGCGAGGTTGTTTCCAACAAGCCCTTCTGGTAGAGGCTGATTGGAGTCAGGGAGCCTCCATCGCACATGTCCTCCTGGGCACGCAGCCTGCCGGCCTGGGTCATGAAAGTGGGGATGGTGATGAGAATGACGACCACGGCCAGCGCGCCCAAACGCCGCTCCCACAGCGTAAGGGGATGGCTTTGGTCAAGAACGCGAGTCCCCTTCAAGAAAGCCAGTGTATCCTCTAGCCAGGAGGGCGATGAGGTCACCTTTTGCAGCCCCTGGCAGAGAAGTCGGTAGAGAATCCACAGAGGAATGATGAGGAAAACGGCCAAGAAAACGAATAGGAGTGACTTCTCGACGACGGATGACGTGTCGAGGAATCGTTGGAGGACTTGGAAGCCTTCCCCCGCTGCAATCCCCTCCCTGACGAGCCAGCCTCCCAGGGAGATGAGGCGCGGGAAGATCAGAGCCAATCCCGCTAGGCAAGCCAAGAGCAGGACGAATACGACGCCGCGTCGAATCCAGGAAACCCCTGTCTCAGAGGCGGTGCGATCACCCAGATAGGTGAATACCAAGAAGATCAAGACGACGATGCCCACCATCAGGAGGACGTAGAGGAAGAGCACGAGCATCGTCAAGAGGAATCCCAAGCTAATCCCCAGCACCCGTCCGCCATCCAGGAGATAATCCAGGGACAGCAAATTGAGATCGAAATCCCAGGAGAGGCCAAACTCGTCGAAGTAGCTGGCCTTGTAGAGCCATCCCCAAACGCAAAGCAGGTCTGCCAGGGCCAGGGCGAATATGGCAATGGCCAGGGTCGTCAACGCGCCTGACGCCGGTCGGTCGGAAGCGGGGGGAGCTTCCACTGCTGCCCTATCCGTGGCCCTGGCCGGCTCGATTTCCGTGAACCGAACTCCGGTCAGGTCGGCGCCCTCCAAGTTGACTTCGTCGAGCTCGGCGCCTCGCAGGTTCGCGTTCCTCATATCGGCCCAGCCGAGGTCGGCTTGGGAAAGATCGGCCCAGCGAAGATCAGCCCCCTGCAGGACGGCCCGCGAGAGATTGGCCCCCCGCAAATTCGCCCCCCGCAGATCAGCTCCCCGAAGATCGGCCCTGGCTAATATGACGCCATGCAGATCAACGCCGCTGAGGTCCATCCCCGCCAAGTCTTGTCCCGATAGATCCAGCCCCTCGGAGCCGCCCTCTTCCGCCATCCTCTTTAGCACCGCTTCTTTGTCCATGTCTCCCTCTTTCCAGGCGAGCCTATTATGTCACTTTTCGGCTAATTTGTCAATTGGGAAGCTAACCGTCATCCGCCGCACGTTGTCATCTCGCCTCCTGGGCAGGATGGCGATCACCAGAACGCTTATGTCATCCAATGGCCGCCCCTGGTCCAGGCTGACGGCCCGTTCCAGGACAGCGTCAGCCATCGCCTGGGCCTCCCCTTTCCCAGCAGCCAGGAAGTCGGAGACGAACTGCAACACGTCCAGCCGCTCCCCATAGCGCTCCCCGGCGGCCAGCACCCCGTCGGTGAAAACAACGACCCAGGTGTGGGGGACGAGGGGCAGCTCGTCAATGACCGGTTTGGTTCCAGGGTAGATGCCTACTGGCTGGCTAGGGGCATCCAGGTCCCGCGTCCCGTCACGATCAGCGACGATGACCGGGCAGTGACTGTTCCGCGAGATCACCAGGGTCTGGGTGACCAAATCCACCGAGACGATGTTTAGGGTAGCCAAGACCTTGCCGCCGCGACTGGCATAGAGATAGTCGTGGGCCGCCCGGGCTGCCGCCCCATCTCGCACCCCCTCGGCGAGGAGCGAGATGGCCTTGCGGGCCACCAGGTTGCTGATGACCTTGGCCGCCCGGCCGGAGCGCTGGCCGTCGGCCAGCACCAAAGAAAGCCCGCCGTGGGGCCGCTCGATGATCTCCAAGGTATCGCCACTCTCGATGGTCGCGTACTTATGCACTTTGGCGACGGCTGCTTGAATCTCCATGAAATACTCGTATATTATAACTCATCAACGAATTTAGGTCAAAATTGACGAAATCATCACTTTTCAGCGTTTTCACTCCACCACGTATCTAACCTTTCACACCCTGCCCCTACAGAGGGGTGAACGCCTATGCCAACGCCCTCGCCAAAGCCAGCGCCTCCTCCCTCGTTCTCACCTCACCCGCCGCCTGCGCCTCTCGCACCGCCTCCAGAAGCTCACCGATGCGCGGTCCCTCTTGCAAGCCAAACTCGTCCATCAGGTCGTGGCCGCTGATGAGTTTGGGCGGGGAGACGACCTGCTGGCGGCGTTGGTAGTAATCGGCCAGCATCGAGGCCACGAACTCCACCCGCTTCCGCCAGCGAGCCGGCCTGAGATCGGGTCCCCAAGTCGCCAGATGGTCGGCCAGGTAGAGCAGCAAGGTCTCCACCCCGGCGTCACCCGTGTCGCGAAAGAAGCGGTAAACGGCGCGTCTGGTGACTACGTCCTGACCGGCCAATAGGCAGGGGCGCATGTGGTTGGCCACGATGGTTTGGGCCAGGGCAACCTCGCTCCCGCCGAAGCGCAGCCGCCTCAGAATGGCCCCCACCCGCTTCGCCCCTTCCCCCTCGTGGCCGTAGAAATGCACCCTCCCTTCATCATCGAAGCTCTCGGTGCCAGGCTTGCCCAAGTCGTGCAGCAGCGCCACCAGCTTCAGCACCGTCAGGCGAACGCGGTCGCCGGAGACAGGCTGCGACAAGTGGGCGGCGAGCCGATCTGAGAAGGGAGACAAACGATGCGCAACCAGGGACAGCTCACTATCCGTTCCCTGTTCCTCCCCCAAAGCCGCAATGACTTCCTCCAACTCTCTCACCGTCTCCAGCGAATGTTCGAACACGTCCAAATGGTGAGGCCGCGATTGCTCCACACCCTTCAGCGTTTCCAACTCCGGTACGATGGCCGTCAGGAGACCCAGTCCATCTAGATAGCGCAGATTCTGCGCTGCACCCGGCAGGGCTAGAATCTTGACCAGTTCGTCGCGCACCCTTTCGGCGGAAACTTCGGTTATCAAAGGCACAGCCCGGCGGAGCAGCTCCTCGGTGCGCTGCTCAATGTTGGCCTCCATCTCAGCGGCCAAGCGCACGGCTCGCAGGGTGCGCAGGGGATCATCGCCAAACGCCGTCTCAGAGACAGCGCGCACCAGGCCAAGCTGCAAGTCGCGCCGTCCGTGGTGGGGATCAATGATGCGAGAGACAACGTCATCCGTTATATCAACGGCAAGGGCATTAAACGTGAAATCCCGCTGGGAGAGATCGGTGCTTATGTCATCGCCTTGCAGCCGAGCGAAGTCAATGAACAGGCGCTGGCCGTCTTCTCCTCTAGTCACCACGCGGCCCGTGCAGCGCTCTTCGTCCAGAAGCACAAAAGCGCCCCCCATTCGATCCGCCACCTGGCGGGCCAGCTCCACGGCATCGCCCGCCACAGCGAAGTCGAAATCGTGGCTGGGGCGGCCCAGCAGCCGATCCCGCACGCAGCCGCCTACCAGGTAGGCTTCGACGGAGTGCGCTCGGAGGAAGGCGCAGACTCGTTCTACAATTGATCCTTTAGGGATGAGTTCGGTCATGATTAGTCAATGAGTTAATGGGGCAACGAGTGAACGGGTCAAAGGGTGAATTCCTCGTTACTTATCCCCCGTTGCCCCTCCGCCTCCTCCTCACCGGACACGAAGACAATCACCGGTTCCTCCCGGGGCCGGTTGCGCTTGGCCAGGCGGCGCGCCTCCTCGGGGGAGAGACCCACGCCCGCCACCTGTCCCCGCACGATGGCTATCCACCGCCCGGCATAGGGGGCCAAATCCAGTTCATCGCTCGAAGCAGCCACTCCAGCCACCGTCATACCTTTCAACGCGGACGTAATTGCCTCTAATGATAAGCTAAAGCAGATGTTTTGTCAAGGTAAACCAAACTGGTGATCACCCATATCTCGAGAATGGCCAGAAATGGCGCCATAATGACGGTTGTTGCTCCAGAAATGAGCTCCAGAAATGAGTAGGAGGTGTCTCTGACACCGAGCGTTAGGTCGGTCACTGGGGAAATCGGTCTCAGGAGAGACCTCCTACTCCAGAAATGAGCGAAATGACTCTCCATGAGGTCGTCCATTCGCAGTTTGCAATGGGGATGAAACTCGTATATAATCTAGAAAACGCCAATGTTCTTTCGATGCAAGCAGAAACAGGGCCTGGCGCTGGCCCCCAACACTGCTTATTCATAAGCCACTGTCAGTTGATTCAGGAGTCGAAATGAGAACCCAAGTTTACACCGACGCGGCTGGCTTCGCGGCCCTGCGCGAGGAGTGGACGCCGCTCTTGCGAAATAGCATCACCGACACCATCTTCCTGACCTGGGAGTGGCAAAGCACCTGGTGGGAGCACCTGGGTGAGGGCGATCTCTATCTGGTCGCCGTGCGCGATGGCGACCAGCTTTCAGGCATCGCCCCTCTTTATCTGACCACGTCGGACGATGGTCTCAACGAACTGTCCATCGTGGGCTGCCGCGACGTATCTGACTACCTAGACCTCATCGCCGCCCGCGGCCAGGAGGAGCAGGTCTACAGCGCCGTGCTAAGCTGGCTGGAGAGCGACGACGCGCCCGCCTGGGACCAGGCCGACCTTTGCAACATCCCCGCCGCCTCCCCCACCCACTCTCTCCTGGCCGAGATGGCCGCCGACCGGGGCTGCCTGGTGCAAACCGAGGTAGAAGACGTCTGCCCCGTCATCCCCCTGCCGCCAACATGGGATGAATACCTGGACTCATTGGACGGGAAACAGCGCCGCGAGATACGACGCAAAATCCGCAAGGCCGAGCGCGGCGCTCAGATCAACTGGTACATTGTGGATGAAGAGCGCGACCTGGCGGCGGAAATCGATGCCTTCATCGAACTGCACGAGAAGAGCGACGTGGAGAAAGATGAGTTCATGGACGCCCAGATGCGGGGCTTCTTCCACGCGGCGGCCCAGGTCTTGCGCCAAGCTGGATGGCTGCAATTGGCTTTCATAGAAGTCAATGGGGAGAAAGCCGCCACCATGCTCAACTTCGATTACAGAGACGCCATTCTAGTCTACAACTCGGGGTACGATCCTTTAGAGTTCGCCTGGCTCAGCCCAGGCATCGTGCTGCTGAGCTACTGCATCCAGCACGCCACCGAGTTGGGCCGGGCGAAATTCGACTTTCTGCGCGGCGACGAGGAGTACAAGCTCCGCCTCGGCGCCCAGCCAACGGAGGTCTACCGCCTACTCATCACCAGGAGGCGCCAGTGATCAAACGCATCGCCATGCTGAGCGTCCACACCTGCCCGCTGGCCGCGCTGGGGGGCAAAGAGACTGGCGGCATGAACGTCTACGTCCGAGACCTGAGCCGCGAGCTGGGAAGGCGCGGCATTTATGTAGACGTCTTCACGCGCTCCCAGAACCCCGCCATCCCGACAGTGTCCGACGCCTTGGGCCCAAAGGGTCGGACGATCCACCTCCCTGCCGGCCCGGAGGAGCCTTATGACAAGAACCTGGTCTTCGATCACCTGCCCGAGTTTGTGCAGAGAGCGAAGGACTTCGCCCAACAAGAGGGCATCGCCTACGACCTCATCCACAGCCACTACTGGCTCTCGGGATGGGCAGCCAGGGAGCTGCGAAAGAGCTGGGAGGCGCCCATCATCCAGATGTTCCATACTCTGGGGCGTCTGAAGAACACGGTGGCTCACAGCGAAGAAGAAATGGAGGTAGCACGGCGCATCGAAGTAGAAACCGAGATCATGGCCTTCGCCGACCGCATCGTAGCGGCCACCGCCACGGAGAAGGATCAGATGATCCAGCTCTACGGCGCGGACCCGGCCAAAATCGCCGTCGTCCCCTGCGGGGTGGACCTGAGCCTCTTTCGCCCCATTCCCGTAGACGAGGCCCGCGAGCGGCTGGATATTTGCGACAAGAAGCACATGGTTCTCTTCGTGGGAAGGATCGAGCGATTGAAGGGGATTGATTCGCTGCTGAAGGCCATGGCCATCGTGGTTCAAGATTTTCCCAACTGGAAAGAGGAAATCTGCGTTTGCGTTGTGGGCGGGGACGCCGACGAGGATTCAGAAACCCTGGACAAGGAAATGGCGCGCCTGCAAGACCTTCGGGCCGAGCTGGGCATCGCTGACCTGGTCACCTTCCTGGGTGCGCGGGCTCAAGAAACCCTGCCCGACCACTACTCGGCCGCCGACGTGGTGGTCATGCCCTCGTACTACGAATCCTTCGGCATGGTGGCTCTGGAGGCCATGGCCTGCGGCACGCCCGTCATCGCCTCCCAGGTGGGAGGACTCTCGTTCACCGTGCAGGACGGCGTCACCGGCTTCTTGGTGCCAGGCCAAGATCCGCCGGCCCTAGCCGAGAAGATCACCCTCTTGCTCAAGGACAAAGCTCTTAGGAACAAGCTCGGTGGGCAAGGAATCGAATGGGCCCAGCAGCACAGTTGGGCAACCATAGCCGATCAGATCGTCTCCCTCTACGCTGAGCTGGTCTCATAGGAAAAGGGGGCGTTTCAAACGAGGCAGATTGACGGATTACCAATCCGTCCTACGACCGAGATAAGACACACCCATAAGAAGAGCCCGCGGACTCCCCTTCGCGGGCTCAATGCATCCAGTCTTGCTCTAGCTGGACCGTTCGGCTGTAAGCCAAGCGACCTTAGAACAGGCTCTGGTCCTGCGGTGAAAACGCGGACTGTCGTCTGCTTGGAGCTTTGGATTTAATGTTCGTCTTTAACTTTCCACCGCCTCTCGTGCGGCGCGGATATTGGCCGTGGGCGAGGTGATGAAGGTGACACAGCCCGTGCCGACGATCAGCCGCCGGCCGCCGGTTTGGGCGATGGCCTCGGCCGCCTCAGCGCGGACCTGGGCTGGATCGCCCCGCAGCATGACCTCCCACCGATCAATTCCGCCGCAGACTGCGCCAGAGAAACGGCCCTGCGCCTCGGCCAACGACGGCGGCGTCTCCCGGTCGTGCCAGTTGACCACCTGCACCGGATAATCGGATAGCAAGTCGAACATGATGTCGTAACCGTGGATGTGCAGCAGATTGAACCAGAAGGGCTCGCCCTGGGCCGCCTCCAGGATCCGCAGGTCGTAGGGCCGGCCGAACTCCTCGTACTCCGCCCTGCTCATCTGCTGATACGTGGCGTGCTGGGTGGCGAAAAAGACGCCGGCTGCGCCGGTCTCCCGCACCGCCTCCACGAAGCGGACGGTGGTCTGGGTGATGGTCTCCAGCCCGGCGTGCACGGCCTCGGGATGCTGCCGCAGGTGAACGGTGAAGCGTTCGCCGATCAGACGCGCGGCCTGGGCCAGGGGATTGAAGATGGTCTGGATGAAGGGCGACTGGCCCGCCCCGTCGGCGATGCGCCTCAGGCACTGCAACTGCTGTCCCAGCTTGCCCCGCCGCGGATCCAACACCGGCAACATGCGCCAGTCTTCGGGGAACTGCACCGGTCGCCGCACGTACTCTCGCGTCCCCTCGATGTTCCCCCAGTAGCGTGTCTCCACCCCCCAGTCCTCCAGGCAGAAGGAGCTGGTGGGAGTCACTTTGATGAAATCGAAGTCGTACCGCTGCTGAAAGGCCAGATGCGCAGCGGCCAGGTCTTCGGCCCGCTGGTCGTCGCCCGGCCAGTGTCGCCAGAGGGCCACCGGCGCCCGATCCACCGCCTCCCCACGAAAGGCCGCCTCCAACCGTTCCCGCTTGCTCATGGTCATCGTGCTCCCTCCTTCAGAGCAGTCCCAGATTCCAAACCTCAACGCAGAACGATGCGCTTGAACGACTCGGCGTAGTCCATATCCTGCCCCTCCGCAGCCTGCTGCGCCCTGGCTCGGACCCTTTCCTGCCAACCCTCACTGCGGCTCACCTGACTTTCGTGTTTCTTGAGGGCTTCGATCTTCAGTTCGATGGTATCACTGATGTCCACCCACAAGTTCGGCGAGGTGGAGCCCCGAACGTAGACCTCCCGCACCTTGTGGGGCTCTAGTCCCTCGGCCAAAAGCTCCGGGAAGATGTAGCGAGTGCGGGCCGAAGGGAAGACGGCGTCCAGGGCCGCATCGCCGGCGGCGCGGTGGTCGGGGTGATTGAGATAAACGTCGCCGTAGTAGCGAACGGTGGGGTCTGGGCAAACGACGATGTCGGGTCGGTAGCGGCGAATCTCCCGCGTGAGGTCGCGGCGCAGAGCCAGGCTGGGCTGAAGCGTGCCGTCCTCGTAGCCCAGATAGACAACCTCCTCCACGCCCAGCACTCGGGCTGCCGCCTCTTGCTCAGCTCTTCGAATGCCGACCAACTGTTGCGGCCTGATTTGGGGATCATTGCTGCCTCGGCTGCCGTCGGTGCAGATCACGTAGACGACGGCCACGCCTTCCCTAGTCCACTTGGCCACCGTGCCGGCCACAGTGAACTCCGCATCGTCGGGATGGGCCGTGATGACCATCGCCCGTTCAGCTTTTTCACTCACTCCATGATCTCCCACTTGGCTACCGTACACTTTCTCTTGAGGCCGCCGCTATTTGCTACTGAGGGGCGTCCCCGCCCCGTGTTTTGCGACGCATCAGGCGTGGCGAGGACGCCACTTCGCAGCGAAAAAGATGCTGCGAATGGCTCAGAAAGCGTCCGGTGCTGTGTACAACTCTAGCGTCTTCTTAGCCAGCAAGAAGCCGCGCTTGACCAGCTCTTCGCTGGCCTCCCAATTCGCGTCCTCGTGCTCGATGCTGAGCACCAAGTCGTATCCCACGTCGTAGAGGGCCGCCGCCACCTGGCGCCAGTCCACCAGCCCCAGCCCTGGCAGACGCGGGATTTGCCAGCGGAAGCCACAGCCCAGGATGCCGTCCTGGTAGAGCATCTCCTCGTCAATGTCCATGTCCTTGGCGTGCACGTGGAAGATGCGATCGGCGAAGTCGTAGATGAAGCGGACGTAGTCAATCTGCTGCCAGACCAGGTGCGAGGGATCGAAGTTTAGGCCGAAGTTGTCGCCGGGTATGGTCTCCAACATGCGGCGGATGAGGGCAGGCGAATGGGCCAGGTTGGACCCGCCCGGCCAGGTGTCGGCCCACAGCATGGGACAGTTCTCGATGGCGATCTTCACGTTGTGATCGGCGGCGAACTTCACCAGCCCTGGCCACACCTTCATAAACTCCTCGAAGTTATAGTCCAGGTTCTTATTCCAGTCGCGCCCGGTGAGCGCGGGAACACCTCCTCCCGGGTTCCACCACCGTCCCACGAAGGTGCCCACGATGTCCACGCCCAGCGTCTCGGCGCCGAGGATGACCTTTTGGAGATGAGCGACCACCAGCTCGCGGTGCTGCGGGTCCGGATGCAGCGGGTTGGGATAATAAGCGAGGGACGAGATCCCCAAGCCCTTTTCGGCCAACATGCCATTGATTTCCGAGGCTCGGGCCGGGGTCAGCGAATCCACGTCAATGTGGGCCACGCCGCCGTACTTGCGGTCTTCGCCCTCGCCAGTCGGCCAGCAGCATACCTCCAGCATCTCGAATCCGCTGTCTGAGGCCCAGGTGGCCACTTCCTGCAGAGACAAGTTGGGGAAAGCTGCGGTCATTACGCCGATTTTCATGGTCATAACCTCCTGTTTCGTGTTTCGTGTTGCGTGCTACGTAGTGCGTAGTGCGTATTGCGTATCGCGTCTAGCGTTCAACTTCTACCCACCGCTGTTCCCGTGCGCTGCGCTCGATGGCCTCGCAGATCAGGTTCT
>CAZEBW010000065.1:0-20516 GCA_964510205.1 uncultured Anaerolineae bacterium
GTAGAGGTTGACCAGAAGCTGACCTGCCGCCGTGCTGGTGTCCCGCTCCTCGACTATGCGGATCGCCTCGTTCTGGGCTTCGTCCAGGGGATCGGCGATGGCCGAGTCGAGGCCGGCGGCCATGAGCATCACCAAGAAAGTGCGATTGATCAAGCTGCGGTTCTCTTCCGGCACGCTGTTGGACACATTGGAGAGGCCCACCACGGTCATGGGGGGCGGATCGTTGAGTACCTTGAACATGCGAATCGCGTTGAGGTTCGCGGTGGCGTGCTCTTGCATCCCCTTGACGGTCATCACCAGCGGATCGAGATAGATGTTCTCCACGGGGACTCCCAGCTCCATGGCCTTAGGCAAAATGGCCTCCATGGCCAACTGCACCCGGCCATCGGCTGTGGCAGGGATGGTCTTGTCCATGGTGAGGGCAATGATCTTGCAGCCATATTCCGCCGCCAGAGGCATGGTCTCTTCCAGCCGCTCCGCGTTGGCCGAGGTGGAGTTGATCAGGGCCTCAATGCCCAACTCCTTGCAGCGCTTCAGCCCAGCCTCAATGGCCGCCGCGTTGGTGGTATCCAGGGACAACGCCACGTCCGGGACCACTTCGTGGACGAGCTCGACCAACCAGGGCATGACCTCGTGTCCGTCCTTCTTGCGTCGGCCGATGTTGAGGTCCAGCATTTGAGCCCCTCCCTCAACCTGCTTCACGGCCAATTCCTGAAGGGGCTCGGCGTCCCTCTCACTCATCGCTTTCTTGACCACGTTGGCTATGATCTGAATGTTCTCGCCAATGATGTACACGTTATCCTCCTATTTTTTTCTAATTTCTGGTTTCAGTACATCACAATTTGCTCCCGCTGGATCGTCAGATCCAGCGGTGTGGCAGTGGTAGGCAAGCGAAGCTTGCACGCAATCCACTGCGAGCGACTGTGATCTACTGAGTTTCTAATTCTTTATCCTCCAGCAGCCTGACCACCGACGGGAAGCTGGATAAGTCAGTGTGGGGTAAAAAGAGCGCTTTGGTGAACTCGTCCATGAAGGTGTTATCGGCCGATAGCTCCAGGTAGGTCATCTTGCTGCCGATGTCTACCACCTCCTGGCGCATATCGGGGCACAGGAGCGCCGTGTAGGCCCCCAGGGCTGAGGTGTTGCCCAGATACTTGAAGCGTTCCCAGGGCATGTCGGGCAGCAGCCCGATCTGGATAGCCTTCTCCACGTTGATGTATTTGCCAAACGCCCCGCCGATGAGCACCTGCTCCACCTCGGCCAACTGCAAGCCCACGCTGCGGGTCAGCACCGAAAAGCCAGCGTAAATGGCCGCCTTGGCGCGGATCAGGTTGGCGATGTCCACCTCGGTGATCACCACGTCCGCGCGCTTGCCCCGCGTTTCCTCAGCCCAGGCGATCACGTACTCCGGGCCATGCTCGCCGACGCGCACCCTCGGCGTGTCCAAGCTGCGATTGAACTTGCCCCCCTTATCAATGACGCCGGTGATAAACATCTCCGCCAGCAAAGAGATCATGCCCGATCCACAGATGCCTCGCGCGGGCACATCGCCAATCACTCGATAGGTGGGCTCATAGGTCTCGGCATGTATCCAAACCTCTTCGATGGCTCCCACGGTGGCTCTCATTCCCGAATAGACCCCCGATCCCTCGAAGGCTGGCCCAGCGGAACAGGCGCAGGACAGAAACCAATCGAAGTTGCCCAGCACGATCTCGCCATTAGTGCCCACATCAATGAACAGCGTCAGCTCTTCCATCTGATACATGCGGGAGCCGAGGACGCCAGCCGTGATGTCGGCTCCTACATAAGCGCCCACACCGGGCAGGCAATCCACCGTGGCTTCGGGATTGATATGCAGCCCCAGCTCACGCGCCCTGACGGGCAGAGGGTGGTTGACGGTGGGCACGTAAGGTTCCAGACGGATGGACTGCGGCCAGAGGCCTAAAAAGAGGTGAATCATGGTGGTATTGCCGGCCACCGTCATCTTGTCAATCTCTGCTGCATCAATCCCATTGCGCTCGACCAACTCGTCTATGCGGCCGTTTATGGTCTGCAGCACCAGTCGCTGCAAGTGGTCCAAGCCGCCTTCTTGCTTGGTGGCATAGATAATGCGGGAGATGATGTCCTCGCCGCAGGAGATCTGAGCGTTGTACTCCGAGGCCGTGTCCACTACCTCGCTAGTCAGGAGGTCCACCAGGTACACCACGTTGGAAGTCGTACCGATGTCCACGGCCAGCCCCCATAAATTCTCGGTGCGGTCGCCGGGACGCAGGTCAATGAGGCGGGGAGGGCCATCGGGGGAAACCCAGGTGCCCATCTCCAGGACGGCCGTCACCTGCCAGTTGGCCTCTCGCAGGGTGCGGGACAGCTTTCTGAGCACAGGCAGCTCGGTCGCCAGCCCTCTGATGTCGTGCTGACGGGCCAACTCCCTCTTAAGACGATCGAAATCGGTGGTGTTGTCGGCCAGACTGGGCGGCTCGATCTCCAGGAAGAAGGAGCGGATGGGATTCTTCCGCCAGTCACATTCCACCGGCAAGGTGATGACCTTCTTGGCTTCCTTCTCGCTGGGCAGCTTGCGGAGGATCTCTTCTTGGGGCGGTATGAAAACCGTCAGGTCGCTCTGGACGACGGCCTGGCAGGCCAGCGCGTAGCCCTGTTCCAGTTCCGTTTGAGAGAGGCGGCTGATGGAGCGGCGCTTGACCTGCCCTTCCTCGACCACCACCTTGCAGCGTCCGCAGCGACCCTGGCCGCCGCAGGGCAGGTTCAACTCCAGCCCGGCCTCTTCGATGGCATCGGACAGCAGTGTGCCAGCTTCGACTTCTATTCGATTGCCTGAAGGTTGGAGCGTAACGTGATGCATGATTTTCGATTGGTCCCTCGCAGCGGCCCCCGTTAGCGAAGCGGCCCCCGTTAGCGAAGCGGCCTTCGTTAGGCCAGGTAAAGCCTACGCCCCGTCCTAATGATCAAGTTGATCACGGGATCAACGAATCCGCCTTTCCTCACCACAAGGTAAGCAGATAGAGCACCGAGGAGCGCTCCGGCGATGACGTCCACGGGATAGTGGACGCCACAGTAGATGCGGGACAGGCCGAGCAGCGTGGTCAGCGCCAGGAGCAAAGCCCCCAGCCGCCGGCTGCGCAGCCACATGGCAACAGCGACGGAGAAACCCACCGTGGCCGGGTTGCTGGGGAAGGATGAATCGGTGGGGCGATAGAAGAGCAAGTTGACCTCGTGGTCAACGAAGGGGCGCGGGCGAAAGTAGACCAGATTGATCACTTTCAAGACGATGTTGGCCACAAGTAGGGCTACGATAGCTCGCAGCACGGCCCTCTGATTTTGCTCCCTCTTGGAAGTGAACACGGCCTGGTCTTGACCCTGGCCTTCGAACCAAAAGGCGACCAAGATCAAAGCCATCACCGTAGTCACAAAATAGTCGTTGACCAACAAGCGCGCCAGGCCGTCCAAGAGAGCGCTTCGACCAGCCAGATCGTTGATCAACTGAAACAACTGAAAATCAAAAGCCATGCTACAGATTCTCTTTGAACCAGCGCGCTGCCAGGGCGGACGCCGCCGGACTTCGAGGCAGGCTGAGATGTCCCTCTCCAGGCAGCGCCTTCAGCTTTCCCTGCCCCAGCTCCTCGTCCAGCACCGCGCGAACCCGCTCAGCCGGGATCACGCCGTCCTGATCGCCGTAAACCAGGAGCAGAGGCCGCTCGCCCAGCTTGGGGATCGAATCGAGAGAAGCCAGCTTAGCCACCAGTTCTCCTCGCTTCCGACGCAAGGGCCTGGCCCAGCGGATGGCTTCCAGGTAGGACATTTCCTTCAGGATGCTCAGCCCCGGCCTGGTGTTGGCCGGGACTAGAAAAGGAGCCAGGGCCAGCACCGCCGCGATCTGCGGATCGGTGCCGGCCGACCGAAGGGCCAGATCGCCTCCCAGATCAATGCCCAGCACGCCGATGCGCTGCGGATTGAGTGCAAGCTTCGCTTGCCTACACCGCCGCGTCAGATAGGCCACCGCGCTGGGCAGCAGACCCAGCACGGCAGGATAGCCCACCTCGTTTTCGGAACCCCAATCCACAGCCAGGACGATGAAGCCAGCCTCAACCAGGTCGGCCACCAGGGGATGCGGGGAGACAGCGCCTTCGGAGGGATCGGGCAGGACACAAACTGCCGGCTTCACCTCGTCCTCAAGCGAAGCTCCATGCTCCGGCAGGTAGAGGGTTCCCCTCAACTCCTGCCAGGAGACCGCTTCCTGAACCCAGCCATAGCGCCGGCCGCCGTCCTGCGGAGGGGGGCTATCTTGACGTTGGGCAGCTTTGAGCAGTATAGAGGAAGCGAGCAGGGTGAAGACCAGAGCGCAGACCCCGGCTATCCCAAAGAGGAAGGCCAACTCGGCTCCGGCCAAGCCGGGGTCGAACACCTCCGGTGTGGCGGCGAAGAACCAGGCGAAGCCCCCCACGACGAGGACAGCGGCCAGCACGTAACCCCAAGCGGAGCGGCGTCCCTCGTAAGCGGAGCGGCGCCCCCTGCCACTTATCACCAGCGAGAGGCCAACCAGCCTATGGCGAGCAGCAACGAATTGCAGAACCCCCACAATGGTGACGAAAGCCAACAGAAAGTAGCTTATGGCCAAGTGGGGGGATATAAAATGCAGCACGCAGGTTACCTCGAATTAGGCAATCAGGGATCAGGGAATCAGGCATCCCCTGATTCCCTGATTTCCTGATTGCCCGATTTCTGACTACCCGACCACCTAGCTTTGCCAGAGCTTCAGATAAGCCCGGAGATCAACGGCCTCGCGGGGACCGACCTGCACCTCCCAGCCAGACAGCTCCTCTTCCAGCTCGCCAGAGATGACGGCCACCAGGCCAGGTATAACGATCTTGCGATGAGAGATCTTATCCGCCACATCGAATTGCTTGACCATCTTGGCTATGATCTCGGCGTCAAAGTTGCCCGCCGCCCAAGCCGTGAGCACGCTCATGCCCTCCGAATCGCACACCAACAGCCAACACGGCACACCCGAATTCTCCGCTTCCCCCGCCACGCTGAAGTAGGTCAGCGAGAAGTTGGTGGTGGTCAGGAGAGGTGAATCCGGCGTTGGCTCGCCAAACTCGTAGATTCCCGGCTCCATCTGGATGGGTTTCTGAGGATCGGTGTAGATGTTCAGCCGCAGGGTCAGCAGGGAGTACATGGTCGCTGGATCGAAGTGATCGAGAACGACGAAACCCGCGTACTTGGCAATGTGCTCAGCAGCGAGGATCGCCTCTTCGGCCTCCGAGGCGGCGCCTTCGCCGGGGAAAGTGATGATGGGATAACCCAGCAAGCGGAAGTTCTTCTTCAGCGCCAGGCGGCGAAGCTGGGTCAGGCTGACCAGGCTATCCACAGCGCCCCTTGTCCCCGGATCGAGGACGATGTCTTCAACGCCCGCGTTCTTCACCTGCTCGACCAGATTGGCCAGCGCAGTCAGGTTGTCGCCCTCTCCGCGCACAGCCAGGGGCAGCTTGCGCTCCTTGGCCAGCTCGGCCAGGGCCTGCCAGTTGTCCGCATCGGCGGCGTAGAGCAGAGGGACATCATCCCCCTCTAGTTTCGCTGCCGCAGCTTCCAGCGCCTCAGGGTCTTTGGAGATGAGAACGAGGGGCAGGTCTGCGATAGCCCTCAGAGCCTCGACGCGCTCCGCGAACAGCGCGGGATCGCCAGAAGCGTTCTCCACCGCGAACCCGTCAACGCTCAACTGCATCCCCACTCGCTCCACAGAGTAGCTGGCCGCTTTGGACACCACGTCCTCGAATTCGTCCAGCGGTTGGGTGTCCTTAACCCGCACCAGCAGCCCCGGCTCGTGGTAGAACGTCTTCTCGTGGCGGAACATCACCGTCTCGTTGCCCACCTCGACCTTCCGGCCGTCGCTGGAAATCGTGACCAGACGGATGGGAGGGGCCGCTGCAGCAGCCAGCGTCTCCTTCGCCTCGTCGGATACGTAGGGGCAGGCCGCAAGCTCAGCCTGCTTGGCGGCCAGTTTCATGGCGAAAGCCAGGCAGGTGGGAAATCCACATTCTTTGCAGTTGGTCTTGGGCAACAGCTTGTAGATTGCAAGACCGCTCAATGCCATTTTATCGTCTCCTTGTCAAAATTCGGAAAGCAGGAAATCAGTGATCAGGAAATTAGGCCCTGATTCCCTCATTCCCTGATTACTGATTCCCTGATTCCCTATTCACTTGCCATCAACCTCTCAATGAAATCCTGAACGATTTCCACTGTCTCAGGATGGCGCACGGTAACGATGTCGGCGCCGGAGTGGAGGAGAGAGGTAGCCGTCACTGCTTCCCAAGTGACTCCTCGCTTGGCCCAGTCGCCCCAGGCCTCGGGCACGTCTTCGTCCGTCTTGGATTCTTTCTGCCGCCAGGACTCCTCGCCCACGAAGCAGATCATGGGCTGCTGGGTCATGGAATCGCCCGTAAGGGCCGCGATGCGAAGCCTCTCCATAACCGAATAGCCATACTCGATCCCGTAGCCCAAGGCCCCAGTGGTGGGATCCATCAGGATGCGATCCAGGGGAAGGGCCATGTCGCTGATCAGGATGGTGAGCTGCTTGGACAGGTTGACGTCCATCGGGGTGCTGGAGATGACCAACTGATCGTGGGCCAACGCGGCGGCGACGATGGTGCGATAGTTCTTGTCCTCGCACAGGCCCATCGCGATTCGCTCGCCTTTGGCAGCCTCGGCCACGGCCACCAGAAGCTCGTTATCCAGCTCGGCCTGGCCGGGCCCGCGCACGATGAGGGGCAGCCCTGTCGCCGCCAACACCTTCTCAACCGTGGCTGCGGCTTCATCGGGCGTGGTTTCATTGCCCTCGTTATCAGCGCCTCTCAGCTTCAGCATGATCAGGTCAGCGCCGTATTCCTCGGCTTTCGCGGCCCAGGCGGCCGGATCGTTGAGCACATCGCCCCAGGCTTCGTGGAGAAGGGGCGACCAGTCTTCGGGATAATGATCTTGGATTTCGATAGCTACGACGGGCGGATTGGGTATCTCGCCCTCGAAGTGCAGGAAGGGAAGCGTGGTCTCGCCGCCCACGGTGACCGTCTTGCTTCGGGTCCCGCCTTCTTCGGCGGTAGCGCCAAGGGTAACCTCCCGCACCGAGCCCGTCCATTTCTCTTTAGGTATCTCTACGGTGACAGGCATTGTTGTTATATCCTCCCTTTTGGTATTGGGTCAGTAATCAGGGAATCGGTAATCAGGGAATCAGGCATCTCCTCATTTCATAATCCCTGATTCCCTCATTTCCTAATCCCTGATTCCCTGATTTCCTAAAACAACGGCGGCATGGTCAAGGCCGGATGTTCCTTCTCCTCCAGATACGGCAGAAGCTCTTCCACAGTGGTAGCCACTCGCTCGTCGGCGATCTTGTCTATCAGATCCGGATCTCCCTCTCGCTCGGCCGCGGCTTGCATCTCCTCGGTCATGCTTTCCTTAAGGAAGCTGGACATCCAGACAACCCGTTTGAGTCCCCCATCGGCGCGGATGAACTTGTCGCTGACGATGAAGAACTTACCATGCCCCATCACCCCAGGGGTTTGAATGCCGCCCCCGGCCATACCAGCCAGAGTGGAGAAGGTCATACCGGTAGGCGTCATGCTGGGATCCTCACGGCTGACGATCATGAATCCATTGGCCTCGGGGATGATCATCATGATGCACTCGAAGCAGCCGCAAGCCGTCATCGGGTTCTCCATGGCGGAATACATCGCCACTTCCTCCACCGATCCATGGGAACCGGACTTTGCATACTCATTGATCCCCTCAAAGTAGCCCTTGAAAGAGTCTATGGCCGCGCCTTTCAGAATGGGCTGGTTTGGCCCGGTGGGGTTGATCTGGAAGGAAGCCTTGCAGTCCAGCCAGTTATACGCCCCGCACAGCCCCAATCGTTCTGGGCTGACCACGCAGACGTGATCGGGGGCGAAGCTCTGGCAGAGAGTACAGCTATAGAACGTGTCCACGCTCTCGTCAGTCATCTCGGCCAGACGCCTATTGCGGAAGTCGTAAGCCTCGCGGGCCTTCTCCAGCCACTCGGCATACAGCTCAGGTTCGGTGATGATGGTAACCTGCACCTTGTCCACGATGGCTTCGAAGTCGGCGTGGAAACGGGCGTGGAGGATTTTGCCGAAGTGTTCCAGGGTGAAGCCTTTCTCGACCGCGGCCTTGCTGAGGCGAATCCAGGCGATGTCGCGCTGGCCAATGTGCTGGACGCCCGATGCACCGTTGATGAAGTAGTGAATCTGTCGCTCCAGCACAGGCTCGAAGTCCTCCTGCATCTCCCGCCCGGCGACCTCGACCACGATGCCCAAGTCCATGTAGCCGCCTTCTTCGATGCCCTCAATGCCGGGACCGATGACCTCGATCTTGCCGTCCTCCACCTCGTCCATGGGGATCATCGTCAGATACTCGTAAGCGCGGGAGTACTTGCCGCCGAACTCGATCCTCATGTCGGCCCGACGCACCCGCTCGCCCTCGAAAGCTGAGCCGTAGGGCACGGGGATGGGCACCTCGGTGATCTTCACTTTGACGCCGCGCACTTCCAAGCAGCGCTGCACCAACCGCCTGGCCTTCTCGACATCCGTCTCCCCCTCAATATCGTCGAAGGGCAAGGAGATGACGTGTTCGTACTGGGTGACGCCGGTGGGCAGTATCTGAGGAATGACCGTGTCGGCAATGACGGGGAAGCCGTAGTTAATAGCGCCCGCCGCCGTGGCGTACTTCAGATCATCCACCTCACCCAGGGCCAGGGCGAAGGCGAAGACGCGATACTTGTTGTAAAGCAAGATGTCTCGTGTATGGCCGCCTTTCATGCCCCCGAACGTCAGCGCGGATCGGGTGGCGAAGCCCAGGGCGTAGATGGCCGAGATGGTATCCGTGCCGAAGGGGACGATGTAGGTGTCGTAGCCCATTTCGACGCCCTCTTCCATCAACTGGTGGATGATGCTCCGCCCATTGACGTTGCCGGACAGGAAGACCAGGATGTTGCGCTGTTGGAGCTGCCGCACGATGCTGACCGCCGCTTCGTTGGACTTGGCAGCGCCGATGATGGCCGCGAAGCCCGGCATTCGCCCGTCCACCAACTGGATGCCCCAGGAACGCAGTTGGATGTCGTCAATAGGGCCGTTGACATAGCCGCCTGCCTCATCACCATCTGCGTCCGGGCTGGTGAAGCTGGTGCCGGTGAGCTGCAAGCCAGGCATCGGCTCGGGCTGCTGGCCATAGGCGAACCGCAGGCCCTCGATGGCCTCCTCTGCCAGGAGCGTAGCCACCCCGCTGTCGAGGGTCTCACCCAGATAGGGCAGCCAGATGTTCCCATCAGGCTCAGGATGAAGCATCGTCTTAGCCCTATCAAGAACCGGAGGGAGATCACCGATGGTGCTCACCTCCATTCCAGTGAAGCCCAGGATGACCGGCAGATAGTACGCCGTGTTCGGGAATTGGATCGGCGTCTCAGGCCCTAGCTCTTCCAGGGCCTTCTGCAGCAAATCATCGGCTTCTTTGACGATGCGATTAGCGCCGCGGATAGCGGCGGTAGCGATATATTTGGACATTTACCTTACCTCCTCTGGCACTTCGGCGCTGTAGAGATTCACTGGCAGGCCAGCTTCCATAGCCTCTAGGAATTGCTCCATCAGCCTGTCGCCGCTCCGGCCGAAGCGGGTGGGATCGTACTCCACCAGACCCAAAGCGGCTCGCTTCTGGTCAATGTGCTCCAGGGCTTTGCGGACGGCCTCGTCGGGATCGGGGATGAACTCCAGCTTGCCGCCGACTCGTTCCTCCCAGCCCTCGCTGATGAAGCGATCCACGATGGGGCTGCTGGCCACAGGCGATTCGCTGCCGAAGATGGTGTACACGCCGGAGCCGACGAAGTAGCAGCCGATGGAGATGGCTTTCTCGCTCATCCACTCTGGGGCGAAGCCCACACCTGGGATGTCGGCGATGTCCTCGCCCAGACCGCCCTCGGTAGCCATCTGGCTGAGGGTGGTGAGGATGCGGGTGTTATCCACGCAACTGCCGACGTGCAGCACCGGCGGGATGCCCACCGCCTCGCAGATCTCCCGCAGGCCGGGGCCGGCGTATTGGGCCGCCTCCGGCGACAGAAGCCCGTACTTGGCGCAGGCGATAGCCCCGCAGCCAGTCATCACCACCAGCACGTCATTCTCGATCAGCTTGCGGGTGATGTACTCGTGGGAGTAATCGTGGCAGGTGCGGGCGTTGTTGCAGCCCACCACCCCCGCCACACCGCGCAGCCGGCCCTGCACCACGGCGTCGTTCAGCGGGCGGAAGGAGCCCCGATAGAAGCCGCCCAGGGCGTAGTTGATATACTCGTGGGAGAAGCCAGCCACCAACTGGTTGACCTCCTTGGGGATGCGCGTCTCTTTGCGCTTGGGGAAGTTGTCAATCCCCATCTTGACGATCTGCTTGGCAATCTCCAGGGCGCGATGCTCGTCGAACTGGACGTGCGTGGCCCCCTCAATGTGGGCCTTGGCGGAAGTGGTGACCAAGGTGGTGTGGAACTGGTCAGATAGCGGAGCCAATGCCTGCATGATGCACTGGATGTCAACCACCATCAGCTCGACGGCACCGGTCATGATGGCCAGCTCCTGGCTCAGGAAGTTGCCAGCGGTGGGCACGCCCTGGCGCATCAGCGTCTCGTTGGCCGTGCAGCAGATGCCCGACAGGTTGATGCCCGTGGCCCCTTTGCTCTTGGCGTATTCGATCATCTCCGGATCGTTCACCGCCACCAAGATCAACTCAGAAAGCGTTGGCTCGTGGCCGTGGATGATGATGTTCACCTCGTCCTCGCTCAGGACTCCCATGTTGGCCCTGGCCAGGAGCGGGACCGGGGAGCCGAACAGAATGTCGGTGATGTCGGTGGAGAGCATCGAGCCGCCCCAGCCGTCGGCCAGGGCATTCCGCAGCCCGGCCATCAGGAGGCTGTCGTAGTCTTGATCGTTCCCCACGTGGGTGCGGTGCATGATGTCCACCACCTCGCGGTCTATGCCTCGGGGGGCGATGCCCAGCTTGCGCCAAATCTCCTGCCGCTTCTGGGGGGCGCGCTGTAGGTAGCTTAGCTCCCCTTTCTGTTGACCGAATTCGGCCAGGGCTTTCTCCGCCACTTCCCTGGTGATTTCCAGGGTCTCGCGGCCCTGGGTATCCACACCCAACAGTTCTGCTACCTCCAGCAACTTGTTCTCGTCGCGGATCTCGTAATCCGGGGCTTCGCCCTCAGCCACAGCCAGAAGCGTCAGGGCCATATCGCGGCCGTGATCGGAGTGGGCAGCGGCGCCAGCGGCGATCATACGGACCAAGTTGCGGGCAGCCACCGTCTCTCTGTTGGCCCCGCAGATGCCCCTGTCATGTTTGCCCACCAGGCGGCAAGGCCCCATGGAGCAATTCCTGCAACAGGCCCCATCTTGGCCGATGGGGCAGGGCTTCATCGCTTCGGCGCGAGAGAAGGCAGTGGAGATGCCCTCGGCCTCGGAAAACTCTAACATCGTTTTAATGGTTGGATCTATCGTCTTGTTATCAGTCATTATCTTATTCCTCTTTGTTGGTGATTAGGGAATCAGGGAATGAGGGAATCAGGGGATGCCTGATTCCCCGATCACTGATTCCCCGGTCCCCTGACTAGTATTTGCGGAAGTCTCCGGACATCTTCAGGTCAACTACATTGGTCTCGGTTATCCGTCTTATCATCTTGAACCAGGCGGAATCGTCCTCCTTGCCTTCGGGCGGGCTGGGGATTTCCCAGTCCTCGCCTGGCGCATAGCCCGCCTCTCGAAGGGCCTCTTCGATCTTGTCTGGCCCCAGGCGATCCGGATCGTAGCCAACGGCAACACGCTTGAAAGCGCTGCTGGCCATGACCTCCTCCACGCCATCCAAAGGCAGCAAAGCCTCACGCACCGCCAGGACGTGGTGATCGGCATACATCTTCGGCACATCAAACACAGTTTTTTCCACGTTTACATTCCTCCTCATGGAATCGGGGACCAGGGATTAGGGGACTAGCCCCTTATCCCTAATCCCTTGTCCCTTGTCCCTTGTCCCTTGCTAGGATAGCCCCACTACCTTACCCGTCTCCAGATCAATGTCAATGTCGGTGAACACTGGCCGGGTGGGCAAGCCGGGCATGGTGCGCATGGTGCCGCACAGCGGGAAGATGAACCCCGCGCCTACGCTGGCCCGCACATCGGTGATGGGCAACCGCCAGCCGCGCGGCGTGCCCTTGAGCTTTGGATCGTGGCTGAACGAGAGGTGGGTCTTGGCCATGCAGAGCGGCAAATGCGAGAGGCCCATGTTGGTGAAGAGCCTGATCTTGGCCTCGGCCTGAGGCGTGTAGTCCACGCCGTCGGCGCGGTAGATCTCGCGGGCGACAGCCTCGATCTTCTCCTTGATGGACATATCGTCAGAGTATAGGAACTCGAAGTTGGTCGGCTTCTCACAGGCCTTGACCACCGCTTCGGCCAATGCCGCGCCGCCCTCGCCGCCCGTAGTCCAAACGTTGCTCTCGACGGCGTCCTCGGCGCCCGTCTCTTTCGCTCGCCGCCGAATCAGCTCGATCTCGGCGTCGGTGTCGGTGGTGAAGCGGTTGATGGCCACCACCACCGGCACGCCGAACTTGAGCGCGTTCTCGATGTGCTGCAGCAAGTTGGGCAGGCCCTTCTCCAGCAACTCCAGGTTCTCCTCGGTGTAGGCCTTGTCCAGCGGCTTGCCGGCCACGACCTTGGGCCCGCCGCCGTGCATCTTGAGGGCGCGGACGGTGGCGACCAGCACCACGCAGTTGGGAACCAACCCACTCACACGACACTTGAGATTCATGAACTTCTCCATGCCGCAGTCCGCCCCGAAGCCAGACTCGGTGACCACGTAGCCATCCGGCCCCATGATCTTGAGGGCGATTTTGTCGGCCATGATGGAACTGTTGCCCTGGGCGATGTTGGCAAAGGGGCCGGTGTGGACGAAGGCCGGGCTGCCCATCAAGGTCTGCATCATGTTGGGCATGATGGCATCCTTGAGCAGCACGGTCATCGCGCCGGCCACGTTCAGGTCTTCGGCGGTGATGGGATCAATCTGTCCCACGTGGGTCAGGCCGCCCTTCTTGCTGGTGCCGATGATGATGCGGCCCATGCGCTCGCGCAGGTCGGCCAGGCCGCTGCACATGCCCAACGCGGCCATGATCTCGGAGGCCACGGTGATGTCGTAGCCCGCCTCGCGCGTGAATCCGTCGTTGATGTCGCCCAAGCCGACGATGATGTTGCGCAGCGCAGCATCGGATACGTCCACCACCCGCCGCCACTGGATGCCGTCGGGATCAATGTTCAAGCGGAACATCCGCTCCTTGTCCGCATCGCTCAAATCGGAGGGCCGGTCCGACTCGATGCCCAGCTTCTCCAGCCGCTTGCGCATGGAATCGGTGTATTCGTCGTCCGGGCAGAGCGCCTTGGCCAAGAAATCCGTGCTCCACTTGGTTTCCTTCGCCAGCCGGTTGTTAATGGCCGCGGCCAGCAAGTTGTGGGCCGCGCCGACGGCGTGGATGTCGCCCGTCAGGTGCAGGTTGAAGTCCTCCATGGACACGACCTGAGCATAGCCGCCGCCCGCCGCGCCGCCCTTGATGCCGAAGGTCGGTCCCTGCGAAGGCTGGCGGATGCAGGTGAAGACCTTCTCCCCAATGTAGGCCAGCCCCTGGCTGAGGCCAACGGTGGTCACGGTCTTGCCCTCGCCCAACGGCGTGGGAGTGATGGCCGTCACGTCAATGTACTTGGCGTTAGGACGATCCTTCAACTTATCTAACACATCCAGATGCACCTTGGCCTTGTACTTGCCGTACAGGTCCAAGTCATCCTCACTGAGACCTACCTCCGCTGCAAGCTCGCGGATGGGCCTCATCTTGGCCGCCTGAGCGATCTCAATATCACTGGGTACTGGCGACTTGACGTCTACTATCATTCTTTGTGCCTCCTTTGATTAAATTGATTTTTTATATCAGCACCATGCTCGTCAAAGCACGATGCATTGGTTGCCTTGTCTTGCTGCCTACCGAGCCGCGTAATATTACCACATAGGGGAGAGATTGTCAAACCGATTGGGTGTGGTGATTACCCACATCTGGGTAATCACCAGTAGGAGGTGTCTCTGACACCGAGGAGAAATCGGTCTCAGGAGAGACCTCCTACTCCAGAAATGAGCCTCGCCATGACACTAGCCCGCCGCCTGCCGTCTTGCGGCCTCCAGCACGTTCTTCATCAGCATGACGTTGGTCATCGAGCCGGTGCCGCCGGGCACGGGCGTGATCATACCGGCCACCTCTTTGGCAGCCTCGAAGTCCACGTCACCCACCCACTTGCCCTCCAGGCGGTTGAAGCCGAAGTCAATCACCACGGCGCCGGGCTTGATCATGTCGGCGGTGATGATCTTGGCCCTGCCCACGGCTGCGCAGAGAATGTCGGCTTCGCGGCAGACCGCCGCCAGATCCACAGTGCGAGAGTGGCAAATGGTCACCGTAGCCTGGTGCTGCATGAGCAGAAAAGCCATTGGCTTTCCCACAATACTGGAGCGACCGACGACGACCGCCTGCTGGCCCTCGATCTGAACATCATAACGTTTCAGTATCTCCAGCCCACCCAGTGGGGTAGCCGGCACCAGGTAGTCCAGCACGCCGGACGGCCTCCCCACGGGCGCTGCCAGAGCCAATCGCCCTGCGTTGATGGGACTCACTCCATCAACATCTTTTTCCGGCGAGAGGGCGGCCTTGACGGCCGCCACATCAATGCCGCTGGGGATAGGCTCTTGGAGCATGATGCCCTGCACCGAATCGTCGGCATTAAGTTCCGATATCAAGCTATGGGCCTCCACCTGACTGGCCAGTTCGGGCAGGACGTACAAGCTAAATCTCATCCCTACCCCCTCGAAGTTTTTCCTGATCATTTTGGCATAGCTTACCGAGGCCGGATCCTCGCCGATTCGCACCACGGCGATGGCCGGAACAAAGCCGTGGGCCCTTTTAAAAGCCTCTACCTCAGCGATGACCTCCTGTTTGATTTCCTTGGCTAATGCCCTGCCGTTCATAATCTCTGCCGTCATAGCTCCTCCTTTGCTCTGTCATTGCCCGCCGCAACCCGACACGGGCCTTAGGCTGATGTTGTCACCAGCGCTTCCCACTCCTCTCTCTGCCTTGCTGCGCCTTGTTCACCCCAGGCGCGGACCACCCGGTCATCGGAACAGATGGACTGCACAAACACCCTGTACCTCTCCTTTGCATTCCCACTGGCGGTGGCATAACGAACCGTAGCCACAGTCAGCAAGGAGTTGGCCACGCGCCGTCCAAAGGCGTCTACAAGCCGGCGTTCTATCCTGGTCTCGATGGCTGTTTCCGTATCCATCTCATCGTTCCCCTTGCCCCAGAAACCAGGTTTTTCTCTGCCATAGACAGGATTCTGGCCTGCAAGGTGACTGGAACAATGGTGTCACCTCGCTTTGGGACGCAAAAAACCTGGTTTCTTGTGGAACTTAACATTGTCGAGTTAGCTATGGCGCCTAGATTGGCGCCTTGACGATCACCGTGGTCCCCTGGCCGGGTTCCGACTGCACCGCCAGCGTCCCACCCACCAACCGCACGCGTTCATACATACCAATGACCCCCAGCTTACCCATAGCCGCCAGGTGGTTGATCGGAGTTGGAGGTTTGAACCCTTTGCCATTGTCCTGGATAGTCATCTTGATCGCGCTGTCGGCTAACTCGACCGTAGTAACGACCTCGGTAGCCGCCGCATGTTTCATCACATTGTTCAACGCCTCCTGCGCTATGCGGAAAAACGTCAGCTCCACCTCGGACGGTAGGCGGCGTTTCCCGCCCACAACCCGAAGCTCAGCCTGGAGGCCGACCCGATTGAAGTCCGCTATCAATTCCTCCAGCGTAGGCAAGAGACCCAGATCATCCAAGGTAGACGGCCGCAGGTCTTGGCTGAACCTCCGCACCCTCTGTATCATATTATCCACCGATTCATGGATTTCCCCAATACGCTGGGACGTGGTGTCAGGTCGTTGCTCATAAGAGGCTGCCAGCGCTTCGAGCTGGCGCGAGAGCCCAACGAGGGATTGGATGGTGTCATCGTGAAGCTCACGGGCAATGCGGCGGCGCTCGTTCTCTTGCGCGCGGGTGATTCGACGGGCGTAGAAGCGCATGTTGTCGTACAGATAGGCGTTTTCAATGGCAATGCCGGCTTGGCGTCCAATGCCAGCCAGGATGTCCAGATTACCAGCCAGAGAGCTTTTTGCCCCATTATTGAAGGTAAAAAGGCTTAACGCGCCAAACGTTCTCACACCGCTCACGATGGGCACGGCCACCACGCTGGCCAAGCCAGCCTGGACAAACTCAGGCACCGCCTTGGCGTAGGTCTGATAGTCGTCCACAACGATGAGGCGGCCGGTAGTCATCACTTCTCCAGATAGCCCTTCCCCCTCGGACACGGTCACCTCCGCCAATTCGCGAGGCAAATTGTGAAGATAGGGATAGATGATGGCATTCCGTTTCTCATCCCACAGCGCCACAACCCCCCCGTCAGCGCCTACCAGCTCCTGGGCGATCTGCATCACTTTGGGAAGAACCTTGTCCAACTCCAGTTCGGTGGTGATTTCCTCAATCACTTCACACATGCACCGCTCGACCTGCAATTGCCTATCCACGTCCTGCAGCAGCCGGGCGTTCTTGATGACCATGCCAATCTCATTGCAGATGGTGGTCATCAGCTTCACTTCTCTTTGAAAAGAAGGGCAGGGCTCAGGAGAACCTATGGCGAGCAGACCGGTGATCTTGCCTTCCGAGCGTAACGGCATGGTCAGTTGATGCTTTAGGCCCTCGTAGTGCACTAACTTTCTGGCCGACTTCAACCCATCCGCGCACTCCGTGATCTCATCTGGCAGGTGACGATGAGCGAAGAGGGTCAATCCCTGTTCCTCTTCATCCAGGAGATACACCGCACCCGCTTCAACACCCATCGCTCCCAAAACCCTGTCCAACACATCGCTCAGAATCTGTTTCAGTTCCAGGGATTGGGTCAACGCCGTGTTGATGGCATTGATCGTTTTCAGCCTCGAAACAGCCCTTTGTCTACCCGCCAACATCCCCACCGTAAGGTGGCCGATGATGGCCATCGCAACGATCTCCGCCAGATCATTCACCGGGTGGGATGAGGCCAGGAAGACACGGGGAAGCATGAGCAGTGCAATGATGCCCAAAGTCACCAGCCCTCCCCTGTGCCCGAAAATCGAGGTGGCGCTGATGAGGACGAGAACATACAGGACGAGCTCTACCGCATATCGCGCCAGGGAGTATGCGGCCAATGATTCTACCTCAGGGACATAATAGCGGAGAAACGCAGCTCCGACCAGTCCAAGCACGAGGATCCAGAAGTCACGGTGGAGCGTGACCTCCTTCAGTTTACCCTTAGCCAGCGTCGAAATCATCATCACCTTCTTCATTATTCACCAATATCGGAACAGCTCCTTAGAGCGTATCCTCGAAAGTAAGCCACCCTCTCTTGAGACCGCACACCACGGCCTCGGTGCGAGAACCCACACTCATCTTATTGAAGATGTTGGCCAGGTGCGTTTGGACGGTGCGCACGCTGATGCTCAGTTCGCGAGCAATCTCATGGTTTGACATCCCTTGGGCGGCCAGTTTCAGGACCTCTAGTTCCCGCTCCGTGAGCGGAGCCGGACCATTCTCCTCACCAATGCCTTTCCCCGTTGGCCGGGCGAAGCGGTTGACCACCTTGCGGGCAATGGCCGGATGCAGTATGGACTCGCCGGCGTGCACAGAGCGGATGGCCTTGGCCAGTTCACCAATGTGCACATCCTTCAGCAGATAGCCCGCCGCTCCCGCCTCCAAGAAAGCGAAGACATATTGTTCGCTATCGTAGGCGGTCAGTACCAACACGGCGATAGTCGGATTGACAGCCTTGATCTGCCTGGTCGCTTCTATGCCATTGAGCTTGGGCATCGCGAAATCCATGATGACTACATCAGGATGCAATCTACTAGCGAGTTGAACTGCCTTCTTCCCATCGCCAGCCTCAGCCACAACCTCCAGGTCGTCCTCCTGCTCCAGCAATGCCTTGGTGCCCTCACGCACCACCGCATGGTCGTCAGCCAGCAGAACCCTGATCTTGTCCACAGTGCTATCCACTACCCTTTCTCCAATCACACCGCCATTTGAAGCAAAACTCAAACGGCAACCTTGCCCCGGTGCAATGGCTTAAGCATAACTGCTTACCCAAACGTTGGAACTCATACGCCTTTCTGATTAAGACAAATACGGGGGATGAAATGGTTATTCCAACCGATGACAATTCTCGACGGATGTGTTATACTAAAGACAACAAAATCAAAGTAATCACAAAGGAGATGACAAATGAGCGCTAAGATACTAGACGGCCGAGAGTTGGCCAAATCGTTCCAAGCCGAAGTCAAGAAAGAAGTGGAGCTGTTCCAATCGGAGCAGAACACCACCCCCACCTTAGCTCTGGTACGTGCGGGCTGGGATCCAGCCTCCATCAGCTACGCCAAGATGATCAAGCGGACCTGCGAGCGGGTAGGCATTGCCTTCCAGGCTCACACGCGTCCCGATGACGTGAGCGAGGAGGAGCTGGTAGAACTAGTCCACGAGTTGAATGGGATTGAAGAGATCCATGGCATCATCATCCAGAAGCCGCTGCCCGAGAGCATTACCGATGCCGTGGTCGTCGAAGCCCTGAATCCCGCCAAGGACGTAGATGGTATACACCCCCTGAACGCCGGGCGGTTGGCCCAGACCGCCTTCGTTGACCGGCCACAGGACGTCGGGCCTTACTTCGTGCCCTCCGCCCCGCTCGGCGCCATGGAGCTGCTCAAGCACTACAACATCGAGATAGACGGCAAGCGGGCAGTGATGGTTGCGGCCAGCAATCTGATAGGCAAGCCCATGTCGCTTCTGCTGGTGCAGCACTGGGCCACAGTGACCGTGTGCGATCTCCACACCAACCCCTTGTACGAGATGACCCGTGAGGCCGACATCCTCTGCTCCGCCACGGGTGTAGCCCACCTGATCACGGCTGAGATGGTCAAGCCTGGAGCCGTCGTGCTCGATTTCGGCTTCGCCAAGCTGGATGACAAATGGGTTGGCGACGTGGATTTCGAGGCGGTCAAGAAAGTTGCCAGCGCCATCACCCCGGTGCCCGGTGGCATCGGCCCCATGACCAACGTCATGCTCATGCAAAAGGTCGTGAAGGCAGCACAGCGACAGGCCAAGTTCGGGATCAAGTTCGCAGCTCGCGTTGTCCCAGCCAAGCTGCGCCGGGCCGCCTAAAGAAGCAAAGCAACACAGCAATTCAGGAGAGGGATGGTTGGTAATAGCAATCTAGCCATCCCTCTTTCTTTTCCCTCATCGCCACCCGTCAACTCACAACTTCTCCACCACCAGATCGTAGATCTCGTCGCGCATGACGCCCTTGCCTTCCAGCAGGCCGTCGAGCTTGGCGCGCCTGTCGGCGACGAACTCCTCATCCTTGAGAGCGCCCAGGTTGATGAGCACGTTGAGGGCCGCGCTGCGAAGGGCGGCTTCGGCCATCAGCACCGCCACGCCGGCGTCGCTCACCGCCCAGACGTTGCCCTTCTCGGCAGCGGGCCTGCAAAGGTCCATGACCCGGACCGCCGCCTCGGCGATGCGCAGCGGCACGTCGGTAGCGCCTTTCAGCGCCTCCTGCCTGGCCGTGGCCCGCTTGGCCTTCTGTTCCTCGGTATCGCGGGGCATCTTGGCCGCTTTGGAGTAGGCAGTGTAGGCCTTGACGTCCTCTTCCAGCAAGTCGGTGAGCTCCTTGCGCAGCGCCTCCGACTTTTCCAGCAGGGCCTCGATGTCTTCCTGGACGTCGGCGTACTTCTTCTTGCCCAACGTCAGGTTGCAGACCATGCTGACCAGGGCCGCGCCCAAAGCGCCCGACAGCGCCGCCACACTTCCCCCGCCAGGCGCGGGAGCCGAGCTGGATAGCTCATCCAGAAAAGTGGTTACGGGTTTTTCGGTTAACATCATTGTGCCTCCATTCGTTGGTATAACGACAAGACAAACTTAAGATACCCAAGCTCCAAGCGGACGACAGTCCGCGCCTTCGCCGCTGAGGGCTTAGTCGGGGACCTTCAGTCAACAAGAAAGAAATGGGATTGCCAGGGGGATCAACTTCCAAAATCGGGAGGGCGGAAGAGGATGGTCTACAATGGAGTTCAAGAGCCAACGCTCCAAGAGGGGGAAGCTTGAAACTGTGCTTGGTTGGACGAAGGGGCACGCTCTCCTCCACAGTGAGAATCTCGGATGCCTATCAACAGTTGACAGCATAAAGAGACAGGTCTTCGCGCCCGTCTCTCATCCCAAATATTATATCACAGAATTTCCCAATAGGCAAATAGTTTCAGCCCCCAGGTGCATTTCAGTTCTGGGGCGGGACCGAGGGCCT
>CAZEBW010000066.1:0-3511 GCA_964510205.1 uncultured Anaerolineae bacterium
GCAGTCTGAGCTGTTTGGTGAACGAGGATGGGCGGTGGATGCCGACCAACGCTGGGTTGATGCTCTTCGCCGAAGATCCGCAGCGCTTCATCGGGCAGGCCGAGGTGGCCTGTGTGCGCTTCAAGGGTACGGATGTGGTGACCTACATTGACCGGCGGGACCTGCACGGCCCTTTGTACCAGTTGGTGGACGATGCCGAGCAGTTCATTTATCGCCACATGAAAATAGGCCGGCGCATCGAGGGCTTCGTAGGCGTGGACTACCGAGAGTACCCCCAGGAGGCGGTGCGAGAGGCCATCGTTAACGCCGTGGTACATCGGGACTACAGCCGGCGGGGACAGCGCATCCGCGTGTTCATGTTCGACGACCGGATTGAGGTCTACAGCCCGGGGCCGCTGCCGCCAGGAGTCTCGTTGGAAAAGATGCGTCGGCTGGAGCCCCAGTCGGTGCTGCGCAATCCCATCATCGTGGGGGTGTTCCGGGACCTGGGGAGCCATTACATCGAACGCCTGGGCACGGGGATCAGACGCATGGCTCTGGCCATGGAAGGGCATGGTTTGCCCCGGCCCCGGTTCGAGGAAATGGGAAGCGAGTTCCGAGTGACGTTGATGGGTCCTGGGGAGCGCTTTATGGAAGAGGTGGCGGCACGGCCGGCGTGGGCGGAAGGGTTGAATGAGCGCCAGGTAGAGGCGGTGCTGTATGCCGGGGAGCATGGGCGGATCAGCCGAGGGGAGTACGCCGAGTTGCTCGGAGTATCTTCACGAACCGCGGCCCGAGATCTGAGCGATTTGGTGGAGCATGGGATTCTCGTCTTGCGTGGAGCGGGCCGGGGGGCACATTACGTGCTGGCATCCCGTGGTGAGTGACACGATTATGGCACGTTTTGGCACGTTTCCAAACCGCAGGTGGCACAGATCACACAGATTCGAAGTTAGAGGAATATGTACAAGCACAAGGACATCACCGAACTCATCATCCAGGCCTTCTACACCGTTTACAACACCCTCGGCTATGGCTTCCCTTCGACAGGCTCAGGGCAGGTCTGGAGAAGGTCTACCAGAACGCCCTGGTGATCGAGCTGCGAAAGCTGGGGCTAGAGGTCATCCCGGAGGCCTGCATCAAAGTCTACTACAATGGCCAGGTGGTGGGCGAGTACTTCGCCGACCTCTTGGTGGCTGGCGTGGTCATCGTCGAGATCAAAGCCGTCCGCACCCTGGCCCCGGAGCACGAAGCCCAGTTGCTGAACTACCTGAAGGCCACACCCTACGAAGTCGGGCTACTACTAAACTTGGGCCCCAAACCCCAGATCAAGCGCAAAGCCTACGACAACACCCGCAAGGGCGCCATGGCCTGGATGGAGGGATAGGACGCAGATATGGGACGCAGATTGACGCAGATAAACTCAGATAAAAAAATCATGTAAATCTGCGTGTATCTGCGTCCCATTGGTGCAGTTGGCCGCCGATATGGGCGGCATGGGCTTCATTTCCGTGGCCGAGTGCGAGGTGCTGCGCAACAACGCGCTGATTAACGTTCATATGACCCACACCGCCGCCGAGATGGGCGTGTCCCGCTACTTCTTCTCCTCTTCGGTGTGCGTCTATCGCGACATGCAGCCCGGCGAGCCGCCGCTGACCGAGGAGCAAAGGAGCAAGGGAGCGGAGGAGCAAGGGAGCAGGGGAGAATTGAAGTGTGCACCCAAGCACCCTTGCTCCCAAGCACCCCAGCACAGAGGGGTGGGAGGCGAAGGTGTCCCTGAAAGAGGGGATTGCTCACACATATCGGTGGATCGAAGAACAAGCAAAGGCCATACACAAAGCTGTTTGAACACAGAATATTCGGTTGGAGGCTTTACTCATTATGGAGCTACTAGAATACTGGAAGATCATACGGAAGCGCCTCTGGCTCATCCTGCTGCTGATGGCCGTCTCGGCGGCCAGCGCCACCTATTACAGCCTGCAGCAGGTGCCGCTGTACAAGACCACCACCACACTGTTCCTCAACCCGGCCTACCCCAGCCCGCTGCTGCCCTACTACGTCACCCTGTCTGCCAAAAGCCTGGCCAATACCTACGCCGAGTTCATGCGCACCCGATCCTTTGCCCAGTTGGTGGCGCAGGAGATGGGGGGGGAGACCAAGCTGGAGGACGTACAGGGCGCGCTTTCGATACACTACGTCGAAGACACTCAGTTCCTCAAGATCAACGCCACGCACGCCGATCCTGAGAAGGCCCAGGAACTGGCCAACACCGCCGCCCAGGTGTTCATCGCCGAGAACATCTCTCGCCAGCAGGCCCAGCAACAACAAATGCAATCGCAGCAGGATCCAGTGAGAAAGCTGGAGCAGCAGCGGCTGCGGGAGTTGCAGCAGAGCCTGGAAGAAGAGTTGAAGTATTACGGTCAGCGGATTGAGAGCTTGCAGGCCCAGATTGCCGAGTTGGAGGGTAGTACCCCCTCCGAAGAGGTGAATCAGCGCACCCAGGCTCTGCGCCAGGAGCTGATTGACAACCAGTCGCTGCGGATCGAAGTGCTCAGCAGCCTGGCTCAGACCCAAGCCTCATTGGCCGGCGGAGGGTCATCGAGCGTGGACACCGCCGTGGTGGTAGATGCAGCGCCCCTGCCGCCCGAGCCTCTGCCCCTCAAGACCGCCCAGCACATCCTCTTCGCCCTGGCCGCCTCCCTGGGGCTGGGGGTGGGCCTGGCCTTCCTGCTGGAGTACCTGGACTACACCATCAAGACCCCCGAGGAGCTGGACGCCCTCTACGGCATGACCACCCTGGGCGTCATCGGGACCATCGGCGGTGGGGACGGCGGAGGCGCCAACCCCGAGCAAATCGTGACCCTCACCACCCCTCGCTCCCCCGTCGCGGAGGCCTTCCGCTCGCTGCGCACCAACATCCAGTTTGCGAACCCTGGCAAGACAGTGCGCAGCCTGCTCATCACCAGCGCTGGCCCGGCCGAAGGCAAGACCCTCACCGCCGCCAACCTGGCGGTTAGCCTGGCCCAGGACGGCAGCCGCGTGATCCTGGTGGATGCGGATCTGCGTAAGCCTCGTTTGCATCACCTGTTCGAGGTGCCGAAAGAGCCGGGGTTCACGAACCTGATCATTGACCAGCGAGGTGCTCTGTCTGGCCCTCACCCCCCTAACCCCCCTATCCCGAAATCAGGAGAGGGGGGAAGTGGACGCGCCTCCTACCCAGGAGAGGGGGGAACTGGGCGCGCCTCCCCCCCAGGAGAGAGAGGAACTGAGCATACCTCCCCATCAGGAGAGGGGGGAAGTGGGCGCGTCTCCTACCCAGGAGAGGGGGGAATTGGACGCGCCTCCCCCCCAGATTTGGGGGATATTGAGGGGGGGCTGCTCGACGGCTACCTGAAGCGTACCTCCCAAGAGAACCTGTGGGTGCTGCCCTGCGGTCCCATTCCGCCCAACCCGTCCGAACTGCTGGGCTCCCCCCGTGCGGCTGAGGTGATGGAGCAGCTCAAGCAGCACGCCGACGTGGTGGTCTACGACT
>CAZEBW010000066.1:3611-20007 GCA_964510205.1 uncultured Anaerolineae bacterium
CGCCGCCGGCGGCCACGGTGACCGACGCCGTGGTGTTGGGTTCACGAGTGGACGGCGTGCTGCAGGTGGTGTGGGCCGGCGGCGCCCGTCGCGATATGATCCTGCGGGGCAAAGCGGTCCTGGAGAATGTGAGCGCCCGTATCCTGGGACCGGTGCTCAACCGGGTGAGCCTGTCCGACCTGGGGTACTACAGCTACTATTACCACTACGGCTACGATCGGGACGGTCGCGAGCGCGAATCCAAGGGGCGCTCTCTGCTACGCCGGTTATTGCCGGGGCGACGACCTCGTCGCCGACGACGCAAGCCTGACGCCGTTGCAGAGCCGGCTGTTGATGCCGGTGGACATTAACACGCTACAGGTTGACACGTTCCGGGCGCAGCTTTCGACACCGAAGCGAGACGGATATGGAACTACTAGAGTACTGGAAGATCATCAGAAAGCGACTGTGGCTCATCGCGTTGCTCATGATCATCTCGGCGGCCAGCGCCAGCTATTACAGCCTGCGGCAGGTGCCGCTGTATCGTACCACGACCACGTTGTTCCTGAACCCGGCGGCGTCGAGTCCGGTGCTGCCCTACGAGATGACACAGCCGGCCAAGTCGCTGGCCAACACCTACGCTGAGCTCATGCGCACCCGGTCCTTTGCCCAGTTGGTAACGCAGGAGATGGAGGGTGAGACCACGTTCGACGAGGTGCTGGGCGCGCTTTCGACGCGCTACGTCGAAGACACCCAATTCTTCAAGATCAGCGCCTCCCACGCCAATCCTGACAAGGCCCAGAAACTGGCCAACATCGCCGCCCAGGTGCTCATCGCCGAGAACATCGCCCGCCAGCAAGCCCAGCAGGAACAAATGCAGGCCCAGCAGGATCCTATGAAAGCGCTGGAGCAGCAGCGGCTGCAGAAGCTGCGGCAGAGCCTGGAGGCCAAACTGGACTACTACGATCAGCGGGTTGCGAGCCTGGAAGCTCAGATCGCCGAGCTGGAGAGCGGCCCTTCCTCCGAAGAGGTGGATCAGCGCATCCTGGCCCTGCGCGAGGAGTTGATCCGCAACGAATCCTTGGGCGTTGAGGTGCTCAACAGCCTGGCTCAGACCCAAGCCTCCCTGGCCAGCGGCGAGGGAGCATCGAGCGTGGACACCGCCGTGGTCATGGATGTGGCGCTCTTGCCCACCGAGCCTTTGCCAAGCCAGACCGCTCAGCACATCCTCTTCGCCCTGGCCGCCTCCCTGGGACTGGGGGTGGGCCTGGCCTTCCTGCTGGAGTACCTGGACTACACGATCAAGACCCCCGAGGAGTTGGACGCCCTCTACGGTATGACCACCCTCGGTGTCATCGGACTCATCGAAGGCAAGGATAGCAGGGGAGCGAGCCGGGAGCAGATTGTCACCCTGACCGCCCCTCGCTCTCCCATCGCCGAGGCCTTCCGAGCCCTGCGCACCAACATTCAGTTTGCCAATCCCGGCCAGGCGGTGCGCAGCCTGCTCGTCACCAGCGCGGGCCCTGTCGAAGGCAAGACCATGACGGCGGCCAACCTGGCGGTGAGCCTGGCCCAGGACGGCAGCCGCGTGATCCTGGTGGATGCGGATCTGCGCAAGCCTCGTTTGCATCACCTGTTCGAGGTGCCGAAGGAGCCTGGTTTCACCGACCTGGTCGTTGGCTGGCAGGGACCTCTCCCCCCTACTCCCCCCCTCCCGAAGCTTGCCCTGAGCGAAGCCGAAGGGTCAGGAGAGGGGGGAACTGGGCGCGCCTCCTACCCAGGAGAGGGGGGAGCTGGACGCACCTCCCCCCCAGATTTGGGGGGGATTGAGGGGGGGCTGCTCAGCGGCTACCTGAAGCGCACCTCCCAAGAGAACCTGTGGGTGCTGCCCTGCGGCAAGCTGCCGCCCAATCCCGCCGAGCTTCTGGGCTCGCCGCGAGCGGCCGAGGTGATGGAGCAGCTCAAGGAGCAGGCCGACGTGGTGGTTTACGACTCGCCGCCGGCGGCCACGGTGACCGACGCCGTGGTGTTGGGTTCACGAGTGGACGGGGTGCTCCAGGTGGTGTGGGCGGGCGGCACCCGCCGCGACCTGGTGCGGCAGGGTCGGGCGGTGCTGGAGAAGGTGGGCGCCCGCATCCTCGGCCCCGTGCTCAACAAGGTGAACCTGTCCGACCTGGGGTACTACAGCTACTATTACCACTACGGCTACTACTATCGGGATGGCCACGAGCCCGAGGGACAGTCCCTGCTGCAAAGACTGCTGCCCTGGCGGCGGCGTCGCAGGCGGCGTAAGAAGCGTGAAAGCTCAGGATCGGAGGCAAGCGATGTCTAGAATCACGGCTGAGTAGAAACTGACCGTCCTGAAGGTCATCATCATACTCGTAGTGCTCGGACTGTGCATTCTGATCGGCTACGTGATCGGCGGGAGGTTGTGATTTCGAAAAGATATGACAGGTGCACCTGATCGCGCGGCTGACGAAGTTTGTAAGGGAGATGGTGCAGGATACGGACACGCTCGGCGGACAGCCTCACCGTTGCCTGAACGTGACCGAGGCCGAGCGACTCTTCGATTTCAGGGCGAAGACACTGTCTGAGGAAGGGCTACGGAAGACGATCGAGTGATATCGGCGAATCTTTGCTAAGGTTGGTGGGATGTGATTCCATGCCTAATCAGCTTTCTGGCGTAACGGTGATCGTGCCAGCTTACAACGAGGAGCACGGCATCGGCCCGATGCTGGAGCGACTGTTGCAAGTGATGGCGGACAGTGGCTTGATCTATGAGATCATTGTGGTGGACGATGGTTCTTCTGACAACACCGCAGATGTTGCATCGAGGTTCCCAGTACGTTTGACCCGGCATTCCACGAACAAAGGATACGGTGCTGCGCTCAAAACTGGCGTGCGAGCTGCCGCTTACGATATCATAATCACGATGGATTCTGATGGCCAGCATGACCCGGCTGAAATCCCAAGATTTGCGGAGCTTATGGGGACATATGACGTAGTAATCGGGGCACGCACAAAGCAATCACATGCTCCATTGGTGAGGCGACCGGGCAAGTTGCTGCTTGGTATGGTTGCTAACTACCTGGCTGGCGTGGAAATTCCCGATTATAATTCGGGATTTCGGGCCTTTCGGCGCGAGCTATTTATGCGCTTTGCGCACTTCCTGCCCAACGGCTTTTCATTCTCCACCACTTTGACCTTAGCGGCGATCAAGGAAGGCTATGACATAGCCTGGCCACCTATTACCGTGAGCCCCAGAGTAGGAACTAGCACGGTGAATCTGGTGAAGGATGGCTATAATATACTGCTGCTCATTTTGCGGACGATTGTTCTTTTCGATCCCTTGAAGGTGTTTCTGCCCCCTAGCCTTGCGTTAGGCCTGTTCGGTATTATGTTCTCTACTTATGGCTTGATTCGCTTTCGGGCATTCCCGGAGAGTGGTGTTCTACTCATTGTGGCAGCAATCTTTCTGTTCTTCTTTGGAATCTTGGCTGACCAGATATCGGCGCTACGAAGGGGCCTCGGCCAATGAGACTCGGCTGGCACGGTGAATTCACATTGGACTCTGTTCGTGCCCACTGGAACCAGATTGCGTCACACTACGATGAGCACAACAAAGAGATGGGGACGACACACTCCCAGCGCTTCACCGAAGCCATGAAATACATGAAGCTGGCACCAGGCATGCGGATACTGGACGTTTTTGCGAGAACCGCCAATGCTAGCCGTTTCCTGCATGAAGCATGTCCTAACATAGAATATATGGGCATAGACTTATCGGAGGAGATGCTGAGGGTTGCCCGGCGAAAGTACCCAACTCGTCACTTTGCACAAACCTCACTGCATGCATTACCCTTTGCCGACGCCAGATTTGATCGGATCCTTTCACTCGAGACACTGGAGCACGTGCCGGAACCGCTGAGATTCTTGAACGAATTGCGGCGGGTTCTATGCCCTAGGGGGCGATTGGTAATGAGCACACCACCTGCTACAGCCGAATGGATGGTAAGCCTTGTAGACGCTATGAACCTTCACCACGGTGAGGGGCCGCGTCGGTTCTTGTCTTCGCGTACTGTTAAGGAGCTTTTGCGGCAGTGTGGCTTTCAGCTATTGATACACCGAGGAACTGTGTTGATTCCGGCAGGTCCTCAGGCTCTCCGGCGGTGGGGCTTGGAATGGTTAGATGAACGCGTTCAAGGGACCTGCCTGGCAGAGTTTGGCATCCGCCAGTTTTATGTGTGTGAAATTGCTCAGTGACATCCAAGACTTTTGACGACCTCAAGAAAGATGTGATAGATACGGGCCTCTGTACTCGCTGCGGCAGTTGTGTGGGGGTTTGCAAAGAGCAGGTTATACGTTTTTCCGACCCACTTGGCATTTGCTTGCCAGAACAGGGTGGCCTCTGCGACACATGCGATGGCGTTTGCTACGAAGCTTGCCCTGGAAAAGAAGTGCTGTGGCCGGTGCTTAATCAACAGGTCTTTGGCAGAGAACCGGAAAGCTACCTGCTGGGCAACTATCAACACGTTTACGTTGGCTTTGCCACAGATCCAGTCGTACGCGGCAACGCCGCCAGCGGTGGGATTATTAGCGCGATCTCACTCTATTTGCTAGAGAGTGGTCTAGTAGATGGAGTTGTAACGTTGATAGATGACGAAACCGAGCCATATCGGGCAGTTCCCCAGATCGTTACGGATCACGCAGGCGTTTTGAGGGCAGCGCAGAGCAAATACTGCATCAGCCCCATTAACACGATATTCCATGAACTGGTTGATCGCCCTGGCGTCTATGCATATGTAGGACTTCCCTGCCAGGTTCACTCGCTGCGCAAGCTTCAGCAGATGGGCCATCCGGCAGCGGTGAAGATCAAGTACGTTATTGGTTCCTACTGTGGGAATATATTGCATTTCGATGCCGTGCGGAGTTATCTGGCCCGCAATGGTGTCAACGACTTGTCCCAGGTAGCGTCTCTGAAATACCGGGCAGGAGATTGGCCAGGCAAGATGGAAGTCCGCCTCCATGATGGGCGGGTGTTTGCGTTGGAGAAGTTCTACGCTAACTACTTGATCCCTTTCTACATCATGCAGCGGTGTCTATTATGCACCGATCTTACGAATGAATTCTCGGACGTCTCTGTAGGGGATGGGTGGGCGCCGGTCTATGAAGAGCGTGGTAAAGGTTGGTCTATCGTCTTGGGGCGGACTTCGCTTGGCGCTGACTTGCTTCGTGCGATGGAAGCAAAAGGCCTCCTTGAGCTTCACCCAATCACCGAGGAGGAAGCGGTCAACATGCACTCCCATGGATTGGATCTGAAGAAGCGAGGCGCCTTCTTGCGTATCCAGTCTCGCCGTAGTCGGGGCTTGCCTGTGCCAGAGTACGGCTATGTTCTAGGTGATGTACCACTGCGCCGTCGTCTGCAAGAGACTATAATAGATCTTGTTCTCCGGCTGTGCAACCTCGAAATCTCGCGTCGTGCGATCAACGCAGTACCGATTCAGTTGCTTGGGCGGGTATTCAAAACGGTCCGTAAGCTGTGGATTCGCAGTACGAAGTCCACCAAGCGTAAAGGTCTGATGCAGACGCAGTTCCATCCCAGCGGGGGCTTTCAACAGGGAACACAGCGAGATGGGGCGGAGGCATAGGTGGTGCGCAGTCACAGGCTTGCAGTTTTTCTACAGACTATGGTCAGACCTGTTCAACCCTGGTTGCTACGTGGCATCGGCGTAATATTGCTTGTCTATCTCCTGCTGCGCATTGATGCCCAACAACTACTTGACACCTGGATGCAGGCGGACAAAGCGCTGATCTTGCTGGCTACTGTGCTGGCCTTTCCAATGATGTTCATCAAGGTCGAGCGCTGGCAGTATCTTCTAAAGGCTCAGGGAATCGCCTACCCGCTTGCCGACGCTGTCACTGCCTATTTTGGCACATATTACATTGGTGTGGTGACACCAGGGCGGGCGGGAGAGATCCTCAAAGCATTGTACCTGCGGGACTGTAATGTCAGTATTGGAACGGCAATGGTCAGCGTTATCCTTGATCGGGTTTTTGATCTGCTGGTACTCGTGGGGTTAGCATTGCTGGGAATTGGGCTTGTGCCCCAGCTTGCTGCTCTTGGAAAGTTGCAGATCTGGGGAGCGGTACTTGTTTTGGGCGTTACCGGTGGACTGTTACTGCTACGCACGCGGGTTTGGGAGACTCTGGGGCGCTGGTTGATTCGGTGGCTCTCACTAGGCCATTCAGACGCTGACCATAACCAGGCAAGCGATTTTCTGACGGGCTTGCGCCAGGTGGCGACACTGCCCACCCTTTTCGTTGCCCTTCTGCTCTCGGTGGTCTCGTGGCTCGTGATCCTGCTTGAGTGCTATCTGATTGCCAAGTCCTTGTCAGTCGCGGCACCTTTCTGGTACCTGGCGTTTGCTGTTGCCGTTGCTGGGATGGCAGCTCTACTGCCTATTTCAATTGCAGGGATTGGTGCGAGGGATGCCGTTCTTGTAGCGGTGCTGGGGTTGATCGGTGTAGCGCCACAGAAAGCGTTGGCGTTCTCACTGCTCTACTTTGCAATCTTCGGGCTAGCTCTTGGCGTAGTTGGGGCGGTTTTTTGGTATCGCCGACCAATTGTATGGCGAAGCACAACATGAAAGTTGCCATCCCGTCTGTAAGGCTGGAGAGAAGCATGAAAGCATACATAAGAAAACTAAAGGCCTGGTTGCAGGATTGGATGCAACATGAAGGGCGGCAGATTCCTGTCTTACTCGTAGTAGTAGTGACGCTAAGCTTCTCTATTGTGTACACCAATGTACAAACCTTTGGTTCTGAAATGGCAGCCGGTATGGAATTCTCAGATACAAGAGTCTATTTGAATTTGTATTTTGGAGAGGGTAAGAATACATTTGGCGGAACCCGGTTGCTAGTGCCGTTTCTGGCCAGCTTGTTGCCCCGCCCGCCTGCCTGGCTGTTAACTTCTGCCAGGTCTCTGGATCCGATCTTTGTTGCATCGTTTCACTTTGGGGCCATCAATTTCGTGTTCCTGGTTGTTGCCGCCGTTACGCTGTACTTTCTCCAAAGGGGTTTTGGATTGCCAGTCTGGTCATCAATAGTGGGAGCTGTGCTCTTTCTTAGCCTGCATACAATAGTTCGCACGGCTGGGCTCCCGCTGGTGGACACAGCCTACTACTGCTTCTTGGCTCTTTGCTTGTTGGCTGTACAACGCAACAGACCGTTCCTGCTCTGTGTGGCATTTGGTCTGGGAGTTTTTGCCAAGGAACTACTGCTATTGGTGGCACCGATGATTATGCTGTCAACCCGAAGTTTGCGTGAGCGTGTCTGGTTGCTGGTGGCGTTGCTACCGGGCGGACTCGCGTACCTCATGATGCGTGTGTTCATCATACCGTCGCCACCAGATAGGTACGTTTCGGGAGCTTTCCTCACTGGGTTGCCACAGCACTTCTCTGAACTGATCAACACCAATAGATTCATCAACTTGTTCTTATCCTTTGGGCTATTGTGGATACCAGCGTTGTACGCTCTGTTCAGGTGTGACGTGCCTGCTGATCTTAAGCGCTGGCTTTGGTTTATACCTATTCTCCTGGTAGGCATGATGGCTCTAGGGGCGAGCAACATAAGCAGACATCTTGTTGCTGCTTTCCCGGTTGTTATCCCCTTGGCCTCTTGGGGATTGAGCGAATGGGTTCCGCTGAGCCACAGACATTTCCAAGGTGGCTCCAGGAGGACAAAATCGGGCTTTTGATTTCTGCATACTTTTCCTGCCTTTTCTTGGGGAAACGATTCAAATTGGAGTCAAAGTGAAGTCATGAGAGCCGTCCGCCAATACCGCTTAGAATCTCGTTACTTTTTGGTCTTCCTGGCTGTCATCGGCGCTATCTCGATCGGTCGGATGGTCGCGAGACCAGAGGGTGGAGCAGGGGCCGCCTTTGTGCTGCCGTTTATTCCGCTGGCGGTGATCGTTCTGACAAGGCCCGAGGTCGGGATGGCCCTGGCCTTCCCGGTCCTCATGCTGATTCCCTATGGTTCCATCAACCTACCCCTGCCGGTGCTCGATTCGCCTCTACAGTTAGTGCTCATCGCAACGATGGGCGCTGCGTCGCTGCGTTTTGTCATGAGGCATAAGCCAATCTTGCGTACTGGGATTTACTATCCAATCGCTATCTGTATCATGCTCATGGTGGTCAATCTGGCCTTGGGACGGGGTCCTGACACAAACCTACGACTCTATCGGTTCCTGCTGAGCCTGTGGCCTTTTGCTCTGGTGGTGCTGATGGTGGAGAAGCCGCAGCAAGCTCGCCGTTTTCTACTCTCGGCTGTGGTTCCCATAGCCTTGTTGGTCGTCCTCTGGTTGCCGATCATGGTGTGGTTTGTGCATACCGGGCAGAGTTCCGCCGGTCTCGCGCGCATGGCGAAGAGTAGTTCTACTTCCACCCTTGCGGTGGAGTATCCAATTCTATTCTTTCTGAGACCGGGTGGCGTCACCCAGAGTTGGATCGTGTTAACGGTGGCACCTATCTTTCTTGGGGTTGGGCTTCTATCTCAGCATTTGGGTCGCCAGCGACTGGCTCGATTGCTCTACCTGCTTTGTGCAGCCTACTTGTTTCTAAGCACCTTCGTTGGCTCGATCGTGGGCCTTGTATTCGAGACTTTTCTAGTCATCGTGCTCGTGCATTGGATGGACCGGTTACAAGTAAGGCATTTGGGATATCTCGCGCTCGTGGTTCTTGTTGTGTTTCTGGTGATCGTTTGGACCGGTGTCAGTGACGAGATCGTGAAACGTTTCCAAATCCACCTTGCACCGGAGACTGTGGCTGTCACGAGCGGCCGCCTGGGCGCCTATGAAAGTGGGATCCGGCTGGCGATGAAATATCCGCTTTTCGGCATAGGCGCCTATCAATATGCTGGTAGTACAACACCGGCAGGTGAGTCTGTACAGGGCCATAGCTTCTGGCTACCAGCCGTATACGAATTCGGCATCTTTTACGCGCTCGCATGGGTCGCTATTGTGCTTATCATCTGTCGCCAGTGTTGGAATCTGCTAAATGAGACGTGTCACGAGGAGAAAGCCGTACTGGTGGGGATCTTTGCCGGACTGGTTACGGTAGTGTTGCTTTCAGCCGTCAACTCTGTACTCAGCGCACCAGGGCCCGACGCCTACTTCTGGCTCTTCGCTGGGCTGGTCTTGCTCTGGTCTGATTGGCGTAAGCGTGACCCTCAAGCTTCACTGTTGGCGTGAGAATGTATCGAGCTATGGGGCGGTTTGTTCCTGTGTTGTGGACGTTCGCTGTTGCTTTAGCGCTTCTGCTGTGCGTGGCCGCGCTGCCGACGCCGCGCCAGGCACTGTACCTTAACGTGGCGATGATTCACACCACGTCGTGGGCTGTTGAAAATCAGCCGGTTACGCAGCTGCGCTTCGTGAGTGCTCGGCGCGCACTGGCGGCATGGGAAGAGGTAAGGGAAGTATTAAGACCCCGGCAGGCGCGGTACGTGCCGTATCTGCAAGCGGACTTTCAGCGGGCTAAGCACTGGAAGGAGGCTGAACAGGTCAGTCTCCTCTATGACGCCGGTCAGCAGAGCCTGGCGAGTGGCGACTACCGACAGGCGGCTGCCTTATTTCAAACGGTACTGGAGCGTGATCCCCACTACGTTGAAGCCTATATCAGCCTGCTGAGGACTTTGCGGGCCATGGAAGAGATGGAGGCTGCCCAGGCGGTGCAAGCCGACCTGCTGGCCCTGGAACCCCCGCGACGACTGGGAGAGCAGACGCCTGAGCGGATCTGGCAGGAGGTGGAGCGGGTTCAGATGTGGCCAGGCTGGTTCTTGCTCGGCTTCGACGTGCGCAATGCTTGGGAGATGGCCCGTGCACCAACCTTGGAGATGGTCTTCTATTGGCAGCACGCCGATTCCGCTCCGACCAGTGCGCAGCTTACAGTAAGTAGTGAGGGAAACTGGCAAGTAGTCGCTCTAGGAGATCGGGTCTGGCAGATCGGCACGGTGCCGAATCTGGCCCCTAATCCCGGGTTTGAGCAAAGAGTCGAACAGGGCCTGCGTTGTCCAGCAGGCTGGCCACGGGAGAAGTACTCGACATCTAGCGAGCAGATCATTGACCAGGTATGGGCGGATCGTGCCGGAGAGCCCACGCTGGCCGTGCGCCTGAATAACCTGACAGGGCCCAGCGGCCTCGTTAGCCGGCGAATCCCGGTGGGCAGTTCAGATACGGTCTATCTGCAGGCAGCCTGGCTCAGAACCGAACCAGGCGCCCGGCCCTGTCTGGGACGCCAGTGGTTTCCCAACCCGTCGGGGAGTGGTCCTTGGTACTCCTACACGGTATGCAACATCCCCCTGCCCGAAGGCTGGACTTACATGGCTTCGATTACCCGCCCCTATGATAGCAGCGTGATGGAGGTCGAGTTATGGATGCTCAATCTTGGACGGAGTGCGGCATTCTTTGACGATCTGTTGTTTGTACCCTTGCACAGACCCGTGGTTGCTGGGAGCGATTGACTGGGTGTCGAAAATGGTGGTAGGAGAATAGGTACCTGAACGCATGCAAGCAATTGAGGAATGCCTGGTGGTGTTCTCTTTGTTCTTCGGCAAGCTGGCCAAGGTGCCCTCGGATGACATCTCGGATTCCATTCTTTACTATGTAGCCTTGGCGCCTTGGAGCCCAAGGAGTGAGGCTTCCCTGATATGAACACAGAAACTCTGGCTGCCCAACAGCAAGCTGGCCTTGCACCCTCTGCGACTGAACTGACCGTCATTGAAGCCAGCTCCGGCTGGCGTCTGATTGACTGGCGGGAGTTGTGGCGCTACCGAGACCTGTTTTATTTTCTGGTTTGGCGGAACGTCAAGGTGCGTTACGCTCAGTCCATCCTGGGCATCGGTTGGGCTGTGATCCGACCGGTGTTTAGTATGGTCGTCTTTACCATCGTCTTCGGCAACCTGGCCAACGTCGCTTCCGACGGCGTACCTTATGCCATCTTCAGTTACGCCGCTCTGGTGCCCTGGACCTACTTTTCCAGCGCTTTGACCGGCGCAAGCAGCAGCCTGGTGGGCGCCTCTGGCATGATCAGCAAGGTTTACTTCCCCCGCTTGATCATCCCGCTGACGACGGCACTGAGCAATCTGGTTGATTTTGCCATTGCTCTGCTGATTCTATTTGGTCTGATGGTTTGGTTTGGCATGCAGCCCACGCTTTGGGCGCTGCTCCTGCCCTTATTGGTGTTGCTGATGATGCTCACTGCCGCCGGGTTAGGGATGTGGCTCACTGCGCTGGCCATCCAGTACCGGGATGTCAACTACGGTCTGAGTTTTGCCGTGCAACTGCTCATGTACGCGGCGCCGGTGGTCTATCCGGCCAGTTCGATTCCCCAGCAGTACCGTTTGTTATACGGTCTGAATCCTATGGCCGGCGTCATCGAGGGCTTTCGTTCGGCCCTGCTGGGCACCAATCCGATGCCCTGGGACCTTTTGCTTCCGGGCACGATGGTGGCTATTATCGTCTTTATCGGTGGAGCCCTCTATTTCCGCCGCATGGAACGTATTTTTGCCGATGTGGTGTAGTGATGCCTGATATTGCCATTCGCGTCGAAAATCTATCCAAGCGCTACCGTATCGGCCTCAAAGAGGAGATGCACGATACGCTATTTGGTGCTATGGCTGACTTCATCAGTCAGCCCATCAAGAACCTGCGCCGCCTGCGCCGGCTGACCCGCTTTCAAGGCGATGGCTACAATCCTGAAGACATTATCTGGGCGCTGAAGGACGTCTCGTTTGAGGTGCAGCGCGGTGAGGTAGTGGGCATTATTGGACGCAACGGGGCAGGGAAGACCACGTTGCTTAAGGTTCTCTCTCACATCACCGAGCCCACCAGCGGGCGGGTAGAGATCCGCGGCCGGGTCTCCAGCCTGCTGGAGGTGGGCACTGGCTTCCATTCAGAGCTGACCGGGCGGGAGAACATCTATCTGAACGGTACCATCCTGGGTATGAAGAAGGCAGAGGTGGACCGCAAGTTCGACGAGATTGTGGATTTCTCCGGTGTGGAGAAGTTCATCGATACGCCGGTGAAGCGCTACTCCAGCGGCATGCGCGTGCGCTTGGCCTTCTCCGTGGCCGCCCACCTGGAGCCGGAGATCCTGCTGGTGGACGAGGTGCTGTCGGTAGGTGATGCGGCGTTCCAGAAAAAGTGTCTGGGGAAGATGGATGATGTGGCAAAGGAAGGGCGGACGGTGTTGTTTGTTAGCCATAACATGGCTGCGATAAACAATCTTTGTGGGAGGGGTATCGTTTTGGACTATGGACGGACTATTTTCCAGGGAGAGGCCAGTGATGCTGTTCGTCTCTATTTGGAGCATTTGGGTCAGATAGGTGCCGGTGATGAATACAATGGCTTGGTTACCTTTCCCCTTGACGAGACCAAGCCAATCCAGCTCCGTCAGGTGTCCATGGAGGATGCTGCCGGACAAGTCAAAACTGTTTTTGAGTATCACGAATCCCCCTTTGTGAATATCGCTTTCACTTTAAGAGTTCCCAATCCAAATTACTACGCGGCGCTTTTTGCTCAGGACGTTTATGGTAATTGGATATTCTTCACGGCAGATGATGACCTTGGCAAAGCGGCGATAGCCGGGCTCAGCAGCGGAGAATATTGCTATCGGGTACAACTACCCAGCCGTTTATTGAAGCCGGGCCGATATTATCTCACAGTGGTCTTGACATACCGGCATGCAATGGGGAAGCCCCACGATCGTCGTGATTCGGTCTTGGCTTTCGAGATCACGGACTATACGACGAGACGGGGTGCCAATAATGGCTATCGTAGGCCGGCCGTGGTGGCTCCAGAGATCCCATGGGAGTTGATGTCAACTCCAAAGCGATTATTGCAACTTGACGACGACCGATAGCCAACTATCGTAAGAGGCCTTTTATTGATTGCATCGTAGATGCCCTTTACCTCGGAGCAGGCCAGGATTGGACGGCGAGGTCTTAACATGCAAACGGCGATCAATATAGGTGGTGTTAGTATTGGCCATGGTCATCCGGTTTTCGTCATAGCGGAAGCCGGCGTGAATCACAATGGCGACTTCGAGTTGGCGAAGCGTCTTATCCGCGAGGCAAAGCGGGTCGGTGCGGACTGTGTCAAGTTTCAGACCTTCAAAGCGGAACGCGTAGTAACTGACAAGGCCCCTAAGGCCAGGTACCAGCTAACAACCACCGATCCGCAGGAATCTCAGTTGGAGATGTTGCGTAAGCTGGAATTGACGCCAGAGGCGTATCGTGATCTGATTGCGCTCTGTCAAGAGCAGGATATAATTTTTCTTTCCACACCCTATAACATTGATGATGTAGATTTCTTGAATGAACTGGGCGTGCCGGCTTTCAAACTGGCCTCGATTCACATTGCGGAACCTTACTTTCTCCAGTACGTGGCTCGTAAGGGCAAGCCAATGACTGTTTCTACCGGCATGGCTACGCTGGCCGAGGTGGATGAAGCTGTCCGCGCCATTCGAGAAACCGGCAACGAGCAGTTCGTTTTGTTGCAATGCACTACCAACTATCCCTCGCGTCCGGAGGATGCCAACCTACGTGCCATGCAGACCATGCGTGACGCCTTTGATGCCCCGGTTGGCTATTCCGATCATACGCAGAGTGACACGGCTTGCATCGTGGCCGTCGCTCTGGGTGCTTGTGTGATCGAAAAACACTTTACGCTGGACAAGTCGCTTCCTGGGCCGGACCAATCTTCCTCGGCAGATCCTGCCGAGTTTGAGCGATTGGCCAACAAGATTCGACAAGTAGAGGTAGTGTTGGGCTCCGGGAAAAAAGAGCCGTGCGAAATTGAGCGAGTCAATGCCGCCGGGATGCGGCGCAGCATCGTCACCAAGTGCAAGATTCCGGTCGGACAAATCATCACCGAGGAGATGTTGACCCTCAAGCGCCCAGCAAGTGGGTTAAAACCAGCTTTGCTCCATGACATAGTGGGTCGGGTGGCGACGCGGGATATTGAAGCTAACCAGATGCTCTCCTGGGAGATGTGTGGAGCTAAACATGGAGATCGTGATATCTGATTTGACGGCTGACCATAGCAGCGAACTCTCACAGATGTTGTTATCAGAGCGTCCAGAATACAGTCAGTATTTCACCCCCTTTTCTTCCTACGAGGCGAGCGCTTTGGCCAGGCGGTTGGAAGCCGCGCAACGGGACCGCTACTGGGGCATTCGGTGCGGGGAAGAGTTGGCTGGCTTTTTTATGCTGCGTGGGTTTGACGAAGGATACGAACGCCCTTCGTTTGGAGTTTACATTGCTGAGCGGTTCGCCAACCATGGGCTGGCTAAGCTGGCTGTACAGTACGCGTTGAGCTGGTGCCGGCTGAACAAGATACCCGCGATCATGCTCAAAGCGCACCCCGAGAACCCGTACGCCCGGCGCGCTTACGAGCAGGCCGGTTTCAAATTTATACAGGTTTGCCCTAAAACTGGACACGACATGTTTGAGAAGCGCTGGGATTAGGTTTATGATGGAGGTATATCTATCCACCGGCGCGTTTCGCCACCGATCATTGGACAACATCGTGGCGTTTAGCCTGGAACGTAGTATTGACCACATCGAACTGAGTTCTGACGTTAGGTATAGTCCAGATCTACTGGAACCGGTTCGAGCGACAAATGGCGCAATTCACTACCTGGTTCATAACTACTTTCCACCGCCAGCAGACCCGTTTGTGCTGAACCTGGCAGCGTTCGATGCGCAGAGTTTGCGACGTAGTCGTGACCTGTGCCGGACGGCAATTGACTTGGCCGCCGAATTGGGAGCGCCTTTCTATAGCGTTCATAGTGGTTTTGCATTTCAACTCACGCCCGATTTGCTTGGTGACTCTGGGGCGCAGGCGCGCATCCCTAAAAACGCATATACCTCTCACGACGTTGCTTATACGACCTTTGTTGAGAGTGTGACGATTCTGGCCGAGTACGCCGGGTCGAAGGATGTACAATTGTTGATTGAGAATAACGTGGTATCACCACTCTATCTTGCTGAGCACGGGAATAATGCGTTGCTGATGGCATCTGCCGATGAGGTTCTGCGGTTGATGCGAGACGTCAACGAGTCTAATCTTGGAGTATTGGTAGATGTGGGACATCTGAAGGTGACCGCAACGGCGCTGGGCTTTTGTCCCGAGCGTTTTGTCGAACTGGTCGCACCGTACATCGGCGCTTTTCACCTGAGTGACAACGACGGTCATACAGACCAGAACCTACCATTTGATGAAACGGCGTGGTTTTGCCCGCTTCTGCGAGAGTTCCCAGATGCACCTCTCGTGATCGAAGTCTATCACTTGTCCTGGCAACAGATGCGGTGGCAGTATCAAGTTTTAGAGGCAGTGCTGGCTTAATGTCAAGTCACTTCCAGAGGGCTTTCTGATGGTCAAAAATATTGAAAATAACCTGCTTGGACTGCCGGCTACCTTGAAAGACGTGCTGATGGTGTTAAACAAGGGCGCCCTTACCCTTGGGGTAGTATTTGTTGTTGATGATGACGACATCATGCAAGGTCTGTTCACTGATGGGGATGTACGACGAGCTTTGCTGCAAGGCGCAACCCTCTCCGAGCCAGCGGAGCGTTATATGAATCGTAATTTTGTTGCCGGGCGCACTGACTTAACTCGTCAAGAAAATATTCAACGCCTGACCGAAAAGATACGTCACCTGCCAATTCTGGACAAAGTCGGCCGGCCGGTCGATATGATCTCCTGGGCTGAATTCTGGCGTTTGCCAGTTATGGAGCCGTCCCTGGGCGGTAATGAACTCAAATATGTCAGCGATTGTATTGCTTCCAACTGGATCTCTTCCCAGGGAGAGTACGTTCGCCGTTTTGAGCAAGCATTTTGCGACTATCTAGGCGTTAGTTTTGCCCTCAGTACCACCAGTGGGACCACAGCTTTACACTTGGCACTAGTCGCACTGGGAATTGGCCCCGGCGATGAAGTAATCGTACCTGATCTGACTTTTGCTGCTTCGGCCAACACTGTGATTCATTGTGGTGCCAAGCCCGTTCTTGCTGATGTGGACAGGTATACCTGGACCGTAGACCCAGTAGCTATCGAGTCCAAGGTAACCGAGCGCACACGTGCCATCATGCCCGTCCATCTCTACGGACATCCCTGCGATATGGATCCGATTCTAGATATCGCTGCGCGTCACGATTTGCTCATTGTTGAGGACGCCGCCGAAGCGTTGGGGGCTGAGTATAAAGTGCGCAAGGTTGGCACCATAGGGAACGTTGGTTGCTTCAGCTTCTACGCCAATAAGGTGATCACGACCGGTGAAGGTGGCATGGTGGTCACTAACAATCCAGCTCTCTATGAAAGGATGGCAATACTGCGCGATCATGGGATGTCCAAGGAGAG
>CAZEBW010000067.1:0-19462 GCA_964510205.1 uncultured Anaerolineae bacterium
CCAGCTCGGCCAGGGCGGAGGCGGCGCTCCTGCGCACGTTTGCCTCCTGGTCGCCCAGCAGACCCAACAGGGCTTCGATCACCTCTGGCTCGGCCCGCTCCAACCGTGCGAGGGCGTAGGTGGCGCTCCTGCGCACGTCCGCCTCCTGGTCGCCCAGCAGACCCAACAGGGCTTCGATCACTTTGGGCGTGCTGGGGCTGTTTCCAAGTTCAATCAGTGCGCTTTCGGCTCTCTCGCGCAATCCCTGGAACTCACCGGTCTTGAACTCCGCTATCAGCTGCGACAGCACCCTCTCTTCCACGTGCGGGTCAATGTTCAAAACATCCACTAGGCAGCGAGCGGCTAGGAAAAGGTTGCTCTTGAAGAGGTCCTCACGCTGACCCAGGATGGCCTCGATCAGCGGGGTGGCATCCCGCATCCCGGCGTATAACAGCGTCACTTCCAGCCACCAGGGATCGTGCAGGTGTCTCAGCAGTTCTTCTCGTCCCTCTTCTCCTCGATCAATGAGATAACTGGCGGTCAGATACTCTTGAAAGGTAAGGTGAGAGAAGCCGTAGATGCCCAACCCGCGCTCCATCAGCAGGCCGCTGCGCTCTCGTACATTCTTCAAGAACTCGGGCGACCTCGTTTCCTTCTCGCCCACAGTGGGCAGGGCCTCGGCGATGACCTGCTCCACCTCAGCACGCTCCGCCTCGCGCAGGCCCTGCTGGTGCATCCAGTAGGCTAGGGGCTCCAGCACACGGCGCTTGCGCGCCCAGTCGAGTTGTCCGGCGATGCCTTTAGCCTCGTCCCAGTAGCCAAGCAGCACTTCAGTACACTCATCGTACAGATCAACTCGCCGGTTGGGCAGCGTGGCCCGATAGCGATGCACCATGGCTACGATGGTCAACAGCAAGGGGTTAACCGTCAGGCGGCGCACACGGTCGTTGGCACGGATGGCAGCGACGAGTTCCCCTGCCTCGCGTTCGGCCTTGCGGCGGGCCACTGTTTCTGAGATTTCGCGCTCTACTCCCCTGATAGCCAACTCCACAGCCAGGCACCAGTAACGGGCAAAGGCTTCCACGTCCTCGTCGGTGAAATCGCAGATGTCCAGCTCCGTACATCCAGTCAAAGCTACGCTTCTGTATCCCGCTGGCCGTGAGGTGACAACATAACGGTTGTTCGGGTAGGTGGTCACAAGGTTCTCAATCTCCTCGGCCACCCGCCGGCGCTTTTCCTCAGTGGTCACCTCGTCCATTCCGTCCAAGAGCACGATGCAATTGCCATCTTCCAAGCACCCCTTGAAGAAACCCTCGGGACACTCTTGGGCTAGCTCTGGTGGGGTGCACAGGGTAGGCAGGTTATCGGCTGTCAGGGACAGCCCAGTGCGCGGTAGTTCTCGCAGGTGGATGAGGATAGGCAGACGTTTCTCATCCAGGCCCAGCTTTTCCTTCACCTGCCCACGGGCGAATTTGAGAGCCAGGTAACTCAGCAGAGTAGTCTTACCTGTGCCTGGCCCGCCCAGGATGACCAGTCGTTCGGGGCAGCGTTGAAGGACTTCGCCGACGGATAGCCGTTCAGGTTCTTCGGGTCTTATATCCGGCCGTCGGCCCGGCTCCGGTCGCATGCCCTCCGGTAACTCTTTCTCCAACACCGCCTCCATCCCGGCTTCGGCCTTTGGCCTATCTCGTGATGGCCTGTTTAATGACAAGGAGACATACACCTTTTCTAGTTCCACAGCCACCGGTGAGCGGGTGCGGATGCCTCGCACCTTAAGAAAGCGCTGCTCCTCGCAAAGCCACTCCAGGTATCGCTGCTCAAACTGGCCTGCCGAAATACGTTTACCCAGGCCCGTTCTTAGCTTACCCCACAGCCTGACCATTGCCTTCCACAGGCCAGGGAGTATCTCTCGAAAAAGCAGGGCCGCAGCCGCTCCCGCGATGACTAGGACAAGTTCTTTGTACTCTTGCCATAGTTGATTGAAGTTCATTGTCTAATGCCTCCGTCTCTTGCGCGGCCGAACCTTAAGCTGGGACGGCTGGCTCGCTGCCTTTCTCGTTCGCCGCAGCGGATGGGAACGGATAAGCGGATACGTGGAACGCTCATCCGCTTATCCGTTGTCTATCCGCTGCCCCAATTCACCGCCACCTTCCTCATCCTCCACCGCCGGTCGCGATACTGCACGTACTTGTTCCGCCTGCCGAATTCGTAGAGCTGGCGCGTGACCTCCACGTCCTGTTGGCAGTAATCGAAAAGCTCCTGCATCTTGCCCTGGCGCCACCAGCGGATGGCCTGCAGGCCGTCGGCCGATTTGCTGACCCCCAGTGTGGCGCTGGCCAGGGCGTCCAGGCTGAGGCGGAAGCCCAGGGTGCGGTAGATGTCGTCCAGCATGTCTACCGTGGGCAACTGGCGGAGGGCGTAGTCGGTGTAGGCGCTCAGCACCTGGTAGTCGAAGCTGATCACGTTGAAGCCGACCACCAGGTCCGCCGTTTTCAACTCCTCGACGAGCTCAGCCACGGTGTCCTCGGTGTAGTGGTGATACTCGCCAGCGGCGGTGGAATAGGTCACGGCCACCGACAAGCCCAGCCTGTGCAGGTTGTGCCGGCCGCCCACCTCCTGGAAGCTCCGCTGGGTCTCCAGGTCGAAAACAACGGTGTTGTTCACTCCCAAGCCTCCTCCGCTAACGCTTGCATCTCCCCCTCTGGTTGATTATACCCCAGGCCCGACAAAAGTGCAAGGGAAGACGACTCACATGCTGGACTTGCGCAACTAGGCGAAAGATGATAGAATAGCGCTGTCGGGAATCATTCAGCGAGAGGAGGCTAAACAATGAGGCGAGTGATCCGGTGGTGGACTTTTCTTAGGCTAGTGGGACTCGTGTTGCTGGCGTTGGCGATTGCGATTGGGGTGGCTGGCTATCTCAATGAGCTTGGCTGGTTCTACCTCCAAGAGACGCCGAAGCAGATCTTGGCCGATTTCTATGTGGTCGTCAGTGCGGAACTGGCGGGTATTGCGATCACTATACTCGTTCTGGAGGCGCTGTATCAGCGGCGTGAAACGGGGCGAGAGAAGAGGCGGCTCATTCGGCAGCTCGGCAGCTCGGATGGCGCGCTGGCCCTGGAGGCGGTTTGGGCATTGCAGGGGCATGGGTGGCTGCGAGATGGATCGCTCCATGCGGCCAACTTGCGAGCGGCCAACCTCCGAACGGCCAATCTCCAGTGGGCCAACCTGCGCGAGGTCAATCTGCAGGATGCCAATCTCCAGGGCGCTAACCTGAAGAATGCGGACCTTCAGGATGCCAACCTGACGGACGCCAATCTCCAGGGCGCCAGCCTGACGGACGCCGACCTGCAGGACGCTAATCTGATGCGCGCCAATCTCCAGGACACCAATCTGACCGACGCCAATCTGCAGAGGGCCAATCCCTATGAGGCCAATCTCCAAGGTTGCAACCTAAAGTACGCTAATCTCCAGGGCGCTAGCCTGGTTGGCGTCAATCTGCGGGGCGGCACCCCTTATGAGGCCAATCTGCAGGGCGCCAATCTGAAATACGCCGACTTCCAGGAGGCGAATCTGATGCGCGCCAATCTCCAGGGCACCAATTTGGAGAACGCTGACCTGCGGGACGCCAACCTGAAGTACGCCAACCTTCAGGGCACGAATCTGGAGGAAGCGGGGTTGCAGGATACCAACCTGAAGTCGGCCAATCTCCAGGGCGCCAACTTGGCGAGAGCCGATCTTCGGGGCGCCAATCTGTGGGACGCCAATCTCCAGGCTGCCGATCTGGCGTACGCAGACCTCCGAGGCGCCTTGCTGAGGGCTGCAAACATCCAGGGCGCTAACCTGAAGCAGATCAAGTGCAACGACGCGACCATCTGGCCTGAAGGATTCACCCCGCCGCTTCAAACGGGTAGTGATTTTGATGTCGAGAGGCGACTGGATGACTTGGAGGAAATCGGACCTGGAATCTAGCGTGTGGAAGTGGTTGCCGAGAAAGGATGTCCCATGTTGAAGACGCATACCTGCGGAGAGCTGCGGGCCGAGCACGTGGGCCAGGAAGTGAGCCTGGCCGGCTGGGTGGACCGCCGCCGCGATCACGGCGGGTTGATCTTTATTGACTTGCGAGACCGCGAGGGAATCACTCAGGTGGTCGCTAACCCTGACGTCTCGGCGGAGGCCCACGCTGTTGCTTCCCAGGTCCGAGGCGAGTATGTGCTCCATGTTCAAGGCACGGTAAGCAGTCGGCCCGAAGGACTGGCCAATCCGGACATGCCCACGGGCGAGATCGAGGTGGTGGCCGACTCGATAGAGATCCTCAATCCGGCCAAGACGCCGCCTTTCTACATCAACAGAGACGACGAGGAAGTGGACGAGGCGCTGCGCCTGCGATACCGCTATCTGGATTTGCGCAAGAGACGCATGCAGCGCAACCTCATCCTTCGCCACAAGGTGGTCAAGTTCATCCGTGACTACCTGAGCGAGCGAGGCTTTGTCGAGATCGAGACGCCCGTTCTGCTCAAGAGCACGCCTGAGGGGGCCCGCGACTACGTGGTGCCCAGCCGCGTCCATCCGGGCAAGTTCTACGCGCTGCCCCAGTCGCCTCAACAGCTCAAGCAACTCCTCATGGTGGCCGGCTTTGAGAAGTACTTCCAGATCGCTCGCTGTTTCCGAGACGAGGACCTGCGGGCCGATCGGCAGACCGAATTCACCCAACTGGACGTCGAGATGTCCTTCGTGGACGTCGAGGACGTTTTGCAGCTCACGGAGGGCCTGTTCACTGCCCTGGTAGACGCGCTGTCCGCCGAGACGGGAGGAAGCATCCTGCACCGGCCTTTCCCCCGGCTTTCGTATCGAGAGGCTATGGCGCGTTACGGCAGCGACAAGCCCGACCTGCGCTTTGGTCTGCCCTTGATCGACCTGTCCGACGTGGTGGCGAAGAGCGAGTTTCGTGTCTTCCGCCAGGCGGTGGCCGAGGGGAAGCAGGTGAAAGCCCTCTGTGTGCCCGATTGCTCCCAATACAGCCGCCGCCAGTTGGACGAGCTGGGCGAGTTGGTCAAGAAACGTGGGGCCAAGGGCCTGGTCTGGATGCTGGTGGAGGAGGCGTTGTCAGTGCGCTCGCCCGTGGCCAAGTTCCTGTCTCAGGCGGAGATCGAAGGCATCCTGGCTCAAACGGGGGCCGAGGAGGGCGATCTGATCCTCATCGTCGCCGACGAATCCCAGGTGGTGGCCGACGCTTTGGGCGACCTGAGGCTGGAGATGGGCCAGCGCTTGGGCCTGCGGGACGATAGCGTGCTGGCGTTTGCCTGGGTGTTGGATTTTCCATTGTTGGAGTGGAACGAGGAGGAAGGGCGTTGGAGCGCCATGCATCATCCTTTCACCTCGGCCCTGGATGAAGACTTGCCCTTGTTGGAAACCGAGCCGGGCCAGGTGCGGGCCAAAGCCTACGACGTCGTCTGCAACGGCTGGGAGATCGGCGGCGGCAGCATCCGCATTCACCGCCGCGAGATGCAGGAGCGGATGTTCCGCGCCCTGGGGCTCTCTGAAGAGGAGGTGCAGTCCCAGTTTGGTCACCTGTTGAAGGCTTTCGAGTATGGCGCTCCGCCTCACGGTGGCATTGCGCCGGGCATAGACCGCCTGGTGATGCTCCTGGCCGGCGAGCACAACATCCGCGAGGTGATGGCCTTCCCCAAAACACAGCGGGCTGAGGATCTCACTTTTGGAGCTCCGTCGCCCGTGTCGGAGCGGCAGTTGGCGGAACTGCACCTGCGCTTGGTGAGCGACGAACCTTAAAATTTCTGCGGATGGCTTCTAGAAGCCGTCAGGAACTTGCGTTTTCTGGGACTTTGTGGTACAATGTTGGTGAATGAGAAATACCCTGCTGTGTTCGTGATGCATAGCGAGAGTTTTGAGCCAACACTTAATATAAAGGGGATTGATCTCTAGACGGGATGCGTTAGCCATATAGGTGAGGCAGAACCAATAGGTAGATCCCCACTTGCGAAAGCAGGTTCAAAACACTGGTAGCACACGGCATAGCGGGGATCTTTTTGGAAAAGAGCCACCAGGCCTCACCTGGTGGCATTTTTGTACATTTTTGCAGATGGGGGCGTGGGCATTGTGAGAGGGCCTGGGGACCTGGTTTTTGCAGGGAGGTGTTTATGCTGAGGGAGAGGGTGGCTGACGACATCTACGTCTTCACCAGCGATCTGTATGTCAAGGTAACGGCCGGAGTTATCTTCACTTCGCAGGGCGCGATCGTGGTTGATACGCTGCTCTTTCTTGAGGAAACGAGTGAGATTGTGGACCTGGTGCAGCGAAAGAGCAGTAACGGCGCGTGCTATGTGATCAACACGCATTCTCACTCCGATCACATCTACGGCGCCTATCTTTTTGACGGCGCTGAAGTAATAGGCCATCACCTCTGTCGCCAAATCTTGCAGAGACATGGCCAGGAAGACCTGGATGAAATCAAGGAGCGAGTCCCGGAGCTGGCCGAGGTGCAACTGCGCTTGCCTTCCGTTACCTTCAACCAGGAGTTGACCCTTCGGCTTGGCGACAAGACCGTGCGGTTGATACACATGCCAGGCGCCACGCCCGATTCGATCGTGGTCTACGTGAGAGAGGACAAAGTGCTCTTCGCTGGTGATACCATCATGCCGGTGCCCTACATAGCGGATGGTGATCGCTTGGCCTTGATAGAATCCTTGCGAGCCATCAGCAAGTTGGGTGTGGATAGCATTGTGCAGGGGCACGGCGGGGTCCTCCTGCGGGGTGAGGTCAAGTCGACTCTGAAGAGCAGCATCGCTTACTTGGAGACCATCTATGACAAAGTGCGGGAGAAAGTTGAGGCCGGAGCGCCGAGGGATGAACTCCGGCAGATAGGTATCGAGAGTTGCGGCCGGTCCCGCGTTCCCCTCGATGGCCTGGTGCAGGAGTTGCACCAGACCAACCTAGGGGTCATCTACGACCAGTTGATTTCTGGTGAAGAATGAGAGGCCAGCGATGAAGGCCGTGGACGAGATTCTAGCGGCTGTCTCTGCTCTGAGCGAGACAGAAAAGAGAAAGCTCTTTGAGAAGCTTTCCATGATGGAAGAATTCCCAGGCGGGATGCCCGAAGTTCGCAAACCCATCCTGGCCTTCGATGCGGGCCAGCTAGAGGGTCAGCCCGACTATGTCCTGGTTTTCGATGGGGGCAGCCTGGGCAATCCAGGCCCTGGCTACGGCAGTTATGCGCTGATCAGGGCCAGCGATGACCAGGAGCGGTTGGTGCGGCTCGATTTCGGCGGAGAGATGACCAGCAACGAGGCGGAGTACGACACGTTAATCGCTGGCTTGAAGGACTTGATCCAGAGTCTGACGGAAGCTCAACAGAGCCCCGCTGAATTCTCCGTCGAAGTGAGGGGTGATAGCAGCTTGGCCATCAACCAGGTCAGCGGGGCTTGGAAGGCCAGGGACGAGCGGATGCGGATGCGGCGCAACAAGGTGCGGGAGTTGCTGTCCCGCTTTGCCGCCTACAGGCTAAAGCTGCAGCCTCGCGAGGAGAGTGTGAAGATACTGGGGCACTAATTTGACAAATCGCCATTTCTGTGTTATATTCTCCCCAAGAGCGATGATGGAAACGAGTAGGCGAGACGTAGTGCTCAGCGAGTCCGGGTTAGGTGGGAGCCGGATGCGTGAACCTCGCCGAAAATCCCTCCGGAGCTGCCGGTTGAAAGTTCGTAAACTCGTTATACGAAGCGAGTAGACCTGGCCGGGCTCGTCCTCCGTTACACGGACGGGGGTATGAATACGTACCTCACAGAGTGGGTGGCAACGCCAATTAGGGTGGTACCGCGGGAGTGTGGGCTCTCGTCCCTTAGGGATGAGGGCTTTTTGCTTTTGGGGAGCAGTCTATGTCGCAAGTGGTCGTTCGTCCGGCAACTCGGGACGATGTGGGGGGAATCTTGCCTCTTTGGAGCGAGATGATGAGTCATCACGCTGCGCTGGACGAGCGGTTTCAGCCTGCGCCCGATGGGGAAAAGCACTGGGCCAAGGTCCTCCGCGATTGGCTGCGGGATGATGATGTCTGTGTCTTGGTCGCCGACGCCGAAGGGCAATGGGTGGGCTACATCGTCGGCATGATGCGCGAGAATCCGCCCGTGCTCCTGCCGCCTGTTTATGGCCTCGTCTCCGACATCTGCGTGCACCCGGCCTGGCGCCAGCAGGGCATCGGCCGCCGACTGTTCGAGGCTCTCAAGGGTTGGTTCAAAGAGAAGGAGCTCTCTATTGTCCAGCTCAATGTGGCTCATGGCAACCCTGTCTCCCAGGCCTTCTGGCGGGCGGTGGGATGCGAAGACTACATGGAGCGTCTGTGGTTTGGGCTTTGACAGCACGCTTGGAGCTCGGCAAAAAGTGGAGGTGAATGGTGACCGATTTGCTCTATCTGACCGACAGCTATCTGAAGGAGTTCGAGGCCGAGGTGACGGAGGTCGAAGGCGGCCAAGTGGCCCTAGATCGCACTGCCTTTTACCCCGCAGGCGGAGGGCAGCCGTCCGACCGGGGTAAGCTGCTGTGGGAGGGCAGCGAGGCGCGAGTCCTCAAGGTCAAAAAGCGGGGCGACTGCGTGTGGCACAAGCTGGACGTCGAGCCGCCGCCTGTGGGCGCGCTGGTCAAGGGCGTGCTGGATTGGGAGCACCGCTACCGGTTGATGCGCACCCACACCGCGCTGCACATCCTGTGCGGCGTCATCTGGCGCGACTACGGCGCTTCGGTGACCGGCGGCAACATGAAGCCGCTGGCGGCGCGCATGGACTTCGAGCTGGAGCACATGAGCGTTGACTTCGCCGAAGAGGTAGAGGAGAAGATCAACGCCGAGGTGGCTGCCGCCCGACCGGTCAAGACCCGCACCTTGCCCCGCGAGGAAGCCTTTCAGATTCCCGATCTCATCCGCACCAAGATCAACCTGCTGCCGGAGAGCATCCGCGAGGTGCGCGTGGTGGAGATCGAGGGGTTGGACCTGCAGGCCGACGGCGGCACCCACGTGGCCAACACCCGCGAAGTGGGGACGATTCACGTGGTGGGCCACGAGAGCAAAGGCCGCATCAACAAGCGGCTGCGCATTGCGTTGGAGGAGAGCAAGGATTAGCAGGATTGACGGATCAAGAGGAGGAGAAGCCATGTTCAAGGAAGTACCCAGTAAAGTCAACTTTCCCAAAATGGAGGAGAGGGTCCTTCGTTTCTGGAAGGAAAACAAGGTCTTCGAGAAAAGCCTGGAGATTCGCCGAGATGCTCCTCGCTACGTGTTCTATGAAGGGCCGCCCACGGCCAATGGCCTGCCCGGCACCCACCACGTTTTGGCGCGGGTTTTCAAAGACCTCTTCCCCCGCTACAAGACGATGCAGGGCCACTACGTGTTGCGAAAGGGCGGTTGGGATACGCACGGCCTTCCCGTGGAGCTGGAGATCGAGAAGGAGCTGGATCTCAACAGCAAGCAGGCCATCGAGGATTACGGCGTGGCCGAGTTCAACGCCCAGTGCCGGGAGAGCGTCTTCCGCTACGTCAGGGAGTGGGAGGAACTGACCGACCGCATCGGCTTCTGGATTGACATGGATGATCCCTACGTCACCCTGAAGAACGAATACATCGAATCGGTCTGGTGGATCCTGAAGCAGTTGTGGGACAAAGACCTGATCTACCAGGGCTACCGAGTGGTGCCCTACTGCTCTCGCTGCGGCACGCCCCTGTCCGATCACGAGGTGGCTCTGGGCTACGAAGAGACCGAGGACCCGTCCATCTACGTCAAGTTCCCCCTGCGAGATGAGCCAGGCACCTATTTTCTGGTGTGGACCACCACGCCGTGGACTCTGCCCGGCAACGTGGCTCTGGCTGTCCACCCGCAGATTGATTATGCCATGGTGGAGCAGGAGGGGGAGGGTGAGAAGGAACGGCTGATCCTGGCCCAGGATCTGCTGGACGAGGCGCTGGAGGGCGACTACGAAGTTGTACGGACCATGAAGGGCAAGGAACTGCTCAAGACCCACTACCGCCCCTTGTTTACTTTTCTGCCCGTGGAGAAGGACTATTGCTATGTGATTCCGGGCGACTTCGTGACCACCAAGGACGGCACGGGCATCGTGCACATTGCCCCGGCCTTCGGTGCGGAGGACCTGGAGGTGGGTCAGGAGTACGACCTGCCTGTGCTGCACACGGTTGATTTGCGCGGCGCTTTCATTGACCAGGTCACCCCCTGGCGGGGGCTGTTCGTCAAAGACGCCGATCCCCTGATCATCGAGGATTTGCAGGGGCGCGGTTTGATGTACAAGGTGGGCACCTACCGCCACGTCTACCCCTTCTGCTGGCGCTGCCACACCCCGCTCCTCTACTACGCCAAGGCGACCTGGTACATCGAGACCACTCGCTACCGTGATCAACTGGTGAACCTCAATCGCCAAATCAACTGGTACCCAGAGCACATCCGCGACGGCCGCTTCGGCAACTGGCTGGAAAACAACGTAGACTGGGCCCTGGGCCGCGAACGCTACTGGGGAACGCCGCTGCCCGTCTGGGTTTGCGAGGAATGTGGGCAGCAGGAGTGTGTCGGAAGCGTCCGAGAGCTTCAGTCCAAAGTCGAAGGTCCGAACTCAGAAGTCTGGGACTTGGAGCGGTTGGACTTGCACCGTCCATACATTGATGCACTCACCTACCGCTGTCCGGACTGTGGCGGCACCATGCGCCGCGTGCCGGAGGTCATAGATGCCTGGTTCGACTCGGGATCCATGCCCGTAGCCCAATGGCACTACCCGTTCGAGAATCAGGAGAAGTTCGAGGAGCAGTTCCCGGCCGATTTCATCTGCGAAGCTGTGGATCAGACCAGAGGATGGTTCTACAGTCTGCACGCTATCTCCACGCTGCTGTTCAACCAGCCCTGTTTCCAAAACTGCGTTTGCTTGGGCTTGATCCTGGACGCTGAGGGCGAGAAGATGTCTAAGTCCAGGGGCAACGTGGTGGATCCGTGGACGGTCATCAATGCGCACGGCGCCGACGCCCTGCGTTGGTATCTGTATACGGCCAGTCCGCCCGGCAACGACCGCCGCTTCTCCGTCGAACTGGTGGGCGAGGTGATCCGAACCTTCATGCTGACCCTGTGGAACGTGTACTCCTTCTTCGTGACCTATGCCAACATTGATGGCTGGCAGCCGAGCAGTGGATACGAACCTACGGGCCTACCCGCCCTCGACCGCTGGATTCTCTCTGAGCTGCACCTGCTCGTCCAACGAGTAACCGACGCCCTGGACAGCTACGACGTGACCGGGGCAGCGCGGCCCTTCCAGCGATTCGTTGAAGACCTCTCCAACTGGTACGTGCGCCGCAGCCGCCGCCGCTTTTGGAAGGGCGAGGAGGACGAGGACAAGACGGCGGCCTACGCCACGCTCTACGAGTGTCTGACCACGCTGGCTAAGCTGCTGGCGCCGTTCATGCCTTTCCTTGCCGAGGAGATGTATCAGAACCTGGTGCGGAGCGTGGACGACACAGCGCCGCAGAGCGTCCACCTCTGCGACTACCCCCAGGCCGACGAGGCGCTGATTGACGAGGAGCTGGTGGAGGACACGCGGCTGGTCATGCGCCTGGTGAGCCTGGGGCACGGAGCGCGCAACCAGGCCGGGATCAAACTGCGCCAACCTCTGGCCCAGGCCCTGTTCCAAGTGCGGGGCGAGGGCGAGGCCCAATCCCTGCGCCGTCTGTCAGATCAGGTGCTGGATGAGCTAAACGTCAAGGAACTGGTCTTCCTGGAGGATGCGGCCCAGGTGGTTGACTATCGCGTAGCCCCTGTGCCCAGGCTTTTGGGCAGGAAGTATGGCCCGCTCTTCCCCAAGATCCAGTCGGCCCTGGCCGAGTTGAATCAAGCTGATTTGGCCCGGCGCGTCGAATCTGGCGAGGGCGTCGCGCTGGACATCGTCGGGCAGACTGTGAACCTGCTGCCGGAGGAGCTGGAGGTGCGAACCGAGGCCCAAGCGGGCTACGCTGTGGCTGAGGAAACCGGCTACTTGGCCGCTGTCAGCACCACCCTGGATGAGGATCTGATTGAGGAGGGACTGGCGCGGGAGCTGGTGCGGCGCATCCAGACCATGCGCAAGGAGGCGGGCTTCCGCATCGAAGATCGCATTATCACTTACTATCAAGCCGGCCCCAAGCTGCGGCGGGCGTTGGAAAGCCTCAGACAGTACATCAAGGGGGAGACCCTCTCGGCGGAACTGATCGAGGGCGAGTTGCCGGATGAGGCCACTGTTCAGACCGTCGAAATCGAGGGCGAGGAAATCACCCTGGGGCTGGTGAGGTGGGAGACTCAGTAGCGCCTTTCGTTCTGGCTGGACCTGGGGTAGTCTCCCTGTAGAGTGTTGCTACCTTAAGACAGGCTGTTTGTGTCATTGCGAGGCGCGCTGTTTGCGCCGAAGCAATCTCCAGCTTGCTGGTAGGAGATTGCTTCGCTCCTTGCGGTCGCTCGCAATGACACAGCAGCAACACCTAAGAGGGAGACCACCGGATATGGCAAATCTGGCCAGAGCAGACTTGCCTTTTTGGTGACAATGGAGTAGAATACGTTCGCCGGCGGATCGGCGTCCGTTGTGAGCGGAGCGACGTTTCCTGTAAGCGAAGCGGCTTCAGCCTGATAGCGAATGATGAGGAGATTGTGATGAGTAGGGCTGATGAATCGTTCAGAAAGCGGCTCGAAGAGGAGCGCGAAAATCTGATCGCACAGATGGACCGGCTAGGTATTACGGAGCAAGATCACCCTGGCTACAGCACTCACATAGCTGATGATGCCACTGAGGTTTTCGAAAATACCAAGAACCATGCACTGCGTCAGAATCTGCAGCGTCTCCTGGGCCGGGTGAACGATGCCTTAGCGAAAATTGATAGAGACACCTATGGGTTGTGCGAGGACTGCGGTCGTAGGATAGACCGAGCTCGGCTAAAGGCCATTCCCTACGCTACGCTGTGCATCCAGTGCCAGCAGCAGCGCGAGGGGTCATGAAGAGAAGGAGTTTGCCTTTTGCTTCGTGAAAAGCGGAGGGGTTTCCTCCTGCCAGCGGTGGCCGTTCTCATCTTGGTGCTTGACCGTATCACGAAGCGATGGGTGATGGCCAACCTGAGGCCAGGCGAGTCCTGGAACCCCGTGCCTGCTCTGGAGCGTTGGGTGAGCCTGACCTACGTGACCAACACCGGCGCAGCCTTTGGGCTTTTCCCCGATTACGGTGTCTTGTTCATGATCATCGCTGTGGTGGTGATCGTGGGCATCATCTTCTACTATCGCTACTTGTCCGTGGCCGGCAACCCGTGGCTGATTCAGATCAGCCTGGGATTGCAGTTGGGCGGAGCCCTGGGCAATTTGGTGGATCGTCTGTTGTACGGTCACGTTGTAGACTTCATTGACTTCAAAGTCTGGCCTGTCTTCAACGTAGCCGATAGCTCCCTTTCTGTAGGCGTGGCCATTCTGGCCTTCTACCTCTTCCGCTATGGTGAGGATTGGGGATTAGAGGTTGGGGATTAGAGACTGGAGGACGTGGGATGGTAAATTACGAGGTTATCTTGATTCCAGCGGAAGAAGGGGGATACACAGTGGTGGCCCCTGCCCTTCCAGGGTGCATCTCGGAGGGCGATACGGAAGAGGAGGCCTTGGAGAACATCAGGGATGCTATCCAAGGCTGGCTGGTTGTGGCGAACCAGAATCATCAGAGACGCGGGGCTAACCCGTGAGGAGTTCCTGCGGTTGCTCTGAAAGGATGCAGAGCATGCGGATGTTTCGCACACCGAGAGCCTATGGCCTCGGTTGTTTTTTTAGGGGACTGGAGTGGAAAAGACTATCGAGCTGAGAGTGAGCGAGGGCGGGGAACGCCTGGACAAATATGTCGCCGAGATGGTGGCGGACCTCTCCCGCTCGCGCGTCCAGAAGCTAATCGAAGAGGGATTGATCACGGTCAACGGTGGGGTAGCCAAGCAAAGCTACCCGGTGGGGTCAGGCGACGAGATCCTGGTGCGCATCCCGCAGCCGGAGCCGATGGAGGTCAAGCCCCAGGCCATCCCCCTGGACATCGTGTACGAGGACCGAGACATCATCGTAGTGGACAAGCCACCGGGCATGGTGGTGCACCCGGCCTACGGCCACCGCACAGGAACGCTGGTTAACGCCGTTTTGGCCCATTACCCCGACCTGGCCGGCGTAGGCGATGCCCGGCGGCCCGGCATCGTCCATCGCCTGGACAAGGACACCTCAGGCCTGATCATCGTGGCCAAGAGTGATGCCGCCCGTCGCCACCTCCAGCGCCAGTTCAAGCGTCGGGAGGTGCATAAGATTTACCTGGCTTTGCTGGAGGGAAGCCTGGAGCCAGCACGGGGCGTCATCGAGGCCCCCATCGGGCGGGACAAGAGGCGTCGCAAGCGCATGGCCGTGGTGGAGGGGGGGCGCGAGGCTCGCACCGAATATCGAGTTGTGGAGTACTTCGACGATGCGGGTGGGGCGTCTCGCCCTCACACCCTGGTGGAAGCTGAGCCCGAGACCGGCCGCACCCATCAAGTGCGCGTCCACTTCGCCTCCATCGGCCACCCCCTGGTCGGCGATCCCGTTTATGGCTTCCGCAAGCAGCCCTTGAGCTTGCCCCGCCAGTTCCTCCACGCCCAAACCCTGGGCTTCCGCCTGCCCGACAGCGACGAGTACATCGAACTCACGGCGGAGCTGCCCGATGACCTTAGGGCGGTGTTGGAGGAGTTGAGACGGTTGGGTCCACGTTGACTTGTCTGCTGCTTTGTGATAAAATGGATGTATCCGCAAATGGAGGTAAGAAACGATGAGTACGGCTGTGACTTTGAAATTGCCGGATAACGTATATGAGCCGTTGGTGAAAGTAGCGGAGAAAACGGGTAAGCCACTGGAGGAGTGGATTCTGGCGCAGCTTCAGCTTCACATGCCACGGGTGGTGCATCCTGAGCTGGAACGCGCTGAAGCTATGGCGCGGCTGATGGAGCACGCGGGCGCAGTGAATTTGGGCCATCTGACAGGCGCGGACAACGAGAGCATTGACGCTGATCTGGCGCGGGAATACGGCAGCGCGCACGAGGAGGAGCCGTGATGTTGCTGGATACGTCGGGGTTGTTGTGTTTCCACCATGCTGCTGAACCACAACACGAGGAGGCTGTGACCTTCTTTCATGCCGCGCCTGCTCGTATCACTCACAGTTACGTGCTGGCAGAGCTTGTTGCCCTGGCTATAGCGCGCGATCTGCCACGTCGAGCGACATGGGCATTTGTGGCCGAATTGCAGGACAATCCACTGGTCCAGGTTGTCTATGTAGATGAGCCTCTGCATCGAGAGGCTCTTGAGCTCCTGCAGCAACGCTTGGACAAGAGGTGGACTCTGTGTGACGCGGTAAGCTTCTTGTTGATGCGGCAGCAAGGCATCATTGAAGCCTTGACTACTGACGCTCACTTCGAACAAGCAGGCTTTGTAAGGCTGCTATACCCTTGACGCAATGCGGAGTCCTGAGCCCCGTCGAAGGGCCGCCGAAGCGGGCTTCGTTCTCTCAGCGCGGAGACTTTGGCCCCGTGCAACCTGTTCCTCGTTGCCTCGTTAACTTGTTGCCTCATTGCCTCATTGCCTCGTTAGTTGGATAACGGAGATGGACATACCGTATTTGAGACAAGCCCTGCTCCAAGAGAAGCTCAACGGCAAGGTGCGCTGTCTGACCTGCGAGCGGCGGTGCGAAGTAACGGACGGCGGCCTGGGCTGGTGCCGCACACGGCAGAACGAGGGCGGCACCCTCTACACCCTCATCTACGGCAACGTATCCTCCCTCTCCGCCAACCCCATCGAGAAGAAACCCCTCTATCATTTCTACCCCGGCAGCGTGGCCCTGACGGCCGGCAGTTGGAGCTGCAATTTCGACTGTCCCTGGTGCCAGAACTGGCACATCTCCAAATCCCCGCCTCGCCCTGGACGCGTGACTACTCAGGCTGTCATTGCGAGCGGAAGGCAACCGTAGGTTGCACGCAATCCCCAAGCCGCAAGGAGGAGATTGCTTCGTCGCCAAAAACGCTCCTCGCAATGACACAGGCTGAGCAGCTACCTGGGCGGCTACGTGTCCCCGGAGGATTTCGTGGCCGAGGCGGAGCGCCGGGGCTGCCAGGGCACTTCCATCAGCTTCAACGAGCCCACCCTCTCCCTGGAGTGGTCCCTCGACGTGTTCCGCTTGGCCCGCCAGCGAGGTCTCTACAACACCTACGTGACCAACGGCTACATGACTCCTCAGGCGCTGGAGCTGCTCATCGAAGCAGGGCTGGACGCGATGAACGCGGACATCAAAGGCGATGCGGCGGCGGTCCAAAAGCACTGCGGCGCCGACGTGGAGAAGGTCTGGCGCAGCTGTCGAGAGGCCAAGAAGGCGGGAGTGCACATCGAGGTCACCACCCTGGTGATCCCCACTGTCAACGACGATGAAGCCGTGCTGCGGGGCATCGCTCGGCGCATCCGCCAGGAGCTGGGCGCCGACACCCCCTGGCACTGCAGCGGCTACTATCCCGCCTACAGATTCACCGCCCCACCCACGCCACTGCCGACCCTGGAGCGGGCCCACGACATCGGCAGGGAAGAAGGGCTGGACTTTGTGTACCTGGGCAACGTGGTGGGCCGTCGGGCGGAAAGCCTCGCCTACCAGAACACCCATTGCCCCGATTGCGGCGAGTTGCTGATCCGGCGGCGGGGGTTGAGCGTGACCGAGAACAGGTTGCAGGGCGAGAAGTGCCCTGGGTGTGGGCGGACCATCCCGGTGGTAACGGGCTCTTGACGTGTTTGTCGTTTTGTGATAAAATGGGCGCATCATGCGGGGCTGGACATCATCTCAATCAAAAAGGAGGCCCAAGGCCATGTTTCAGAAATATCGAACCTTGATCAGTTTACTGGTAGCCAGCGTGCTGCCAACGGCCTGCTCCAATCCGGTTCAAGAGGCCAGACGGGCCAAGGACATTCCCTGGTGGGTGTGGCTGTTGGTCATCCTGGTGGCGTTGCTGGTGTTCATTTGGTTGTGGCTCAGCGAGCCGAAGAAGAAAGCGGCCCCGCCAGCCAAGCGTGAGGCAGCGCTCTCAACTGCTGAGCCGGAGGCAGCGGCGCCGATGCCCCAGCCTGAGACAGCGGCTCCGTCCCAAATCCTTGAGACGCCGCACGGCGTGGCGAGGCGGGCGGCACCCATCGTGGGTGAGGTCGAAGCGCCGGAGCCCGATGATCTGAAGGTCGTCGAGGGGATTGGTCCCAAGATCTCCAGTCTGCTCCAGGCAGCCGGCATCATGAGCTTTGCCCACCTGGCTTCAACCGATGTGAAGAGGCTGAAGCAAATTGTGGAAGAGGCCGGTCTGCGTGGGTTGGCAGACCCCACCACCTGGCCCGAGCAGGCCACTCTGGCGGCTACGGGCCGCTGGGATGAGCTGGAGGCTTTGCAAGATGAGCTCAAGGGCGGCCGGCGAGCATGAGTAGGCGTTCGGGGGGTAGCTCAGAAACCAGGTTTTTTGACACTTGCCGTACTGAGTGCGCTTGGGTTCAGGCGGTTTCTGTAGGTGCGGGCGGTTTCTCTGGCGGGAAAAACCTGGTTTCTTGACCCCGGCTGGACGGTTGCGAGCGTGAAAGGATTTCAAACATGCTGAAAGAGTTCAAGGAGTTTGTCATGCGGGGCAACGTGGTGGATATGGCCGTGGGCATCATCATCGGCGCCGCCTTCGGCACCATCATCACCTCGCTGGTCAACGATGTGGTTATGCCGCCTATCGGCTTGCTGCTGGGCGGGGTGGATTTCGCCAATCTCTTCCTCTTGCTCAAGGCAGGCGACCCGGCGGGGCCTTATGCCTCGCTGGCCGAGGCGCAGGCGGCGGGCGCAGTGACCATCAACTACGGCGTGTTCATCAATGCCGTGGTCAGCTTCCTGATCGTGGCCTTCGTGATGTTCCTGCTCATTCGCACCATCAACCGCATGAAACGGGAGGAGGAAGCGGCGCCCGCCGAGCCGACGACCAAAGAGTGTCCCTATTGCCTGTCTACCATCCCCATCAAGGCCACCCGCTGCCCGCATTGCACGTCTGAATTGACGTAGTGAGGTAATGGGGCGATGAGGCGACGAGGCGACGAGACAACGGGGCGATGAGGTGATGGCGGCTCGTTAACGCGTTACTCGTTTCCTGCTCGTGGAGAGGAGGTGAGAATCCTGGACGAATTGGTCAAGCTAGTGGTGCAGAAGACCGGTCTTTCTGAGGAGATGGCCGAGAAGGCCGTGGAGACGGTTATCGGCTATCTCAAGAAGGAGTTGCCAGATCCCATCGCTAGTCAGATTGACAGCGTGTTGGCTGGCGGTGGAGCGCCCAAAGACCTGGGAGGGCTGGCAGAAGGTCTGGGCGGTCTTTTCGGCAAGAAGTAGCTAAGTCGTTGCAAGCGAGTTGGTTGCTGTTGTTGGTCGGAATGGTATTCCGACGGGTTGACGGATTGCCAATCCGTCCTACTGGGATGAAACACGCCCAAGTCACGACTACTTTTTGAAAGGAGGCAAAAATGGCTATCTCGATCAGTAAACTTAGAGGGATGTCGGCCGAACTGGCGGCCAAGCTGAAGGCGCAGGGGATCGTGTACAGTGCTCAGCTCCTCAATGCGGCTCGCACACCCGCTGGGCGCGAGGCGTTGGCGGGGCAGATGGGGGTGGAGTCGCGGGTGATTCTGGAGTTGGCCAACCGGGCAGACCTGGCGCGCGTCAGTGGTATCGCTGGCATCTTCTCCGACCTGCTGGAGCACGCTGGTGTGGACACCGTCAAAGAGCTGGCGGTTCGCAACCCAGACAACTTGCACGCCAAGCTCGTGGAGATCAACGCCCACAAGAAACTGGCCGGGCGCACCCCTCCGCTGAGTGCGGTGCAGGACTGGGTAGCCCAGGCCCAATCGCTGCCCAAGTTGCTGGAGTATTGAGGCAGATCAGAAAATGAGGAAAGCCACCTGCGTCAAACGCGCGGGTGGCTTTTTTGTTGCCAAAGGGGGCAAAGTATGTTATACTACGTTTAGCCAAATACTTGAGTTTAGGCCAAATGTGGTTGTTCTTTTGCAGGTTGCGCAGAAGGGAAAGGGAACTTCTATGACGAAAGAACAGGAATTCTATGACGCTCTCAGAGACGTCTTTGTCGGCGCGGAGGTGGAAGGCAAATCCGGCTACATCAACTTGATGCGCATCAAGTCCCGCTATTTCCAGGAGAAGGTTTTCCCCAACCTCCAGCAGGACATCGAAGCAGCCCTGGAAAAGTACCCCGAATTTCGCAACGAGCTGTTTGACAAACTCTACGACTTCTTCCACCGTTATTTCAGCGAGAGCGGATCCATTTACTTCCGCCGCACGCGCTATCCCCAGAGCGTCTACGAGCAGGTCTACACCGACGACAAAGACGTGATGCTCTTTTGGAAGACGCGCATGCTCTACTACGTCAAGACCGA
>CAZEBW010000068.1:0-19340 GCA_964510205.1 uncultured Anaerolineae bacterium
TCCGACGAATTGACGGATTACCAATCCGTCCTACAACCGAGATGAAACACACCCGTTTGATTTTGGCGGTTGTAGCGACGTATCAACGAGGAGGTTAAGATGATGGTGAGGAAAGAGAGAGGTGTAATAGACGTCGTACTGACGCTTTGCCTGCTGTTGGTTCTGCTGGCTTTGATCGCCGCTTGCAGCAGCGAGCCTTCTTGCAGCGGAGGAGAAGGTGAGCCGGACATGGTTCTAATTCCTGCAGGGGAGTTCATCATGGGCGATGATGACGGCGACGATGACGAGAAGCCGGAGCGGGAGGTCTACCTGGATGAGTTCTGCATTGACAAGTACGAGGTGACCAACGCCCAGTACAAAGAGTGCGTGGAGGCTGGAGTCTGCAATCCCCCCGCTCGCGACGCCTCCCCTAGCCGACTCTCGTACTATGACAATCCTGAGTTCGATTATTATCCCGTTATCTGGGTCGCCTGGGATGATGCGCAAACCTATTGCCAGTGGAGGGGCAAGCGGCTGCCGACCGAGGCGGAGTGGGAGAAGGCGGCGCGGGGGACCGATGAACGCCTCTGGCCCTGGGGTAACAGCGAACCCGATGCCAGCAAAGTAAACCTGTGCGACGTGAATTGCACCTATGAGTGGAAAGAAGAGCACCTTGATGATGGCTACTCGGACACGGCGCCTGTGGGGAGCTTCGAGGCGGGTAAGAGTCCTTATGGCGTCTACAACATGGGGGGCAACGTCCGTGAGTGGACGGCCGATTGGTATGCTCCCGACTACTACGTAAACGCTCCCGACCGCAATCCCCAAGGGCCGGATTCCGGCATAGGCAGGGCCTTGCGGGGCGGCTCATGGCGCAGCAACATACCGGTCGCTCGCAGCACTTATCGTCTTTGGTACGATCCTGGTGTCAAGGACGAATACATTGGATTCCGTTGCGCCAAGTAGCGCGGCGTCCTGAGGCCGCTGCTGAGTTTGTGCAGAAAGAGAGTCCGGAAATCGAGCTCCGGGCTCTCTTTTTGGAGTTTGGACAAACGCATAGAGGCAGTCAGAAACCAGGTTTTTAGAGTCCTTTGTACCACAGCCATCTGCCAATTGCGGGCGTTTTCATTTCGTGAGCGTATCGCATTGGGGACACGTAGTGACGATTCAGTCGTCGTTCCCACCGCAAAAGCGACTGAAGTCGCTACTACGTCTGCCCATAATGCCCTTGAGAAGCAGCTTTGGCATGTCCCAAACTCGGTACGCTCGCTCATTTCTCTTTGACTAGAGGCTGTTTTGTTGGTATAATCAGGTCGAAAGTGGGGTGGTCGGCGTGGCTAAACATCTCATCTTGGTGGCTGGCAACATCGGCGCGGGCAAGACGAGCCTGACGGAGCGGCTCGCGGCCCGCTTGGGCTGGCAGGCGGCCTACGAATCTGTGGCCGACAATCCCTACCTGGGCGACTTCTACCAAGATATGCCAAGCTGGAGCTTTCATCTCCAGATTTTCTTCTTGGGCCACCGAGCGATCCAGCACCGAACGCTGGCCGCTGCGCCCACCTCGGCCATCATTGACCGCAGCATCTACGAGGATGGCTACGTTTTCGCCCGCGCTCTGTACCAGTTGGGCAACATGACCGAGCGAGATTACTATGCCTATCGCCGCCTCTTCGATTTAGTGGTGAATGACTTGCCCGTACCTGCGCTGCTTCTCTATCTGCAAGCCTCTGTTCCCACTCTATTGCACCGCATCCGTAATCGCAGTCGAGACATTGAGGCCGGCATCACCGCCGATTATCTGGCCCTGCTCGATTCTTTCTACGAGGACTGGCTGACCGAGTTCGATTTGTGTCCGGTGCTGACCATCCCGGCCGATCGCCTAGACTTCGTCCATTACACAGATCATCTGGAGATCATTATCGAGCGTATCGAGGACAAGCTGGCGGGCAAAGAAGTGGTCGTGTTTCCAACGAATTGTCCCCCATTGTGAACAACACACAGCCCAAAATAGCGGGTAAAAGGAGAGCACTAATGGAAGAGGAAATTGATCTGCGAGAGTACATAGACGTCATCGTCAGGCGCTGGAAGTGGATCGCCGGCGTCACCCTGGCGGCCGTGATCACGGCAGCCGTGGTCAGCTTCTTGATTCTGTCCCCCATCTACGAAGCCAGGGCGGGGGTGGTCATCGTCAAGTCCCGGTCGGAGATCGCCTTCGAGCCCAAGTATCGCACCTTGACTGAGGAGGACATCGCCTCGCGGCGCAAGGCCCTGGAGGCCCTGGTGCGGAGCAGCTCGGTGGCTGCGGAGGTGATTGACAAGTTAGGATCAACTCTGGAGCCTGAGGAGCGCGAGGTGGGCGCGCTGCCGGAGATGGTGGAGACGGAGGTCAACGGCGATCTGATCAGCATCAAGGTCAAGGGGGAGGACGCCGCCAAAATCGCCGCCATCGCCAACGCTTGGGGCGAGGTCTACGAGAAGTACGTCAACAGGTTGTACAGTGGGAGCGTCCAATCGCCGGCCGACATCCAGCCCCAGGTCGTCGAGGCCGAGAGCATCTATCAACAGGCCCAGGAAGCTTTGGCCAAGTTCACGGGAAACAACCAGATCGAGACCCTCACCCAAAAGATAGAGGACAAGCAGAATACCCTGGCCGACTACTATGCCACCAAGCGGCAGCTCGACCGACTCATCGCCGACGCCAGAGCGCTGCGGGATCAGTTGCGCCAGGAGACTTCATCCTCTCCCACGGGGACAGGCCATGATCTTTCCCTCATGCTGCTGCAAGCCAGCGCCTTCACGCTGTTATCGCCTGGATTGCCCGTTGAGCTTCAGCTTGCTTTTGATGAGAGGGTCGGTCTGGAGGGCAGCGCCGAGGAGCAGGCCCAGACCCTCGACGCGCTGCTCTCCATCCTGGAGGCCCGGCGGGAGGAGGTCCAATCACTCATTGACGAAGGGACCCTCCAGCAGGAGATACTGCAGCTTCAGGAGCAACTGGAGCGAGAGCAGGCCAGAAAACAGGAGCTGTCCAGCGCTCGAGACCTGGCCTGGGAGACCTACGACACCCTGGCCCGCAAAGAGGCCGAGATCGGCGTGGCTTCCCAGGTAACCGACACCGAGGTGCGCTTCGCCGTGACCGCCGTGCAGCCCAAAGAGCCTGTGGCTCCCAAGAAAAAACTGAACATCGCCATCGCCGGGGTGTTGGGGTTGATGGTGGGGGTGTTTGGGGCCTTCTTCATCGAGTTTTTAGAGGGCGGGGGAGAGCCAGACGAGCGTTGAGATCCGTGCTGGCCTTTCGACCAGAGGGGTATGGTCTTGTTGAACACCAAAACGGATCTGGCTTACGAGCGACGGCTGCGCCAGGGCGGTGATCTGTTGTTGCGCGAGGCCAGTGCGTTCTTCGCCGGCGGCGGCGCGCTGCGCCAGACTTTGCACCGGCTGGTGAAGCAACTGATGGCTGAGGGCATCCCCTACGCCCTGCTGGGTGGGCTGGCATTGGGCGAGCACGGATATCCGCGGCTGACTCAGGATATTGACGTGCTTCTATCACCAGCCGGCCTGGCGCACTTTCGGGGGCGGTTGGTGGACCGCGGCTATCGCCCCGCCCTTCGACAGCCCTTCGACTGGGCTCAGGACAGGGCTCAGGGCAAGCCATTCGAAGGGGCACAGAAGACGTTTCGAGACAGTGAGACGGGAGTGCGCATCGAGGTCGTCACCACAGGCGAGTATCCCGGTGACGGGCTGCCCAAGCCAGTGGCGTTCCCTCCACGCCACTACAGCGGATTGAGAAGCCAACGGATTTCTTGCTCCGCTTGAGCCATCCGTTTTATTCCCAATCCGTTGTAGACACTTTATGTCCAGGCGAACTCTCAACCGCCCTTCTTTCAGGCAGTCCAGGGCAGAAACGACGATTTCTAGGGAAGAAAAAGATTTTTCTAGGGAAGAAAAAAAATTTTCTAGGGAAGAAACTAGCCGTTTCTAGGCGGGAAACCCATCGCTCGCCCTCCACTTCACGCCAAATTCACGCCAGCTTTACGCCAAATTCATGCCCAAACGGATCAATTGATGGTATACTTTGGATACCATAGGGATTCACGGGTGGGGTCATTTCTGACCAACTGTATTGGCAGCAGAAACTGACATCTTGGAAGTAGACTGGCTCCCATGCCCAGTAGCACCAACATTCTTACGCCGCATCGCTTTGAGAGAATGACCGAGTAATGGGACGGTAGTCTGGTAAAGCTGTACTACATCATGAATGATGTAGTTTGGGCAGTAGATAGCTTGTTTGGCAATACGGACTGGCACAAACTACAACTTTCAAGTTGTAGTGCAGCAAATAAAACCACCTTGCGGTTACCCGAGTGAGTTCTCAGAATTCATCATCCCTATGCAGCCTGAACAGCTAGAGGCGCCTCCCGAAAGTTTTTGGGGTAATCCTTGACTAGCGACCGCTGGTTGAGTAGCTTGTAGCGTAGCGAAGAGCGTATCGAAACCAAGGGAGCGGGTCACTCACAAGGCCGCTTGGTTTCGATACGGCCCTTTCACTGGCGTTTCAGGCCCTACTCAACCGGCGCTTCCGCACAAACCATTCAGCTGGCCTTTACCCTAAAAACTTATGAGACCTCTAGTGCCCTTGCCCTCAGTCCTGCGTTTGTGTCAGATTTAGATGACCACACTACCTGCCAAAATCTGGACTATCCGTGAATCCCTATACCACAAAATGGAGAGTTGCGTTTTCGGCTGCGGGGGCGATTTCTCGCTGTCGCTCTGGATCGGTGCAAAATCTGCCCCTGCCAACCTATTTTAGACCCGCCCAAACGACAACGAACCTTAACCCGATCTTAACCCCGTCTTCCCGCTTTGTCCTTGACAAAGGCGGAACTGTTTGTTATAATGTAAGTGTGCGAAGCGAAGGTACTTTCCCAATTACATCCGCCAAAGGCAAACCCATCGAAAGGTGGGGACGCAAAGCCACGGGTCTGTCCCAGTGAGAAGTGATCAGGGAATCAGTGACTAGGGAATCAGGGAACCTGATTGCCTGATCCCTGATTCCTGATTCCCTGATATGATAGCCGGGCTGCCGAAGACACTTCAGCGTGCTGTTGGAAGCAGGTCGGCCGGCGGCACGCTTTTTGGTAGCATCATTACCTCGCCACGAGTCCTTCGGCTGTAAGCGAAAGCGGCCTCAGGACAGGTTTCACGAATGGCCACGAAAAAGAGGAAAATTAAGCGAAGACTCTACTGAAAGAAGGTGATCTGCTGGCAAGACCCTAAAGGTTTTCAAAACCTTTAGGGTCTCCAGGCCGCTTTTTTCAGGGGGCGATTGATAAAGAAGTCTTTCTGAGTATGCTGGATCGGATGGGAGCTTCCGATCAGGAACTGGAAGAGGCAGGGCAGATGGTTGAGGCGCGGGAAGAAGCGCTGTCGCGGCTGGGGTTTCGGGCCGCCGTGAAACAAGTAGCGGCAGAGTCCGTGGCGCATTTCCGAGATTGGTGTTCCCGCCACGGGCTGGACTACGAGGCGATGAGTGAGGAGGAAATAGACGAGTGGTTGGCAGCCCGGCTTGCAGAGGTACGAGGTACCCCATGATCAAGTCGGTCAACGACACCAACGTCTGGATCGCGGGTATCAATTGGGACAGAGGAACTGGGTACCAGATTCGGTTGCACTGGGAGGCAAGGCGGTTTCGGCATTTCATCTCGGCTGAGATCCTGCACGAGATTATCCGTGTGTTAAGAGAGGTATTCGAGTACCCCGACGAGAAGCTCTATGACTGGTACTGGTTGTTGCTGGTCGGTTCAATATTCGTAGTCCCCCGTGTAATGATCAACGTCATTGAGGAAGATCCGGATGATAACAAGTTCGTAGCCTGCGCCATTGAAGGCGGAGTGGACTACATCGTATCGGAGGACAAGGACTTGCAGCGTTTGCGAAGGTACGACTCCATTACAGTGCTGGGCAAACACGAGTTTTTGGAGGTCCTGGAAGCAGAAGAGACAGCGGGGTAAGAATTACGCTCTGAATCAAAAGTGAAAATTTATGAAACTGCGTGAGACAGCTATCCCCTACGTGGTTCAGGAAGTGGACTACGTTGCACTGCGCCGGGCTATCGAACAGGCCTTTGCAGACGAATATGGATCTGAAACGGTGCATCACGTGCGTGTGGCTCACTACAATCCAGATATCATTGACGTGACCGTGGTAGTGCAGATCCGACAGCCGGAAATGGGTGACACGGCTTTGGAGTTGAGTGAGGCGTTACGGCGACAGGGCCTGCGGGTTGCCATCCGCGTCGTGGAGGCCGATACCGTTCGTTCGAGTGAGGAGCTCGAATTCCAGCCGGCGTGAATAGAATCTGCGGTGGGGCAGCTTTTGTCAGCAAGTTGAACGACCACCAGCGGATCGTGAAATAATTCTCGCCACGAATCCTTCGCTTACGCCGCTTCGCTTACGCCGCTTTGCTTACAGGAAGGGTTCGTGGCAGAGGAAGTTGTTGATTCCCTAGTCGCTGGGTTTCTGATCAGTGATCATTGAGGCGTGGGGTAGCGAAAGGCTCGGCAGAGAGGAGGAAACAATGAATACCACAGTGAGCGCGGTGATGGAGCCACTGATCAGGAGAGAAGTCTTTCTCACAGAGGAAGAGGCTATTCGATCCCTATTACGAGAGTACATTCTGCAGCAAATAGGCACCCTGCGGCAAGAGCTGGCTGGTTTTGAGCGCAAGTACGGGATGCGCTTCGAGCAATTTGCAGACTATTTGCACGAGCGATCCCTCTTGCTGGAAGAGGACGTCCTGTCGCCCGAGCAGGGACAGACCCTGGGTCAGGCTGTTATGCGAGAAGAAGACGACTGGCTGGACTGGAAAGTCACCCGGGAGATGTTGGAGAGCTGGTTGGGGCTCCATCAGGAGGTTGTGGCTTGACGTCACTACCTGGTCTTCTCGCTAGACTGGTGGCTATTCTTGAGACACAAGCGATATGCCGGGAAGTGAACGTGGTAGAGACCAAAGCGTTCTCTCCTGACCAGTTCTTCTTCAAAATCAGGGCCTTACTTGAAGGAGAGTATGGATTACAGGTGCGAGTATACTACAACCGAGGACATATAGACTATGCCTACCAGCTCTTCACCGATGTGCCACTTCTGCGTTGGGACAACAAAGAGGAATTCCGTCATCTAGGGACCTACCCTCACCACCACCACGATGTTGAGGGACATGTACATCCTTCGCCTCTGGCGGGGAAGCCAGTTCAGGATATTGAAATTGTACTTGAGGCAAAGGCAGTTGAGTGATAGAACCAGAACACGTGGAGAGGAGGCGCCTGATGGTGATGCGTGAGGTGGTATTAGAAGCGGTGAACAGCCTGCCGGAGGAGCGGGTAGAAGAGGTATTGAGCTTCATTAGCTATCTGCAGTGGCGGGAGGGGTTGCTGGAGGACCAGTCTTGGTTTTGGAGCGAGGCGTGGCAGGCTCGTATCCGCGAGGGGGAAGCAGACATTGCAGCCGGTCGCACCATGCGAGTGACGGCTGAGAACATCGAAGAAGGGCTGGCCTGGCTAGATGCCTGACATCATCATCGAACTCACTGAACGAGTCTTCGAAGTTCCCTAGCACTCGTGCCCCCAGCACCCTGGCGCCTCAACCCATCGGCTGAAGATCCTCCACGCAGACCTTGTCGAATTGAAGGACGGGGATGATACTCTCGCCACGAATTCCACGAAAAAGGGAATATTAGTGAAAATTGGTGTCATTCATGGCAAAGGAAGTTGTCGAATGGGAATAGCAACCAAAGTAAAAAGTAACGTGCAGACTGCTTCTGACGTCTCAATGCCTCCTCGGTTGGGCGCTTTGCTGACAGAAATTGTGGAGATTCCAGATATCGGGATGGCGCTGCGCAAAGTGCTTTCTGAGTATCTGGAGCTCAAAGGCAAGGCTCTGGAGGAACGCATCGCGGCTTTCGAGGCGAAGTGGGGCATGTCCTTTGAGGAATTCTCCCAAAAATGCGCTGAGGGAGCCCTGGCAGAGGACGCATATTCCTACGAGGTGGAGAAGGATTTCTGGGAATGGGAGCAAGCCGTAACGTTGCAGCGTCACTATGAATCCCTGAGGCTGCAATGGATGTGAAGAGCTTTGCCTCGGAGTTGCTCCGGGCTCTGGCGGCGGTAGAAGCGATCGAACGAGTCGTTCGACAGGTGCATCCTGAGCGACGCCGAAGGGCTCACGACACGGCCTGTCGAGGGGGCGAAGGCTTCGCTTCGTGGCAAGGCGAGAGCATGAAAGCGCTTGGATCGAACGGCTGGTGGAGGAGTTGCGGATTACGGGTTTCGATTTGAGATTTCCAGAGGAGGTGATAAGATGCCGTGGGCAGTAGTGAGAGGTATGTATGAACAAGGCATCGTTAAACCCTTGGAGGGTGTCCCATATCGCGAAGGGATAGAAGTGTTGGTCCTGTTCCCAGAACGGATCAGGCCGACAGAAACAGGAGGAATCTGGCAACAGATAAAGAAAGAGATTGCCAGAGAGATGCCCGACCTCCTGAGCATGACAGAAGATGAAAAGCAGGAGGAATTCGATCGGCTTTCCAATGTGATTGCTGAGCGCACGCCTTATCGCTCGCTGGAGGAGTTTGAGCGAGCGATGCGAGGGGACGAGTATGGTCTTGTTGGATACTAACATCTTCGTGATAGACCGATTTTTCCCGCGAGATGAGCGATATGAAGTGAACAAGCAGTTCATCGCCGAGTTGCCCAAGATGGAGGCTGGATTCTGCATCTTCTCTCTGTTTGAACTGTGTGGCATCTCTTCTTTCAATTTGTCGCCGCAGGAACTCAAGCGCTGGAGCTATCACTTTGACGAAGTATACAGCGTAGCGATACTGGAGCCGCAGGGGCTTTATACAACGTTGGCAACTGATTGGTTCGCGCGTTTCAGCCACCGGATGCTCGAATTGCTCGCACGCAAGTTGACGTGGGGAGATGCAGTGCTCCTCAAGGCGGCAGAGGATTACTCGGCAGAAGCCATCATCACCTGGAACAAGAAGCACTTTAAGGGCCGGACGACGATAAAGACGTTGACGCCGCAAGAATATCTGATGTCTGATGGCCAAGGTGGGCGGTGAATGAATCGACATAGGTCGCCATGGCCAGAGATGGCCCTTCACTTCGACCAATTCACGCTACCGCTTCGGTCCCGACTCCCTCGAACACCAGCGGTTGGTGAAGTAACTCTGGCCACGAATTTCACGAATTACCACGAATAAAACAAAAAAGCAAAAAATTAGTGAAAATTCGTGCAATTCGTGGCAGAGAAAAAATTAGTGAGAATTCGTGCAATTCGTGGCAAAGAAAACTTAGTGAAAATTCGTGCAATTCGTGGCAAAAGTACGGCCTTTGACAAGAAGAGATAAGCGTAGTATAATGCAATTGCAAAGCAAGGAGGGAGCCATGTTGCAAAAACCGTTTCTCAAGCTGACTGAGGAGATTCGAATGGAAAGGCAAACACCAAACCCGATCATTGGTGGGACAAGACACTTCCTGAAGAGAAGGCTTCTAGTCGTGTGGGTTTGCTTGCTGGTTGCGGGCTTATGGTTGTTGGCGCACGTTGCGTTAACGAACGCTGCACCATTGTTGGCCCCCGACGCTACGGTGAGTCTGTCACCCAGCACCCAAGTTGTGGACTTGGGGGAACACTTCACGGTGGATGTGATGATTGACGAATATGCCGACCTAGGGGGCTATGAGTTCGATCTACAGTTTGATAGCTCGGTCGTTCAAGGGGAGAAGGCAGAAGATGGTGGGCTGCTTGAGAGCTCAGGTCGTACACTGCTAGAAATTGAGCCTCCTCTGCTTTCCATAGACAACGGTAGTGAGCCAGGCACGTTATCCTACGCCGAGCTTAGCCATGGCGACAATCCAGGGCCCACCGGGACGAATGGGAAACTGGCGACTGTACAGTTGAAGGCCACTGATCTTCACAGCTCAACGCTGGAGCTGGACAGCATACAAATCGTAGATACGCAAGGAACCGCACAGGCCTTGTTGCCCCCTGTGGGGGGAACTGTCCAAGTGAACACCGTGGTCAATGGCAAAGTCAGAGAGCTGTGCACACCTCGGGAGTGGCGGCGGCAGAATATGGATCCAGACGAAAGAAAGGACCCCCCTGGCCCTGGAACCAATGACTGTCGAGACACTGACCAAGCCCAGACAGGCCACTATGCTTTCAAAATCACTGGTTCGCCCACTGAAAAGAAGATGCTGCTACAGACTAGAAAGATAAGTGGTGAGGCTGGCGACACTTTCAAACTCTCTGGTTGGAGCTATGTCACTTCGGACACCGCCCTGGGGACTGAGCCGTACAAGCTATCGGCTGTGGTCACTTACAGAGGTGGCTCTAAGAAGGGCTTCGCGGTCGATTTCGACCCAGGAGTTTGGGACACCTGGCAATATCGAGAGGTGGAATTCAGCATGGCCCAGCCGTATTGGAAGCTTCAGGTATATGCGAAATTCTTCGAGAAGCCAGAGACTGCTACTGCCTGGTTCGATGATATCCAGTTGATAAGACAAGGTGACAACACTGAGGTAACCGTTAACAGCTCCTTCGAGGAATGGTGCACACCTCGGGAGTGGCGGCGGCAGAATATGGATCCAGACGAAAGAAAGGACCCCCCTGGCCCTGGAACCAATGACTGTCGAGACACTGACCAAGCCCAGACAGGCCACTATGCTTTCAAAATCACTGGTTCGCCCACTGAAAAGAAGATGCTGCTACAGACTAGAAAGATAAGTGGTGAGGCTGGCGACACTTTCAAACTCTCTGGTTGGAGCTATGTCACTTCGGACACCGCCCTGGGGACTGAGCCGTACAAGCTATCGGCTGTGGTCACTTACAGAGGTGGCTCTAAGAAGGGCTTCGCGGTCGATTTCGACCCAGGAGTTTGGGACACCTGGCAATATCGAGAGGTGGAATTCAGCATGGCCCAGCCGTATTGGAAGCTTCAGGTATATGCGAAATTCTTCGAGAAGCCAGAGACTGCTACTGCCTGGTTCGATGATATCCAGTTGACAAGACAATTGCCTTAAGCCGTTGGAAGGTGTCTGTCTGAAAAGGCAAAAACTCAGCGGATGTCTAGACCTCCTAGGTCTCACGAAGTAGGACCATGCGCCAAATCCCCCTCAAAAGAGGGGTTCTACTACAAAAGGCCGTTCTCTGCTCTCCCAGACCTTGGGGATCTGACCACAAGCGCTTTCCAGATATGCTTCCCAAAGACAAAGCAGCAGGCGTCCAGCACTAAACAAATCATCTCATGATGGGAGAGAGGCGTTCCCCCTGCGCTGATGGACTCGGAGGCCCCCTTGTAGCCAAAGACTCCCCATAGCCCGATGGAATTGACCATCGGGCTGAATCATTCCTCTCAGAGAACATCATCCCTCGACGGACAAAGGACGAAGCCCTTTGTCCAGCGCCTTGCATCCGCTGCCAAAGCGAGATGGCTGAAGTCCCCATTTCCTCCCAACACCACCGGAGCCTCAGCAGGCAGGAGCCTAGTACCCCCATGCAGCGCATCCAACGTTCCAGCTGAGGGGCGAGACCGTCCTGCTCATTGCCGGCACGGCAGGTTGCCTTGTCATGCCGGCTCCTCAGAAGGTAGAGACTTGACAGTCTTTGGCTTTCATGGCAAAATAGAGTCGTAGACTGTCGTTCATAATCCTCCGCTGCATAAGCGCTGGCGCTTCCCCAGGTACTGCGCCCAGGCTGAGCCCTTCCTAGGAATTCGGCCCGATCAGCGGAAAACTCGGCTCTGGATAGGTACATGACTTCTTTCGACAACCCTGCCGACTTGGACGCAATGCCCCCACTGGGCTTGAACCCTAGTAGTGTTTCGACTATTGCTAAGGGGGCTGGGATTTCGCTCTTTGGTAGCACTATTGGCATAGGGTTGAAGTATGCCTTTACAGCCATTGCTGCACGCGGGCTAGGTGCGCATGCTTACGGTTTGCTCACCCTTGCACTGACTATTGTCAATTTGCTAGGTCTGATAGCTCTGCTTGGCCTTGATCAAGGCGCCTTGCGCTATATTGCTATGTATCGGGGGATCTCAGACGAATCTGGCGAGCGGGGAACGGTAATTCTTACGACGGTCATAGTAGGGTGTAGCAGTGTAAGCCTGGCTGTCCTGGTGTTCTTTTTGGCTGATCCCATAGCTTCATCCTTCGCCGGCAGCGATGGCGAACTAGCCGGGCTGCTACGTACTCTGGCTTTGTCCATTCCCCTCTTTGCTGCCCTAACATTGTTTGGGGCCGTCACCAACGCCCAGAAGAAAATGCAGTATCGTGCAATTGCGACTCACATCTGTCAACCTTTATTCGCTCTCGTTATGTTCGCTTCGTTGCTATTTCTAGGATGGCGATTGTATGGGGCAGTGGTTGCCTACTTGCTATCTGCACTTATAGCGGCTGGAATAGCATCTTACTTTGTGCGCGCTTACTTTGTTGGAGGCTCTCTGGCCCAAATTGCTCCACGATATGAATTGCAGTCTCTTACTCTCTTTTCACTACCTCTCTTTCTATTGAACATTCTTCGACAGACTACCAATCGACTGGAGATCTATGTATTGGGTCTCCTGCAAGTTGCTGAAGCTGTGGGTATCTTTGACGTAGCTGCCCGCACAGCTGCCTTAAGCACGGTGGCTTTGAATTCTTTGAATGCCATATCTGCACCTATGATTTCTGATTTGTACAACCGAGGCCAGAAAGCCGAACTGGATGGATTGTTGAAGGTCGTGACCCGATGGTCTATACTGTTTAGCACACCTTCGCTCATAATCACATGGCTGTTTGCCGAATCCATCCTGACACTTCTGGGCTGTGATTTCACAGTTGGCGCAGTTGCCCTAATCATCTTATCGCTTGGCCAGTTCGTGAATGGTGCTACAGGTCCTGTGGGCATTACATTGAATATGTCAGGATATCCAGGTTTGAATTTCGTAAATTCAATAGCTATGTTAGCCTGCAACTTATTATTGGACTTGTGGCTAATTCCAAAGTCTGGGCTCATTGGTGCTGCTATGGGAAGCACGTTATCCCTGGTGCTTTTCAACCTACTGAAGCTTCTCCAGGTGCGTTTCATTTTAGGGTTAAACCCTTACGACCAGAGGTCAGCGAAGCCACTGGTAGCTGGCCTGGCCTCGGCAATTGTTACAAGGGTCCTCAGACCCGTTCTCTTCTCTAATCCGCACGCTTGGACCATTATCCTGGGACCAGTGGTATTTGTTGTAATGTATATATCCATGTTACTGGTTCTAGGCATAGAGAATGAAGAGCGGCTTGTGATCAAGAGAGGAACGCGAAGGTGTGTTTTTGATATACTAAAAAGTACCCACCTAGCTGAACTTTGACAATCGAAAAAGTACCCATCTGAGCCCAAATCTGCTATCATTAAGGACAAAATCTTGAATGATAGCGGAGGAGGAGATGATCAACGTGGAGCAGCGAGAGAAGATCCGACGGGCTTACTTCGTCGAGGAGAAGAGTATCCGGCAGATTGCTCGGGAGTTGAAGTGTTCCCGTCCCACTGTGCGGAAAGCTATCGCCTCGGCAACACCGGCGTCGTACACCCTCACAGTGTCGCGTCCGGCACCGGTGTTGGGATCGTACAAGGAGCGGATCAGGGAATTGCTGGCGGAGAATGAGCGGCTGCCGCGCAAGCAACGGTACACCGGACACAAGATCTACCAGATCATCCAGAAGGAGGGCTACACTGGTAGCGAATCCACCGTTCGGGGCTACATCGCCCAGCAGCGACGGGAGAAGAAACGGCCCAAGGTGTACATCCCACTGGAGTTCGATCCCGGCACCGATGCACAAGTGGACTGGGGAGAAGGCATAGCCATCATCGCGGGCCAGCGGGTCACGGTGCAGTTGTTCTACATGCGCTTGTGCTACTCCCGCAAGCTGTTCATGATGGCCTTTCCGAGCCAGAGACAAGAAGCTTTCTTCGAAGGACATGTGCGGGCCTTTCATCACTTTCAGGGCATCCCTCGCCGTATCAGCTACGATAATCTGAAAACGGCGGTGAAACGAATCCTGGAAGGTCGCAATCGCCAGGAGCAGGAGGCTGCCAGTGAAGTGCACTGGCGTCGTCTTTCGCAGCCACCAGCTGTTCGAGAGCCACTTCTGCACGCCGGGCCAGGGCAACGAGAAAGGCGGTGTGGAGCACGGAGTGGGCTTTGGCCGTCGCAACTTCATGGTGCCGTTCCCGAACGTAGCCTCCTTCGAGGAGTTGAACGAGCACCTGCTGGCCCAGTGCCTGGCCGACGACCGGCGGCGAGTGGATCGTCAGAAGGTGACCATCGGTGAGGCGTGGGAGATGGAGAAGCCGTATCTGCTGCCACTCCCAGCGTGGGACTACGATTGCTGCGTCACCCGTCCTGCAACGCTGAACCCATACAGCCAGGTGGTGCTGGATACCAACCGCTACTCAGTGCCAGTGGATAAAGCCTACCGCAACCTGGTCATCAAGGCCTATCCGTTTCGGGTGGACATCCTGCACCTGGACAAAGTGATCGCCAGCCATCGCCGCTGCTACGGTCGGGAAGAGGACATCTTTGACCCGTTGCACTATCTGCCCTTGCTGGAACAGCGTCCCGGCGCCTTCGAGCATGCCAAACCGATCCGACGCTGGCGGGAGGAGTGGCCTCCGGCCTACGAACGCTTTCTGCAACGGCTGCAGGAGCAGGGCCTGAACGGTCAAAGTGTTCGGGAGTTCGTGCGCGTCCTGAAGCTACACTACGACCACCCGGCCAAGCTGGTGGCACAGGCCATTGAGCGGGCCCTGGCATACGGTTGCGTCCACGCGGATGGCGTGGAGCTTTGTCTGCATCAGTTGTCGAACCCAGAAGCACCAGTGCCATCCCTCACCCTGGCCGATCAACCTTCGTGGGTCACCGTAGGGGAGCAGCCGCCAGACCTGAGCTGCTATGACCGATTACTGGAAAGGATAGGATGATGGAAACGACGATGCTCCTGGAAACGCACCTCAAGCAGTTGCGGCTGCCGACCTTCCTGCACAACTACCGCAAGTTTGCCGAGGACGCAGCTCAGGCCAATCTCAGCTAAGACCGCTACCTGCTGGCCTTGGCCGAGCAAGAGGTTGCCCGGCGAGAGGAGAACCGCAAGGTGCGCCGCATCAACGCCGCTCGTTTCCCGGTGCCGAAGGAACTGGCCGACTTTGACTTCTCCTGCGTGCCCAGCTTGAACAAGCAGCGGGTGCTGGAACTGGCGCGGGGCAGCTACCTGGACAAAGCCGAGTCGATCCTCCTGGTCGGGAATCCCGGTCTGGGGAAGACGCACATTGCGACCAGCCTTGCCTTGGCTGCCTGCCGGCAAGGACATCGTGTGCGCTTCTATAACGCGGCGGGCTTGGTCAACGAACTGATCCAGGCCCAGGACGAGCATCACCTGCCCAAGTTCCTGGCCGCTGCTCTCAGGCATCGCCTGATTGTCTTGGACGAGTTGGGCTTCATTCCGTTCTCGCCCACTGGCGCGCAGTTGATCTTCCAGTTCTGCTCGACCCTTTACGAGCGCGTGTCCATGATTGTCACCTCCAACTTGCGCTTCGCTGACTGGACACAGGTCTTCGGCGACGAGCGTCTCACTGCTGCCTTGCTCGACCGGCTCACGCATCGGGCGCACATCTTGGAGTTCACCGGCGAGTCGTACCGCTTCCGCCAGCGTATACAGCGGGAGGCCCAGGGGGGAAGTCACGACTGATGGGCGACGACAGGGTGGGTCACTTTTCGATTGTCAAGTGGGTACTTTTTCAATTGTCAAGGTTCAGGCTAAACAGCTCAAGTGGGTCATTTTTCGATTGTCAAATGGGTACTTTTTCGCTTGACAAAAACGGCTCTTCGTCCTTTGGTGGGCTAGATGACCAAGCCACATTCAATGAGGATGCGCTGGCTGAAATGGTCGAAGTTACGATAGCCAAAGCCGCGGCGCATGATGAGCTTGATCTTATTGTTCATCCCTTCGACAAAACCTTGAGTCACACGATGGTTGAAATAGTTGAGGATCTCCTCGCCCCAGTTTTCCAAGGTGGTCAGAAAGGCTTCCAGTTTCTTGAGGCCCGTCGCTTTTACATCTTCCGTCCACTCAGCCAACGCCTTTGCTGCCTGCTCGCGCCTCTGGTCTGTCTCGAAGATGTCGCGGAAGGACTCCTTGAGTTGGTGAAGTTGCTTCAAGTCAGGCGAGGCTTCATAGACTTCAGCCAGTTTCTGACAGCCTTTGTCGGACAGGTTCTCTTCGTTGGTGACCAGTACCCAGCGAGAACCTTTGAGGCATTCTTTGGTTTCCTTATCCGCTGTGCGCTGAATATCCCGTCGCGCTTTGGTCACTGCGTCGTTGAGGTTCTTGACCACATGGAAGCGGTCGGCCACGATCTCAGCGCAGGGCACTTTGTTCTTCACGGCCTGGCGGTAAGGTGACCACATGTCCATAGAGACTTCTTCAATTGCTTGCAGTTCTTCTTCTGAAAGACTGTCGAACCAACCTTCCAGACGTCCCATGAGCCGATCTTCCAACACAGCGATGACACAACCTCGATCCAGGTCAGAGAGAACCAAGATGAACTGCTTATGTCGCTTTTTGAGAGATATTTCATCAATACCCAATCTGCGTACCGGTGGACGGCCGGTCTGGGTCAGACGCTCTTCCACTTGGCGATAAAACAGGCCTTGCGCTGCTTTGTAGCCTAACCCTTCCCGATTAACTATCTCCTGGATGGCTGTGTGCCGATATTGACTGAACACGTAATGCTCGTAGCGATGGGTATAGAGGCTGTTGAAACCCACCGTGGCCAATTGTTCGGTGAAGGGCTTGCCGCAGTAGTGGCACTTGAAGCGGCGGTGATCATACTCTAGATAACATTGTAGTCCCCACACTGATAAATCTCGTTTAGCAACTCGCTCGTACTCGTGGACCCGGTGCGAGACATGATGACAGTTTGGGCAAATGGCTGCGTCTTGTTTCACTACGCAGAACAAGATGAGCAAATCTTCGGGCTCATGTAGCTCATAGCCTACCACATCAAAGTCGGATAGACCAAGCAATTCGGTGAGAGCCAGGTGAACCTCCTGGCCCACCTCATCAATGACTCGTGCTTTCCGTTTCATCAAGAGGCCTCCTTGGATATTTGGGTTATGGTGGGGCACCCAATTATACCCAACATTGCCTCTTCTATCCACTCAGCCCACTAAAGGACGAAGACCCACAAAAACAAAGGTGGAATAATACAATTCACCGGTTCTTGAAGCTGTTTGCTGGAGGCTATGAGTAATGAACAGAAATGTATTATTTCTTCTTGTAGATTGTCTGCGTGCCGATATGTGTTGGGGAGATGACAGAACAGTCCAGACTCCTACTATCAACCATCTGTGCAAGCGGGGAACGATCTTCACGCAGGCTATCGCCACAACTAGTACAACCAGCCCTAGCGTAGCTAGCATTATGACTGGGTGCTATCCCTTTGCACATGGCCTACGGTCGCTAAAAGGATATAAGCTTAATCCAGGGCTCTCAACTCTTGCTGAGGCATTTCGGAGTAAGGGCTATCGGACCTATGCAATGGTCACGGGTCCTCTATTAAGGAGTTTAGGCCTGGATCGAGGTTTCGACGAGTATCTGTGGCGTGACAGCCTGTGTACGCTGTACTCTGAGTGGTGGGCAGAGTTGATTGATCATATACAGGGGCTAAAGACACGAGAACCATGGTTCTTGTTTCTCCATCTGTGGGAGCTTCATCTCCCTCGTCAATTGCTGCCGGCATTTAATGCTCCGGAATACGGACACACAAAATACGAAAGATCGCTCTCGTGCCTGGATACACGGCTTGGCCAGATTCTAGAGATCATAGATTTAGATAGTACTATTGTGATCCTGCACGGTGATCACGGGGAAGGCATCTCGACCTCGCTGTGGCACAGAGCGTTACGGAGAATCATGCAGCTTGTAGGCATTGGAAGCTCCAACCGTTCTATCCAACTGGGCCATGGCCACCATGTTTACGAATATCTAATTCGGGTACCTCTGATCTTGGCAGGGAAAGGGACATTCCCTGAAGGAAAGGTAATTCCTAAGCAAGTTCGGCAGGTGGATGTATTTCCGACATTTTTAGACATACTGGGGATATCACTTAGTCGTCAGGATTCTGTGCATGGGACGAGTCTAATGCCTTTAATCCATGGGGAAAACTTTGACGAGGCACCAGCTTACATCGAAGCCTGTGGGGCCGTCATACTAGATCCCGACAATTGGCTTGCAGGGCTACGGACCCCGGAGTGGAAGTTCATCTTTGCCCCAAACAACCCTGGGACTAGACCGGAGTTGTATAATCTATTAGCTGACTCTCGAGAATCATTGAACCTGATCGAGACCCACGTAGACGTCGCAGCGCGGCTAAGAAATGTGATATACGAACTATGGAATGATTGGAGTGTGGAGCGTTATTCCGAGGAAGTAATGTCGCCCGAGGAAGAGCAAGAAGTAGAACACCGTCTAAGGGAATTGGGCTATCTATAATCGGCTGGCTCATATCTAGAACAAGTGCAAGAGATGTGGTATAATACTCGGTATGGACTTTCCAATCGTAGACCTGTTCGATGATGATCTGAGTGCCGTTTGGCTGTTGAAGTACTTCCACGAGAACAAGCTGAAGTGCCCACACTACGGAAGGAACGTGGAGGAGGCACGGGAGTTCCGCCAGACCCAGAGAAGCCGACTGACCGTGTATCGGTGCGGTGCAAGGGCTGTTAAGGGATCTACAATCTTTACAGTGGGACGGTATTTGAGGGAAAGCACTTCCGGCCAGCGCAGGCCATTCTGCTGCTGCGTGGCGTATGTAAAGGTGAGCCGACAGCGACGATAGCTCGCGAGATCGGAGTAACGCGCCAGACGGTGCACCACATGCGAAAGATAATCCAGGCCAACGCAGAGAGGCTTCAACCTGAGGACCCTTTGCCAGACCAACGGACTGAAACAGACGAGATGTTTCAGAACGCGGGGGAAAAAAGGTGAGCGGCACGATGACCCTGATGACCCGCCTCGTCGACGGGCCAACAAACGTCGAGGGCACGGCACATATGACAACGATCGTCCCCCTGTTGTGGGCACCGTTGGGCGTGAGAGTGGGCAGGTGCGTTTGCGAGTGGTTCACCACACGGACAAAGAGACCCTGGTCAAACATGTTCATACCCTAACCTTAGCTGATGCGGTGGTATTCACCGATGAATGGCAGAGCTACAATCACATCGTCCGTGTCCACGCGACGGTCTGTCACGGCCAGAAGGAATGGGCACGCGATGATGATGGCGA
>CAZEBW010000069.1:0-19088 GCA_964510205.1 uncultured Anaerolineae bacterium
ATCGGGCGGTTTTGCGCAAGTCGCAAACCGCCCTGATTATTTATCTAAACTCAAGGAGGTAATCAGATGACACATCCCATCGTCCTCTCGCACATCCAAACACAACGCCTGTTGCGAGCTCGAGAAGCCGGCCTGCATCACCTTGAGGTCTCGCCAGACCTGGGGCTCACAGAGGCCGAGGTGGTCATCGAAGCGGAAGGGGCGCGTTTCCCCAACGGCGAGCGGCTGCCCTGGGAGGCCATCGAGGAAATCAGCGACTGCGAGAACAACTGCTTCGTCATCGAGGGCGGGGAGCCGCGCAGCATCCAGCTTTTCTCCGAGTTCACGAACCGGCTCTACAGCCTGATGCCCACACCCACAGCGCCCACCATGCTCGTGTCCGGCATCCCCATGCACCGCATCAAAGGGACCGACCCGTACCACGACACGCAGGAGAAAATCAAGACCCTCAAACCGGTTGTGGGGCGCGTCCTGGATACGGCCACCGGCCTGGGCTACACCGCCATCGAGGCGGCCAAGACCGCCGACCACGTGGTCACCATCGAGCTCGACCCGGCCGTGCTGGACATCGCGCGGCTCAACCCCTGGTCGCAGGCCCTGTTCGATAACCCGAATATCACCCAACTCGTCGGCGACAGCTACGAGGTCATTGAGGAATTCGACGACGAGACATTCGAGCGCATCATCCACGACCCGCCCACGTTGAGTCTGGCCGGCCACCTCTACGCCGGCGATTTCTACACCGAACTCCACCGCGTGCTTCGGCGCGGCGGCCGCCTGTTTCACTACGTCGGCAACCCGCAGAGCAAGTCCGGTCGCACCATCACCGCAGGCGTGATGCGCCGCCTGCGAGAAGCCGGCTTCTCGCGCGTCGCGCGCCGCCCCCGCGCATTTGGCGTACTAGCGTTTCGATGAAGGAGAACGATGAGAGAAGAGAACGATCGGCTGAGGCTCAATGGCAAACAGCAACGGAGCGCGGTGAAGGTCAGTGAAGAGGCCATAGGCTACACCCTACACGCCGTTGACGCCAGAACCGAAAGCCAGCGAACGGCGAACGACAGAAAGCGGTCGCTGGATGGAAACTTGAACGTCTACGTCCCCGGACACGGCCAGACGGCCGCCGCCGCCAAAAACCTGATGGCCGAAATCGCAGCGCTCAGTTCGTCGAAGGTCCTGTGGGCCATAGACGTTGATCCTCCCACAGGCGGAGACCCGGCCAGGGCAGCGGCCCTGAGCGAGATAATCAGAAAGAGGGCCAGCCAGGAACTCTTCGGTGGTGAAGGCGCTTCTGTCCAAGCCACCCTGTTCGGCTGGTCCCACGGCGGCGCAGAGGCCCTGCGAGCGGCCGAGAAGGCGCCCGACCTCTTTCCACAAGTCGTTGGCCTCTGCCCAGCGGGACTCGTAGAGCGGTCACCCTCCGAGCTCGCCTGGAGTTTCGCGCTGGAGTGCTGGCGCATTTTCTGGGACGCTTTGCCCCGGCTCGATCGGGACATCGCCAAATCGCTGGCCATAGGATACAACGTGATGGCCGGCCTCTTCTGCGACCTTCTGAGAAGCAGGTCGCTGCCCAGAGTGCTCAACGACGTCCGATGGGCCTGTGAGAAAGTCACTGGCCCGGACTACGAATACGATGGGCAGGTGGTGATTCTGTTCGGGGAGAAGGACGGCGTGATTCGCTGGCGAGACGTGTTCCCGGCCTGCCGGCATCCAGGCGATGTAGGGCCGCTCGTCGAGGAATACAGAAAGCGCGACTTCCCCCTGGCCCGTGGCTTGCAAGTGCGGGTTCTGAAGGGAAGCCACATCGCCCCAGAGACGCGCGCGCCGCTTTACGTCAAAACCGCCTTCAACTTGCTTGCTGCATCAGTCGTTCTGTTGTGAAGTACATGGAGGATGATGGAACAGCCATGCGGATTGTGATGATCGGCCTCTTTGGCCTCAGACCCAAAGGCACCATGAGCGCGCGAGCGCTTCCTTTGGCTCAGGCCCTGGCGGCCAGGGGCCATTGGGCGAACATAATCCTGCCGCCCTGGAGCTATCCTCAGGACTCAGGACAGGCGTGGGAGGAGGGCCGGGTCGGCATCCATAACATAACCCTGCCGCCCCGCCTCCCTTTCATCTCGCACCTGATCGTCGCCTGGCGGCTGGTGCGGCAGGCCCTGGCCCTGAGGCCCGACGTCGTCCACTGCTTCAAACCCAAAGGCTACGCCGGCCTGGCGGCCCTGGTCTTTTGGCTGTTGCAGCGATTGCGATTGACCAGAGCGCGTCTCGTGGTTGACAGCGACGATTGGGAGGGAAAGGGGGGCTGGAACGAGGTCGAAAATTACACCTGGCTTCAACGGCGGTTCTTCGCCTGGCAGGAGCGGTGGGGGCTGACCCACTGCGACGCCGTCACCGTCGCCAGCCGCGCCCTGGAGACCATCGTGTGGAGCCTGGGGGTTGCGCCGGGCCGAGTGTTCTACGTGCCCAATGGATTGGTGAATCGAGAAATCAATGAATCCGTAAATTCGGAACCTCGTAAACTCGTAAATTCGGGAACTAGTCCGCGAATTTACGATGATACGAATCTACGACTCCACCAATCTACCGTTCTCCTCTACACCCGCTTCTTCGAGTTCCAGGTGGAGCGAGTGGTAGAGATTTTTCGGCGAGTGCTGGCCGAGGTTCCGCGGGCGAGACTGCTGGTGGTGGGCCGCGGCTTCTTTGGGGAGGAAGTGCAATTGGCGGAGCTGATGCGGGAGGCGGGGATAGACGATCACCTGGTCTACGCCGACTGGGTCGAGCCTGAGGAACTGCCCGCTTACTTCGCCGCCGCCGACGTGGCCATCTATCCCTACGACGACACCCTCATCAACCGCACCAAGTGCGCTGTCAAGCTGATAGACCTTTTGGCTGCTGGGACGCCCGTGGTGGCCGACGACGTGGGGCAAAATGGAGAGTACATTGAGCATGGCGTCTCAGGCCTCCTCGTTTCCGCTGGGGATACCGACGCCTTCGCTCGCTGCGTGGTTGGGCTATTGCGGGACGAGAGCCTGCGGGCCAGGCTGGGGAAGGGCGCGCGGAGACGGATCTTCGAGAACTTCAATTGGCATAAGCTGGTGGAGAGCGTGGAGGGAGCGTACCAAAGTGCTATCTAGACTTCCAATTAAACGCTGGCTCCGCTACTGGCTGCCAGCGCTGCTGTGGATGGGGGTGATCTTCGTCGCCTCCAGTCGGCCCAAGCTTCCCTTTGTTCTAAACAAAACGGCTGATTTTATCACCAAAAAAGCGGGGCACGTGACGGAATATGGCGTCCTGGCCTTCCTACTCTGGCGGGCCATTTCCAAAGAGAGAGGATGGCCGGCCTGGCCATCCCTCAGCGGTGCTTTCTCGGTATCGCTGCTCTACGCCATTTCGGACGAGTTTCATCAGACCTTCGTTCCCGGCCGCACGGGCAGGCTAACCGACGTCGGCTTCGATGTCCTTGGGGCGCTCCTGGCGCTGGGCCTGGTTCGGTGGTTTTGCGAAGATGAAGATCTCCCCAAAGAGCTGCTCCTGTCGAACGGTGATGCCGTTCAACTTGATCAGCTCCAGGACGGCCTGGAGGGTGATGATGATCTCCAGACGTGAGACCGCTTGATCTAGCAAGCGATTGAAGCTGATGCCAGCGCGCCCAACTGACCGCTGCTTCTCCAGCCTTTCTTTGATCAGGGCCATCTTCTCGGCCACGGTGACGGTGAGCGGTGCGACCACGTGGGAGACCGAGGGCGCCGGGGGGCGAACGTCCAGGGCCAGCCGCACGGCCTCCACCAGGTCGGCCAGCGAGACCTCCTCCAGGGCCAGCGGCTTTTCCATCTTCGGCAGCGGGGCCAGCCGCACGTAGGTTCTGTGGCCCGTTTCCTCCCGCTCCTTCAATCCCAGCGCCGCCTCTTTGAACTTCTTGTATTCGATCAACTGGCGCGCCAGCTCGTCGCCCAAGTCCTCTTCCTCTTCCTCGTCAGAAGCGCCTGGGGGCCGGGGCAGCAGGAACTCGGATTTGATGAGCAGGAGCTTGGCCGCGATCACCAGGAAGTCGGCCAGGATCTCAGCGTTTAGCTCCGCCAGCAGACCGATGTGCTCCAGATATTGATCCGTCACCTGAGCCAGAGAGACCTTGGTGATATCCAGCTCCTCGCGCTCGATGAGGTGCAGCAGGAGATCGAGCGGCCCTTCGAAAACGGGCAACTTGACTTTGTAGGACTTTGCTTCTGCCTCTGCTTCAGCGCGGCTCGGTGCAGGCTCATCCGCGTTCACAATCTGCTCGTGGGAAAGCTGCTGATCCAAGCTCCAACCTCCAACTTCTAGCCGCCATATAGCCTGCTCAACGGTCTCTTCTCTCGCTACAAAGTGGCGTCCCCGCCAACCTCCAAGTTACCGCCGCAGGAAAAACTTGTGCGCTTCTGCGGTGACAAACGGCACCAAGACGAGCGGGGCTATGACCAGCCATTCTCTTAATCCCAAGAACGCGGTGTCGAAGATGGGATCCAGGAAGGGCACGTAGATGATGGTCAGGACGATGATCAGCGAGGCCAGCACCGCCCACTGCATCCACTTGTTGGAGAACACCCCGATGGAGAGGAGAGAGTACCGCTCAGAACGCGACGTATAGGCTCGGAAAAGTTCCGAGATGGACAGTGTCGCGAAGGCCATGGTCTGAGCCGCCTTCAGGTTGTCGGGGAACCAACGCAGGCCGATCCAGAAGGACAGCAGCGTGGCCGAGGTGATGGCGATGCTCTGGATGATAATGCCCCAAATCATCTCCCGATTGATCACCGGCTCATCCGGCGGTCGGGGCGGCTGTTCCATGATGTCGGGGTCGCCTTCCTCCATCCCCAGGGCCAGGGCCGGCGCGCCGTCGGTCACCAGGTTGAGCACCAGCAACTGGACGGCGGTCAGCGGCACCGGCCAGCCGGCCAGCATGGCCAGGAAGATGATCAAGATCTCGCCCACGTTGCAGGACAGGAGAAAATAGACGAACTTGCGGATGTTGGAGTAGATGGCGCGTCCTTCCTCTATCGCCGAGACGATGGAAGCGTAGTTGTCATCGGTGAGCACCATGTCCGCCGTCTCTTTGGAAACATCGGTGCCGGTGATGCCCATGGCCACGCCGATGTTGGCCCGCTTCAGAGCCGGCGCGTCGTTGACGCCATCGCCCGTCATGGCCACCACGTGGCCGCGCCTCTTGAGGGCCTCCACGATGCGTACCTTGTGCTGAGGCGAGACGCGGGCGTAAACCTCCACGTTTTGGACAGTCTCAGTGAAGGCCTCGTCGTCCAGTTGATCGAGTTCCGCCCCGGTCAGCACGCGGCCGCCTGGCGAGATCAAGCCCAGCTCGTCGGCGATGGCTACGGCGGTGTTTTTGTAATCGCCGGTGATCATGATGGTCCCGATGCCGGCCTGCCGGGCGACTTCGATGGCGGCCTTTACCTCGGGGCGGGACGGATCAATCATGCCAATGAGGCCCACGAAGGTCAGGTCTCTCTCAACTTCCTCGACGGTCGGATTCTTGGGCACTTCTGAGAGGGGCCGATAGGCTACGCCCAGCACGCGCAAGGCATTGGAGGCCAACGCTTCGTTGACATCTAGGATGCGGCGGCGCCTCTCCTCCGTCAACCGCCGCTCTTGGCCGTCCTCGACGACTTGATTGCACAGCCCGATGATGACGTCGGGCGCTCCCTTGACGTAGGCCACGTAGCCGCCCCATTTGGGATCGGGATGGATGGTGGTCATCCGCTTGCGGGAGGAGTCGAAGGGGATCTCGGCCAGGCGAGGGTAATCCTGCTCCAGCTCTTTTCTCCAGAAGCCAGCCTTGGCCGCCGCTACCACCAGCGCTCCTTCGGTAGGATCGCCCATCATGCGCCAGTCCTCATCGCCCTCGCCATTGCCGTTGGAAGCCTCTTCCAGCCGAGCGTCGTTGCAGAGCAGCCCGGCCCGCAGGAGCAAGTTCGAGCCTGGATAGCCCCCCAGGTCTACGGGACGCCCGTCGTCGGTAAACTCCCCCACTGGATCATAGCCCTCGCCGCTGATGCTGAGAAGGGTGCGGTCAACGTACATCTGCACGGCCATCATCTTGTCCTGGGTGAGGGTGCCCGTCTTGTCGGAGCAGATGGTGGTCGCGCTGCCCAGGGTCTCTACGGCAGGCAGCTTGCGGATCAGGGCGTGGCGCTTGATCATCTCCTGCATCCCCAGGGCCAGGACGATGGTGACCACGGCCGGCAAGCCCTCGGGCACGGCGGCGATGGCCAAGCTCACCGCTACCATGAATAGGTCTACGATGGTCTTCTTGAAAGTATTGAGGTAGGCCAGCAAGCCGCTGTCTGGCTGGAGGATCATCGCCATCTCCGTATCCCGCGCCAGGCCGATGACGAACACCAGCCCGCAGATGATCAGGGAGCCGATGCCCAGCCACTTGCCCAGTTGATCCAGCTTGACCTGGAGCGGCGTCGGCTCCTCCTCGTAGGACTGAATCATCTCGGCGATGAGGCCGATCTCAGTGCGCATGCCCGTGTTGACCACGATGCCCTTTCCCCGTCCGTAGCTGACCAGCGTGCTCATGTAGGCCGAGTTGCGGCGGTCGCCCACAGGGATGTCTCCCTCGAGCACCAGGTCGGCTTTTTTCTCCACTGGCATCGACTCGCCCGTCAGCGATGCTTCTTCGACGCGTAGATTCACGCTCTCGATGAGGCGCACGTCAGCCGGGACGTAGTTGCCCGTCTCCAGCAGGACCACGTCGCCGGGCACCACCTCGCGGGCGGGGATAGTGAGCAGGCGCCCTTCGCGGAGCACCTGGGCATTGGGGGCGGCCATCTTCTGCAGAGCGGCCAGAGCTTCCTCGGCTTTGGACTCCTGGAAAACTCCCAGAATGGCGTTGAGGATCACGATGGTCATGATGGCTCCCGAGTCCACGTACTCGCCCAGGAAGAGAGAGACCACTGCCGCAAAAATGAGGATCAGCACCAGGAACTGATTGAACTGGTCCAGCAGCATCTTCCAGAAGCCTGGCCGAGGCCGTTCCTCAAGCTCGTTGGGCCCGTATTTCTCCAAGCGGGCCTGGGCCTCCTGCGTCGTTAGACCTCGTTTCAGGTCGCTGCCCAGAGCCTGAGCCGTCTCTTCAATGGACTGGGTGTGCCATTTCGTGTCACTCATTTCGTTCACTTCAGTATTTGCTCCTTCGACGTGATCTAGTCGTTAGTCTTATAACTACGCCATTATAGCACAAGCCCCTGTTTTTGTCAATTGAGCGTGTTCAGTCAGGCGCATTTCACTTTGGGGGCGAGTGTCATTGCGAGCCGCGCGTGGCGCTTCGTGTCATTCATTGTGTAAGAAACAATCATAGGTGTCATTGCGAGGCGTCTTTTTGCCGAAGCAATCCCCACCCCGCAAATTGGGGATCGCGCCGTTTTCACTTCCAAGTTCGTCGCAAAAAACGCTCCTCGCAATGACACCAATGCCCCCTACGTCAGCTAAGCAGAGCGATCAGGGGGGTGAGCGTGAGAGGGCTGGCCAGGGTGGAAAGAAAAATCGCGCTGGTCACGAACTCCGGCCGCGCGTCGAATTCGATGGCCAACACCGCGGTCGTCACGGCGGTGGGCATGCTGGCCTCGACCACGCAGGCTTGCAGTGTCGAGCCCGTCAGGTTCAGCAAATGGGCCAGGGGAAGGGCGAGCACAGGGGTGACGGCCAGCCTGATGAAGGCGGCCAGGCCCGCGGTCCTCATCCCCTGGGCCAGAGGCGCGCTGGCCAACTGCATGCCCAGAAGCAAGAGCATGAGGGGCACAGCGCCCTGGCCCACCATCTCCACTGCCTTGAAAACCGGTGACCCCGTCACGTCCAGATTGATCAGGTTGACAAGAACGGCCAACAGCACAGCGTAGACGATGGGCACTTTGAACACGTTTAGGAGGGCGTCAGAAGCCGTGGCCTTGCTTCGGGAGGCGAGATAGACGCCGATGGTGTTCGTGAGCAGGCTGCTCACCACGAAGTAGACGATGGCCCGCGCCAGGGCCGTCTCGCCGAAGGCCAGGAGATTGACCGAGAGACCGTAGTTGCCGGAGTTTACGAAGACCGTGACCAGCAAGAACGCGCTCTCCATCGTTCTGTCGAAGCGCAGCGCCCTGGCCACCCCCCAAGCCGCCAAAGCCACGGCCAGGGTGATTAGGATCTGGAAAAAAGCGATGTCCCAAAATTCCTGACCGCTGATCGTGGAAGTGACTAGAGAGGAGAAAACCAGGCAAGGGCTGAGGGCGTAGAAGGTGATCCGCGAGACGGACTTGATCTCTATCTTCAGCCTGCGTTGGAGGGCGTAGCCCAGGCCGATGGCGATGAAGATGGGCACGATGTTGTTGTAGAATATCGCTGAAAGGGCTTTCACCATGCAAGAGACAAAATACAAGATGCAGGAAGCAAGAGACAAGAATCCCGCTTCTTGCCTCCTGCTTCCTGCTTCCTGCCTAGAATATGTCAGGGAGGCCGCTGATGAACTCCAGATGTTCCAGGGCTTCCTCCACCGCCTGGCGCAGGGACTCGCCGTCCACTTGTTCTTGGTAGCAGTCGTACAGGATGCGGCGGGCCTCGTCCCCCCCGATCTGACCCAAAGCCCAGATAGCCGCCCCCTGCACCTCGCGGTCGGGATCGCTGACCAGATTGGCCAGGAAGGGCGTGGCGTCCGCCAACTCCAGCTCGCCGCTGGCCGTCGCTGCTTCGTAACGCATCTCCGGCTCGGAGCTCTGCAGTTCGCTAATCACCAAATCAGACCAAAACGCGGGGTCTGCGCTGCGTCCCATGGCAAAAACGGCGCTGGTGCGCATTTGTTCGTCCTCATCGTAGTAGGCGGTCTCAATGATCTCCCGCACCCCATCGGCGCCGCAGTAAGCGATGGCCTCGACTGCCCTCCGCCGTACCTCCGTGGCCTCGACTGAAGAATGGATGGTCTCTAGCAATGCCTCCTGCAGCAGGACGAAATACCGCACCTTGATCTTGGCCAGCTCGCCCAAGAGGACGAACCGGCCCAACGAGGTTGCGGCTCCCGCCCGCACGGAGACCGAAGGATCGTCTCGTAACAAGCTGATCAGGGGCTTGATCAGGGCCGTGTCATTGTCTTCCCACAGACCCTCGATGGCAGCCGTTCGCACTCTCTCATCCTCGTCGCTCAGACAGAAGCGGAACACCGAACCGAAATTCACCTCAAAGCTGGCCTCGGCTATCTCCACCAAGAAGCGAATGATGCTTTGGCGGCGCTCGACGGCCATCGAAGGCCAAACCTCTCGGAACAGGTCCATCTCGGCACGGTCCATCCACGACAGATCGTACAGACTGGCTATGGAAAGGCGATTCTCGGTGTCGCCTATTTCTTGCAGTAGTTTCTCGAAATCTGAAAGCATCTTGTTGATCTCTCTCACGTTTCACTCTTCACGTTTCACGTTATGGCGGCAGGATCGGCTGGCCGCTGAGCAGGAGTCTAATGTCGTGATAGGAGACGACCAGCAGCAGGCTCACGAGGATGAGCAGCCCCAGCAAGTGGAAGAGTCCCTCTTTTTCTGGAGTCACCCTCTTGCCGCCGCGCAGGGCTTCGAGAGCGATGAAGGCCAACCGCCCGCCATCGAGACCAGGGAAAGGCAGCAGGTTGAGGATGCCCAATTGGATGCTGAGGAAAGCGGTGAACTGCGTCAGGGCTATCAGGCCGGATCTGGCGATCTCGCCGGTCGCAGCCGCTATCCCCACCGGCCCTCTGATGTCGGGCGCGATGACGCCCTGGATCATGCCCACCACGCCGGCGAAGATGGCGGTGATGACATCCACGATCATCCTGCCCGCCATGGGAATGGCCTTCCAAAGGGAATAGCGCAGCTTGTCTGTTCCCACAACGTCCACGGTTTGGATCATCACTCCCATGGGACCTTCGTCGACTGGCGGCTCTGGCCGTGGCGTCAAGCGGACGGGCATGGTCTCCTCGCCGCGCTTGATGCTGAGCGTAACTTCTTCGCCCAGCTTGGTCCTGGTGTAGCGGCCGAGCTCGTACGTGTTCCGAACGGTTTGGCCATCTACGCTCAGGACGATGTCGCCTTCTTGCAAGCCTGCCGCCTCGGCCGGGGATCCAGGCGCGACCCCAACGATGGCTACCGATCCGATGGGGATGTCGAAACCCGTGAGACCAACGCCTAAGAATAGCACGAAGGCCAAGGCGATATTCATGAATGAGCCAGCCAGGAGCGTGCTGGCTCGGGTTAGCTTGCTCTTGGCGGCGAAGCTTTCCGGATCGCTGGGGTCTTCCTCGCCCAGCATCTTAACGAAGCCGCCGAAGGGGATGGCGTTGATGGTGTACTCGGTGCCGTCCCGTTCGGCGACGGTGAGCAGGCGCGGCGGGTAGCCGAGGCCAAACTCTTCCACCTTGATGCCGGTCAGCTTGGCCACCGCGAAGTGCCCCAACTCGTGAACCAACACCAGCAGGCTGAAGACCACCACAAAAGCGATTATGGTCATGATTTTCTAGACATCCTTCCTCTGTATCTGTTCACCTTATGCTCACAGCGCTAGTCCGTCAAATTGGCGATTGCTTCGGCGCAAACAGCGCGCCTACTAAGAAACAAGTCACGGCTGTGTCATTGCGAGGCATCTTTTTGCCGAAGCAATCTCCCACCAGCGAATTGGGGATCGCTTCGTCGCAAAACCCGCTCCTCGCGATGACACCTACGATTGTTTCTTTCACAGTGAGTGGCGCGAACGCGCCATGGGGCAGCTCGCAATGACACGGGCTGACCAGTTACCTGCACCTAATTATAGTCACTTGAGCCTAATCTGGCAAGTGTAGAATTCACCGCTCTATCAGCCGCGCTCCTGGGCCTGGTCCGCTGGCCATGACCTCCAGCACCCCCGCGATGCCGTTGAGCCGCCTTTCCACCTCGGCCTGGTCAGCGGCCTGGCAGATGAGGTGGACGTTGGGGCCAGCGTCGAAGGTGAAGTAGACCTCCAACCCCTCGGCCCGCCAAGCCTGCACCTCGTGGATCAACTCAATGGAGCTAGGCAGCCAGTAATAAATTGGCGGCCGCGAGGTCATCATCACCGCGTGCATGGAAACGGCATCCTCTTCGATGAGGGGGCCCAGAGCCGCCAGGTTTTTCTCCAGCAAGGCGACTTTGGCCTGGGCCAGGCGGTCGGCCACGCTGGCCACGCGGGCCGAGTAGAGGTGACTGGTGTTGGCCAGCGCGTGTCCCTCGGTCGAACCGACCTGCTTGTGGGCTGTGCTGACGATGGCGATCACGTCGCGCAGGTCCCAGTGTTGCGGGGGCGCGATCTGCCTGGCGAAGGAATCCTGGCTGCAAGTCCCAGCCTCCCATTCGGTGAACCCCCCAGGGATGGAACGACAGGCCGAGCCAGAGCCGAAGCGGGCTAAGACCGAGAGCTCCCGCTGGCTCAGCTCCAGCCCGGCGGCCCTGCTGGCTGCCAGGGACAGGGCGGCGAAGCCCGAGGCCGAGGAGGCCAGGCCCGCGCCAGTGGGAAAGCTGTTCTCGGAGATCACCCTGGCCCTGTCTTGCAGCCCAGCCATCGCCCTCACCCGCTCCAGGTGAGCCACAATTCGCCGCCTGGACTCACCCCGCTGCTCGCGCCCGTCGAGGAGGATCACGTCATCGTCGCAATCGGGGGAGAACTCGACAGTGGTGACCGTGGTGAGCGCTTCCAGGTTCATAGACAGCGAGGAGTTGGTGGGCAGATTCCGTTCCACGTCTCGCTTGCCCCAGTATTTGATGAAAGCGATGTTGGCGCAGGCGACGGCGGTTGCTTTTTGTACAGACATCAGACAGCTACCCTTGACGTTTGAACTGGCGCTCGGCTTCGTCCCAACCCATCTGCTATCGCTGCTGCCTCTCGCACTATCCCATTGATGACCTCGGCCAGCGGTTTGATCTCGCCCACCAAGCCGATGCTCTGACTGCAGGCGATCACGCCGGCCTCCACGTCCCCTGCGGCCAACATGCGCTTGGTCTCCGTCCCAGCCACCAGGGCCAGAATCTCCCCTAGCCCGCCCCCCGTGGCCTCCAGCTCGGCCACCTTGAGGGCAGCGGGGTTCTTCCAGGCGCGGAGGGTGTTGTGCAGGGAGCCCAGAATCGGTAGAGTGTCCGGCTCCGCGGCGGCGGCCAGGGCCCGCTTGAGATTCTGGTGGATGGGACATTCCTCGGTCAGCAGCAGCCGCGTGCCGATGGTGACGCCGTCCGCGCCCAGCACCAGCGCCGCCAGAAGTCCCCGTCCGTCGGCGATGCCCCCCGCGGCCAGCACCGGTATCTCTACCGCGTCGGCGGCGCGGGGCACCAGCACCATCGTCGTCAGTCCCAGCTCGCCGATGTGGCCGCCGCCCTCGGTGCCGAAGACGGTCACGGCGTCCACCCCGGCCCGCTGCGCGCTGAGGGTGTGTCGCACGCTGACACACTTGTGCATGGTCTTCACCCCACCCGCCTTCAGCCGCGCCAGCAGGGCCTCTGGGGGACGGTGGCCGCTGGTCTCGACCACCGCCACGCCCTCTTCCAAAATCACCTCGACGTAGGCGTCGTTGTCAATGGGCCGCAGCGCGGGAAAGAGGCTCAGGTTGACGCCGAAAGGCTTATCGGTCAGGGACTTGGCTCGGCGGACGGCCTGGCGGAACTTCTCCTGGGTGTCGAACATGGCCGAGGCCATCATCCCCAGCGCGCCGGCGTTGGAGATGGCGGCCACGAACTCCGGGCCGCTGATGTGCATCATGCCTCCCCCGACAATGGGGTACTCAATGCCGAGCAGTTCGGTGACGCGGGTTTTGAGCATAGATAATCTCCTCATTGCCCCGTTGACTCGTTCCTCGTTGCCTGGCTGGATTGGCTGCGATGCACCACGTACACGCCGGCCAGCACAGCGATTCCGCCCAGGGCTTGCCACGGAGAGAGCGACTCGTGGAGCAGCAGCCCGGCCAGGATGGCCGTCACCACGGGCTGGCCCAGCATGGTTGGGGCAACAATGGAAGCCGGCAGGTAGCCCAGGGCGTGGTTGATGGCCAGATAGCCAAAGCTCTGGCTCACCAGGCCCAGGGCCAGGAAGTTGAGGTAGGCGGAGGCAGGGTAGCCGGTGAGGGGCTGACCAAGCGCCAGGCATACGATGAGCAAGGCAACGGTGGAGCTGACGGCGGCGGGCCAGAAGTAGGTGAGTGAATCGAGCGTCTCCCGCCCGCGCTGGGTGATGAGAAAGTAGCCGCCGTAGAAGACGCCAGCCAGCAGGCCGAGCAGCGTGCCCACTCCGAGCGACACAGCACGCAGGCTATCCAATCCCAGTATGACCACCGCGCCCGTGGTGGCCAGCAGAAGCCCGGCCCAGAACTTCGCCTTGAGCCTCTGTCGGAATAGAATCAGCGTGCCGAGGCCCACCCACAGCGGCGCGGTGTTGGCCAGCAGCGTGGGATTGGTGGCGCCACTGAGGACGACTCCGGTGGCCCACAGACCCAGGTCGGCGGCGAAGAACAGCCCGCCCAGCACGGCGAATCGCAGCCCTCGCCGCGACGGGTTGGGCCGGGCTTTGATCCGCCGGTAGAATGGCCAGGCCAGCAGAACAGTGGCGATGCCCATGCGATAGAAAGCGGTAACAATGCCCGGCGCGTTGGCCCAGCGCACGAAGATGGCCGAGAAGCCCAAGCTGATGCTGCCCACGCCAAGGGCCAGATAAGCAGGAAAACGTGGTGGGTTCATATCCCTCCTGTGATGACCTTCACCCAGCCCGCATAGTATAGCAGATTTCGGCCTTTTGGCAAGAGAAAGAGCCACCTGCGCGAATCGCGCAAGTGGCTCTTTGTTGTGTGCTTCAAATTGGGCCGCATAACGGTGGAGCTAAGCTGCGCGGCGGCTTTGCCTAGAACCTCCCGAAAACCGCCCTCGACTCTCCCACGCCACCCAGATACAAGCGCGGCGATAGCCGCGTCAGCTTAAGCGACTGGTTAGGCGCATATCCTTTATCCAATCTCTTTTAAGCGATAGACTGTTTTGAGAATTTCCATTTCTTCAGGCAATTGGAGAGACTGCTCAGCGTAGCGGAATGCAAGGTGCGCATGTGACCTCGCTGCCTTCTTCAATTCAACATGTCCGAGAGAAGCCAGCGCATCAAACGCCTTCTGCAGGCGGATAACCAGCTCAATTGCTCCAGCACCATCGCGAGAGATGGCATTGAAGGCATCATCAAACATATCATCTACTGAGACTTCTGGCACCGCCACTCGATCGTACTCGATATCCGGAATCTCGGACGACTGATTGTGTTCGGCCCATATAGCAAAAAGACGAACGAAAGACCCAATGATATCAATAGCCGTTCCGGGATCGTTGACCGCAGGGGATAGAGCACGGCTGGCGATCTCGGACAGGACGACAAGGCCGAAGCGAGGATCTTCGCTGAACACTCTGTCCTTCCCGATTACAAAGGCTTCTGCGATGCTGGTGGGATCTATTTCCCTTCCTGCTGTGCGTTTCTCGCTGTGCACATAAGCAAGGGGCCTATCAGGCGTTGAGAACGTCCCAGGTAAGGAATCTACCGTGATATGGAGCTCAAATCTCTCAGCTAACGACTGAAGTTTCGAAACGTCTACCCGCTGCACATATCCAATCCGATCTGAGTAGATGGGAACTCCATCTACTTTGCCTTCCGCCTTCTGTGCTCCAAGCGTGGGTGCCTGCTGCACTCTACGCATGGCGTCTGCGGTAACCTCCTCAACCCGGTCGATTGTATTGCCCAGTCGTCCAAGTCGGGCGATTCGGTCGATCCAGCGAATGAAACTGAGGATGATGACAACAAAGACAAACATTGTCACAATGAAAAGCACAAATCGACCGGCGTTCCCGTAATAGCCATTCTTCAGAGCAACCAGTGCAACAAGACTGTAAATAAAAGCCCCAACAAAAGCCGACAACGCATTTTGCGACACATCGTCGGCTATCACCAATGGAAAGGAGCGCGGTGTGGCGGTATTGCTGGCAGACGCATAAGCTGAAATCATCGACCCAACGGCAAACACGGCGACGCCCAACATGCCCGCCGATATGATCGTCAGCAAAGTTTCTATAGAGTCAACAGTGATGTCCGGAAATACCTGGAGAAACGAGACATAATCTACTATCTTAGCGACTAAGGCCGCTAGGATGGAAAACACGCAAATCATCAAAGGCTTGACCCATAACCGTTCCCGTACTCGGCTGAGGAAAAATCTAATTTGATCACTCGTGGCTAGAAAATCCTTACTCATTGACCGACACTCCTCATTGCGCCTAACGGTCCGAGCTGAGGCGCGCGGCGGCCCATGTCCGGCGGGTTCGGTATGTGATCAACGTAGTTGCCCAACCGCCCGCGATTGCATCGCGGCGCAGCCGCGTCGCCTCCAGCGAGGGGTTAGGCACCGCCGTCATTTTGAGCTGACCAATCCTCGCGCGAGATAGAGAATTCGATCCTTTCCAAGGGTTCGCCGCGGACAGAAAACTCAGCTCGGTGTGGCATCCTTGCCACTTCCATGAAACCGCTCTTCTCTGCACAGCGCATCATCCGTTTGTTGCCCGTCCAGGTAGCTGTTCTGACTTCGACGTAGGCTCGTTTTGCCTGCTCATCCAGATCGTAGTAGTTGGCCCAGCCAATGTGTTGGCCCTCGAAGGTGCCCAACAATTACTATGTGGAAGTTTTTCCGCATAGTCGCAAATATGCAGAATAACTTCCGCTCCTGTACCGATCGGGATGATTAGGATCGCCCCACGCTCACGACAACTCTTCAAGCAGCGCCTTGGCCTCTTTCAAGTCTGGTGTCTCAAACCCCTCGGTGAACCAGCCGTAAACCTCTGCCAGCAGTTGGCGGGCTTGTTCTCGCTGATCCTGCTTCTGCCACAGACGGCTCAAGCTCATGGCCGCCCGCAGCTCCAATGACTTCGCCTGCTGCCGGCGGGCAAGCTCAATGGCGTGCTGAATGCTGGCTTCCGCCTCGCCCTCATCGCCCTGCAGGAGCAGCAGCTCTCCCTTGAGGCGATGCAGCTCGGGCTCCCACCAGTGCTCTCTGTGGTTCTCGGCTGCTTCTAGTCCCTCGGCCACGGTGGAGAGTCCCTCCTCAATCTGTCCCTGTCTCAAATGCAGCTCGACCAGGGGCGCGAGGAAGGCCGGCAACCCCAGTTTGGCGCCCGTCGCTCGCCAGTCGGCCAAGCCCTGGCGCATCTGGAGAGTCCCCGCCTCTGTCTGCCCTTGCTCGGCCAGCGCCCAGCCCTGTATAATTCTCGCCATGGCCAACCACTGCGGAAACTCGTGCTCGATGCACAGCCCTATCGCTGTCTCGGCGCGTTCTTGGGCCGCTTGCGCTTCGCGACGATACTGGTGGACGGTGGCGGCGAAGCACAAGGCCCAGGCCAGGTTGAAGGGCTGGGCCAACTCCTCGGCCAGGGCCAGCGACTGGCGGCTCTCCTTCAGGGCCTGATCCGGATAGCCCAGGCTCCACAGCACCTGGGCCAGAAAAGAGTGGCTGGCCACGGCAGGGTCGTGCCCGAAGAGGGCGGGATAAACCTGCTGCTGTTGAGGATCGTAGAGGGTCAGGCCCTGTTCAAAATGGGATCGGGCGGCGGCTAATTCCCCCAGCGAGTAGGAGGTCAGCGCCAGCGCCATGTGGGCCTGCAGCAGCGACGTAGGATCTCCCGTCTGCTGGGCCAGGTGCAGGAGCTGCTCGCCAAGCTCGTGCGCGGTTTGCAGCTCCACCCGCACGTGATAGAACCTGAAAAGCCCAAACAGCACGGGGAAGAGCTGGGGCGTCTCCTCCACCTGCCGGCACAGCTCCCGCGCCCGACCGTAGGCCTCCGCCACTTCCGGTGCCGCAAAGCCCTTGGCCAAGGCCAACGGAGTGCCCAGGGCCAGTTGCAGTCGGAGTTCTTGCCCTGCGCGAGCGGGCGACTCCGGCAAGGTCTGGAGCAATTCCAGCCCCTGGGTGAGGAGGGCGATGGCCTCTTCGTAGGCGGACAACCGTGTGGCCTTCTCCCCGGCCAAGGTCAGGTAGTGCACCGCCTTCTCCGCCATCCCCGCCTCCTGGAAGTGGCGCGCCAGTTGCACGGCGATTTCCTCCGCCTGATCCCCGTACAGCTCCTCCAGCACGTGGCCCACGTCCTCGTGCAGGTACGACCGCTCCACTTCGTCCAGGTTGTTGTACAGGTACTTCTGGAACAGGTTGTGCTGGAAGCGGTACAGGGATAGCCGCTGTCGGCCCAGGCGCTGGACGCCCTGAGCGCCCACCAGGTGATGTCGCTTATCCAGCTCGCGGCTCAGCCGCCGGATGAGTCCTCGCTCGTCCACGGCCTGCACGCGAGCCACCACCTCGGCGGTGAACGCCTCCCCCTCCACGCTGGCCACAGTCAGCATCTCCTGCAGCTCTTCCTCCAGCCGACCGATGCGCTCTTCAACCACCCCCTCCACCCGCGCCGGCAGTCCATCCCAGTCCAGAGCAGGCCCTTCGATCCAGAGGCCCTCCTCGTCCCGAACCAGGTCGCGCCGCTCTCGCATGTCCCGCAGCAGCTCGATGGTGAACAGGGGATGTCCCCCCGTGTGGTCGAACAGGGCTTGCCGGAAGTCCTCGCTCAGCCGATGGGGCTCGGTGTCCAGCAGGGCGTCCACAAACCGCCGGCCCTCAGCCTGCCGGCCCTCGGCCTGGGCTGCCTGACCCAGGTCCACCCAGATGTCGCCGTGGTATCGCTTCAGCTCGTTGAGTACCGGCTCCAGGGGATGGCGTTCCCCGGCGCGCCCCAGGGCCACCTCGTCGGGCCGATAGGTGCCCACCAGCAGGATGCGGCTCTCTCCGATGCGCCGGCTGAGGTGGAACAGCAGACTGATGGAAGACGTGTCGGCCCACTGCAGATCGTCCACCACCAACACAAACGGCAGCTTGGCTGCCAGGGCTTTCATCACGTTGGTGTACTGTTCGAAGATGTGGCTCTGCTCCAGACGCGCATCGCCGGGCTTAGCCGGCTTGCGCTCTGACACCTTCTTCAGTTTATCCAGCAGGCCCACCTGGTCGGCCACGAAGGTCGCCGCCGTCGCCGCCAGCTTCGATCCTGGCACAAAGACGTCAATCAGGTCGGGACCGATCTCCACCAGCGTGGACATGACCACGCGCAGCGCACCCTGCACCCGGTCTGCATTGGCGCGGTTGATGGCCCCTTGAGCCAGCTTGTCTTCTACGTCGCCGGTGAGCAGCGCCAGGATCTCGCGAAAGGGGAGGTAGGGGTCGCCAATGCCTGTTTGCGCGCTGCAGTTGCCCAGGGCAACGATGAGGTCGGGGTGGGCCTCCTGCGCGCGGCGGGCGAACTCGGTGACCAGGGCGGTCTTGCCGCTGCCTGCTTCGCCGCTGACGAAGCAAACCTGGCCCTGGCCGGCGAGGGCTGTGTCCAGAAACCCGTTCAGCTGGGCGAGCTCGCGCTCGCGCGCGACGAAGACGCTTCTTTTGGTTGTCATTTTTCCCTCACTCACGGGACGGCGAGTTCTCAGCGTGTGCCAGCGGCGTGATTACTCCGGCAGTTGCTTGCTGATGCTAGGCCATTTCCGGATTGTCGGACGCACAACGCAGAGATATGGAGGAGTTCTTCTTCAAAATGGAGTTATGACTAGCCGCTTACCGTCTCCGGCGATTTTTGGGACAGCACCCCAGCAATTGCCCGCAAAACCGCCTGGATGCTTTCGGGGGTCTTGAACACTTGAGCGATGTCTGGTTCCAGCACAACAATCAGACTTCCCTCAACTATGTCAGTAGCAAAGCGATTGGGGCGAGCTTGGCGATAGTCGAAGTGATACTCCGGCAACATGTCGTCATAGCGAGGTCTTCCGCCGTCGTCGTCGGGTGGTGTCGCGGTCTGGTGTTCAGAAATATCGGCTTTCTTCATCGCAAACCTCTTTGGTGTATAGTATACACCAACGAACTCCATAATGCAAACTCAACAGGGGGGATAAAGTAGCCTCTAGCCCCTGACCCCGATCAGGTCATATTCCATGGCCCCGCTGATAAGCACGGGGACCATCTCCCCCAGGGGCAGCTCTTCCTGCACGATGACCAGTCCGTCCACCTC
>CAZEBW010000070.1:0-19082 GCA_964510205.1 uncultured Anaerolineae bacterium
CCTGGAGTGTTTACAGGAAGTATACCCCAAACCAGAAAAAGTTGCACATAGCGTGTATACTATGCAGGAAGGTTGCGCTGCCATCGTATTCGGCGCGGGGAACGTGGGACGGGGCTTGTTGGGTCAGCTCTTTTCCGAGTCGGGTTACACGGTAATCTTTGTGGACATTGACAGACCGCTCATCACGGCGCTCAATGCGCGGCGCGGTTACACCATCCGCCTGGTAGACGACGATTACGCCGAAGAGATCACCATCTCCCCTGTGCAGGCCCTGCATGCGGAGGAGACAGGGATGGTAGCCCAAATGTTGCTCAAGGCCCACCTGGCTGCCACCGCGGTCGGCGTACGAGCGCTGCCTCACGTCGCCCCCCTGGTTGCCGCAGGAATTGCCCAACGGGCTCAGCGCGATATCCAGTCCCCGCTCAATATCATCATCTGTGAGAACCTGAAGAATGCCGCCGCTATCTTTCGCTCCATGGTGGCTGAACACCTGTCCCCAGCCCACCACGGCTACCTGCAGGCACGCGTCGGTTTCGTGGATACCGTCATCGGGCGCATGGTGCCGCCGCCGATGCCGGAGGTGCAGGCCCAGGATCGCAGCCTCATTGTCGTGGAACCGTACAAAGAATTACCTGTAGATGGTCGTGGCTTCGTCGGTCCTGCGCCTGAAATCGTGGGCCTCGAGCCATGCGACAACTTTGCCGCCTACACCGCGCGCAAACTGTACATTCACAATTGTGGCCACGCTATGCTTGGCTACCTGGGCCATGTGCGCGGCCACGTTTTCGGCTACCAGGCGTTGGAAGATGCGGCCATCCGGCCATTGTTCGAGAGAGCCCTGGCTGAGTCAAAGAGGGGCATTGTCGTGGCTCACGGCGTAGAAGTAGGCTGGTTGGAAGCACACATCGCTGGCCTCACCCGTCGCTTTGCCAATCGCGCCCTGGGAGATACAATCTTTCGCTTGGCCCGCGATCCGCTGCGCAAGCTCGGCCCCACAGACCGGCTGGTGGGGGCAGCGCGGCTGGCCGAGAAGGCAGACGTCACGCCTGAGGCGCTGAGTTGGGGCATCGCCGCTGGCTATTGCTTTGACGACGCCAGCGATCCGCTGGCAGTGCGACTACAGCAGCGCATGGCTACCGAAGGGTTCGATTCCGTGCTGGCCGACGTGAGTTCCATCCAGGCAGACGAGCCGCTGGCGGCCCTGGTGCGTGAGCGGTTAGGCAAGCTGCGAAAGGGCTCGCCCTGAAGTGCAGCCGATTGGAGTCTGGAGGTAGGCTGATGCCCGACAAATTGACCACCTACCGCCGCGCTGACGCGCCGCTGCCGCATCGAAACAGGCTCTGGCCTCTGTACGGTGCGGGCTTTGAGAACCTGGGCCGCGACGGTCAACCTATCGAGGCGCCGATGCCCCAGCCTGGCTCGAATGAACTGCTGGTGCGCCACGATGCCTGCGGGCTGTGCTTCTCCGATATCAAGGTCATCTGGGCGGGCCAGGCTCATCCCCGCATCTACCGCGATATGCAGGTCAACCCGGCGGTGCTGGGCCACGAGGTGAGCCTGACGGTCGTTGAGGTAGGCGAAAACCTGCGCCATCAGTACCGCGTCGGCGAGCGGTTCATCGTCCAGGCCGACATCTACGTGAACGGCGTGGGCTACGCCTACGGCTACGAGATCCAGGGCGGGCTTTCACAGTACAGCGTGCTCGGCCGCCGGGTGCTCGCCGGCGACGACGGTTGCTACCTCATCCCCGTACAGCCGATGACTGGCTACGCCGAAGCTGCACTCGTCGAGCCTTGGGCCTGTGTCGAAGCGGCCTACAATATCGTCTACCGCACGCAGTGGCAAGAGGGAGGCAGCGTATGGATCGTGGGCGACGGCCAGGACATGCGACTTGGCCGCGCCGAGGACTGGCGCCCGCGCAAGGTGGTGGTAAACGTAGCCAACGCTAAATTCGCGGCGCACGTTCGGGCCTGGGCGAGAGGCGCGGGAGTCGAATTCACAACTGCAGAGGATGAGCCATACTACGACGATATCGTGGTGCTGGGCAGCGACGCCAAACTGGTTGAGCGGGTGTCCCCCCGCCTGGCAAAGGGGGGCATCTTGAATCTTGTCGCCGAGACTCCATTGCCCCGGCTGATGCAAGTAGACGTGGGCCGGCTGCACTATGACCACCTGGCGGTCATCGGCACAAATGGGCCGGACCTCTCTGCTGCCCACACACCGATTCGCAGTCAGCTGAAGTCAGGCGGACGGCTGTGGGTGCTGGGTGCAGCCGGGCCGATGGGCCACATGCACATCCAGCGCGCCCTTGAGATGCCCGGTGGGCCTGCCAAGATCGTGGCTACTAACCTGCGTCATCCGCGCATTCGCGAAGTGGAGCGCAAGTTTGCCGCCTCTGCCCAGGAGCAGGGTGTCGAGTTAGTGTGTCTGACCCAGGAGACGCTTGGCTCGGCCGGGTTGGCCGCTCGACTGGGGCAGGAAACTGAAGGCAAGGGGTTTGACGACATCGTCGTGCTGGCCCCCAGCATCCCGGCCATCGAGGCAGCGTCGGCTCATCTTGGCAACGGGGGCGTGATGAACATATTCGCCGGGCTGCCCCGAGGTACGCTGGCGGCCTTCGACCTCAACGCCGTTGTGTGGCGCGGCGTGCGGTTCACCGGCTCCAGCGGTTCATCTATCGAGGACTTGCGCCGGATGTGCCGTCTCACCGAGAGCCGCACGCTTTCGCCCAATCGCTCGGTGGCAGCAATCGCCGGGCTGGAGGGCGCGGCTGAAGGGCTATGCGCCGTCTCCGAGGGGCGCTTCCCTGGCAAAGTAGTAGTGTTTCCCAACATCAAACCGCTGCCGCTCACTCCGCTGTCCGCTCTCAAAGATGTGCTTCCCTCCATCTACGCCAAGTTGGAGCCGGGGGAGATGTGGACGAAAGCAGCCGAAGAGAAGTTGCTGCGGGAGCTGTTGCCGAATTGGTAGAAATATGTGAGGTGAATTCAACTGTGAGTGACAACATCAATCTGAAAGAACACCAGCTTACCAAAGAGCAGGCCCTCGGCCTCCTGCGGCAGATGTGGGAGATCCGCATGTTCGAGGACAAGGTCTACGACCTGCTGGGGCGGAACCTCATCAAAGGGGCATCCCACCTCTACGCGGGGGAGGAAGCGGTGGCGGTGGGAGCTATCTCCGTCCTGCGGGATGATGACCTGATCACCTCCACCCATCGCGGGCACGGCCATTGCCATGCCCTGGGCGCCTCCCTGGCCAAGACAGAAGAAGCCCGGCAGGAACACCTCAACAAGATGTTGGCCGAGCTGTGCGGGCGGGCCACCGGCTATTGCCTGGGGCGTGGTGGCTCCATGCACATCGCCGACGTGGAGAAGGGGAATCTGGGGGCCACCGGCATCGTGGGAGGCAACATCCCGGTGGCCACCGGCGCGGGACTGGCCCTTCGGCTACGCTCAGGACAGGCCCAGCAACTGCTGGGCACAGACCAGGTAGTGCTCTGCTTCTTTGGCGACGGGGCGTCCAACACGGGCAACTTCCACGAGTCGCTCAACCTGGCTGCGCTGTGGAATCTGCCCGTGGTCTACATCGTGGAGAACAACCTGTACGGCATGTCCGTGCCTATCCAGAAGGCGGCGGCCAAACTGGACATCGCCGACCGAGCCTGCGCCTACGGCATCCCCGGCCGGGTGGTGGACGGCATGGGCGTGCTGGCTGTCCGCCAGGCGGTGGGCAAGGCCGTAGAGCGCGCCCGTCGTGGCGACGGTCCCTCACTCATCGAGTGCCAGACCTACCGCTGGTACGGCCATTCCCGCTCCGACCCGCGCAGGTATCGCACAAAGGAAGAGGAGGCCGCCTGGAAGTCGCGCGATCCCATCCCCACCTTCGCCGCCCGCCTCATCGCCGCGGGGATCGTCACCGAGGAAGAGATTGAAGCTCTTGAGGAAAAGGTGGAGCAGGAGATCGAAGAGGCGACAGAGTTCGCCCTCAATTCTCCCACGCCGCCGGTGGAGGAGCTGGAACTCTATGTCTACGCGCCGTTCAAGTGGACCGAGGCGGACGTAGCCCGTGAGCGCGATCTAGGGGCGCGCTGCCAGACCGGCGGACCGGGCGTGCGCCAAATCAGCTACCGGCAGGCCATCCAGGAGGCACTGCGCGAGGAGATGCAGCGCGATCCCAATGTGTTCGTCATGGGCGAGGACGTGGGGTTGTACGGCGGGGCCTACGGCGCGACACGGGGGCTGTTCGAGGAGTTCGGGTCGGAACGGGTGCGCGACACACCCATCTCCGAGGCAACCATCGGTGGGGCAGCAGTGGGCGCGGCGATGTGCGGCATGCGGCCGGTGGCCGAGATCATGTACGTGGACTTTACCCCGCTGGCCATGGACCAGATCGCCAACCAGGGGGCCAAGAACCGCTACATGTTCGGCGGCAAGACGACGGTGCCGATGGTCATCCGCACCGAGGGCGGAGCCGGGCGCTCCATCGCCGCCCATCACTCTCAATCGCTGGAAGCACTGTGGGTGCACTTCCCCGGCATCTACGTGGTCATGCCCAGCACCCCCTTCGACGCCAAGGGGCTGCTCAAGGCCGCCATCCGCGACGACAACCCGGTCATGTTCATCGAGCACAAGATGCTCTACGGCATGGAGGGCTACGTGCCCAACGAGGACTACGTCATCCCCTTCGGCGTAGCCGACGTCAAGCGCGAGGGCTCCGACGTGACGGTGATCACCTATTCGCGCATGGTGCACCGGGCGTTGGAGGCCGCCGAGCGGCTGGCTGCGGAGGGAATCAGCGTGGAGGTGATTGACCTGCGCACGCTGAAGCCGCTGGACATGGAGACGGTGGCCGCGTCGGTGAGGAAGACCGGGCGCGTGGTGGGCGTCACTGAGGCCTACAAAACAGGATCTTTCATCGGCGAGCTGGTCGCGCGCATCCAGGAGGAGTTGTTCGACTGGCTGGACGGGCCGGTGGTGCGCGTCTGTGCCGCGGACGTGCCGGTCCCCATGAGCGAGCCGTTGGAAGATGCGGCCATTCCCAATGTGGAGGCCATCATGGCCGGCATCCGCCAGGTGTTGAGGTAGAGAGGCTGGAGGTTGGATATTGGAGATTAGAGGTTGGGTATTGAAGGAACGAGGCCAATGGTGACGGAAGTGATCCTGCCCAAGCTGGGGCAGACGATGGAAGAGGGAACTATCGTCGAGTGGGTGAAGCAGGAGGGAGATCTAGTCCAACGCGGTGAACTGCTGTTTGTGGTGGAAACGGATAAGGCCACGCTAGAAGTAGAGGCGTCGGCAAGGGGCTTCCTGCGCAAAATTCTGATGCCCACCGGCCGGACAGTGCCCGTGCTCACCGTGGTAGCGCTGATCACTAAGACGGCCGATGAGGACATCTCAGCCTATGAGTCACGTTCTCAGATTCCGGGTTCCGAGTTCCAGGTTGACGAAGCTGCGCAACACGCAACGCCGGAACCTGAAACCTCGAAACCTGAAACCCGTATCTTTGCCTCGCCGCGAGCCCGGAGGCTGGCGCGGGAGGAGGGGGTGGACCTGGCACAGGTGACCGGCAGCGGCCCCAACGGCCGCATCGTTGAACAGGACGTGCTGGCGTATCTGGACTCGCAGCCCCGTCCTGAGCCTGTCGAAGGGCCCAAGGCAACGCCCACGGCGGTCAAAGCGGCGGCGACGCTGGGCGTGGACCTGGCAACGGTCAGCGGCGCCGGCGTCAGCGGGCGGATCATGAAGGCGGACGTAGAAGCCGCCGCGTCTGAAGCTCCGTTCGCCCCGCTGGGTGAGGCGCCATCCGTGGAAAGCGTGCCCCTCACCGGGCTGCGGCGCATCATCGCCGAGCGGATGGCCACCAGCGCGCACGAGGCAGCCCGCGTCACCCTGGTCACCGAGGCCGACGCCACCGCTTTCGTCGAGGCGCGGGAGCAGCTCAAGGCAGACGTGGCCGACGAATGGGGCTTTGCGCCGGGCTACAGCGACCTGCTGGGCTTCATCGTCGCCCGAGCGCTGCGCGAGTTCCCCTACATGAACGTCCGCCTAAGCGACGACGGGCAAGCCGTCGAGCGGCTGTCGGCGGTCAACCTGGGCATGGCGGTGGATACTGAGCGGGGATTGCTGGCGCCGGTGATCCGGGACGCCGACCAGAAGGGCCTGCGCGCCTTTGGATCTGAGCTCCGCGAACTGGTGGAACGGGCGCGGGCCGGCAAATCGCTGCCCGACGACTTGACCGGCGGGACGTTCACCATCACCAACCTGGGCATGCACGAAGTGGACGCCTTCACGCCGATCATCAATCCACCAGAAGCGGCCATCCTGGGCGTGGGACGCATCCAACCCAAGCCGGTCGTCTGCGAGGGCGAAATCGTCGTGCGTCAGATGTGGACGCTGAGCCTGGCTTTCGACCACCGGGTGGTGGACGGTGCGCCAGCGGCACGCTTCCTGCAACGGATCAAGCAGTTAGTCGAGAACCCTTATCTACTGTTGGGATAGGTGAACGGGAGATGTCCTACACGATTCAAACCGACATCGCTGTCCTGGGCGGCGGGCCGGGCGGCTACGTGGCCGCGCTGCGGGCGGCTCAGCTTGGCGCACAGGTGGTACTCATTGAAGAGAAAGCCATCGGCGGCGTCTGCCTCAACGTGGGCTGCATTCCCACCAAGGCCTTGCTGCGCAGCGCAGAGGTCTACCGGGCCTTCCGCCAGGCGGAGACGTTCGGTCTGCGTCTGGAAGGAAACGTGATGCCGGACTGGCCGGCGATCCAGGCGCGCAAGGGGGACATCGTCCAGCAACTGGTGCAGGGCGTGGAAAAGCTCCTGGACAAGGCTGGCGTGCAGGTGCTCCGGGGAAGAGGGCGCTTTGTTGCGCCCCGGACGCTGGAGGCGACCACCGCTGACGGTGTGCAGCAGGTGAACGCGAAGCACGTCGTCATCGCCACCGGCTCGCGGCCGATGCACTTGCCACTGCCCGGCATAGATTTACCCGGCGTGGTTGATTCCACCGGTGCGCTCGCGCTGGAGGCACTGCCTGAGCGGTTGCTCATCGTCGGCGGCGGCGTAGTCGGCGTCGAATTCGCTGACATATTCAACGCCTTTGGCGCGAAAGTCACCGTGGTCGAAATGCTGGACCGGCTGCTGCCGCAGATGGACGCCGATCTGGGGCCAGCACTGGCTTGGACGATGGAACAGCGTGGCATCCGGTTTCACCTAAACAGCCGCCTGACCCGCGTGGACGCCCTGGAGGGCCAAGCGCCAGCCCTGTGCGCCACGGTCGTCACCCCCGACAGCGAAGTGGAGATCGAGGCCGATCGGGTTCTGATCGCCGTCGGGCGGCGACCCAACGTCGAGGATCTGGACCTGGAGGCCGCCGGCGTGCGTTTTGACAAGGCCAGCATTGCGGTGGACGTGCAGATGCAAACTAACGTGGCGGGCATCGCTGCCGTTGGGGACGTGACAGGCGGCGCGCTGCTGGCGCACGTCGCCATGCGGGGCGGCGAGGTGGCGGTGGAGAACGCCCTGGGACACAGCGCCACGTTGGATCTCAAGACCGTCCCCTGGTGCGTCTACACCGATCCGGAGGTTGCCAGCGTGGGGTTGACCGAGGCGCAGGCGCGCGAGGAGGGCTATGACGCGCGAGTGGGACGCTTCCCGCTGAACGCCAGCGGCAAGGCGCTGACCTACGGCGAAACCGATGGCTTCGTCAAGGTCGTCAGCGAGGCTCGCTTTGGCGAGGTACTGGGCCTGCACATCATCGCCCCTCACGCCAGCGACCTGATCCACGAGGGAGGGTTGGCGCTGGCATTGGAAGCTACCTTGGATGAGTTGATAGCAACAGTTCATGCCCATCCTACTCTCAGTGAGGCTATCCGCGAGGCGACATTGGAAATGCGTGGCGGAGCTCTTCATTTGCTCCATTGATCGAGACCAAGAGGGCATTTGAGGATGCAACTGGTCACTTGTCTCGTCTTCATTTCTGAGCGGCTCATTCCTCCCTCTGCAACTAGCCCCAAGAACATCTCCACTGGAAAAGTTCCGTTTTTGCCCCGTTTTCGATGATTTGGGCTCTGGTTGCACAATTGTTACGTTAGAAGATCACGTTCACGCTTTCTATCTCACCGTCTCGAACCATTGCGGCGTAGGGTGCACCAATAACGTCGCCCCCCAGTTCGATAAGATCGCCATCGTGCGTGCCCAATGCGATCCTTTGTGGCTGCACCCCTTCCTCGAACGTGTTCACCCTCCGCGGGTTGTGATAGGTGACAGTGCAGTTCCCCAGGAACCTGAAGGTGACCTGCCCCTCCTCCGTGAAAAGCCAGCAGGGCAGCACCGCACTGAGTTTAAGACAAAGCTGCCCATCCTGCACAAAGAACGGCTTCACCCCCGCCATCATCACGCTCCAAATACTCAAGAATTCGGCCGTGGCACCGCTGAGCCGGGCCACAAAGCCGGCCCCGTGTAGCGATCCATCCGGGTGGGCGCTGCTGACCAGGAACGACGAGTTCTCCAGCGGACTGCGGGCGTAGATGGCCGGGTTCTGGAAGCAGATCAAAGCGCGCTTGAAATCCTCGTAGAATTCCTCGTACAGTTCCGCTTTCAAGACCTCAAGCAGGTACTTGTATTCCATGTGCAGCCAGACAGATTCGTTTTCCAACCATCCTGGTGTAAAGGCCCGCGCGCGGCCGATCTCATGGGATTGGTCTTTCAGCGACGCGTTGACCTTGTACATGCCCAGCTTGTGGTCGTAAAGGTCGCTCTCTCGGATCCTGACATATAAATCTCGCGCCTCGGCCACGTCCTGTTGAACCCTCAGGGCATGAACAGGGCCTTCGAGGAACAAGGGGAGCACCGCCGGCTCGAAGCGTTTGGCTCGGACGTAGGGGCGTCCCTGCTCATCGGTGGCGGAGAGGACGTCATAGTCGGCGACGGCGTAGGCCAAGTAAGTGGGTGGGATGCCGTCGTTCATCTGGACGGCGCGCTGAATGCCGGCTCGCACTTTGGCTCGAAAAGCCTCCAGGATCGGCGTCAGTTGGTCAAAGGGCAGCCCCTCGGTCCCGCCGTCAAAGCCCAGGCGGACACACGAGCGATATGTTTCGCGGGCGGTAGCGGCGGCGTCCCAGTAGCGGAAATCTCGCTCCGGCGCATCCGACTTCAGCCACGTCTCCAGGGCGGACGATACCGCTTGCAGGAGGGTGTGTTGTTCGACCGGCAGCTCGACCGTGCCCCACGGCTTCCCCGCCAGTGCTTCCAGCAGGAAGGTCAACAATCGCTCCAACTCGTAGGTCTCGCACAGGGACGAGCCGAACAGCCCCGGCAGCCCGTTTAGGGCGTCGTACCAGCCGGGCTTGCCTGCCTCCATCTCGATGCCCATCCCAAACGGATCCAGCGTGGCTAACTTGTTCACTGCCAGTCCTACCAGCTTGGCATACACCGTCGTGCGGTACACCTCGCCCTTGCCATGCGATGTGCGCATCAAATTCGGCGTTTCGGTGCGAGAGGCAATCAACGCGCCCTTTTCTTTGTCCTCCAGCACGGCTCCGTATTGGCGCACCTTGTCGCCCACCAAGACATATTTCCGGTCGCGAGGCTGCACCACGGTGGGGCTATCGAAGTAGGGGACGATGGGCTTACCAAACAGCATCCCATCTTTTCTGTCAGGATACACTGCCAGATGTGTTTCAATTAGGTCCAGATTATACGTCCAGTGATCAATCCAATACCCCTCACCGAAGCTGGCCTCAAAATGCTGTTCTGCCTGGGTCAAAGCGGCGGTGATGAAATCCTCGGGTGCGACGGTGAGCCCGATCTGCCGGTCGGCAATGGCTCTCAGCAATTGGCCGGGGGTAAATGGGTGGGCCAGCAGAGGTTCCAGTTTGTCGGGCTGTTCGACCAGGGCTAGGATGGGGGCGCGCTTAGCGGGCGGCACTGTGAAGCGGCTCCCATTCACCACCAACGGATTGTAGCCATCGGCCTGAATCAATCCCAGAAAGGCGAGGACGTTGAAATCCTCGACTTTGGGATTGAGCAGCACGTCGCAACGACGGTTCTGGTTCACGTCGCGATAATTGGCGTTGCCCTGGGAGTACGGTTCGGCCGCCACGTAGAAGTAGTTATAGTCTCGCTCCAGGTCGCCGTGCTTGCGCGAGTAGATGTGATACACGAACGGCTTGTCCTCGTCGCCCAGAATAATGGGCCAACCGCCGCGCAACACGTTGTCCAGGAACGTCTGGCGCGTGTAGGCATTGAAAAGATCAGCGGCCGTCTGGGTGGCGACGACGTCGGTGAGTTGGTTGGTGAGCCGGTTGGCTTCCTGGCGTTTCTGGTGTATGTAGGCCGGTCGAGCCAGACGTCTGTGCTCACGGTGCAGATGTTCAATGGTCCCCACGTGGCCGATGATGGCGTACAGCACGGTCGCCTCCCCAGGCTCCAGGATTCCGCTGGCGCCGAAGAAGCCACACGGGGTTCTACCTGTGGTGATCTGTCGCTCCCTCTGCAACTCGGCCAGCGACCGTTCGGCAAAGCGGTCGGGGGTGCTCAGAGTTGTGTTCTGACCAAAGATGACCACGGGATCAACAAAGGCAGGGAGCAGTTGGCTTTTGTCAGCTTCCGCCGTGAAAGCCAGGTAGAAATGCCCGGCCTGTATCTCTTCCACCTCTGCGGCATCGGCCGCGCTGGCCCCTAGCCGATAGAAAGGGATCCCTTGCTGAAGGTTAAACACCTCCATCCAGGCCTCGATCGTTCGGCCGATTTCCTTCAAGGCCGAGTTGCTCACACCGTAGGGGATGACGCGGGGCATGCCATCCAGCATCTCCAGGGCAAGCGGCGTGTCACCCACGTTGGTGATGGTCACCTGCCGCACCAGCCCGGCGAAGCTCTCCTCCGTCAGCGTGAAGTACAGCACGTTGGTCTGGATACCGTGGACCGTGCTGGAGGTTTGCAGTTCTAGCTCGTTCATGCCGATGGACATCTGGGGGGCATCGGTCGAATGCCACGGTGAAAACGGCTCGTACAACACCGCTTTCCCCCCACGATTCAGCTTGAGAAAGGTGCGAAACCCGGTGTAGGGGGTGGCTTGATAGGCCCTGTTCGCCGGCTGGAACTCCATGATGGGGTTATCTTTGTTTTCGATGCCAAAGCTGGCAATCGCCTGGCCCCGGTTGACGTAGAACACCCACATCGGGATACCCAGAGGCCCGGCGATGCCGGGGAGAAAGCTGGCGAAGGGACGCCATGAAGAGAAGTTCCGAATTACAAACCGGTTCGATTCGTCGAAGCAAGATTCATTCATGGCACATCCATACAGAACAAGGCACTCCTTTCAGTTGCTGCCTGTCACGTAAACAGTGGTTCATACTCGCTCCCACTCGCGATCACTTCCTCTTGCTCCTTCTCGCCCATGGGCGTGAACTGCTCACATGCCTCCAGGAAGAGCGGCAGAAGGGTGGTGTCACCAACTGTGCATAATCCTGTTACGTCCTGTGACAGTGCAAAGCTCACTGCCTGCTGGATGTCACTGGCATCGTCGAACGGTTCGTACCAAGTGTTGTAGGTCTGCGCACGATCACCCCACGGCCCCTTGGCGATGGCTTTGATAATCATAGTGCCTACGTCGCGAGCGCGGCATTGGCGCAGGAGCTCTTTGGCATTGCGCCGATAGATTGGATCGGTGTACTGCACAAAGTTGATGGGGAAAAGTACGGAGTCGAAGTCGAAGCGACGCAGCGCTTCCAGGAAGACGGCGGGCGTGTCCGTGCCGTGCCCGGTGATGCCGATGAAGCGCGTCAATCCTTGCTCGCGAGCATCGAGGACTGCCTCCAGCGCACCGCCGGAGCCAGTCACCTGGTCCAAATCCTCCATGCTTGTGATAGCGTGGAGCTGGTACAAGTCGAACGCGTCCACCTGCAGCCTTTCCAAGGAGCGGTGCAATTCGCTGGCAGCATCGTCCTTCTTCCGTTCCATTGTTTTGCAACCCAGGAAAAAGCGCTTGCGCTCTCGTGCCAGCCAAGGCCCCAGTCGCTCCTCCGCCTGACCGTAAGACGGCGCCACGTCGATATGGTTAACTCCAGCGGCGATCACCTGTTCCATGACTTGGTCGGCCTCTGCCTGTGTCACTTCCCAGAAAGCCGCCGCGCCCAAAATGGCCACGGTGCTCATTTGCTCGGTCCGTCCAAAACGTCGTTTCTCCATACTCTTGCTCCTCCCAGAATGCCCAAGATCACTACTCAAGCTTGAGTGGTCTCGAAGAACTACTCAAAGGTGTTGGCCGCTCTGTAAACCCGCACATAGTCCACATGCATGGTTTGGGGGAAGGTAGTGGTCTCATCGGGATTCCCCGGCCAGTAGCCACCCACCGCTACATTCAGCAATAGGAAGAAAGGATGATCAAAGACCCAGGTTCCTCTAGCGGGGATGTCATCGGGTGTTAGGGTGAAGTAATGGTTGCCATCCACGTACCAGCGAATCTCTCCAGGCTCTCGCTCAATGGCAAAGACACGGTAATCATCTGCAAATGTCTCGCCTTCAGGCAGGTCATAGGCCTCGCCGATCGCCTGCCCTCCAGAATAACCAGGGCCGTGCGCCGAGCCATGCACTGTGGAGGGTTCGAATCCTACGTTCTCCAAGATGTCAATCTCGCCACATTTGGGCCAGCCCACCTCACCCAAGTTCGCGCCCAACATCCAAAACGCAGCCCAGAGGCCCTGGCCAAAGGGAACCTTGATGCGGGCCTCAACACGACCGTAGGCAACCTCGACTTTGTCCTCTGTGATCAAGCGAGCTGAGGTGTACTTGCACGGCCCATAATAACACCTCAGACGGGAGACATTGGTGTCTACCTCTGCGACGGTGATCACAAGATTCCCCTCGCCGTCCATCGCTGCATTATCAGTGCTATCGGTGTAGTACTCCAACTCGCGGTTCCCCCAGCCTGGAATGCCCCGATCCCTACCATCACCGATTTCGAGGGTCCAGTTTGTGGGGTCAGGCCCGGCGCCCGCTGGGCCATCGAACTCGTCGTGCCAAACCAGATCCCAGCCTTCGATTTCCCATTCGGGCTTTTCTTCTAGGCCGATTCGACTGCACCCAGCACCGAGCAAAGTGGACAGAAGGATGGGCATCAGTGCAATTAGCCATTTGCGTTTGTTTTTTCTCATAGGTTAGCTTCCCGAATCCAGCCCGTAGCCAAAGGGGAACAGCGGCGCGTCACGCCCTTCGGTGGGGAGAGTGTCAAAATCGAAGGGGATCTGATCCATCGAGCGCGGCCAGGTGTAGGACAGCTCGCCGGTGAACGGCCGGTCACCGAACAGCACATCGGCCACGCCTTGTCCTTCTGTGCCCGGCAGCCACGCTGCCACGAAGGCATCCATCGCGTCCAACTGCTCGGTCACGATGATCGGGCGGCCAGAGATGAGAATGACGACGATCCGATCGCACTGATCCGGTAAACGCCTCAGTATGCGCTTGTCGGCAGCGGATAGGGACAGCTTGTCCGTATCGCCCATCCCTTCGGCATACGGTTCTTCACCGATCACCGCGAGGCAGGCATCGGCCGTGGCTTCGAAATGCCCATGGCGGTTGTACTCAACCGTCGTGTTCTCGGAGACTGTGTTCTGAATCGCCTCCAGGATCGTGGTTCCCGGGGTGATATCGCCCGTTCTTCCCTGCCATTCGATGGTCCAGCCACCGCACTGCATGCCGATGTCGTTGGCGCCCAAACCCGCTACGTTGATCAGTGGCGTCTCTTTTGACAGGGGCAAAGTGTTGCCGTCGTTCTTGAGCAAGACCAACGATTTGCTCACTGCTTCCCGCGCCAGGGCGCGATGCTCCTCAGACCCCACCGCAGCCAGTAGGGACTCATTGGAGAAGGGATGGTCAAACAAGCCCAGCTCGTATTTCACCGTCAGGATGCGCCGCACCGCATCGTCTATGCGTTCCATGGAGACAGCACCTTCCTCAACGGCGCGAGATAGACTGCCAATGAAGCGGTTGTAGTTATAGGGTACCATGTTCATGTCAATGCCGGCATTGACGGCGGTCGCCACGGATTGGTCATAATCGTCAGAGATCTGGTCAATGCCACCCCAATCCGAAACCACGAATCCTTCAAACCCCAGCTCTCCCTTGAGCACGTCGGCGATCAGGTACTTCTGGGCGTGCATTTTTGTCCCGCCCCAACCGGAGTATGAGATCATGATACTCTCGGCGCCGGCCTCAATGGCGGCGATGTACGGCGGCAGGTGAATGGCGCGCAGCGTGGCTTCGTCCACGTCGGTCACGCCCTGGTCAATCATGTAGCCCGGCGTGCTGGAGCTTCCCCAAACTGTCCCGCCGTCGCCGACGAAATGCTTCACCGTCGCCAGCACCGTTGAAGAATCAGCTAGATCAGTGCCTTGCAGGCCGCGCAGGTAAGCAGCCGCCAGGCTGGAGACAAGTTCGGTGTTTTCGCTATATCCTTCGTAGGTGCGCCCCCAACGGATATCCTGGGGCACAGACACAGCCGGCGCATAGTTCCAATAGATACCCGTGGCGACCATCTCCGCAGCGGTCGCCCGTCCGATGCGCTCCATTAGCGCCGCGTCGCGGGCCGCGCCCAGTCCAATGTTGTGGGGGAAGATGACGGCCCCGTAGACGTTGCTGTGGCCGTGTACGGCATCCACTCCGTAGAGCAGCGGGATGCCTAGTCGCGATTGCAAAGCATATTCCTGGAATCCGTTGACCATCTCGGCCCAGCTCTGCGGTGTATTGGGATCAGGGTAACCGCCACCGCCACTTAGCAACGCGCCGATGTACTTTTTGGTGATGTCTTCACTGACGATGCTGTTCTTCTCTACCAGCGTCATCTGCCCGATTTTCTCTTCCAGCGTCATGCGAGACAGTAAATCGTCCACCCGTTCTTCTATGGGCAGTTCGGGGCGTTTGTAGGCAGCATCTTCCTCGACGGGTATCCAGGTTGGCGTGGGACTAGGTTGAGCTTCCACGATCTCAGTCCGCCCGATTTCGTAGAGGATCAGTTTCCCAAACACGCTGGGATTCAGATACGAGTTATCGGCCGTGTCAAAGTTCGACCAAATGAGCTTGAGATCGCGATTAGATTTTGAGGCGCCGTTCAGGTGGACTTGAAAGCCGATGACGTTGCCATGCTCGCGGCGAATGTGCCAAACGCTGTTCCTCAGAGGTACGGCCACTTCCACAGCGTATCCCGTCTCCGTTTTGGCCGCCGCGACCTGCGCGCCCACGGTATCGCCCCGCACCCCGCCGACCACAGTTTCTTCGGGGCTACGGCCTATGTTCAGGGGAGGAACCGTGATCTGCGCCACGCCGTCGCGGTAGCTGGTCAAGCTTAGGTCTCCCGTCCCGTTCACATAGAACTCCACTGAGTCCTCATTCCAGTAGTTGGTGCCATGTTTGCCGCTGATGATGTTGTCGTCTATGACATCGCCCATGAAGTAGATGTACGTGTCATCCGCAGCCGCGGCAAAGGTGATAGCAAGCAGACCTGGGTAGCGATCAGCTTCTTCGGGCATGGTGACGAGAGGAACACCTTCCCAATCGCCTAGATCGCCGTCCAGAGTGATGGACAGAGGGAAGGGGGCGTAGTAGGTCTCTTTGGGGACTCCACGTGGCGCTAGCAGCTCTTCGGCAGGAGGCGCTGTTGGCTCTGGGGTAGGTGTCGCTTCCGGCGATGGCGTGGCGGATGGTTCTATTGTCACCACTTCTGCGGTAGGTGTAGCCTGGCTACAACCGGCAGCCACCAAGAGGACAGCCAACGCCAGCAAGAGCAATGGGAGAATATGTTGCTTCATGGGAATTCCTTTCTTTCACTCTATGGCAGCCCATACCCAAACGGGAACAATGGTTTGCTGCCTTCACGGATCAGTGCGACTAGGGGGATCTGATCCATCGAACGTGGCCAGGTGAAGGATAGTTTGCCGGTGAAGGAGTAGTCGCCAAACAGCACGTCAGCGATGCCCTGGCCCTCGGTTCCGGGCAGCCAGGCGGCGATGAAGGCGTCCCACCTATCAAGGTGGTCGGTGACAATGAGCGGACGGCCGGAAATGAGGAGGACCACCAGCTTCTTGCAGCGGGGCCTGACCCGTTCAAGGAGAGCGACCTGGGAAGCTGGTAGGGTCAGGTCTCCTCGATCACCTTCCCCTTCTGCATAGGGCTCTTCGCTCAGGACCACGATCCCCACGTCGGCCATGGCGTCATCCTCGTCAAACCCGCCCTGGATGTCATATCGTATGATCGTGTTTTCTGAGACCGTGTTCTCGATTGCGGTCAACAGGGTCGTGCCGGGCGTGATGTTTCCTGCTTTCCCTTGCCATTCGATGGTCCAGCCCCCGCACTGGAGGCCGACGTCGTCCGCCGCCTGACCCGCGACAAAGATGAGGGGGGTGTCTTTGGCCAGGGGGAGTGTACGACCGTCGTTCTTGAGCAAGACGGCCGACTTCCGCACTGCCTCACGGGCCACGGCGCGATGGGCCTGTGAGCCGACGAGCGGCAGCAGCGATTCATCGCCGAATGGTCTTTCAAACAGCCCTAACTCAAACTTGACGGTCAGAATGTGGCGCACGGCATCGTCGATGCGGGCCAGGGGCACATCGCCATTCTCCACGGCCCGGGTCAAGCTGGTGATAAAGCGCTGGGCGTCATAGGGGACCATGATCATGTCCACTCCGGCGTTGATCGAAGTCGCCACGGCGGTATCATAATCGGCGTGAATATGGTCCACTGCCTGCCAATCGGAAACCAAGAAGCCGTCGAACCCCAGCTCCCCCTTGAGCACCTCTGTCAGCAAATAGCGGTGTGCGTGCATGGGGAGCCCCTCCCAACTGCTGAGGGAGACCATGATGTTCCTGGCCCCGGCCTCGACGGCGGCGATGTAGGGCGGCAGGTGAACGGCGCGCAGGGTGGCCTCGTCCACCTCAGTCACGCCTTGGTCTATGATCCAGTCGTTGCTCGTGTTGCTGCCCCAGGTGGTGCCGCCGTCGCCCAAAAAATGTTTAACCGAAGCGAGGACGGTGCGCGGATGGTCGAGGTCCGGCACGCCATCCGCGTTTTGCAGGCCCTGGAGCTGTGCCACGCCTAGTCGGGAGACCAGGTCTGTATCCTCGCTGAAGCCCTCATAGGTGCGCCCCCAGCGGATGTCCTGGGGTAAAGAGACCGCCGGCGCAAACACCCAGTGAATGCCGGTGGCGAGGGCCTCAGCAGCCGTGATCTGGCCTATGCGCTCCACAAGGTGCGCATCCCTGCTGGCCCCCAGGCCGATGTTGTGAGGAAAGACCACCGCCCCCCTGACGTTGCTATGCCCGTGTACCGCGTCCACCCCATAGAGCAGGGGGATGCCCAGGCGCGTTTCCAGGGCCGCTTCTTGAAAGCTGCGGACCATCCGCGCCCAGTTGTCAGGCGTATTCGGCACAGGATTCCCGCCCCCGCCGCTCAGGACGGAGCCAATGGTTCTGCTGGTCACCTCGTTGGGGGTGACACTGTATTTCTCTATCTGGGTAATCTGGCCGACCTTCTCAGTCAGGGTCATGCGGGCCAGTAGATCTTTCACCCGCTCAGGTATTGGGAGTTGCGGATCTGTGTAGGAGGGCAATATCTCTTCCTTCTTGATGAGGGAACTTGATGAGGGGGTGTTACTTCTCTATCCCTGTGATGACGACACCCTGCATGAAATAGCGCTGCGCCAGGAAGAAAATGACTAATGGAACAACTAGTGCAATCAAGGAAGCTGCCTGGATCATATTGCGTTCCAGGGAGTAGAGATTGTTGAACGCTGTCAGGCCCACCGTGATGGGGAACAATTTTGGCTTGCCGGCCAAGTAGATGAGCGGTCCAAAGAAATCGTTCCAGCAGTAGAAAAAGTGAAACAAGGCCACTGCGATCAACGCCGCCTTGGAGTTAGGTAGGATGATTGATGTGAAAATCCGAAAGGGTCCGGCGCCATCAATGGTCGCCGCCTCATCCAGCTCGCGGGGGATGCCGAGGAAGAATTGGCGTAACAAGAAGATGTTATAACCGTTGGAGAAAAAGGCCGGCACGATGAGCGGCAACCATGTTCCCACCCATCCAATGCGGTGGAAAACTGCATAGGTTGGGATGAGCGTCACGGCCGGGGGAAGGATGATGGTGGCAATGACGACCATGAAAAGAAGTCCCTTTTGGGGAATAGGAAACCGCGCAAATCCATAAGCCACAATGGCCGCCGAAAAAACCGCGCCGATTGTGCTGAGCACAGCATACATCAGGGTATTGCGCAGCAACAAGGGATAATCAATCGTGTCCCAGGCTTCTTTGAAGTTTTCCCACTGAGGAGCTGGTTCCCAGGCACGCTCCAGTGTGCGCCATCGGCCATCCCAGTGAATCAGGCCGGCATCAGGGTTTTCCGGATCAACAAACCAGCTTTCTTCACGCCGCTTTGTAACCAGTGCCCATTCCTCAATGCCAGATTCGGTGGGAACCATGTAGATGTTGTATTTCTCTCCTTCATAGGTGTAGGTCCTTTCCGAAGCAGGCCAGAGAGGCGATCCTACATTCGTAATTTGGGCATCGGTCTTTAGCGCAGTGGTAATTCCGTATCCCATCGGCATCAAGAAACCGATAATAACGAGAAGTGCCAAGACTGTAGTGCCGGTCCCTGCCAGGATGCCTTTGCGCTTTTTGGTCCACTGCGGTGCTACTATCGAGTTAGCCATTGGCTCTACTCACCTCCCGCGTAATAAACCCAGTGCCTGGCGCTGAAAAATGCCAGGATGGTTATAACCAAAGCCACGATAAACAATGCCCAGGCCAGTGCGGCGCCGTATCCCATGTTGAAGAATGAAAAAGCCTGCTTGTAGAAGTAAACCATAATGAAACGCGTAGTGCCCTGGGGAGAGCCATCCCCATGGTTTAGGACAAAAGGCGCCAAGAAGTATTGCAGCAAGCCAATTAAGTTGAGGACGAGTTGGTAGAAGATGACCGGCGAAATCATGGGCAGCGTAACGTGGTAGAGACGTCTCCACCAACCGGCGCCATCCACCGTCGCCGCATCGTAAAGCTCCGTTGGCACCCCCTGCAGGCCCGCCAGATAGATCATCAT
>CAZEBW010000071.1:0-18970 GCA_964510205.1 uncultured Anaerolineae bacterium
TGTAGGACGGATTGGTAATCCGTCAATTCGTCGGAATACCATTCCGACCAACAACGCCAGCCAACTCGTTCGTAACGCACCCAAGTGAAGTTGAGATCGCTCTGTTGTAGGACGGATTGGTAATCCGTCAATTCGTCGGAATACCATTCCGACCAACAACGCCAGCCAACTCGTTTGAAACACACCCGCTTGATTCTGATACTTAGGGCAGCAACCTTGCGGCAGCGGAGCCCCAAACCGTCGGGTTGAGCCTGTCGAAACCTTGTTCGGGTTTGTTGCGCCATACCCCCAACGAGTTGGGAACTCCATCGCTTGGAAGTTACCACTACCTCGACAATGCTAAAATCGCTTCCTGCAAGCTCCAAGCGGACGATAGTCCGCGTTTCAGCCGCTGGATGATCGTCCGGCGCGAGCTGATCAGCTACTAGCGCGGATCAGAGGCAGATTCCACCTTCCACGGACCAAAAGACAACAAGCTCTTGAACAAACGGACTTCCTCCTCGCTGAAGGTCCTCAGCAAGATCAGGGCCAGGAAATAGACCACGATGCTCAAAGGCGCGGCGATGAGAAGGCTCACACCGCGCGGCAATCGCTGCTGCGCCAACAACAGACCGCCCATCAGCGCGGCAGCCAGGGCGGGCCGCCAGAGCAATCTGCCCCAGGGCACGGGAGCCAGATGCCTGCGCAGGCAGTAGTAAAAAGGCAGCAGCAAGGCCAGTTCGGAAAACAGATGGATGAGGGCCGAAGCGCGATAGCTGTAGATGGGGATGAACACCAGGTTGGCTGCGACGGTGAAGGCCAGGCCGATGGCGAAGGCTTTGGTCAAGAAGCGCTGCTGATTCAGAGCGATGAGGACGTAGTGGGTGACGCTGTTGATGAAGCCCAGGGGAATAGACCAGATCATGAGCTGCAGGGCGATGCGCGAATGGGGAAGGTATTGGGAGCCGCCCAGGAGATAGACCAAAGGTTCGGCCAGGACGGTGGTGACGACGGCTGTTGGCAGGGCGACGATGACCAACAGACGGACGGACAGGACATAGGTTCTCATCAACGAGTTCTTGGCCGAGGCCGCGTAGCGAGACAGGATGGGGAAGACGGCGATGGTGAAGGAAGCGGGGAGGATTTGCAGGGCGTCCAGAAACTTGTAGGCCACGCTGTACAATCCAACTACCGTGCTTCCCCGCATCGCCTCCAAGAGGGCCACGTCTATTTTGAAAAAGAAAGTGGAAAGGAGATTGTTCAGCATCAGCGGCCAGGAGAGGTTGACCATGCGGCGCTGCAGGGCGAAATCGAGCTCGAGGGCGCGGGGGGCGGGGACACCCCTCGGCAGCAATCTGGTACGGACCAGCAGGTAGAAGAGGATGGCTGCGGTGACGACGTTGATGGCGATGGAGAGGCCCGCCAGGCCAACGAAGCCCAGGCCGAGCAGCAGGATCAGCGTGCCCAGCACGACCCTGAGCAATGTACTCACCGTGGTGACAGCCGCTGGGTATTCCATCATCTCGAAGGCGTTGAAGACGGCGGTGAGGCCGTTGGCCAGGCTGCCGGGGAGGATGCCCACGGCCAGGAGCACGATGGCCGCAATGGTGTCGCCAGCCAGCGGGCGGGTGAGCTGGCGCGCACCGATGAAGATGGCCAGGAGAGGCGCGGCAACGGCGATGAGGATCAGACGCAGGACGGTGGTGTTGGCCAGGTACTTGCTGCCCAGGCCGCGATCCTTGGCCACTTCCCGCTGCAGCAGGATGTTCAACCCGAAGGTGGTGAAGATGTCCAGCCAAATCCAGATAGTGACGGCGAAATAGTACTTCCCAGCGGCGTCAGGGCCCAGGATGCGCAGCATCAACGCGGCGAAGGCGGTCTCGATGGCCTTGTTCACTAGCTGCAGGACGATGGGAGCCAGGCTATTCTTGGCCACCCGCGTGGCGTCCGAATCCTCAATGCTCTTCTGGTAGAAGCGCCTCCACAGCCAGTAGCCCACCAGCAAGACCAGGATCAGCCCAGCCATGAAGCTGACGAACAGCCCCAGCTTGAGGGACATCGGCGTGTACTTGAAACGCACCGTCCATCGGCCCGCCGGCAGAGAAACCGCTCGGAAGTTGCCGTCAGCGCGGTAGATGTCCAGCTCCTGCTCCTCACCCTCCTCCGCTCCCAGAGGGCGGCGAAAAGCCTTCCAGCCTGGGAAGTAGCTATCGGCCAGAACCAGCAAGCTCCGCTCTTCCAGCTCCACGTCAATGAAAACTTGATTGGGCGTGTAGGAGGCAACAGTCGCAGATCGCAGGTCGCAGGCTTGGGGTTGGGTATTGGATATTGGATATTGGGTATTGGCTGCTTGCTGTTCGAGGATCACACGTTGGCGTGGGTCGTGGGTTCGCAGCGCTTCTGCCATGTCGTCAGCCTCGACGGCGCAGGCCGCAGGCAGGGAAAAGGCGCGGGGCATGACGCTCTCGTTGCGGTAAACCCGGACTTCTTCGTCGTAGACCAGCGTGTACTTGGTATTCTCAATCTCCTGCGTGGTGAGGACATACTTGACGTTGAGCAGATCCAAGAGGGGGGAGTCCAGAGCCTGGGCCTGATCGGTGTAGATGGGGGCAATGCGGTTGTACTGGAGATCTATCTGGGGATGGATGAGGCCCATATAGTCCGTGTACTGCTTGGGGATAATGGAGTCGTAGCCGCGCACATCGTCCAATCCGTAGAACATGCCCACGTTGGCGTTGAAGGTCTTCTCACCAGGGGCGTTGTAGGTGGTGATGCGGTAGAGGCTCTCGTCGCGCTGGAGAAACTCCACCACCGGCGGTTTGAAATCGAGCAACTCGGCATCCACAGCGGGGTTGAAGCCGTAGCCGAACACGAAGAGGTCACAGATCAGCACCAGTAAGGCTAGAGGCTTCCACACTTCATACCTGCCCAGGCGAGGGGATCGCCGGGTGAGAAGCAACACCGCTCCGCTGGAGGCCAGGCACAGCCCCAAGATGAGCAGGTTGCGGAGCTGGTAAGAGTAGAACATCCGCCCGTCGGCGAAGACCTGGGGCGCTTTGGCCAGGCTGAGCATGGCCCGCTCGGCGAGGGAAATAATCGCGTCCGGAAAGAGGAGGCTGAGGGCCAGGGCAGCCACCAAGCCGAGGCCGGCCAGCAGGGCCATCCAGCCCAACTTGTAAGCATTTTCGATTTTCGATTTTCGATTTTCGATATGCTGTGCCCCGATGCCCGCCAGCATCGCCACGCTCAGCGTGTAGGGGAAGATCCATCGAAATGGCGAGCGCAACTGTTTGATGCCCGGCAGGAGGTAAAAGAGCAGGGCGTAGAGAGGCGTGCCGAACACAAAAGCCAGCGAAATGACAGCCAGGCTGGCGAAAATCCAAGTGTACCTGTTGCGCCGTCTGATGATGGCGATCAGGGCCAGAAGCAGGGGCAAGATGCCCAGGTAGCTGCCCCCCTCGACGTAGTTCTTGATTCCCCAATCAGTGGCGGTAATGGCCTGGCCGTGATAATTCTGGGTCACGGCCACGGCTTGGCGGCTGAAAACATCGAAGTAGCTGTGGTGGCTGGGATTGCCAAAAAAGTCGGGGACGAGGAAGGCGATGATACGACGCAGGGGATAGGCCCAGTCCACCACCTGTTGGTAGCTCACCGAACCCTGCCGGAAGCTGCGGCTCACCAGCTCGTACAGCGGAATGAGCTGCACTGCGCCCAGAGCCAAGCCCAGCACGACCATGACCACCAACCAGAAGAGAGCTCGCCCCACTTTACGGATTCGCCGATTCGCCGATTCGCCGACTCGCTGATTCGCCGATTTGCTGATTTGCAGGAGTCTGATGGCGGCGTAAAAGGCCATGACCAGCAGCACGTAATACGAGATTTCGATGTGGCCGGCCAGAAGATGAAAGCCGAGGGCGACGGCGCCGAAAACAACGTAGAGCAGCGGCGGAGAATGTCCCCCCAACCCTGGGGGTGCATGCCCCCCCTCATCCCCCCCCAACTTTGTGGGGGAAGCTCCATCTTCGGCCCTCTTGATGATCAACTCGATCATCGCCAGGAGTAAGGGCAGCCAGGCGGCGGCGGCGATGATCATGGTGAAGACCACGCTGACGATCATGAACGCGCTGAACATGTAGGTAATGGCCGTCACCGCGGCTCCCAGACGACGCAGGCCGATGACCCGAGCGTAGACGAAGGCGAACAAGCCGGCCAGGAAGAGTTGCAGAACGGTGAAATAGCCGTAGGCGCGAGCGATGGGCAGAACGTAGAAGAGAACGCTGAACGGATACAGCGCGGAATGTTGACCTGCTGCCAAAAAGGGCAGGCCGGCGAAGAGGTGGGGGTTCCAAAGGGGAATCTGGCGGGCCTGGATGGACTGGACGATGAAGCGCTTCCAGGCGTAATTCTCCAGGATCAGGTCGCTGAGGAGCTCGTTGTGCGGTACAGAAACATCGAACTCGTTGGCAAAAGAGCGCCAGGGCTCAAAAGTAAACAGGTTATCGGCGGGCAGCAGGGTTTGGCCGCCGAAGATAACGGGCCAGAAGAAAAGGATAGCCAGGCCAAACAAGCCGACGACTATGATCAGGGTGGGGAATTTGTCTCTGTCAAACCAGCTCATCGCATCTCGCACCTTTCGTCAGATCGCCGCTCTTCACAGCGGCGAACCGATTATACTATGGGGGAGGTAAAAGGTCAACAAATCCCAGTTGCCTAAAAAACGATAATGCGCTATAATATGTTTGTCTATGGCCTACCCTCTTCGACGAAACCCTTCCAAATTCGCCTCTGCTCCTTCACCGCAACACTGGCGCTAACCGAAGTTCGTGGGAAATGCTTCAACAACCGACTAGGAAAAGGCAATGACCGTAAGCATTTTGCTCATCGAGAAAGCCAAATCTCCAATAGACTGGATTTTCGAAAGCCTGCAGAAGAAGGAATACGAGGTGTCGCTGGCTCGCAATGAGCAAGAAGCTCTCCAACAAGCGACCTCCCAGATGCCCGACCTCATCATATTGAACGGCACATCCGCCGAGATCAATGGGAGAGAGGTCTGCCAAGCCTTGCACGAGAAAGTCGCTGAGATCTCCATCATCCTGATCCTGGCTGAGACCAAGAGAGGCGAGGATGTGGCGGGAGCGACCTTTGTGCTAACGCCCCCGTTCACCTATCGAAAGCTGTCCAATCGCATCAGAAGCATTTTGAGAGGCGAGGAAGGAGAGATCCTTCGGGCAGGCAAGCTCACTCTGAACTTGGGGACGCGTCGCGTCAACAATGGGAGCAAAGAACGGAGATTGAATCCCAAAGAACTCGAACTGCTAAAGGTTTTCATGCGCAGCCCTGGGCGCGTTTTGAGTCGCAAGTTTTTGATGAAGAAGATCTGGGAAACCGATTTCATCGGCGATACCGGAACTCTGAACGTACACGTCTGTCGGCTGCGGCAGAAAATAGAGGAAAACCCGAGCTCGCCGAAGTATGTGCGCACGGTGCGCGGGGTGGGCTACCGCTTCGACATACCGGAGGAAGCAGAGGGCGGAACCGAACGTGAAGCGTGAAACGTGAAGCGTGAAACGTAAATTGAACCGCCTCCAAAAGATTTGCCAGTCCAACGAGCTAGGGCCACTTCGACGCCCTGGCTTGTTTGCTTCAGGGCCTCTTTCGTGCTACAATAATATGCTGCCCAAGAATTAAGCTATACAGTTGAGGTCAGAGAATGGCTCAAGAAAAGCTCATCGTGCAGGGCGCGCGAGAGCACAATCTCAAGAACATAACGGTTGAGATGCCCCGCAACAAACTCATCGTCATCACCGGCATCTCCGGGTCGGGAAAGTCGAGCTTGGCCTTCGACACCATCTTCGCCGAAGGACAGCGCCGCTACGTGGAGTCGCTATCGTCCTACGCTCGCCAGTTCCTGGGCCAGATGGAAAAGCCCGACGTGGATCAGATCGAGGGCCTCTCCCCAGCCATCAGCATTGACCAGCGAGGGGCCAGCCACAACCCCCGCTCCACCGTGGGCACGGTGACCGAGATCTACGATTACTTGCGCCTGCTCTACGCTCGCATCGGCGTGCCCCACTGCCCCCACTGCGGCCGCGAGATCACCCGCCAGACGGCGGAACAGATGGTGGACGCCATCATGAATCTGCCAAAGGGCGGCCGCATTATGATCCTGGCCCCTCTGATCAAGGACCGCAAGGGCCACCACCAGGGGATCTTCGAGGACGTGCGCAAGGCGGGCTACGTGCGGGTGCGAGTGGATGGCGAAGTGCGCGAGGTGGACGAGGAAATCGAGCTGGACCGCTACAAGATGCACACCATCGAGGTGGTGGTTGATCGGCTGGTCGTTTCGGGGGAAGACGCCGACTTCCGCCCTCGGCTGGCCGATTCGGTGGAGACCGCGCTGCAATTGGGCGACGGCGTCGTCATCGTCCACAATCTGTCCGCCGATCCACCCCAGGATCTGCTCTTCTCCGAACACTTCGCCTGCCTCCACTGCGGGGTCAGTCTGGCGGAGATCGAGCCCCGCACTTTCAGCTTCAACAGCCCCCACGGCGCCTGTCCGGAGTGCCAGGGGCTGGGCACCAAGATGGAGCTCGATGCGGACCTGATCGTTCCCAACAAGGAGCTGAGTCTAGATGAGGGAGCCATCCGATCCTGGAATAGCTCCAAGCGCGACGACGGCTACTACGCCCAACTGCTCAGGGCCGCCTGCGAGCACTTCGACATCCCCCTCGATGTGCCGGTCAAAGAACTGACTGACGCCCAGTTGAACGTCGTCCTTCACGGCAGCGGCCAGGAGCCCATCATGGTCAACTATCGCCGTCGGCAGGGGGGATGGCGACGCTACGAGACGACATACGAGGGCGTGATCCCCAACCTCAGGCGGCGTTACCGGGAAACCAGCTCCGACTACATCCGAGGCAAGATAGAGCAGTACATGGCCCATCGCCTGTGTCCGACCTGCCAGGGGCAGCGACTGCGTCCCGAAGCCCTGGCCGTCACCGTGGCGGAGAAGAACATCGCCGAGGTGACGACGATGTCGGTCGGAGAGGCCGGGCAATTCTTCCAAGAACTGCCCGATCTGCTCAACGAACGTCAACAGACCATCGGCCGAAGAATCATCAAAGAGATCAAAGCTCGCCTGAACTTCATGCAGAACGTAGGTCTGGACTACTTGACCCTCAATCGTACGGCGGGGTCCCTCTCAGGTGGGGAGGCCCAGCGCATTCGTCTGGCCACCCAGATAGGCTCCCAGTTGATGGGCGTGCTCTACATTTTGGATGAGCCTTCCATCGGGCTGCACCAGCGGGACAACGCCCGTCTCGTCCGCACCCTGGAGGGGATGCGTGATCTGGGCAACACGGTGGTGATCGTGGAACACGACGAGGCGACCATCCGCGCCGCTGATTACATCGTGGACTTGGGGCCTGGGGCCGGCGAGCACGGCGGGGAGGTGGTAGTCAGCGGCACGCTGGAGGACGTCGTGGCCTGTCCGCGCTCCATCACCGGCCACTACCTGGCCGGCCGGCGGCGCATCCCCATCCCCGAACGGCGGCGGGACGGCAACGGTGGAGAGATCGTCATCAAAGGCGCGGTAGAGCACAACTTGAAGAGCATCGAGGTGCACATCCCCCTGGGAAGATTCGTCTGCATCACGGGAGTGTCGGGCTCCGGCAAGAGCACCCTGCTGGTGGAAACGCTCTACCGGCGGCTGGCGCAGATCCTTCACCACGGGCGGGAGAAGCCCGGCCGCCACGACGCGGTGCTGGGGGCGGATCACATTGACAAAGTGATCAACATAGACCAAAGCCCCATCGGGCGCACGCCCCGCTCCAATCCCGCCACCTACACCAGCGTCCTCACCCCCATCCGCCAGCTCTTCGCCGAGCTGTCCGAATCCAAGGTGAGGGGCTACGAGCAGGGGCGCTTCTCCTTCAACGTCAAGGGCGGTCGCTGCGAGGCTTGCAAGGGCCATGGGACCATCAAGATCGAGATGCAGTTCTTGCCCGACATCTACATCAAGTGCGACGTTTGCAAGGGCAGGCGCTACAATCGGGAAACGCTCCAGATTCGCTACAAGGGGAAGAACATCGCCGACGTACTGGACATGACCGTGGACGGAGCCAGAGAGTTCTTCGCCAATATCCCCAAGATCAAGCGCAAGCTGAAGACCCTGCAGGACGTGGGCCTGGGCTACATCAAGCTGGGACAGCCGTCCCCCACGTTGTCGGGGGGCGAAGCGCAGCGCGTCAAGCTCAGTCGCGAGCTTTCCAAGCGAGCCACCGGCCGCACCCTGTACGTGCTGGACGAGCCCAGCGTGGGGCTTCACGCCGCCGACGTGGACAAGCTGCTGAAAGTTCTCTCCCGCCTGGTGGAGGCCGGCAACACCGTGGTGATCATCGAGCACCAACCGGACATCATCAAAGTGGCCGACTGGATCATTGACCTGGGCCCCGAGGGCGGCGACGCCGGCGGGGAGATTGTGGCCCAGGGAACGCCGGAGCAGGTAGCGGGGGTGAAGGAGTCGTACACGGGGCAGTTGTTGAAGCGAGTATTGAATGAGATGAACTGATGTGTATTCTTGCGCGAATAAGGCAAACGATAGCGAGTGACACTTGGTAGGAGGGGGCCATGGAAAGACTCAAGGTATTTGTCAGCTCAACATGGACGGACTTGCAGCCTGAGCGGGAAGCAGTGGAACGTGCCCTGCACCGGTTGGGCGGGGTAAGCTTCAAAGGCATGGAATACTTCGGCAGCCGACCAGAGACGCCTAAGGAAACCTGCTTGGCTGAGGTAGCCAACAGCGATTTGTACTTGGGAATCTTCGCTCACCGTTATGGCTCAATTGACCCGGAAACTGGCCTCTCAATGACGGAGCTAGAGTATCGGAAGGCCGAGGAATTGGGTAAGCCTAGTTACATTTACTTGAAAAGTGATGAAGTTCCAGTACGACCTGGCTACATAGAGCGGTCTGAGGAGGGCCGACAAAAATCGAAGGCCCTCAAAGAAAGGCTGACGGGTACTCGCACTCTTTCTTTTTTCGTCAGTCCTGATGACCTAGCCCTGCGAGTGATCATTGACTTGTATCATCATTTTTCCCGAAAGCTAGTTAGCCCCGTCCCTGTACCCCAATCGGAGATAGAGCAATTTGCCCAATGGGTGCGGGATTGGCTGGCGGTGACGAACTACGTAATTAAGGACTTCCAAATCCGTGACACACGTCAGGCCGATGTCATTGCAGAACTGAGGGTGAAAATTGGTGCACGAAAGCTTGTGCAGCGAATCATGGTTCGGTGTATTTATCGCGAAATCAGTGCTGCGGATGTGCAAGAGATACAGACCGAGCTCGCTGAAAGCACGGAATTTACCGATGGCTGGCTGGTCTCTCCCAGGCGAGTAAGCCAAGTGGCTCGTGATGAATCAGCGAAGCAAGATAATTTAGCCGTTTACACATTCGACGAGTTAATAGATGAACACGCCAACTGGGATAAGTATTTCACCTGGCTGGAGGAAGAGGTCAAACGGCGGGGGGTCGATCGATACTACGTGGACCTAAGTTGTACCAAGGACGATATTGACCCTGAGACAAAAAAGAAGCTCGGTACTAGCCGCTACGAATGCATTGACGACCACATCGGTCAATGGTTGGACGATCCGGCTAAGGAGCACATCTCCGTCTTGGGCGAGTTCGGCACGGGCAAGACCTGGTTCTGCCTTCACTATGCTCACGAAACGACGCAGGCTTACAAGGCGGCCAGAGAGGCTGGGCGGCAACGGCCCCGACTGCCTGTCCTTATTCCTTTACGGGACTACGCTAAGGCGGTTAGTGTAGAAATGCTCTTTTCTGAGTTCTTCTTCCGAAAGCATGAGATTGGCCTGCCTGGCTATCGCGCCTTTGAGCAGCTTAATCGCATAGGGAAGCTATTGTTGATCTTTGATGGCTTCGATGAAATGGCTGACAAGATCAACCGCCAGAAGCAGATTGATAACTTTTGGGAGTTGGCGCAGGTAGTGGTGCCGAAGGCCAAAGCTATCCTTACTTGCCGCACGGAGCACTTCGAATTCGCTAAAGCTGCAGTGAAGACCTTTTGGGGCGAGGAGCCACCCACTACTAGCGCGACGGCTAAGATCCTTCTGGAGCCGCCGCGCTTCGAGGTGCTTAACCTAGAGAAATTGTCACCTAAGCAAATCAAGCAAATCATCATCAAGCGTGAGGGCAAAGAACGAGGGTCAGCCCTGGCTGAACGCATCTTGGAGAATGTAGAACTGACCGACTTGGCCGGACGTGTTGCTTCCATCGAGTTGATCATTGCCGCATTGCCGACTTTGAATGCCGGGGGGAAGATCGATCTGAGTCGTGTATACCTGCATGCCAGCAACAAACTTCTACTGAAGAACATCCGCGAGAAGCGATCTTTCACAAGCATGGCCGATAAACTGCACTTTCTTTGCGAAATGGCCTGGGAGATGCTGTCCGCGAGCGAATTGAAGATTAAATTCACCGAGTTCCCGGATCGGCTGCGGCAGTACCGGCCGGAACTAAAGCGACGGGAGATTGACCATTGGAAGTACGACTTGGAAGGGCAAACCCTGCTAGTGCGCGATGACGATGGCAACTATGCCTTCTCTCACAAAGCCCTGGCAGAGTTCTTTGTGGCTTACAAGTTCGCAGCGGAGCTTGGAGCTTTTTCTCCAGACTCCGAATGGATCCGCCGGTACTTCCCGCTAAGGGAGAAATTTACCAAAGACCAACCTGTGCGCGTCTGGCATGATTTCTTTAAGTGTCCCTATGTAGATGAGGAGTGCCCGTATAGGATGGTTGAGAAGAACGGCACGACCTACTGCTGCCGCCCGGCCGGTACCTGCATCAGTGCCTTTGCTCAGGAGCCCTTAGGGCGGTTGGCAGGGACCTTTGGCCTGCGCCCCCTGACCCCTGAGATTTTGGGATTCCTTGCGGCTATGGTGGAAAAGACAGAGTCTCTATGGACTTTGATCAAGGCTACAGCGAAACGGAAGCCCGATGCCGTAGGGTATATTGGTGGTAACGCTGCCACTATCTTACGGCGCAAAGGCGAATCGTTCAAGGGTGCGAAATTGGCCTACACCATGCTAACTAATGCCGACCTGTTCAATGCTGACCTGACCAGCGCTGACCTGCATGGCGCAAACTTGTGTGAGGCTAATCTCAGTGGTTGCACATTAGAGAACGCCGACTTTCGCGGGGCAAACCTAACAGGTGTCCGGATCCAGGAAATGGGAGAGGTTTTCTCGACCGCTTGGAGTCCAGACGGCCGGTATCTGGCGAGCGGGGGCTTGGATGGCAATGTAAGGATATGGAGCACAAGAACGTGGTTGGAGGCGGCCGTGCTACATAGCGATGCCCAAGTATGGAAGATTAGTTGGAGCCCTGATGGTACATACCTGGTAAGCAGTCACGAGGGTGGACTAGCTATTCTCTGGGATATGCAATCGCTACAACCACAATCCACTTTTCGAGAGGCCCACTCAGGTTTTACTTGCACTAGTTTTGATCCAAATGGTAAATATGTCGCTGTAGGTTCTGAAGCTGGAATGGTTAGTCTATGGGACATTGACAAGAAGAGAGCAATCCATTTTCAGCAAAGAGGCGACCCCGTTTGGGCACTAGAATGGATCCCAAATGGGCAGTATATAGCAGTCGGTTTGCTATTGAGCGACACTATTCGTATTCTTGACATTACGACCTGTCAATGGGTGTCAGAGTTCAAAAGCCGAATCCATGGCATACGCAGTATCGCCTTTAGTCCAGAGGGAAACTATATGCTCCTTGGTGGAGGTGGAGGAGCCATCGAGATAATAGAGATGAGCACCGGAAAACGAAAAGTGGAGCAATTGCATAATGTCGCTGTATGGGATGTTTGTTTTAGTCCTAATGAGGAGAGCTTCGCGACCGCTGGTTGGGATGGCATAGCAAGGATTTGGAGGGGTCCTAAAAGAACCATTCTAGAGCATACTGACAAGGTCAATAGTGTGTCCTTTAGTCCAAATGGATATTATCTTGCTACAGGTAGTGACGATGCCAACATCCGCATCTGGAATGTAGAGACAGCGAAATGCGCGAAGGTACTGGAAGTAAAGATGAACTGCCGAGGAATGCAGATCGGTAGTGCGAAGGGGTTAAATGCACCTGCACCTTATGGCAAGGGCACACTAGGAGGCTGGCTGACTGCACATGGAGCGGTGGAGTAGTGCCTTCACCTCGCCTTCGTTGCAGCCAGGTTATCCTCCCCACACATGGGAGAGGGTTAAGAAGGGGTAAAACATGCAAGTACCTATCAACGCATCACAACTGGAACTCGTCGAGGGCGACATCACGGAGCAGGACACCGAGGCCATCGTCAACGCGGCCAACTCGAGCTTGTTGGGCGGGGGCGGTGTGAACGGAGCCATTCATCGGGCGGCGGGGCCCCAGCTCCTGGAGGAATGCCGCACCCTGGGCGGCTGCCAGACCGGCGATGCCAAGATCACCAAAGGCTATCGGCTCAAGGCCAAGCACGTCATCCACACCGTGGGACCAATCTACCATCGGCAGGGGCCAGAGCAAGCGGCGGAGCTATTGGCCAGCGCGTACCGCCGCAGCCTGGAGGTGGCGTCGGAGAACAATGTCCACTCCATCTCCTTCCCCTCCATCAGCACCGGCGCCTACGGCTATCCGATGGAAGAAGCCGCCCCCATCGCCCTGCAGACGGTCACCAGCTATCTCGAGTCTCACCCCGATATTGAGCTAGTGCGCTTCGTCCTCTTTGGCCATAGCGCTTATCAGGTCTACGAGGGGACGCTCAAAGAGATTATGACACAAGGAGTAAAAAGAGAAAGGTAGATCGTGAGGAAGGTCACCTTCAGTTCTAACTGGCCGGGGATGTCGCACATCAAGCGCAAAATCAAGTTCACCCGCGGCCTGCCGCTCAAGGAGGACGCGAAGGAGATATCGTGGGGGCAACGTACACGCATTCTGGAGCTCAATCTCAGTAGATCACAATCACGCTGCTTCATCCGTCCTCGGGCGTGGAAGAAGGCATGAAACCAGGTTAAGGAGCCTACTCGATGCGGCTTGTTTCAAGCCCGTTGAGGGTAGATTCCGTTCCTATTGTGATCTACTGAATCTAGACCCCAAACGAGGTGATCGTGTGGACGGCTGTCCACCAATAAGAGTTGGCCCGCCAGAGAGCAGTATCTTGGGTCAGCGAAATCCAGCCTTGCGTTGTGGCAAGAGGTTTGGGATTGCCGTCAGCACAGATGAAACAGGTTTCTGTCATTCCTCTGTTATGTTGAAACCGTTGGGAAAGGTAATGGAACAAATGAGCTTCAAGAAGAACCTTCAGAGCATCAAACTGCTCTTAGTCCTACTCTTAACACTATTCTACGTTCGTTCTGCATACGGAACGGCTCGTGTGACGCGGATTTTCGGGTTCACTGATACTGGGCAACAACTGGGGCAGATCACAGATGACGTCGCTTCAATTGCCTTTGGTGATGTCAACAACGACGGGCATCCGGATCTGGTTCTCGCATCAGGCGAGAGCGGGACCATCATCCAACTCTATCTCAACAGGGGGGATGGGATTTTCACCAAGACAGATGATATTTTCCCGGTCACAGAAAACCCAAATCCCCTGTGGAACTTCGGCATCGTTTTGCGCGATTTCGATCGAGATGGTTTGCTTGATATTGCCACAGCGGATGCTTGGAGAGGCGTGAACGTTTATCTGAATACACAGGAAGGGAGTTTTATCTGGTCGCAGGCGATTCTTGTGCCCGAGGTCAACGAGGTAAAGGGCATTGACGCCGCTGATGTTGATAGGGATGGGGATGATGATCTGGTCTTTGGAGGTCACAACGGTATCCCAGACCGTGGAGACAGGATCTACCTGAACAATGGTTCAGGCTATTTCCACGATTCCGGCCAGCGAATTGGCGAAGATGTGACCTGGGATACGATCTTTGGAGACATAAACGGTGACGGAAACACTGACTACGTCTCCATCAACCGCTATCGGGAACATCCTGCGAAGATTCACATTAACGATGGCACCGGGAGATTTGGCATAGCCGTGGATATACCCACCACGCAAACGGATGATTCGCATGACGTCAAACTGGCAGACCTGAATATAGACGGGCTTCTCGATATCGTCCTGGCGAGTTGTCTTGACCCTGAGAATAACTCTACGAGCAAGGTTTTCCTTAATAAAGGGGGGCTAAGCCTCGAATTGACCGATGATAGGATAGGAGACCCCAACTGTGAAACAAAGGGCATCGAGACTATCGATGTAACGAACGATGGCTGCGCTGACATTGTGTTGGGGAACTACAACATCGAAAACATGATCTATCGAAATGATGGAACGGGTGACTTTGAGAAAATGGCAGTGGGGATTCCGACCAACGCGACCACAGCCATAGCGACTGCAGATGTCAATGTTGATGGATTCGTCGATGTGGTTATAGGAAGCGCTTCCGAGGGACGCTATAGGGTCTATCTAAACGATGGAAATGGTCTGCCCGGTAACCAGCCACCTGTTCCCCCGACGACATTAGAAGCACAGCCGAACGTCGAAACCGTGCAGCTTTCTTGGAGCTCTGGGTTCGACCACAGTGGCGTGGATCTGGAATTCACCGACGCCGGAGCGTCAATAGGCTGTCTGAATGCCACACGCCTGGCAGCAGTTGATCTGAACGACGATGGCGCCTTCGATATCCTCGTGGGCAATGGCGAAGAACTCGCACAAGAAAGTGAAATCTACCTCAATGATGGCACAGGTCATTTCACGCCTACAGGCCAACAACTTGGTGCGTACCGCTTGAGAGATATGGTCGCGAATGATATTGATAGCGATGGTGATGTTGATTGGGTAATAGCCACGCAAGGAGATGGAGTGAAGGTTCTGAAGAACAACGGTTCAGGGATTTTCCAGCTATGGCAAACGGTCGGTGACCCGGCCGTCTACGTTAGAGCAGTGGACCTCGGAGATGTTGAGGGAGATGGGGACCTGGATCTTCTCTATGGAAGTGTGGGAAACCATATCTACCTAAACGATGGTAATGGTACCTTTTCTGATTCGGGTCAGGACCTTGCAGACGAGTATCTTACTCAGGCAGTCAGCTTTGCCGATCTTGATCAAGATGGCGACCTGGACTTTGTTCAAGGCAACCGACAATTCGAGGATTATGATCTAGCTGACCGCGTCTTCCTCAACGATGGGACCGGGAGGTTCGCAGACTCAGGACAGCGTCTAGGTAGTTGGGCAACAATGGACATTGATTTGGGCGACGTTGATGCAGACGGTGATCTAGACTTGGTGGCCGTGAGTTCCCTCAATGGGATTAACAAGCTCTATCTGAATGATGGAACAGGCGCTTTTACAGACTCGCTCCAGTCTTTGGTCACCAATCCGCACGGCAATGAAAGCAAGGCGGTACGGTTTGGGGATATTGACCACGATCGTGACTTAGACATTGTGATCGGCGACTGGAATGTTGACGTGACAATGTTCTTGAACGATAACCATGGGCACTTCACCAAGGCAGCTGGCCCACTGGATGCCGGTCTAACCGGTGATATCGTACTTGTTGACATCGATCGTGACGGCGACCTAGACATCCTTGAATCCAAGAAGCAAGAGGCCTGCAATAGGATCTATCTCAGCAATCAGTCAGGAACCCCTCGAATAGTTCTGTCCTACAATATTCGCATAGGAATGCAGCCAGGGAGGTATGACATCGTTTCCGGTGTGTCGTCGCGCGGTCCGGGGCAGTTGGGCAGTAGTTTGTCTTACGTGATTAGTAGACTCGAAGAAGGCACCTATTACTGGAGTGTTCAAGCAGTTGATTCGGGTTTTGTGAAATCGGAGTGGTCGCAAGAGAAACAATTCAGCTTGGATTACACCGATACCGCTACGAGTACACCCACAAGCACACCTACTTCGACGCCGACCAGCACACCGACGCCGACGGTCACGAACACGTCCACTCCCACACCAACGCCAACGTCCAGCGGCACCCACACTCCTGCCCCAACAGCAACGCCCCCAGACACGCCGGCCTATGAAATCCACCTGCCCATCGTACTGAAGAACTACGCCCCATAGATGAGTTTCAAGGAGGAACGCTCGTGAACATCAAGAAAGTCGGAGTGTAGGATGCGGTCTGATGGGGGCGGGCATTGCCCAGGTCGCGGCCCAGGCAGGCCACGACACCATCGTGCGTAAGCTGAACGAGGGGTGAGGAATTGGGAATCAGCCTTGTCCCTGAGTTGGGAGGACTCGATGTTACAACATCACTACGACGTCATCATCGTCGGTGCCGGGCCAGCGGGGATTTTCACCGCTTTGGAGTTGTCGTCCCACGCCAAGCCGGATATTTTGATGTTGGACAAAGGGCCAGACATCGAGAAGCGACACTGCCCGATCCGCGAGCGAGGCAAGAGTTGCGCTCACTGCAATCCATGTATGCTCCTCTGCGGCTGGGGAGGGGCTGGCGCCTTCTCCGACGGCAAGCTAACCCTCTCGCCCGTGGTGGGGGGGCATCTGGCCGACCTGCTGGGCAGCGGGGAGGCCGCGGCTCTGATCGAGGAAGTGGACCAGACTTTCGTCAGCTTCGGCGCCACGGGGCCCATCTACGGCACCAACGATGATGACATAGAGCGACTGGAGAAACGAGCCGCACTGGCTGGGCTGAGACTCGTCTCCTTCCCCATCCGTCACCTGGGCACGGAGCGGAGCGGCGAGATCCTGACTGCCATGCGAGATGAGCTGGCAGGCCGTGGGGTGGAGATCAGAACCAAAACGAGTGTCTCCAAAATCCTGACCGAGAACTCGCAGGTCGTGGGGGTAGAGACGGCCAAAGGAGAGGTCATCAGGGGGAAGTCCGTGGTGGTGGCTCCCGGCCGCGAGGGAGCATCCTGGCTGACGGGAGTGGCCCAACAGTTGAACCTCTCCCTCAGCCGCAATCCCGTTGACGTGGGTGTGCGGGTGGAGCTGCCAGCCGAGGTGCTGGCCCCCCTTACCGATTTGGTCTACGAACCAAAGCTGCATTACTACTCCCGCGCCTTCGACGACAAGGTACGTACGTTCTGTGTGTGTCCGTATGGTGAGGTAGTGACTGAGTACGCAGACAATGTGATGACCGTCAACGGCCACAGCTATGCTAACCGAAGGACCGAGAATACCAACTTCGCTATCTTAGTGAGCAAGACCTTCACTGAGCCCTTCAAGGACCCCATCGCTTACGGCAAGTACATCGCCAGCCTGGCCAACTTGCTGGGCGACGGCGTCATCGTGCAGAGATTGGGCGACCTGCAGCAGGGACGGCGCTCCAACGAGGACCGCCTGGCGCGCAGCATCGTCAGACCAACACTCAGAGGTGCCACCCCCGGCGATCTCAACCTGGTGCTGCCCTACCGCTACATCGTGAACATCTTGGAAATGCTGGAGGCCCTGGACAAGATAGCCCCCGGCGTCAACTCGCGCCACACCCTGCTCTACGGCGTGGAAGTCAAGTTCTACTCGTCACGGCTTGAGTTGAGCAGGTCCCTGGAAACCGAGGTGACGAACCTCTTCGCCGCCGGCGACGGGGCGGGCGTGACGCGGGGCCTGGTGCAAGCCTCGGCCTCCGGCCTGGTGGTGGCGCGGGAGATCCTGAGTAGAGGATGAAAAGTTATCACATTTGGACTGTCGGCTGTCAGATGAATACCGCCGACTCGCGGCGGGCAGCGGAGGGACTGGAACGCCTGGGCTACCGCTGGACGAAGCGGGCTGAGGATGCGGACGTCGTCGTCCTCAACACCTGCGTAGTGCGGCAGAGCGCGGAGGATAAAGTACTGGGCCGCCTCAGCTCCCTCAAACCCCTCAAGACAATGCGCCCCGATGTCGCCATTGCCGTGATGGGCTGCCTGGTAGACGACGTCCCCACCCTAAAACAGCACTTCCCCTACGTGGATGCCTTTCTGAAACCCTCGGACGTGGAAGGGCTCTTAGAATTCATCCAGAAACGCCGCCCAATCTCCAACCTCCAACCTCCAACTTCCAACCTCCAACTTCCAGTCTCCCGCTACGTTCCCATCATCGAAGGCTGCGACCACTTCTGCACCTACTGCATCGTGCGGCTGCGGCGGGGGCGGGAGCGGAGCCGAGCGGTGGACGAAATCGTGGAAGAGGTAGAGCGCCTGGTGGAACGCGGGGCGCGAGAGGTCACCCTGCTGGGTCAAAACGTGGACGCCTACGGCCACGACCTGCCGGGCCAGCCCGACTTGGCCGACCTCCTGGCGACTGTCCACGAAATCGAGGGCCTGTGGCGCATCCGCTTCCTGACCTCCCATCCCGCCGACATGAAGGACCGAATCATTGACGCTGTGGCCGGCCTGCCCAAAGTCTGCGAACACATTGAGATCCCCGTTCAATCGGGCGACGACGCTGTCCTCAAACGCATGGGCCGAGGCTACACCGTAGATCAATACCGCCGGCTGGTGTCCAAGATCCGCCAGCGCATCCCGACGGCGAGCCTGGCCACAGACGTGATCGTCGGCTTCCCCGGCGAGACCGAGGAGCAGTTTGCGAACACCCGTCGGCTGCTGGAGGACGTCCGTTTCGACACGGTGCACATCGCCGTCTACTCGTCCCGCCCCGGCACCGCCGCCAGCCGCCTGCCCGACGACGTTCCCCAAGAGGAGAAAGACCGCCGCCGCCAAGTCCTCGAGGAGCTGCAAGAGGGTATTGCGGGTGAGATTAACCAGCAGCTCGTGGGGGAAACGGTTGAGGTATTCGTCGAGGAGAAGCACAGGGGCAAGTGGAAGGGCCGCACCCGTACTCACAAACTGATCTTCTTTGAGGATGATGGGGACTGGCGAGGAGAGTTAGCCCAAGTGAAGATCACCTGGGCGGGGCCGTGGTCTATGCAGGGGGAGGCCTTGCCGAGCAATGAATTGCCCGGCTGAGACATAAAATGCGATAAATCGCAT
>CAZEBW010000072.1:0-18948 GCA_964510205.1 uncultured Anaerolineae bacterium
CACGGCGTCCCATCATCAGACTGCTCCTCCTTGCCAGTTGGTGGTAGTCGTGACCTCAGTGTACCAGAAATCGCGATTTCGCGCCAATCTGATCCCGTCCATCAGGGGGTTTTTCAGCACTCACCTAGGAGAGTTGGAAGATGAGAATTGAGCGGATTGAGCTTCAGAATTGGATGAGCTACCCGCGTCTTTGGGTGCTACCGGATGAGCTAGATGGTGGCGGGGAAGCGATGCCGATGATCGATCTGTCTGCGCAGCCGTTAACCCTGATTTCAGGTGATAATGGATCTGGTAAGAGTGCTATTTTGGAGGCGATATGCTATGCTCTGTTTGCTAAGTATCCAAGAGGGAACAACCGGGATGCCATTCGGAGTGGGGAGACAACCGCAAAGATTCGGATGTACTTTGCGCTGCCAAGTGCGAAAGGGGATGTGACATACTGTGTTGAGCGTCTACTATCCGAGAAGGCCGGTGGCGCGAATGCCACATTGAAACAGGTTCAGGCCGATGGGTCCGAAGTGGTCCTACTAACTGGCCAGTCTAATGTGACTGACTACATTGGGGAAACGCTCCTCCGAGGAGTTGAGTATGGTGCCTTCGTCTCGACCGTTTTCCTGCGGCAGGAGGAGGCGGGCAGATTCATGAAGCTGTCCCACGCAAAGCAGCGTGAGCAACTCCTTCGTCTGTGTCGACTAGAAATCTATGAGCGGATTCATGATCGCGCGCAGAGACATCGAAAGACCCTTGAGAGCCGAATTGCAGATCAGCGGGAGCAGTTTGACAAAGTGAAGTATGCAACAGAGAAGCATCTGTCTGATCGCCGCAAACATGCAGAGGGCTTGCAAGGCCGACGGGACAAAATGAGAGTGGAGGAGGAGGCCGCCAAACAGTTACTCGAAAAGATCAAGCGTGCGGCGATCCTGACAGGGGCGGTAGAGGAACGGAAGGAGACACTCACGGAATGGACCGATATCCTTGGTCGTGCTGAAGGCATACGTCATGCTGAGCAGTGGAGAATCGCTTGGGAGCGTGTAGAAGGCACGTTGACTCAGGGGCATAAGTTGTTTGAGAGTCAGGCACGTCGTGCTGAGGAGATTAGGAAAGCGGAGCTAGACTTAGAGACGGCAAAGAGAGACGTCGAGGGCCGGAAAAGCGGGTATGAAGCTCTGCGCGCGGACCACGGACAGCTTTCTCAGGCCTTAGCTGAGGTCAGAGATGCTCTACCAGAACTGGTTCGAGAAAAGGAGAGAGCCAGCCATGCACTGGAAGCCGCAAAAGAAGCAAAAAGACTGGATGATGAAATTGTGCAGATCCGAGATGAACAGACCTCGCGTGGGGCAAAGTTGGTTGGGTTTGACGAGGTACGGCGTAAGAGTGAGTACAATGGCCTGCTGAAACAAGCTCAAACTGTCCTCCAGTACGCGTTGGAAAGGATGAACAACGCAGAAGCCGAGCAGCAGACCGCCGAGACCAAGGACATTGAGGCAGAGCAAGCAAGAGAAGAGCTTGTTGACCTTCAGAAGCTTGTGGAGGAGAGTAGAGTTGTACTGGAGGATCTTGAGGAGAAAGCGCAGGACTTGGTCGAAAAGCGGGACGAGTTGCAGCGTCTGCAAAACCGCTATCGAGACATCATCACCAATCGAGCTCTGGCTATCGAGGCCGGAGTATGCCCCACGTGCGGCACGGAGATGAGGGGCGATATTGGCGAGCACGTTTGCAGAGAGGTTGAGGAGCGCGAAGCGCAGATTGCGGCGTGGGGTGAACAGCTACAGGAAATCGAGCATGGGATTGCCTCGATTCAGTCACGGATCACTCAACTAGGGATCGAGGTAGATGCACAGGAAAAACGGATGGGAACATTGAAAGGCCAAGCGAAACTGGCGGAGTCAGCAGCTAGGGAGTCCCAGAAACGGGCTATGTTGAGCCGCCAGCAAGCGAGCGAGCAGTGGCGGCAGCACTTAGCGCTGTGGCGAGAGATCTCTACTCCAGACTGGCTGGAGGTGCCCACGGACGAAGTGCAGGAGAAGGTCCGAAAAGAATTGACAGAACTAGCTGGAATTGATGCTGAATATCAGCGGTTGACGGAGGTTCAGGCAAAATTCCAATCCGAGGCACAAGTCCTAAAGAGAGATGAACACAGACGAGCAGAGCTGGCTGTTGAATCCCCGGTTACGACACAACAGTTAGCGGATTTGAAGGCGGCGTTGAGAGAGAGTGAAGAAACGCTGAGTTCAGAACAGAAAAAGCGTGACGAACTCGCTCGAGACGTGAAAGCTCTGGGAGGTCAACTTGGCAAAGCAGGAGAGGAATTGGAAGCCGCACAACGCCATCGTGATGAAGATGTTAAGCGGCTGAACAACCTGAGAACTTCGCAGGAAAACGACCAGCAATACTTGGCAGGTATCAGAGAAACCCTCCAATCTGAGCAGCAACGAGTGGAATCTCAGTTCACCGACCTGGCAGGTGACTTGCTTCTTGCGATTGAAAACCCTGAAACGTATGAGGGCCTTAAGGCGCTGGCAGCCTCTTACACTGAAGAGGCAAAACTGCTGAGTGAACTTGAGCAAGCGGAAGCTAGATCCATCAAAGTACAGACGGAGATTGAGGTTAAGCAGAAAGAGCTTGATGGCCTGCTGGGAGAGATTGGTTCAGTATCTGAAGCAGAAGCCTTCCGACAGGTAGAACACCTTGGGGCTGATGTGGTGGCAGTCGAGCAAGAGTTGAATGAGGCAAACAGGGAAATTGGCAACATTGAGCGTGACCACGACCAAAGACAGAGCCTGGAGCTTAAGTTGGCAGAAGCCAAGAGCGAGTATTGGGCCTACAGGACGATTGAGAAAGCGATCTATCCGGGAACGAAGACAAAACCTGCCGGGAAACTGTTTGCTGATATAACCCGGAAACTGATGGAAAGTATAAGCCAGGAAGCATGGCGGATATTGGAGGGTCTGGGCTGGCACATAGGGATTAGCTATGGTGAAAAAGAAGGATTTCGCATAACAGACCAGGCATTGAGTGCTGTTCGCAAATACGCTGAATTCAGCGGGGGTGAGCGCTTTGCTATTGCTATTGCTGTTGCACTGGCGATTGGGCGTGTGACTCACGGCGCAGGCAATATTCGCTGCCTATTCATTGATGAAGGCTTTGGGGCGCTAGATCAAGGGCATCGAAAACGGATTATCAACGACGCAATAGGAAAACTGATAGAGATAGGCTCGCGTGACCAGGTTGTTGTGATTACCCATTTGAAGGATATGCAAGCGTACTTCCCAAGCCGCATTGAACTCAGGAGGGAGGACAACCATTCTGCTTTGGTCTCACTAACCGAGGAGATGCTAGAGTGATAGCTCTAAGTTGTGGCAACTTGTTGTCCTCTTTCAATGCAATCCCATATGAAGTGCCACCCTTGCCCGAAGATATGACATCGTTCGGGGATGATGACCCGCTGCAAGTGGCAACGAATGTTAACCTCGACTACGAAACTCCTCGTGAAGATTGGGAGCCCGTTACTACTGTTCCAGAACAAGCCAGTGACAGTCGGCTTCCTCGAGTCTTCATAGACGGATCAGTGAGCAGCGTTGAGATAGCAGGGGGTACACAGGACGATATGGGATGTGCCCGTTCGATTCGAGCTGGGCAGCTAGGCGTAGGGGCGATTAGCCTGGACGCGCCAGCGCGATCGATCCGGTCCTGCAATTGCCTGTTAGCTGCTACAACAATGGGCTACTCTGAAGCCCAAATTACCCCGTTGAGGAACGATCTACAGAACCATCCGCGGGCCTTTGAACTTGTTACGTGGCGGGTGACCAGTGACTCTTACTTCAAAACTCCGGAGGAACGCGAAGCTGCCATCTGCGATATCACCACGGTTAGAAGGCGATTGCGTCGACGGGTGACAGGCGTGATGCTTGAACGCGAACAGGAGCTCGTGCGCCAAGTCGATGTACCGGTCTACGCTGATGGTCGTTACGTTGATCACCTGCCAGCTAGGGCCGAGCAACTTGTCATTGGGATTATCAAGTCAATGCGACGCCGTTATCTTGATATTCCGCGACTTCAAGTGCTATATCGCCTGCGGGTCGGTGAACGGACTCCTGCTTTTGAGATGGAATCCAGGCAAGTGAGGGTAGTGTCGTTTTATGCCCGCATTTCGCCAGCAGGCGGTGGTGCCACAAATGGATTGGTGCGTGTTGAAGTAGGTACGACGCATTTTGAGAGCTATCAGCAGAAAGACATGTCATTGCTTGATGCCATTACTGCACACATAGCTCTGCTCAGGACGAAGGATTCCTCATATGCACGCGCAGCCGTGACAGTCGAGCCTATCAGAGTTGTTGAGCATCGGATTCGACGTTTGTTTCACCCAGTTGAGATAGTTGCGATGAGTGCATTGAATGCACTTAGGTAGTTTTCCTAACGTAGCACGTGCGCACGCACGAAGCGAATCGTCCAAAAGCTTCAAAATTTGACACTTGGTTATCGTCAACTGGAGCGTTACTCATGCTAACCTGATCGTTCCCTCAGCCTAGAATTGACGCAGAGAGGATCACAGGGGATCATGGGTTGACCATAACGCTCCAATGACCAGCGTTACTAGTGCGTTCGAGCAAGGTTTCATCCAGATGTAGCTCGCGAAAAGTGTCAAAAATGGAAGGTCTAAGACGATTCCCGCGCTGCGTGCGCAATGGCTACGCTAACTTGTCTCATATCGTGGTTTCTTCTAGGAGCAAGAATGGCCAAGCAAAGTGGTTGTGCCTACACAGGGCACCACGTAGATCGCATGTGACAGGACGCACGTCACCCACTTCTGCCGTTACCGCCACTATTTCAAAGCGGAAGTAGCAAAAGGAAAGGGCCAGCGATTCGATTCTGCTAGCCCTCTTTTGTTGTTGTTCAAGGACTGGCCTTACCCCGACCATTCCCTCAAACCTGACCATCCACCGCAGCAATTCTTAATATGGCGACTTTTGTGGGATGGCATGTCAAACTTAAGCCTTTTCCGGCAGGGTCTCGCCCACTTTGCCACTGTTTTGGGAGATTATAGGGGAAACGACATGGCAAACTGGGTCATATTGAGAATTGCTGCATCCACCGACGAATGGTTGACCTCTCCCCCTCATTCTGCTATAATAACCCCCGTCTGCATCGTACTTCATCATTGATAACTGGAGGCAAAACCAAATGTCCTATCAAGTTGATTTTCAACCCCTCGGTCGGCGGCTGCGCGTTGGCCGAGGCGTCTCTGTGCTGACCGCCGCTCAGCAGGCCGGGGTGGGCCTGGTTTCTATCTGCGGGGGGAAGGGCACCTGCGGCCGCTGTAAAATACAGGTTCTCGAAGGCCAACTGTCGCCGCTGGGCGAAACGGAGGGGAAAAAGCTCAGCCCAGATGAGATCGCCAGGGGCTATCGCCTGGCCTGCCAGGCCGAGGTGCTGAGCGACCTCAAGCTCCACATCCCACCGGAATCGCTGACTGCCGTGCAGCGCACCCAGGTGGAGGGGCAAGAGCTGACGGTGCCCCTCGTCCCTGTGGTGGTGGGCCACGACGTTCGCCTCCCCACACCCACGCGGGAGGACATTCGCTCCGACCTGGACCGGATGCGGCATCATCTGGTGGATACGCTGGACCTGAGCGATCTGATCTTCGACTTCGCCCTGCTGCGCCAACTGCCCACTCTTCTGAGGGCGGAGGGCTGGGCGGGCACGGTTGGCTTGCGGGGCCAGGAAGTGGTCAGCTTCGGCCCGCTGGGGTGCGAGCTCCTGGGCCTGGCGGTTGACGTAGGGACGACCAAGCTGGCTGGCTACCTGGTGGAACTGGGGACGGGGCGAGCGCTGGCGGCGGCGGGGGCCATGAATCCCCAAATCTCATATGGCGAGGACGTGATGGCCCGCATCGCCTATGCTATGGAGGGGGAGGAGCAGGCGGCGACTTTGCAGGCAGCCGTCGTCGGCGCGGTGAACGGGCTGGCCCGCGACCTCTGCGCCCAGAGCGGCCATCATCCCGAGGAAATTGTAGAGACCGTGGTGGTGGGCAACACCGCCATGCACCACCTTTTCGCCGGGCTTCCCGTGAGGCAACTGGGCCTGGCGCCCTATCTGGCGGTGGTCAGCGAGGCTTTGGACTTGAAAGCCAGGGAGGTGGGGCTGGAGATGGCCCCCGGCGGCTACGTTCACCTGCTTCCCAACATCGCCGGCTTTGTCGGGGCCGACCACGTGGCCATGATCCTTTCCACTGGGATAGGCGAGGCCGAGGGAACGGTGCTGGGGTTGGACATCGGCACCAACACCGAGGTGGTTCTGCGGGCCAACGGCCGCCTCGTCGCCTGCTCCACCGCCTCGGGTCCGGCTTTCGAGGGGGCGCACATCAAGGACGGCATGAGAGCCGCCGAGGGGGCCATCGAGCGATTGCGCATCGTGGACTCTGAGGTGGAATACCAGACCATCGGCGGCGCGCCCCCCGTGGGCCTCTGCGGATCAGGTGTGCTGGACGCCGTGGCCCAACTGCGACTGTCGGGAATTGTGGACGAGAAGGGGAACATGGGCCATCATCCGCGCGTGCGGCGCACGGAGCACGGCCCAGAGTTCGTGCTGGTGACGGGCGAGGAGGGCGGGAATCAACGTGAGGTGGTCATCAGCCGGGGCGACGTGGGCGAGATTCAGTTGGCCAAGGGGGCCATTCGAGCGGGGATCAATATTTTGCTGGATGAGGCGGGCCTGTCCGAGCAGGACGTTGACCAGGTAATCATTGCGGGGGCTTTCGGCACCTACATTGACGTCTCCAGCGCCATGGCCATCGGCATGTTTCCGTCCCTTCCTTTGGAGCGCTTTAACCAGGTGGGCAATGCGGCGGGCATGGGGGCCAAGCTGGTCCTGGTGTCCAAAGAGCAGCGGGCCAGGGCCGCTGAGATCGCCCGCCAGGTCCAGTACATCGAGCTGACCAACGACAAGCGCTTCGTTGACGAGTTCGCCGGGGCGATGTATCTGAAGTAAAACGTATTGCGTATTGCGTATTCCGTTGAGACCCACGCAATACGCAATACGGAATACGTACCATATCAGGCTCTCGTTTGGTGCAAGTGACAGGTGTCGTTGATCAGTACGGCGGTGAAGATGCCGTCCTGGTGCTCGAAGACGTTGATGCAGGCGTTGTCCTGGCGGATGCGCCAGAAGTGGGAGTTATCCAGGCCCAGCATGGTGCAGATCAACACCTTGTTCACCACCTGGTGGGCCACCAATAGAACGGTTTGACCCTCGTGGCGGGCGGTGATTTCTTTCAGGGCGGCCATGCCTCGGAGGCGCACCTGGCGCAGACTCTCGCCATGCGGGAATTTGACCCGCTGTGGCGTCTCCAGCCAGCGCGAGTAGAGGTCGGGATGGGCCTGGCTGACCTCGGCATGGGAAAGCCCTTGCCAGTCGCCATAATTGACGTCAATGATGCCCGGCAAGGGCTGGACCGATAGGCCGAGGAGCTGAGCCGTTGGCCGGGCCGTCCCCATCGCTCGCTTCAAGGGGCTGGAGTAGACGGCGGCGATAGGGTGGTCGGCGAGTCGCTCTGCCACGGCCTGAGCTTGAGTTAGTCCCGTATCATCCAGCGATAGATCAACCCGGCCACGGAAGCGCTCGCCGCTTCCAGCCCCGACGTTCCACTCCGTTTGACCGTGCCGCAACAAGATGATTCGGGTCATGGAGCGCCTAGACCTTCAGTTCTTCTTTTTCTCCTTCGTTTTGCTCTTCGTCCGAGCCCGACACAGCGCTGCGGAAATCGCGGATCGCTTCGCCCAAGGCGCCTCCCACATCGCGAAGCCGGCTGCCTCCAAAGAGCAGAAGGATGATCAGGAAGAACAGCAGCAGTTCAGGCGCTCCTATTTGTCCAAACATGTTTTCCCCCTTTGAGTAACTTCCTGTTGGTGTTTGTGTTCTTCGTATGAACTTTGCTGTAACAGTTATCGGTAAACTTCTCGCCGATGTCGAACGCGTGTGACAAGGAGTAGTTTTTCCTCATCGTCAATCTCGTACACAACGCGGTATTGCCCTACGCGAATTCGATATAGACGTTTGTGTCCCACGAGCTTGCGGACCCCTGGCGGGCGTGGATCCTCAATCAGATTGTCAATCGCGGCTCCGACACGATGTTTCAGTTCTGTGGGTAGCGAACGAAACTCTTTTGCCGCCGAACGAGCGAATTGCACTTCATACATTGCCACTTGTGGACGCCCCGCTCATCATTTCGGCTTTCAGTGTTTCCCACGCTACGGTCGGTTCATCTTTGCGAGCTTGGGAGGCGAGCACGTCGCAGATGTCTTCCCACAACTCGCCCCACTCGTCGAGGCTAATGAGAACCCCCGTAAGCTCGCCCGTGCTGTCCGTCACGTATTGCACACCCTTTAGCTGCACCCTTTCCATCGCTCATTCTCCTCATTCTGTGAGTCGTGGTACGGTTCAGTTCTAGAACAGCTCCAAGTCGAAGCTGGGATGTGCCTATTATAGCACGGTATTGACGACAAGACAAATCAGAGAGTTGCTTTTGCTGCCATCGCGTTTGCGTAAATCGGCTATCGGTGATAAACTATAGAGAGGATTTGGGAGGAGGTTTTTCTATGAGTGCTCAGGCATTGTACCGCAAGTGGCGCCCACACACTTTCGACGAGGTGGTCGGGCAACAGCACGTGACGCATACGCTCCAGAACGCCCTGCCCGCCGGCCGCATCAGCCACGCCTACCTTTTCACCGGACCTCGGGGCACGGGCAAAACCTCGACAGGGCGCCTCCTGGCCAAAGCGGTCAACTGTCTGTCCACCGAAGACGATAAGCCCTGCAACCAGTGCCGCATCTGCCAGGCTATCAACGAGGGGCGGCTGCTGGACCTCATCGAAGTAGACGCCGCGTCCAACCGAGGCATTGATGAGGTGCGGGACATCCGGGAGAAGGTGAACTTCCGGCCCAACGAGGCTCGCTACAAAGTCTATATTCTCGATGAGGCCCACATGCTGACCGAGCAGGCCTTCAACGCCTTGTTGAAGACGCTGGAGGAACCGCCTGCCCACGTGATTTTTGTTCTGGTCACCACCGAGCCCCGCAAGATCCCGGACACGATCCGCTCCCGCTGCCAGCGCTTCGACTTCCGCCGCATTCCCCTGCGGGATATGATCGGCAACCTGAAGTACATTGCCGAGCAGGAGGGCCGGGCGGTGGAGCCAGCGGCGCTGGAGCTCATCGCCCGCAGCGCGACGGGCAGCATGCGCGATGCGGTGAGCCTATTGGATCAGTTGATTTCTTATGGCGGTGGGGAGATCGCTTTGGCCCAGGTGCAGTCGGTTTTGGGCGCCGTTCCCTCTCAGGCGGTGGGGGAACTGGTGGATGAGCTGCTGGCTCGCAACCCAGCGCGAGGTCTGGACGTCATCAATCGCGTTATTGGCGATGGCGTGGCCCCCCGCCAGTTCAACCGCCAGGTGGTGGAGTACTTGCGTGGGCTGCTGCTCATCAAGGTCGGCGATGACTCCAGCCTGGTGAGCGTCACGCCCGAAGTCTTGCAGGAGATGAAGGGCCAGGCGGCGCGGGTTTCGCTCAGAAGTCTAATCAAGACAGTCAAGCTCTTCAATCAGGCTGGCCTCGATCTCAAAGCCAGCGTCCACTCGCAGTTGCCTTTGGAACTGGCCTTTGTGGACGCCGCGTTGGGTGAAGAAGAAGCGAATCCGATCTCGCCAGCAACCCCGTCCGGTTCTGACACCAATCCCAAACCCGCCTCTCGGCCGAGAGAGCGCTCGGCTTCCCAGCCCTCCCCGACAGATGAGCCGTCTAGGGCTGTTCGAGAGAAACCCAAGAAGCAGGAGCCAGGCGCGGCCTCTGCGGGGCTGAAGCTGACGCTGGATACGGTCAATAGCCAGTGGGGTTGGATCCTGGGTGAGGTAAGACTCAAGAGCCGTGCTGTGGAGGCGCTGCTCAAATCGTGCCGGCCCTTGGAAGTGCAGGGTCGGGAGATTGTGCTGGGTTTCTACTATCCTTTTCACAAAGAGAGAATTGAGGAACCCAAGAACAAGGCCCTGGTGGAGAGCGCCTTCAGCCGGGTGGTGGAGGGCTCGTGTCAAATCCGCTGTGTGCTCTCGCCCAAGGGGGAACGACGAACGCAGCGAGCTAAGAAGCCGGTCAATAAGTCGCACAAAGACACCGTCGAGAATGGGGAGACACTCAGGGACAAGTATTCGTCCATCGCCGAGGATCCCCTCATACAAGAGGCGGTGAGCAAATACGGAGCTCAAGTTTCAGATGTGCAGTAAGATCTGCCAGGTTTCCAGAATCTGTCAGGTATGAGACGACGAGGAGGTAAGTAGTGTGAGCAAGAGGAGAAGAGGAAGGTTTCAGCCCAGGGGCGGGCAGATGGACATGATGCGCCAGGTGCAGAAGCTCCAGGAGGAGATGGTTAAGGCCCAAGAAGATTTGGGCGAGGAGACCGTGACGGTCACCGCTGGTGGCGGGGCCATTAGCGTGGTGATGACAGGACAGCAGAAGGTACAATCCATTTCCATTGCCCCTGAGGTGGTGGATGCCGACGATGTGGAGATGCTGGAGGATCTGGTCACGGCGGCGGTGAACGAGGCTTTGGAAAGGTCGCAGGAATTGGCTGCGGAGCGGATGGGCGCGTTGACCGGTGGGCTGAACGTCCCCGGGTTGATGTAGGCGCAGAGCAAGCCCTAAAGGTCTCCGAGACTTTTAGGGCTTTTCGAAGGAGTCATCGCACATGCAAGTCGCCCCTGAGCCTGTGGTGAGGCTCATTGAGGAATTCAGACGATTGCCGGGCATCGGCCCCAAGACGGCCTCGCGCCTGACCTTTTTTCTGCTCAGGGCCCCCGCCGAACAGGCGGCGTCCCTGGCTGAGGCTTTGGGCCAGATGAGGGAGCGCATCACTTTTTGCTCCACTTGCTTCAACATCACCGAGGAGAGCCCCTGCCCCGTGTGTCGGGATGAGGAGCGCGACCGTTCCCTGATCTGCGTGGTGGAAGAGCCTCTGGACGTGTTGGCCATCGAGCGGACGCGGGAGTACGGGGGGTTGTACCACGTGCTGCACGGCGCTATCTCGCCCATGGACGGCATTGGTCCCGAAGACCTGAGGATCCGCGAGTTGATCAACCGCCTGAAGGATGGGTCTGTGGAAGAGGTGATTTTGGCCACCAACCCCAGCCTGGAGGGCGAGGCCACGGCCATGTATCTGCATCGCCAGTTGGCGCCCCTGGGTGTGCGGATTACGCACCTGGCGCGGGGGCTGCCGGTAGGCGGGGATTTGGAGTACGCCGACCAGATCACCCTGGCCCGCGCTCTGGAGGGCCGACAGGAGATGCGATAGACACGCCACTAGGAAGCAAAATGCCCATCTCAAGCTGAGATGGGCATTGATTCACCTGATTTCAAGGGTGAGCGATGGGATTCGAACCCACGTTCTCCTGGGCCACAACCAGGTGCCTTGACCACTCGGCTACGCTCACCACAATCTGTCTTGATTGTACCACAAAACGCCAAATTGGGCAAATGAAGGCGTGAAGTGTGAAGCGTCAAGAAACCAGGTTTTTCCCGCCAGAGAAACTGCTGCATCTACAGAAACCGCTTGAAACCAAGCGCACTCAGTATGGCAAGGGCCAAAAAACCTGGTTTCTGATCTGCCCACCGAACGCCTACACGTAGGATAGAGTGAAATGCGCGCGCAGACCAAAAGCCTTGAGAGTTTGCTTCAGCATATTCCGGATACGCTCTCTGGGAACGGCAGGGAGTTGATCGGGCGGGCCTATGAACTGGCTGAGGTGGCTCATCTCGATCAAAGGCGGGCCTCTGGCGAGCCCTATATTCAGCATTCCTTGACCGTGGCCCGAATCCTGGCCGATCTGCATCTGGACGCTGCGACCATTGCGGCGGGGCTTCTTCACGACGTGGTGGAGGACTCCATTGTCACCTTAGAGGATTTGCGGCAGGACTTTGGCGATGAGGTGACCAGCCTGGTTGATGGGGTCACAAAGCTGGGCCAGATAGACAGGCTGAGCCAGATGACCCAGCGGGATTTGCAGGCTGAAGAGGCCGAGAGTCTGCGCAAGATGTTTCTGGCTATGGCCGATGACGTGCGCGTGGTGCTGATCAAGCTGGCCGACCGCCTGCACAACATGCGCACCTTAGAAGCCCTCTCCGAGGAGCAGCAGCAGCGCATCGCCGAAGAAACGCTGGAGATATTCGCCCCCCTGGCCAATCGCTTGGGCATTTGGCAGATCAAGTGGGAGCTGGAGGACCTGGGCTTCCGCTACCTGAATCCCTCCAAGTATCAGGAGATCGCCGTCCTGATTGATGGCCGGAGGGTCGCCCGCGAGCGGCGCATTGCACGCATCATTGGCATCTTGAAGAAGCGACTTGAGGCAGAGGGCATAGAGACCGAGATCTCGGGGCGGCCCAAACACATCTATTCAATTTACGCCAAGATGAACCGCAAGGGCCTGCCCTTTGAAAAGATCCACGACGTGCGGGGCGTACGCATCATTGTCAGCACTGTCGGGGAGTGCTACGCTGTGCTGGGGATTGTGCACAGTCTGTGGCGACCCATCCCTGGCGAGTTCGACGACTTCATCGCCACCCCCAAAGACAATATGTATCAGTCGCTCCATACCGCCGTTGTGGGGCCCCACGGCAATCCATTGGAGGTGCAGATTCGCACCCACGAGATGCACCGCAGAGCGGAGCTAGGCATAGCCGCTCACTGGCGCTACAAGGAGCACGCCAAGCGCGATGTTGCCTTCGAGGCCAAGATCGCTTGGCTGCGCTCACTGATGGATTGGCGGCAGGAGGTGACCGATGCCTGGGAGTTCATTGACTCGCTCAAAAGCGACGTCTTTCAGGATCGCGTCTATGCCTTCACTCCCCAGGGTGATGTCATTGATCTATCGGCTGGCTCCACCCCCATAGATTTCGCCTATCGCATCCACACCGAGGTGGGCCACCGCTGTCGGGGGGCCAAGGTCAACGGTAAAATCGTCTCTCTGGACTACCAACTGCGAAACGGCGATCAGGTGGAGATTATAACCGCCAAGCGTGGTGGGCCTAGCCGCGATTGGCTCAACCCCCACTTGGGCTATATCAAGACATCGAGAGCCCGGCAGAAGATCCGCCAATGGTTCAGACGACAGGATCGAGCAGAGACGGTGGCCCAGGGGCGGGAGGTGATAGAGAAAGAACTCAAACGCCTGGGTCTCGCTCAAAAGGGATACGATGAGATTGCCAGGCTCTTTGATTTCGATAAGGTGGATGACCTTCTGGCAGCCGTTGGCTACGGCGACATCAATGCTCAACAGATAGCCGGTCGGCTGATAAAGGTTGGGAAGGAAAAGGAGGAGCTGGAGCTGCCCGAAGCTGCTCCGCCGCCTCCAGAAGTCACCGGGGTGACGGTTAGGGGAGTGGGCGATCTGCTCACCCGGGTAGCGGGTTGTTGTCATCCTTTGCCCGGCGACCCGGTGGTGGGATACGTGACGCGGGGGCGGGGCATCACCATTCATCGCCAGGATTGTCGCAACATCCTCTATCTTGAGGACAAAGAGCGTCTCATTGAGGTGGACTGGGGAGGGGACGTTGAGCAGGTGTTCCCCGTGTTGATCCAGGTTCTGGCCTATGACCGCACCGGGCTGATGCGGGATATCACTGCGATTATGGCTGAGGAGAGGATCAACATCACTGCCGCTAACGTGGCTACCCGTTCCAAGGATCACACTGCCGTGATCACAGCCACTCTGGAGATCAGCAGTATTGTCCAGTTGAGTCGCGTTTTGGCCAGGATCGAGCGGCTGCCCAACGTCTTCGAAGCGCGGCGCAAGGCGGACTAACAAGAAGACCCGACGGGTTTCAAGAACCTGTCGGGTCTTTCTCTCTAAGCCTTCAGCGTCACAGCCCTGTGTCAGGGGGCACTTTGTCCACAGTCCAATAGCTTTCTACTGCCTCTGATTGCCGCTGTTCCGCGAGCCAGTCCTCAAACGCCTGAGTCTTTCGTCGCTCCAAGATGTCAGATGCCAGCTCCCGCTCCTCGCGTCCCAGAACCTCGATGATGTGATGGCCGACGGTGCTGGAGATCGGTTCGCTCATCTCCCCCACCGCCAGGCTGAAGGCTGTCTCTTCGACCTCGGTTGTCTTCTCTCCTCTGGGGAACCAGCCCATGTCCCCGCCTTGGCTCTTGCTTTGGAAATCAGTGGAGAAGTTCTCGGCCAAGAGGGCAAAGGCGTCCTGCTCCTCCTGCAATTGGGTCGAGAGTTCTTGGGCTTCCTCTTCCTTCGCTTTAGCCTTGGCCACCTCGGCCTCGACGAGGACGTCCAGGGCCGACAGGGCGGCGTCCTCTTCGATGTCCTCCTCCAAGAGGCTCATGATCGCCTCGGCTTCTTCCTCGGTCTCTACCAAGATGTGGCGGGCGTTCACTTGGGGCTCTGGTTCCTCTGACGTCTCCTCGACGGAGATGACGTGGAAGCCGAACTGGGTCTGAACTGGCCCGGTGATCTCACCCGTCGGCGTGTTGAAAGCGGCCTCTTCAAACTCTGGCACCATCCAGCCCCTCGAAAACCATCCCAGGTCGCCGCCACTGTCCTTGTTGCCGGTGTCTTTGGAGAAGTTCTGAGCCAGGACGGCGAAATCGTCGTCACTCTCCGCCAGTTGGGTGTAAATCTCCTGTGAGTCTAGCTCGGCCCTAACCTCCTCTTCGGTGGTGGCTTCCCCTGGTTCAGCCAGAAGAACGAGGAGCGCGTCGAAGATGCTGTCTTGGTCGGCGTCTTCATCGAGCAGAGTCATGATCGCCTCGGCTTCTTCCTCGTTCTCCACCTGGATCTGGCGGGCGTGTACCTGCTCGGCGGTGGTAGGCACTTCTTCGCCCATTGCTTCTTGCAGCCTCTCTCGGTAGAGCATGGCCTCGAAGATGTCACGGAAATCCGCTTCGGAGAAGCCGGCCTGCTCGTTCAATGCTTCCAGAGTAGTGGCGTACATCTCTTGGAATCTAGCCTCTGTAATGGGCGTCGCGGTGGGCGTTGGCGTGATGGTTTGGGTAGCGGTGATGATGGGCGTGGGTGTGGGGGTAGGGGGATTCCTCTCGTACCCGAATTGGGTCTCTATCTCAAGCTGCACTTCTTCGGGTGTGACACTTATTCCTCGCCGATTTGCCTCCTGGCGGATCAACTCGTCGTCAATGAGGTCATCCAGCACAGTTTGGCCCAAATCTTCTGGGTTGCCCAACTGACTCTGCAGTTGTTCGATTTGCTGCTGGTAGTAGTCGTACATGAACTGGGTACTCTGGTCCTCTGGGTCCAACGGAGCTAGCTGTTCTTGCAGCAGGGCCACCTGATTTCTGAGATTAGAGCGATAGTATCGCACCATTTTCTGATAGATATCTGTGCGGATGGGCACGCCGTTTACCGTGGCCACAGGTTCCTTGGGTTTGACCAGGTATTCTTGATAGAAACCAAAGGCCAGCAAAGCCACTACCACAACAGCAACAACCGCTGCGCCAGAGAGGACCATCCGCCGTTGCCGGCGGACTTTCTTGCTGAGCCTTATTTGCTTTTTCGTCAGTCTATCGTCTTTCTTTCTCTTCTTGGCCATCCTTCTCCTGTCTCCTCAACCACATTGCCACCTGTTTGTCTTGAGCCTATTATCTCGGTGTGTGGCGAAATGCCGCAAACAAAGGGCATAGGAGCAAGTCATTCCTATGCCTTGTTCAACTGTCGCTATCTGCGTCCTAGCTGTGCCGAAGATGTTCAGCAACGTAGGGCAGAAGGGCCAAGTGCCTGGCGCGCTTGATGGCCGTGGCTAAACGCCGCTGGTGCTTAGCGCAGGTTCCCGTCCGACGGCGAGGCTTAATCTTGCCTCGATCGGTGATATACTGGCGCAGAAGGTCCTTTTGCTTGTAGTCTATGGAATCAGTTTTTGCGGCGCAAAAGGCGCACACCTTACGACGTTGGCTGTATCTCTGTCCTCGGCCACGCTGGCTCCTGCGCCGACTACTTCGTGTTCTCCGTTCGTTTGCCAAATCTACCTCCTAATCCACAGTTAGTCTCGTTGTCTAGCTTGCCCATAGGTCTTGTCAGGACACCTCGCTCCTTTCGGATCACCTGTCCTGTTCCTGCGGCTCTTCGCTGGTCTCGACGTCTCTATGCCCGTCTAGCATGATCATTTCATTAGCGACCAATTCGGTGCGGTAATGCTTCTTCCCGTTCTGATCCTCCCAGGCGCGGGTTTGCAGACGGCCTTCAACATAGACGTGTTGGCCTTTGGTGAGATGTTGTTTGCAAATTTCGGCCAGGTTGCCCCAGGCCACGACGTTGAACCATTCGGTTTCCTCGCGGCGTTCGCCTGCGGCGTTTACCCAACTGCGATTCGTAGCCACACTGAAAGTGGTCACCGGCCTGCCACTAGGTGTATAGCGCATCTCCGGGCTTCGCCCCAGATTGCCCATAATCATCACCTTGTTCAAACCCCTTGACATCTATATTTGCCCCTTCCTCAAGACCCTGAACGCGTTCTCAGTTATCAGTTCGCACCAGTAAATAGCGAATGATTTCCTCCTGGAGTTTCAACCTCCGCTCCAGTTCGCCGAGGGATTTAGGGTCTAGTTGAATTTGCACTAGGACGTAATATCCCTCGTGCTGCTTCCGGATCGGATAGGCCAGGCGGCGCCTGCCCCAATGGTCTGTGTTGGTCACTTGGCCGCCGCCCTCGGTGATGAACTGGGCGACCTTCTCCACGGTGTCTGTTATCCCCTCATCTTCGAGATCGGGATGGATGATGAAGGTGAACTCGTAATCTCGCATGTCGGTGATGATGTGCCTCCTTTCTTCAGAAAAGCGCTCTATTCACTACTCTTGCATGACGACGGGCATAACTATAGCACAAAGCGGCGATTTTGGCAAGCGGCTAAACGCCAAAACGGATGTGGATGACGTCGCCGTCTTGCACGACGTATTCCTTGCCCTCCAAGCGCAGCAGCCCTCTCTGTTTGGCGGCGGCGAAAGAGCCGCTGGCCATTAGGTCCTGGTGCGAGACGATCTCGGCGCGGATGAAGCCTCGCTCCATGTCGCTGTGGACCTTGCCTGCCGCCTGAGGGGCCCGCGTCCCCTTGAGAATTGTCCAGGCTCGCACCTCTTTCCCGCCGGTGGTGGTGAAGAAAGTGATCAAGTTCAATAGACGATAGCCAGCTTTGACCAACTTTTGCAGCCCCGACTCTTCCAAGCCCACTTCGGCCCGATAGGCCACTGCTTCCTCAGCAGGCCAGTCGGCTAGTTCCATCTCCAGTTGGGCACAAAGGGTGACCACCTCCGCACCTTCGCTGGCCGCTATCTCAGTCAGTGCCGAAACCAGATCCCCGCCTGCGGGCAGCTCCTCCTCCCCCACATTGGCTACGTAGAGCCGAGGCTTGGCGATCAGTAGGTTGAGTTCGCTCAGCATCTCTGCCTCTTTGTCCGTCACCTCTAAGTCGGCAGCCTTATCCCCAGCCTCCAGGCGGCGATGCAGCTCCTCCAGGAAATCCAGCTCGGCAGCGTATTCTGTGGGTTGCGCCTTGGCCGCCGAGCGAGTCTTCTCCAACCGCCGCTCGACGGTGGCCAGGTCGGCCAGGAGCAGTTCCAAGTCCACGACCTCAATGTCGTCGCGGGGACTGATTTCAGCGGTCACGTGCGTGATTTGGGGATCGCGGAAACAGCGCACCACCATGGCCACGGCGTCCACGTCGCGAATGTAGCCCAGGAATTGGTTGCCCAGGCCCTCACCGTGACTGGCGCCCTTCACCAAACCGGCGATGTCCACGAATTCGATGGTGGTGGGGACGACGCGCTGCGGCTCTACCAGGGCGGCGATGTCCCACAGTCGTTGATCGGGCACCTCGGCCACGCCCACGTTGCGCTCAATGGTGGTGAAGGGATAGCTGGCCACTGCGGCGTTGGCCTTGGTCAAGGCGTTGAACAGGGTGGATTTGCCCACGTTGGGCAGCCCCACGATGCCGATTTGCAAACTCATCTTTTGGCCCCCTTTCGATGATCCGTTTTGATATTATAGCACCGAATGCCCTCCGCTGCAACAATGAGGACGAGGATGTGCAGGATTTTCGGATTTCTCAGGCGATTTGATCCGTTCATCCTGCCGATCCTGTTCTTATCGCTTGACAAGCGTGCCGTTTGCTCTATACTTATCAGGGTAGGGGTTTTTGGGGGGGGATTCGGTTTGAAGTGGGAGTTCATAGCTGAGGCGAAACAAATACTGGAACGAGAGCAGGGGACGATCCACAAGGATTGGGGAGGTAAGCTTCCCATCGCTCTGGCCTATCCCAACACCTACTACGTGGGCATGTCCAATCTGGGCCTGCAGACGGTGTACCGTCTACTCAACCAGCGGGCCGACGTGGTCTGCGAGCGGGTTTTCTATCAGCCGGGCAGCCGTCCGCTGATTTCACTGGAGTCGCAGCGGGATGTCAAGGATTTCGCTGTACTGGCTTTTTCCTTCTCTTTCGAGATGGACTATTTCAACGCCCTGGAGATGCTGCGCCAGGCCGACATCCCCCTGCTGGCCGAGGAGCGGGACGAGGGCTACCCCGTGCTTCTGGCCGGCGGTCCCGCCGTGACCGCCAATCCCCAGCCCCTGGCCCCTATCTTCGACGCCTTCGCCATCGGCGAGGCAGAGGTCATCGCCCCGTCGCTGGTGGAGACCTTGCAAGCTGGTGTGGGCGAAAGCCGAGACGACCTTCTCTCAGCATTGACCCGCATCCCGGGCATCTACGTCCCCAGCCAGCACCCAATATCCAATACCCAATATCCAGTAAGCCGCCAATGGGCACCCAACCTTGACGCCCACCCCACTACTTCTGTCGTCCTCACCCCCGACACCGAGTTCGGCGATATGTACTTGATGGAGATCGCCCGTGGCTGTGGGCGGGGCTGCCGCTTCTGCCTGGCGGGCTACACCTAT
>CAZEBW010000073.1:0-17742 GCA_964510205.1 uncultured Anaerolineae bacterium
GCGTCCACCGGGAAACAACAACTCTAAATTATGTTAATTGGTAAAGTTCTGTTTCCAGTGCGTTTTTAACGCACTTAGCATATTAGCCGATGATTTCAATCATTGGCGGACGAGGGCCTGAGCAGCGACGATTACCCTGAAAACTTTCGGGAAAGAGCACTAGGACATATTTTCCCCGTAGAGGTAATAGTCGTGATTCTCGGCTCCATCTCCGAGGCCGGTGGAACACATGCCGATGATCTGGTAGAGAGGGTGCTTTCTTAGCTCCTCTTCGCTGGGCTCCTTCTCCTCCCCCGGCCCAACCTCTACCTCTTCGCGTAGTTCCTCGGTCGGACGAACCCGTGTTTTTTTCATCGCTTCACATCTCCTGTGTAGGCGTTCAGGGAGTAGCTCAGAAACCAGGTTTTTTGGCACTTGCCATACTGAGTGCGCTTGGTTTCAAGCGGTTTCTGTAGGTGCAGGCAGTTTCTCTAGCGGGAAAAACCTGGTTTCTCGACCCTGGCTGAACGGTTATCCTGATATACTCAGCTCGTCTCAAGCGACTGCTTACCATCGTGTATTTCTGTCATCCGAGGTTCTCTCGACTCTTAAATCTTGCCACTACCGCCCCAGTTTCCTCACCCTCTCCCACTCCGGCACGTCCTCTTCCATATCCGCCAACTCGCGGCGCAGGTCGAAGATCTGGTCGCGCAGGAGGGCGGCCTTCTCGAACTCCAGTGCCTGGGCGGCGGCCTTCATCTGCCTCTCCAGTTCCTTGATCAGACGGGCCAGCTCGTGCTTGGGTATCTCCGCCGGCACGCGGTACTCGGCTCGCTCTTCGGCCACAGCCGTCCCCACTTCCGAGACTCGCACCCGGTCGGTCAGGTCGCGCACTTCTTTGACGATGCTGCGCGGCTCAATGTTGTGCTCCACGTTGTAAGCCATCTGGATGCTGCGCCGGCGGTTGGTCTCGTCAATGGCCCGCTTCATGGAGTCGGTGAGCCGGTCGGCGTACATGATCACCTGGCCGTTGACGTGGCGGGCCGCCCGGCCGATGGTCTGGATGAGGGCCTGGTCGCTTCTCAGGAAGCCCTCCTTGTCGGCGTCGAGGATGGCTACCAGCGACACCTCGGGCAGGTCCAATCCCTCCCGCAGCAGGTTGATCCCTACCACCACGTCGTAGACGCCCAGGCGGAGGTCGCGCAATATCTCCACTCGCTCGATGGTCTGGATCTCGGAGTGCAGGTAATGCACCTTGATCCCCATCTCGGCCAGGTAATCGGCCAGGTCCTCGGCCATGCGCTTGGTGAGGGTGGTCACCAGCGCGCGCTCGCCCCGCTCTAGTCGCTGGTTGATCTGATGGATCAGGTCGTCTATCTGCCCTCGGACTGGCTTGACGGTGACCTGCGGGTCCACCAGGCCGGTGGGGCGGATGATCTGCTGCACCACGCCGTTTTCACTTCCAGGTTGGGCCGATTGCTCCAGCTCGTAGGGCCCCGGCGTGGCCGAGGTATAGATGACCTGGTTGATCCGCTGTTCGAACTCCTCGAAGCTCAGGGGGCGGTTATCCAGCGCGCTGGGCAGCCGGAAGCCGTATTCCACCAGCGTCTTCTTGCGGGAGGCGTCGCCGTGGTACATGCCCCGCACCTGGGGGATGGTCATGTGGGACTCGTCCACGAAGAGCAGGAAGTCGTCGGGGAAGTAGTCCATCAGCGTCCAGGGGGGGCTGCCGGGCGGGCGCTGAGAGAGGTGACGGGAGTAGTTTTCGATGCCCGCGCAGTAGCCGACCTCGCGCAGCATCTCCAGGTCGTATTTGGTGCGCTGCTCCAGGCGCTGGGCCTCGAGGAGCTTCCCCTTAGCTTTGAGCTTCGCCAGTTGCTCCTCCAACTCGGCCTCAATGTCCCGCAGGGCCAGGGTCAGCTTCTCCTGGGGGGTGATGAAGTGTTTGGCCGGGTAGATGGCGATGGCCGGGTGCTCGGTCAGCACCTCGCCCGTCAGGGGCTCGATCTCGGTGATGCGGTCAATCTCGTCGCCCCAGAACTCCACGCGGTAGGCCAGGTCGCCGTAGGCGGGGAAGACCTCCAGGGTGTCGCCCCGCACCCGAAAGCGGCCGCGGGCGAAGTCCACGTCGTTGCGCTCGTAGTGGATGTCCACCAAGTGGCGCAGCACCTTGTCCCGTCGGCGGGTTTGGCCCTGGTGTAGGTTGACCACCACCTTGCCGTACTCGTCGGGGTCGCCGATGCCATAGATGCAGGACACCGAGGCCACGATGACCACGTCGCGGCGGGAGAAGAGGGCCGAGGTAGCCGCCAGCCGCAGGCGGTCAATCTCCTCGTTGATGGAGGCGTCCTTCTCGATGTAGAGGTCGTGGCGGGGCATGTAGGCTTCGGGCTGGTAGTAGTCGTAGTAGGAGACGAAGTACTCCACGGCGTTGTGGGGGAAGAGTCGCTTGAACTCGGCGTAGAGCTGGGCGGCCAGGGTCTTGTTGTGGGCGAGGACGAGGGTTGGCCGCTGAACTTGCTCAATGACCCAGGCCATCACGTTGGTCTTGCCCGTTCCCGTGGCGCCCAGCAAGGTCTGGTGTGTATAGCCTTTGCGCAGTCCGTCCACCAGCTTCTCGATAGCCTGGGGCTGGTCGCCGGTGGGTTGGAAATCGGATACAAGTTTGAATTCTGGCATTTCTGATCCTCCACCAGAATTATACTTGACTTGGCGGCCTTTGTCCAGTAGGGGTCGCCTTGGAGCGGGGCCGGCTTCTTTGACAATTTGTCTGTAGTAGGGTATACTATTGCGCAGCGGCCTCAGGGCCGCGCTCTGATTTTTCGACAGGCTCCGGAGGAGAATATGCGTGGAATCAAGTTTGTTGTGCTCGTTGCGCTGGCGGCCCTGGGCTTAGCCCTTTTGGGCTGTAGCTCGCCTACACCCAGCCCGAGCCCGACCCCCTTGCCTGCGCCTACCAACACGCCGCTGCCCCCGCCACCGACCAGCACGTCTACACCTGTGCCTACGGATACGCCCCCGCCACCGACCAGCACGCCTACACCCGTGCCTACGGATACACCCCCGCCGCCAACCAACACGCCTACACCTGCGCCCACTCCAACTCCCACACCCCAGCCGCTGGAGCTAACTGTCCTGCACACCAACGATACCCTGGGCTACACCGAACCCTGCGGTTGAAGGCCGCCCAAAGGGGGGCTGGCCCGGCGGGCCAGCAAGGTGAAAGAGGTGCGAGAGGCTTCGGAGAACGTTTTGCTGCTGGATGGGGGGGACGCGCTCTTTGGCGACGATCTGGCCCGAGAGACGAAAGGCCAGGTCATCGTGGAAGCCATGAATCTGCTGGGTTACGACGCCATGGTGCTGGGAAGCGAGGACTTCCGGCTGGGCCTCGATGTGCTGCGGCAGCGCATGGAGGAGGCCCAATTCCCCGTCCTCTCGGCCAACGTGGTGATTTCGGGCACGGAGCAGTTGTTCGCCAAGCCCTACGTTATCAGGAAAATAGGGGATCACCAGGTAGCCATCATCGGCCTGACGAATTGGGAGGCAGCGAGCGTGGCGGGAGGCGCCATCGTTGTCCTCGATCCGCTGGAAGCGCTTGAGGATGTCATGGTTGAGGTGAGCGAGGAGGCAGACGTCGTCGTCGTCCTCTCCCGCCTGGGCACGGTTATGGATCTGCAGATGGCTGGCAAGGTGCCGGGCATTGACCTCATCGTCGGAGGCCAGTCGCGCGACGTCCTCGATCCGCCTCTGTGGGATGCGCAGAGCAGCACCGTGATCGCCCAGGCGGGCTATCGGGGTGAGTGGATAGGGGTGGTGAGCCTGGAGATAGACAGTCAGGGCGCGGTGGCTGGCCACGGGGGGCAAGTTGAGGTCCTGGATTACAGTTTTGCCGATGACCCAGAGATGAGGGCTTTTTTGGATCAGTACAAGTGACCTGCAAGACTACAGCGGATTGAGAGTGAAGCGGATTGGGGGACATCGCAGTCCCCATGACGAAGCCGTCTATCGTTCGATAGGCGGCTTTGTGTCGTCTTGCGGAAGCATGGGAGGAAAGATATGATTGTGATGAAGTTCGGCGGCACTTCTCTTGGCGATGGAGAGGCCATCAACAGGGCAGTAGACATCGTCATTCAAACTTTGAAGGACAAAGGAGGAGGAGTCGTGGTGGTGGTGTCAGCCATGAGCGGCGTGACCGACACCCTGCTCTCGGCGGCCACGTCGGCGGCGCAGGGCGATGCCGAGACCTTCCGCCGGGCGCGATGGGCGCTCTCGGACCGCCATCGCCAGGCCCTGACTGAAGTCATCGCCCGCGAGGAAACTCGGCTTCAGCGGCGTCCTGAGCCTGTTGAAGGGTTGATGGAAGAGGTCGAGGCTCTGCTCTCCGATTTCGAAAACCTCTGCCGCAGCATTCACATTTTGGGGGAGCTCACGGCCCGAGGATCGGACGCCGTGGCGTCCCTGGGGGAGAGGCTGACGGCTCGCATCTTGGCCGCGGCCCTGAGAGACAGAGGGGAGCGAGCCACGGCGGTGGAGGCGACCGAGGCCATCGTCACCAACGGCCGCCATGGCGCAGCCGCGCCCCTCATGGATGAGACGAAGAAAACGGCCCAGGCCCGTCTCCTGCCCCTCCTAGCCGAGGGCGTGACGCCGGTGGTGACGGGCTTCATCGCGGCCACCCAAGACGGGGTGACCACCACGCTGGGACGCGGCGGGAGCGACTATACGGCGGCCATCCTGGGCGCTTGCTTAGATGCCGAAGAGGTTTGGATTTGGACCGACGTGGACGGGGTGATGACCGCCGATCCGCGCGTGGTGCCCGAGGCCCGCACCCTGCCTGAGATCTCCTACGCCGAGGCGGCGGAGCTCTCCTACTTCGGGGCCAAAGTGCTTCACCCCAAGACCATCCTGCCCGCGGTGGAGCAGAACATCCCCTTACGCATCGTCAACACCTTCAATCCCTCTCACCCCGGCACTCTCATCGTGGCCGAGCCTCGGCCGCGTCCTGAGCCTTGTCCTGAGCCCCGTCGAAGGGCTGTCGAAGGGCCCAGCGACTTTGCGGTGAAAGGGATCACTGCGGTCAAGGGCCTGAGCTTGGTCACGGTGGAAGGAAGGGGGATGCTGGGAGTGCCAGGCGTCGCCGCCAGGGTCTTCACCGCCGTGGCTGAGGAGGGCATCAGCGTGCTGATGATCTCCCAATCCTCCTCCGAGCAGAACATCTGCTTCGTCATCCGGCAGGACGCCGTGGAGGACGCGCTGAGCGCGCTGGAGTCGGCGTTCGAGACGGAGCTGGCTCGCCGCAACGTGGACCGCATCTGGGCCCAGAAGGGAATCGCTATCATCGCCGTGGTGGGAGCGGGGATGAAGGGGACGCCAGGCATAGCGGCCAAAGTTTTTGGCGCCCTGGGAAAGCACGCTATCAACGTCATTTCCATCGCCCAGGGTTCTTCGGAGTATAACATCTCTTTCGTGGTGGACGAGGAGGACATGGAGCCCACGGTGCGATACATTCATCGGGAGTTCGGGTTAGGAGGGTCTGGATGTTGAACGACGCGGTTTTGGCCTTCGTCGGCAGCGGCGCCATGGCCGAGGCGATGATCAAGGGAATCCTGAACAACGGCCTGACAGAGCCAGGCCGGATCCTAGCCAGCGGTCCCCGCCCCCAGCGAGGTCGCGAGTTGGAAGAACGCTACGGGGTCAGGAGCACCACCGATAATACAGAGGCAGCGCGAGCGGGCGACATCGTCGTCCTGTCCATCAAACCCCAGGTGCTGCCCGTCGTCCTGGACGAGCTGCGCGGCCTCATCCGCCCGCATCAACTTCTGTTCTCCATCGTGGCCGGGACGCGCACCGAGACCATCGCTCGGGGATCACGGCATGGGGCTGTGGTGCGGGTCATGCCCAACACCCCCGCCCAGATGGGGCAGGGGATGAGCGTGTGGACCGCCACCCCAGAGGTGACGGAGGATCAGCGCGCTCAGGCCCAGGCCATCCTCCAGGCCCTGGGGCAAGAGATCTACGTGGAGGACGAGGACGCCCTGGACATGGCCACTGCCGTGAGCGGCACGGGGCCCACCTACGTGTTCCTGATGATGGAGGCGCTGGTCGAGGCCGCCGTGCACTTGGGCTTCTCCAGGCGGGTGGCCCGGAAGCTGGTTCTCCAGACGGTGCTGGGCTCGGTGCTCTTCGCCGGCCAGTCGGGCAGACACCTGGCCGAGCTGCGCAACATGGTCACTTCGCCGGGAGGCACCAGCGCGGAGGCCATCTACCAGTTGGAGAAAGGTGGACTGCGGACCATCGTCTCCAAGGCCGTGTGGGCGGCCTATCAGAAATCCAGGCTGCTTGGGGAGATGAGTTCCGAGCAGGGTCTCAGGAGCACCTCGCCTTTGGAGAGTCCCGGCATCCCGACCGAGGGGTTGGAGGAACACGAGGCGTGAGAATGTCATTGCGAGGGCGCGGGGTTTGCGCCCGAAGCAATCTCCAATTGCGGGGTGAGATTGCTTCGGCAAAAAGACGCCTCGCAATGACACAGCGGTAGCGTGGGAAGCAAGCCCTTTTGCCTAGCCCGGAGGGGATTGCTTCGCCCCTGCGGGGCTCGCAATGACACATGATTGTTGGAGGAGAAACTATGGACAAGATCAAAGTCGGCATTTTGGGAGCCACGGGCATGGTGGGGCAGCGGTTTGTGCAACTGCTGGCCGATCACCCCTGGTTTGAGATCGCGGCCCTGACCGCCTCAGAGCGATCGGTGGGGAAAGCTTACGGCGAGGCCTGCCACTGGGTTGTGTCGGGCGACATGCCTGCCGTCGCCAAAGAGATGGTCGTTCGGGAATCCAAGCCCGACCTGGCCTGCCGCCTGGTGTTCTCTGCTATGCCGGCCCGGGTGGCGGGGCCCATCGAGGAGGCGTTCGCCGAGGCGGGCTACGCCGTCTCCAGCAACGCTCGCAACCACCGCCCCGACCCAGACGTGCCTTTACTGGTGCCGGAGGTCAACCCCGACCATCTGGCCCTCATCGAAATCCAGCGGCGCAGGCGAGGCTGGAAAGGCTTCATCGTCACCAACCCCAATTGCTCCACCGCCCAACTGGTGCTGGCCCTGAAACCGCTCTGGGACCGCTTCGGGATCACGTCCCTCAGCGTGGTGACCATGCAGGCCCTCTCCGGCGCGGGGTATCCTGGGGTACCCTCGCTGGACATCCTGGACAACGTCATCCCCTACATCGCCGGCGAGGAGGGGAAAGTGGAGAGCGAGCCGCTCAAGCTGCTGGGGCGGCTGGAGGGGGAGGCCATCGAGCAAGCGGAGATGACCATCAGCGCGCAGTGTCACCGCGTGGCCACGCGCGAGGGTCACCTGGAGGCCGTTTCGGTGAAGCTGGGGCGAGAGGCGAGCCGCGAGGAAGTGGTGCGAGCGCTGCGTGATTTTCGTGGGCCTCTTCAGAACATGGGCCTCCCCAGCGCGCCGCAGCGTCCCATCGTGGTGCGGTCGGAGAACGATCGCCCTCAGCCCCGCCTCGACCGCCATGAGGACGGGGGGATGAGCGTGGTGGTGGGCCGCGTGCGGGAATGCCCCGTGCTCGATTACAAGTTCCTGGTCTTGGGCCACAATACCATCCGTGGGGCGGCTGGGGCAGCCATCGTCAACGCCGAGCTCCTGCTGGCTCAGGGGTATTTGGATTTCTAAGAAAGTCCGAAGACCCTGAGGGTTTCTGAAACCGTAACTATTCACCTTGCTCGGCCTGGATTGTCAAATCCAGGCCAAAGCTGGCGAAATCAGCTCGATTCAACCCGTTCAGCCGTCGGATCTGGCGATCCGACGGGAGCAGGTGAATAGTTACCTGAAACCCTTGGGGTCTGCAAGAAGAAGGGGGAAAGATGTTCGAGCGAGCATCCTTGCACGATTTCTTTGGCGATCTGGTGGTCTATCGCAGCCTGGCGCCCGCCGACGAGCGCTTGCGGAATCCTCAACGCCCCCCCTTGCCTCCCCCCCAACTTTGGGGGGGAGGCAAGGGGGGCGCCCCGCGCAAGGCCGAGCCTGCCTACGCCCAGGCCATCCTGCGCATCTTGAACCAGGCCCAGGCCCTGCGATCCGACCAGCGCCTGCAGCGGCTCATCTACATCGGCGATACGGCCATGAACGACGGCCAGGCCATCCGCAATCTGGGCCAGCACTTGCCCATCTACGGCTTCATCGGCCACCAGAGGATGGAGGAACGTGAGCAGATCGAGATTGAGGAGGGCGTCATGCTGGCCAACCGCTGGGCGGCCCTGGCCGATTTCGTGCGCTTCCTCCAGGAAGAGGCGTTTGCTCTTGACGAGGCCACGGCGGTTCTTCTTGACCTGGACAAGACGGCCTTCGGGGCGCGGGGGAGGAACTCGCAGGTCATTGACGCGGCGCGAGTAGAGGCCGTGCGCCGTACCGTGGAGGAGGTTTTGGGAGCGGATTTCAACGAAGGGGAGTTCCGTGCCATCTACGACGAGCTGAATCAGGCTCACTACCATCCCTTCACCGCCGACAATCAGGACTATCTGGCCTACGTCTGCCTGATGATCAGCGGCGGGGTCTATGATTTCTCCCAGCTTCTAGCCGACCTCAGCGCCGAACGCCTTTCCACCTTCGCCCAGTTCGTCGCGGCCTGCGCCGAGAGGGAAATCGGCGATGACCTAGCTCCTGTTCACCGCGAGGTCTACGCCAATTTCCAGCGGGGCGATCCCACCCCTTTCAAGAGCTTTCGCTACCGCGAATACGAGGAGACAGTGAGGCGAATGAATCTTCTGCCCGACGATGCGAGCGAGGAGGAGGTTTTGGCTGAGGATATCGTCATCACCCGCGAGGTGGCCGATGTCTGTCGCTTTCTGAAGCGAAAGGGGGCTCTGCTCTTCGGCCTGACCGACAAACCCGACGAGTCCTCCATCCCCCGACCGGAGCTGGCTCGGCGAGGGTACCAGCCGCTGCACAGGGTCACGATGAAGGTGGTGGGGTGCTCTATCGTGAGCGTGTAGTGTCATTGCGAGGCGCGCTGTTTGCGCCGAACTTGGAAGTGAAAGCGGCGCAATCCCCAATTTGCAGGATGGGGATTGCTTCGCCTTCGGCTCGCAATGACACCGCAGGTTTCCTGGTACAGACGTACTGGCGAAACAATCCCCACCTTACCGCACGTAAATCGGGTTGGTGAACACCCAGCCTCGCTTTCGGAAGAGGAAGGAGCGGTAGGCTTCGACTCGATAGACCCCTCTCTGGTCTGTCGTCCACCGCAAGCTTTTCCCCCCTCTGCGGGCGACCACCTGTCCGTCCCGCAGCAAGCGGATGTCGGCGCGTCGAGGCGAGTGCACTTCCAGGGACGCTTCCCCCCGCAGAATCATTTCCTGCCCCATGAGCGTGCGCTGAGTTCCCCTACCGGCCTCCCCGCTCGTGGCCGCGAAGCGGAAGCCGCGCGCATCGCCCAGCAGATCGTAGGCCACGAAGCAGCGCCCCTCTCTCAGGGCGTCGTAGACCACTCGCTGGTCGTGGTCCAAATGGCCGTTGAAAGTGTGTTGGCTCAGGATGTGGGTGTTGACCGCGCGAAACAGGTAATCGTAGGGTTGCACTACCCTGCGGAGGGGGCCCAGGCGATAGATGTTTCCGTGGGCGTCGGAGCCGCCGATGGCCACGGTCTTTCTCCGCTGCAAAAGCTCGTCCCACTTGGCCAGGGTTTCGGGATAAGGTCCCTGCATGACCAGCCTGGGGAAATAGCAGAACAGGATGGCCATTGCCTTGTTGGGCAGATGACTCTTGAACTCGGACATGTAGTTCCACAGCTCGAGGCCAGTGTAGCCGCTGACCTGCCAGTCGCGCCAGGAGAGGTTGGGTTCTTCGACAAAATGAGGGGTATCGTATTCGATGGGGTGGGCCAGGAAGCCGAAGCCGCCCTGGTCGTTTACGGCCTGGATGACTGCCTGGGGATGCTGGGCGTAGGGGGCCACGTCCTCCTCGATGTTGAGGGCCAGGTAATGGCTGGACTCGGGGTCCCGTTCCTCGTCGTGGACCTCCTCTGCCATCAGGAGGAGGGTGTTCCCGTACCAGCCGTCTAGTCCCTTGACCAGCACGTTGTGCTCCGTGGGGATGATGAAGTCCAGTCCCGCCTGGTTGGCGATGCGAATGATTTCCTCTATGGTAGCCACGCCATCGGAGAACGTGGAGTGCAAGTGAATGTGGCCGACGTATTCGTTGAGGTTCATGTTAGCTGCACGCCAGTGAAACTTCACTGGCTACCGCCGTGGCTTGGGTCACGCGAATGAGGTCCTCTACCGCGATGCCCAAGTTGACGCCCCGCTGCCCTGCGCTGATGAGCACGCGCTCCAGCTTCGTCGCCGTCTGGTCAATGTACACCTCGAATCCTCGGTTGAGGAGCGCCAGGGCCGAGATGCCTCCCACCTGTAGCCCGGTCAGCGATTCGGCTTCGTTGTAGCTTGCCATGCGTAGTTTCTTCTCCCCCACGGCTTGGGCCAGCCGTTTGAGATCGAGCTCTCGATCGCCGGCGATCATCACCAGCAGCGGTTTGCCCCGTTTGCGCGTCACGACCAGCGTCTTGTAGACCTGACTGACCGGCACGCCCACCGCGTGCGCTACTCCCTCGGCGGAGTGAATGTCTGGTGGGAAGGTGTAGGTCTCGTAGGGCACCTCGAGGGCCTCAAGCATTCGCATGGTGTTCGTTTTGTCGCTCATGGCATCCAATTCACCTCCACCCGGCTTCCTCTTGCGAGGGGGGCGAGTCTAGCCCAAGAAGTATGCCACAGTTTGCCGAATTCGTCAACCGCGCGACTGCTGGCTAGCGGGGATTTCTAAATGGGTGTATTTCAAGCGAGTTGGCTGGTATTGTTGGTCGGAATGGTATTCCGACGAATTGACGGATTGCCAATCCGTCCTACAATCGAGATGAAACACCCCCGTTCTAAATAGGTTGATTGCGTGTTCGCAATGTTTCTTACGGTTTTACATGACCTCTTAAAATTTTAATATAACTCATGGTGTTTCAATTGGAAGTTTCACGGGAAGTGTGGTAAAATAGCATTGTCGTTATTCGGATAGTGTGCAACTTGGGGAGGTGCTGTCATGTCCATGGGAAACAGGTTTTCGAAGGCACAAGCGACGAAGCAGGTGTTCCGCGCTGCAGACCTGACGCTGGATTTGGGGAGCCGAGAGATCAAGGGCTGCAATGGCCATAGCCGGCTTACTCCTAAAGAGAGCGAACTGCTTGCGCTATTCATGAGCTATCCGGGGCGAGTGCTCAGCCGCAAGCTGTTGATGAAAGAGGTTTGGGACACCGACTTCCTGGATGACACCAGGACTTTAGAAGTCCACATCTGCTGGTTGAGGAAGAAAATCGAAGAGGACCCCCGCAATCCTCAGCGGCTGCGCACCATCCGAGGCGTTGGTTATCGCTTTGGGTAGTGCCGCTTGGCGATGCCGGCGAGTACGGCGACGCCCTAAACGCGAATCAATTGAAGGCCACGGAAGCGCTTCACAGCTTTCGTGGCCTTTTGCTATTCTGCACCCTGCCTCAGAAGTCAGCCCTTCACAATGAGGGGCAAATACACATCGTGCGGGTGAACCTTCGTCAGCGCGCTCCGCTCGGTCAGGCCGCCCAGGCCGTCGTCTATGGTCACGGTGTTGTGAATGGCTCGCTCCTCCGCCACGGTGACGGCGAAGACGATGGTGGACATGCCCTGGGGAGGCACTTCGCCGCTCCAGATGATGCTGTCGCTGGCCTCGTCGTAGGCCACGACGCCATTGCCCGCCCAGGCGGAGTCCGGCACGTACACAGCGCCTGCGGGGATGGGGTCGCTCAGGGCGGCCCTGGCCAAACCCTGGCCGGTGTTCTTCACTCGCAAGGTGTAGGTGAGGCGGTCGCCTGTGTCGGCCCTGGCCGCGCTGACCAGTTTCTCCGAGGCGGAGAGGTCGGGTCTCCTCAAAGTCGTGGCGGCGGTGCGGGTGAAGGGCGGGTGCAGTCCGCCGCTGATGGTGGCTTGGTTGATGATGCGGGTATCAGCGGGCAGCGAGGGGTCGGTGGTCACGGCGAAGGTGAAGGCCCTCTCGCCTTCAGCAGGCACGGTTCCGCTCCATTGGACGCTGTTGAGCGCATCGTCGTAGGTCGCGCCGCCGCTGGCGCTGCCGGGGACGTAGGTGGTGTTGCCAGGGATGGGATCGCTGCAACTCACTTCGGCAGCCTGACCTGTAAGCGGAGCGGCGTTGCGCAGCACGATGGTGTAGGTCAGCACATCGCCGGGCACCGCCAGGGCCTCGTTCACCCGCTTGGTCGAGGCCGAGAGGTTCACGGGGTTGGCGGTGGTGGTCGCCGTTATCGTATATGAGAATCCCACCCCGTCGCTGATGGTGGCTGTGTTGGCGATGACGGTCTCCGCTTCGATGCCGTCATCAACTCTGGCCTGGAAGCGGATGACGTGAGGGGGATTGGGCGGGGCGGGGGGCAGGTATTTGATGGCCAGGCCGTCGTGGATCAAAGAAGGCGGATAGTTCAATCCCTCCGTGCCGTCCTGGTTCTCGATGCCCACCAGCCACGGGATGTCCCCATTCAGGCTTTGGTACTGAGTCAGGATCTCGCCGCTGGGGTAGAGCACGATTTGGAAGGTGTGAGAGGTGTTCAGCTCGCAGCACCATTGGACGTCCACGTACTCGATGACGAAGCGGGTGGGATGTTCAAAAAACTGGTAGTAGACGTGCGAGACTCCATCCATGATGTACAGCGGCCCGCCGAAGGGCATGATGTCGTTGTTGGGATAGCTGCGGCTGGGCAAAGTGCCGATGGGTATGCCGCTGTAGCCCTGGCCAAAGCTCACGTAGCCGTTGGTGCCCAGGTAGAGCGTGTCGGAATAGATGCCGCTGAAGAAGGGGAAGTCGAAGCCGATGTCGAAGGGGCCGGCCATGCCGTCGTTTCTGTTGCTCCAAGAGGTGACCTCCGTGCCTGTCTTGCTGATGCCTTCCCAATCGTAGAGCGGGCCGCCCGGCGTGTCGCTGTCCAGCCAACTGTAGGCCGTTTTCTCCGATACGGTGGGCGAGAGGGTCCCCGTCCACTCGATCCGATTGCGGGCCAGGTTGTAAACCGCCCCGCCCGTCGCGCTGTCGGGGACGTAGGCGGTGTGCGCCGGCAGGGGATCCACCAGGCTGGCCCCCACCGCATCTGCCGAGCCGGTGTTGCTCACAGTGATGGTGTAGGTCAGCACCTCGGCCGAAAAGGCCATCGCTTTGTCCACCGCTTTGGCCGACGTCTCCAGGTTGGCTGCTCGTACCTCGGTGGCCGCCTTTTTGGTGAAGGATGTGCCCCGGCCGTCGTGGATCGCCGCCACGTTGGCGATGGTCGTTCCTCCAAGCAGGGGATCGTCCAGCATCACCTGGAAGGTGAAGGTGATGGACGTGCCTGCCGCCACCGCGCCGCTCCATTGGATTTGATCAGCTTCTGCGTCGTAGCTCGCCTCCCCCTGGAGGCTGCCCGGCACGTAGGCGGCGTGAGCCGGGATGGGATCGGCCAGGCTCACTCCTGTGAAATCGGTGTCGCCCAGATTGTTGAGGGCGATGGTGTAGGTCAGCGCCTCGCCCGGCGCGGCTGTGACTTTGTCCACTTTCTTGAACGAGGGGCAGAGGGAGTTTTCCAGAGCCAGCGCTTCGTTGGTGGAAATGGCCTCGCCGTAGATGTCCAGGCCGCCTACCACGTGAATTCTCCCGCCCACCGTCGCTGTCCCCGTGCCGATGCGGCCTTTGTTCAGAGGCGAGACCAGCACCCAGGCGTCCGTGGTGGGATCGTAGCGCTCGACATATCCCAGCGCGGTCCAGGCCGAGCCGCCGCCGACGGCGTAGATGTAGCCGCCGACGGACACCAGTCCCAGCGATTGTCTCCCGTACAAGAGCGGGGCTTGGGTGGTCCAGGCATCGCTGGCTGGATCGTACTCCTCGAAGGTGCGGAGGTCGGGCCAGCCGCCGGCGACGTAGATTTTTCCGTTTAGAGTTGTGGCTGCGGCGTAGGATCGAGGCCCGCTGGGCAGGGCGGTCTTCTGTACCCAGGCGTCGGCGGCGGGATCGTATTCGTAGGTGGTGTCCACGTCGCCCGACGCGCTGCTGCCGCCGAGGACGTAGAGCTTGCCCTCCGCAGCCGCCACCGCCGCCCCTGCCAACCCCACGGGCAAAGGCGCTGCCGACGCCCAGCTATCCGCAGCAGGGTCGTAGACCTCTACCGTCTTGAGACGACGAAGGTTGTTGGACAGCCCCCCTACCACGTAGATCCGACCATTCAGAGCCGCAGCGCCCACGTTGGCCGCCCCGGTCGGCTTGGGCGCTTTGGTGGCCCAGAAATCGGCCACCGGATCGTACATCTCGTTGACCACTGAGGCTCCGGTCCAATCCCAGCCGCCGATAGCGTACAGCTCGCAGCCCACCGTCGCCGCCGCCAAGCGATAGCGAGGGGTCAGCAGACGGCTTTTGTAGTCCCAGGCAGGGAAGGCGCGGGTGGTCAGCGTGGCTGTGCTGCGGATTTCGGCGTATTCGGCCATCGTCGCTTGAACTGCGACCGTGTCCGCCTCTCCTACCGCCGCCGCACCGGGGATGTCCACCTGCACCAGCAGGTCTTGCCAGCCGCAGGGCGATATCACCGTCGTCCTGGTGATGGGATGCATGGTCTGCGGATCGAGGATGGCCGTTGGCCAGGCGTGGCCTGAGAGGGAGAGGTCGTAAGCGCTGGCCAACTGGCCGTCGTTCGTCACCCTGGCGGCGTATTGGACGCTGTTCCCCGCTTCTCCCACTTTGTATTGGGCTTTCGGCCTGAGGCTGATGGCCTTCAGGGGACGCGGAGCGACGAGCCACTGAATGGCCCGGTCTAGCACGGCGGCGTAGTCTGGCCGGGGGCCAGCGCCCTCGTAGCCGAAGGAGAGATAGACCGCTCGGTAAGGCATTGGCTCGCAGACGTCGGTTTTGAGACCCGCGCTGCCATCGCTCTCGTAGCCGATAAGGGCGGTCGCTGCCCCATTGCCCGGCTCAACCTCATCGGAGGCCAAGGCGTCTCCTTTTTTGTAGGCGTAGACGTCCTCCAGCAAGAGATTCACCCCTTCGAAGATGTCGTCTTCCAGCCCTGTCAATTCCTTGATGCGCGTCCTGTCCCGCACGTAGTCGGCGTACAGGTAGTTATGATAGAGCTGCGGCGCACGGCCCTGGCCAGGCCACTTGGCATCCCAATAGCCGATGTCCTGGCCGGAGAGGAGAAGCCGCCCGCCATTTTCCAAGTAGGCGATCAGCTCCTCGTCGGCGTTGATGTAGCCTGGCGAGCTCCAGGGGTTGGCCCAGATGACCACGTCGTAGGGGGCGAGCTCGGTAGCGGTGGGAAGAACTTCGGTGTCGGTGATGGGGCGCGTGTCATAAAGATACCCCTCGTAGTCCAGGGCCCACTGGTAATAGCTGGCCACGCTGTCCTCGAGCCAAGCATCGGCGTCAACCAGCAGTATAGAAGGAGCGGTCTCCAGGGCAAAGTCCAGGTTGGTCGCCGCCCCTTCGACGATGCTCACCTCCGCCCGCTGCATCTGGTGACCCGTCATGCTGGCTTCCACGGTGTAGCTGCCCACGGGCAGGGTCAGAGTGTAGTAGCCGTTGGCTGCGGCGCCGACTGTGATGGGAGTGTCCATTGCCCTGATGGTCGCCGTGAGTGGCTCGCCCGTGGCCGCTTCGGTCACCCGACCCGCCAGGGCGCCCGTGGGAGTTGGCTGCAGGGCGAGGTCTTGCACCGACATGAAGCCGGTGACCACTTCTATTCCCTTCACCGTCTCGGAGTAGTAGCCAAACGCGCTGGCCGTAACGTCGTAGAGGCCGCCGGGGACGCTCACCTCGTAGACTCCCGCATCGTTGGTGGTGGTCGTGAATCGGTCGCCGCCCTGGCTGACGCCACTGACCACAGCATCTGGTATGCCGGTAGATTGGTACAATCGTAGATTCGTAGACTCGTACATCCGTGGATTTGATCCCGAGTTTACGAATCCCGAATCTACGGGCCTACGGGTTTCCGAGTTTACCAACCCGTAGAGTTTCCCCGCGCTCAGCGCCCAGCGCACGGCCTCGTAGGCGTCAATCCGCCCCCAGCCGTAGGCGTTGTCGGGACCCGCTGGGCCGAGATCGGCGGCGGTGTATTTCATGAAGTCTTCCACTTCGTCCACGTTTAGGTTGGGGTTAGCCGAGAGGAGCAGGGCGACCAGGCCGGCGGCGTGAGGGGCCGCCATGGAGGTGCCGTTCCAGCCCCCTTCGTAGCCACCGCCGGGCACGCTGGAGCGGATGTCCACGCCGGGCGCACTCACCTCGGGCTTGATCTCGTTCCAGAAAGAAGGCCCTCGACTGCTGAGAGAGGCAATGGCGTCCTCGAAGTCGGTGGCCCCCACGGCCACGGATTCCGGAAAGCCGGCCGGCGTGGCGATAGAGCCGTCGCCTCGCCCTCCGCTGTTTCCCGCGCTGAAAACGGGGAAAATGCCCGCCGCCCGCAGAGCCTGCACATCGGGCAGGAAAGCGAGGTCGGCCACGTTGGACAGGCCGGGACCCCAAGAGTTATTCACCACGTCGGGGGCGCGGCTGGGATCAGGATGGCTGCCGTCAAGGTCTGTGGGGGCCAGCAGCCACTGGAAGCCGGCGTGGATGTCGCTGTCGTAGCCAACGCCGTCGTCATCCAGCACCTTGACCGCCATCCACTGGGCATCGGGGGCCATGCCGATGTGGAGGTTGCCGCCGGGGTCGGAGCCCACCATGGTACCCATGGTGTGGGTGCCGTGGCCGTCTCCGTCGGCGGGGGCGTTGGGATAAGTGCCCGTGGCATCGTACCAGTTGTAATTGTGGTCGCCATCTGAGCCCCGGTACTTGCTCTGCAGGGCCGGGTGAGTCCAGTCCACGCCCGTGTCCATGTTGGCCACCACCACGCCGGCGCCGGCGATGTCGAACTCACTCCATACCTCGTTGGCTCGAACCCGAGCGATGTTCCATTCCACGTATTGCGTAGTGCGTATTGCGTGTTGCAAGTCGGATTTTAGATTTGGCAATTGACGCTTGTGGTTGGCGCGGATTTTCTCTACCTCGGGTCGGGCAGCCAGAGCGAAGAGAGTCTCCAGGTCACCTGTCACGGCCAGCCCGTTGAAGATCCAATAGGGGGTATAGGCCGCGACCTTGCCCGCTGATTCCTGCTGTTGCAGATAGGCGACGGTGTCGGCCTGGGTGCGCTGCGCCGTCGCCTGCAGCGCGGAGACCACTGCCTGACGACGGGCAAGTTTGCTGTCTGCTCGCTGTGCGGGCTTCAAGTCGGCCTGCTCCTTGAGGTAGACGATGTAGGTGGTCTGTCCGTCCTGGGCAGCGAGAGGGTGCCCCGCGCTCTCGCTGGTCTGAGAAGCTTCCGCCAGCTCCTTGAGCACCAGTGGCTCGATTTTGGTGCGCACGGATGCCGGAACGTCTGCCAGGTCCCCCGACTCTGGCGGGGGAGGCGCGGCCGGGGTCAGGGTGAGGAGGAGGAAGAACAGCAGCGGTATGAGGAGTAAGTTCGAGACCAATTTGAGCGAATTTCGTCTACGCATTTTGGGTGTTCCCCCTTCTTGATGGCAATGAGATTGCGGATTCAGTTTCGATATTCTAGTCCGGTGCGGCCTTATTGTCAAACCGATTTTCAACAGCTGGGAGACAGATAGTCCCCCTCTTGGGTGTTGTTGACTGGCCCTCGGTCGCGGGAAGTCCTCCTCCACGACCTCGGCTGATACAGGAAATCC
>CAZEBW010000074.1:0-17479 GCA_964510205.1 uncultured Anaerolineae bacterium
ACTGAAAAAAGCTCCCGCAGCCGTCCCCGGGTGCGGAAATCGGCCCGAGGACGGGCCTCAGAGCAGTTTTTTTCGGAGAGTGAACCATGCCGGTTTACAACTCTGACGTGGCCAACCTATTCAACCAGGTCGCCGACCTGCTGGAGATCGAAGGGGCCAACCCATTCCGAGTTCGAGCTTACCGGAACGCCGCCCGCACCATAGCCACTCTTTCCAAGAGCGTGGCGGACATGATAGAAGAAGGCCAGGACCTAACCGAGCTGCCGGGCGTCGGCGAGGACCTGGCCGGCAAGATCGAGGAGATAGTCAACACGGGCGGCCTGGCCCAGTTGGAGGAGATCAAACAGCGCACGCCGCCGGAGCTGGCCGAGATGTTGAACATCGCCGGCCTGGGACCCAAGCGGGTGGGAACGATCTACAAAGAACTGGGCGTCACCAGCTTGGAGGAACTAGAACAGGCCGCCGAAAGCGGCCAGATTCGAGAGCTGCACGGCCTGGGTGAGAAGATCGAGCAGAAGATTCTGGAGGATGTGCGAGAGCGCGGTGAACGGGGAGAGCAGCGGACGCGCCTCGACGTGGCCGAACAAGTAGCCAAGCCCCTGGCGACTTATCTGGAGAATGTGGACGGCGTGGAGAGAGTCGCGGTGGCGGGCAGCTATCGGCGCAGAAAAGAGACCGTGGGCGACCTGGACATTTTGGTCACCGGCCAGGATGGGGCCAAGATCATCCAGCATTTCGTGGACTACGAGGACGTAGAGGAGGTGGTTTCCCAGGGAGAGACCCGCTCCACCGTCGTGTTTCGCTCAGGACTGCAAGTGGATCTGCGCGTGGTGCCGCAGGAAAGCTACGGCGCCGCCTTGCTCTACTTCACCGGGTCCAAGGCCCACAACATCACCCTGCGGAACATGGCCGTGGATCAGGGTCTCAAGGTCAACGAGTACGGGGTGTTCGAGGACGAGAAGCGCATCGCGGGGGAAACCGAAGAGGAGATGTACGGCCTCTTCGACCTCCCCTACATCGCGCCGGAGCTGCGGGAGGACCGGGGAGAGATCGAGGCGGCGCGGCGGGGCGAACTTCCCGCACTGGTCACACTGGAAGACATTCGTGGGGATCTGCAGTCGCACACCCAGGCCAGCGACGGTCGCGCCACGCTGGAGGAGATGGCCCGCGCTGCTCAAGAGCGAGGATACGAGTATTTGGCCGTCACCGATCACTCCGCCTACATCGGCGTGACCCAGGGGCTGGACGCCGAGGACCTGGCCCAGCGAATCGAAGAGAAGGTGAGCCATTATTGGGTATCGGGTATTGGATATTAGGTATTGATATGCGGCGGCGGAGTCCCGAACTCGTTCGGGTTCATCGCGCCACGCCTCCAACCGAGAGGAAGGGGAGCTGTCAGCGGATTCAGGGATCGGATTGAACGGATTTAGGTCAGATCGGACAGAAGAAATCTCGCCGTATGGGAGACTATCCGTTCAATTCGTTCCAGAAATCCGTTGACAGGTTTCCCCACGCAAAAAGTGCAAAACTGCTGTTTTTGGAAAAAACGTCGGAAATGAGGTAGGAAAATGTGGAATTCGTTACCTTTCGACAGGGGGAGGTTGGAGAGATACCTGACTTCCTTATATCAGAAGCTGGCGCGGGTGGTCGCGATACGCGAACTTGTGGATGAAGACAAAGAGACGCTCAAGGAGTTCGGCTACGGCACCCCGCTGCTCATCGAATTCACCCACGATGGCCAGGCAGAGCGGGGCGTGCTCCACACCGTGTCCGAGGACGGCTTCGGCCACGAGCGGCCCTCGGACCGGGCCCGCAACCTGCTTCTGGATCACGCCACGTTCAATAAATTGCCCCGCCACGTGCCCTCTCTGGACGTGGGCGCCTTCACCCCGCAGGGAGAGCTCCTTTCCCTGGGGCAAACGGAGGAGTTCTTCCTGCTGACCAAGTACGCTCCCGGCCACCCTTATGCCCGCGACCTGCAGCGGATCGCAGCCACGGGAGAGCTGAACCCCGGCGACGAAGAGCGGGCCATCGCTTTGGCCGACTACCTGGCCGAGATCCACGCCCTGAAACAGCCGGACGCGGCGCTTTACCGGCGGCGCATCCGCGACCTGCTGGGGCACGGCGAGGGCATCATGGGCATGCTGGACGGCTATCCGCCCGACTTCGCGCCCGCGCCGCCCGCTCGCCTGGAGGAGATCGAAAAGCGCTGCGTGGCCTGGCGCTGGCGCATCAAGGGATGCAGCCATCGGCTGAGCCAGGTGCACGGCGATTTCCATCCCTGGAACGTGCTCTTCCAAGAGGGAAACGAGTTCGCGCTGCTGGACCGCAGCCGGGGCGAGTGGGGAGAGCCCGCCGACGACGTGAGCGCCCTGAGCATCAACTACGTCCTGTTCTCGCTGCGGCGACAGGGCACGGTGAGCGGAGCTTTCCGCCGGCTGTACGATCTGTTCTGGGAACGCTACCTGGAACAAACGGGAGACCAAGAAGTCCTGACGGTGATCCAACCTTTCTATGCCTGGCGGGCCCTCGTGGTGGCCCATCCGGTCTGGTATCCCAGCCTGCCCGTGGCGGTGCGGGAGGCGCTATTTCGCTTCGTCGAGAACGTGCTGGCCACCGACCGCTTTGACCCCCAGCGGGTCAACGACTACCTGGAGGAGGAGACGTGCTAGAGGAATCTGGATTCGCCATCTGGCTGACCGGCCTGCCGGCCTCAGGCAAAACCACCCTGGCCGTCGGCCTGGCCGAGGCGCTGAAAGAGCATGGCGTCCGCGTCCAGGTTCTGGACTCAGATCAACTGCGCCAGGTGCTGACGCCGGAGCCCAGCTACAGCCGCCAAGAGCGGGATCGGTTCTATCGAACGATGGCCTACATCGGACAATTGTTGACGCAAAATGGCGTGAATGTGATCTTCGCCGCCACCGCCAACCGGCGTCGTCACCGCGACAGGGCCAGGCAGGCCATCGAGCGATTCGTGGAGGTGTACGTGCGCTGTTCGCTGGAAACCTGTATGGCCCGCGACCAGAAAGGCATCTACCAAAAGGCGCTGACGGGCGAAGCCTCCACCGTGCCGGGGCTGCAGGTTCCCTACGAGCCCCCCGAGTCTCCCGAGTTGACGGTGGACACCGAAGGGCAGTCGCCTGAGGAAGGTGTAGGCCAGATGGTGGCCCGGCTGGAAGAGCTCTCGTTCATATGAAACTCGAATTCTTGGGCACGCGGGGGAACATCGAAGCCCGCACGCGACGACACGGTATGCACAGCGCTACCCTGGTCTCGTACTACGGCCAAGAGGTGCTGATAGATTGCGGAGAGGACTGGCTGGGGAAGGTGCATGAGCTGAAGTCTTCTTCGAATGAGGAGACCATGAAAGAGAGCGACTTGATTCACATCGGCACATCCGGTTGGTATTACCGGCATTGGGAAGGTCCCTTTTATCCCCCAGACCTTTCCACAGGTGACTATCTGGACTATTACGCGGATCGCCTTCAGACGGTGGAGATCAACAACACATTTTACCAGTTGCCGCAGGAGGAGACCCTGAAAAAGTGGCGCCAGACCGTGCCGACGGGATTTGTGTTCTCCGTCAAGGCCAGCCGCTACATCACCCACATGAAAAAGCTCAAGGATCCGCAAGAGCCGGTGTCCACATTCTTGAACAGGATCAGCGTGTTGGGGGATAAGCTGGGACCCATTCTGTTCCAGCTGCCCCCCAACTGGTATTTCAATCCCCAGCGGTTGAGGTCCTTCCTGGAAGCACTGCCTGCGGGCTACCGGTATGCCTTTGAGCTGCGCGATCCGAGCTGGTTAGATCCTCGGGCCTACCAGGCCCTGGCGGAGCACGAGGTGGCTTTCTGCATTTACGATTTCCACCGCCGGCTCTCGCCGAAGAAAGTCACCACCGATTTGGTCTACGTGCGGCTGCACGGGCCTTACGGCGCGTATCGAGGGAAATATACGGCCGAGGCCCTGGCCGGCTGGGCGGGCGCCTTCTCCACCTGGACCCGACAGGGAAAAGAGATCTACTGCTACTTCGACAACGACGAAAAGGGCTATGCTGTCCAGAATGCTCTGGAATTGCAGGCCATGATCGAGGACGGATGAGGTGAGGTGAGCTTGATGTTCAGAGACAGAAAAGACGCTGGTCAAAAGCTAGCCAGGGCTCTGGAGAAGTACAAGGATCAGGGTGTGCTGGTCCTGGCCATTCCCAGAGGTGGAGTGGAGGTAGGCTATCAGGTGGCCAAGTATCTGAACGCAAATTTTGCCCTGCTCGTATCCAGAAAACTGCCCTATCCGCATAATCCAGAAGCCGGATTCGGCGCGCTGGCGGAGGACGGAAGCACCTTCATCTATCGGGATGCTGCCCGCCAGCTCTTGCCGAGAGCAATCGAGGCCATCATCGAACGGCAGAAGCAGGAAACCGAAAGAAGGGTGGACGTATTGAGAAGAGGCAGGGCGCTGCCAGAGATAGCCGGCCGAACGGTCATCTTAGTGGACGACGGGATAGCCATGGGTTCCACCATGCGGGTATCCATCATGCTCTGTCAGAATCGAGGAGCGGGCAAAATCGTCGTGGCCGTGCCCGTCTCAGGGGAGAGCGTGGCCGCCGAAATCGGAGAGATGGTGGATGAAATCGTGGTCTTGGAGCAACCGAGGTACTTCCGAGCCGTGGCGCAGGTTTATGAAAACTGGTACGACGTTTCGGATCGGGAAGTCATTCAGATAATGGAAAGCTGGCAAAGGGAAGGAGAACGAGATGCGATACGATGAGTTCATCAGCCGAGTGCAGGAACGTGCCGGCTTTGAATGTATCCACTTTTGTATCCCTTTTCTGTATCTTGATACATAGACACTGCGCCCACTTTTTGCTATACTGTAGTTGACGATTTTTATTATTCGAAATGGAGGATAACGTCATGTCACCGTCTCGAATCATCTTGGCCAACGGATCGCGTTTTCTGCACGAGATGTTGAAGCGCGCACTCGAAAAGACGTCCGATCTACAGGTCGTTGATGAGGTTACTAATTTGGCCAGACTGCCTTCGGCCATCTCCCGCACCGATGCTCAGTGGGTGATCATGTGTCTGCCCCTTGACGGCGAGATACCGGAAGTGGCGAAGTCGCTGCTCATAGCGCATCCCTCGGTCCGCATCTTGGCTATGGCGACCGATGGCAGTCAAGTGAGAGTCAAGTGGCTGGAGTCTCACGAAGAGGCCCTGGACGATCTATCCCTTGATGAGTTGTTTGCGGTCCTGCGCACCCAGTCGCCGTGGAGACTGGCCGAACGGCCTTAGTTGGGAAACAAGAAACGCTTTATCACTTTCCCTCATCCACGCATCTTACCACAGAAACTGAGTTGACCGCTCCAGCAGACCTACCGTCCAGCGATTACGCGTGGTCTGTTTTGGTCTACGAACGAGGCGAGCTCACCGCGTTCGGGGAGTCTGTCAGGCGGCATTTCACGATACGGTCACCATAATTTACCCGATGGTCATGGTCAAGGATAAGGTTTGTGCGACAGAGCCATGATCAGCAGAATACAAGGAGGTAGTAAAAATGAAGACCAAACTGTTGATGGGCTGGTTAGTGATCGGATTGCTGATCCTGGTGAGCTGCGGTCCATCTGCCAAGACGCCTGTGGTGAACTACGGCGAGGCCCAGCCGTTGGTGGAGTTGGCCAAGGCCGATCTAGCAGAACAACTGGACATCAACCCCGATGAGATCGAGGTGCAAAGCGTCGAGGCGACCGAGTTCCCCGACACCAGTCTGGGGGTTCCCGAGCTGGGCAAGATGTACGCCCAGGTCATCACACCGGGGTACATCATCAAGCTGGCCGTGGATGACGCGGTATACGAGTATCACGGCGCTGAGGATCGCGTCGTTCTCGTGCCCGAGGAGTAGAACTCTACCAGCAAGAGCATCACCATAGAATGGGAGGTTTAACATATGGAAGATACCTATACGTACATCGCACGAAGCGCTGAGGATCCGGCCAAGGCGGTGACGTTCACCCTGCACGATAACAGCATGTCGGTGGGGCTAGGCGCGCCGCTGGAACACGTGGAACGGGCTTTGGAAGCCGAGGGCGAGGTCCGGCCCCGACTCTGGCTCAAGCCGTTGGCCGTTTCCCTGCTAGAACGAGGCACGCGGCCCTTTCGCGTCGCCGACGTGGATGCCACCAGGGCGGCGGACGATTGGCTATCGGTTACGGCCTGGGTTCGGGCCGGAGGCCTGCGGCTGGCGCCCATTATCCTGATCAGAGGGCGAGTGGACAACCCAGAGGCAGCGCTGGCTTTCGTGGAGGAGTTGAGCAGCCGCAAGGCATCTGTCGCAGGCCCGTTCAAGCTCCTCGGCCTGCTGGACTACTGGGCCACGTGGCTGCTGGCGGGATTCTTCATGGTCGGCCTGCTGGGGATTTGGCGCCGCCGCAGCCTCGGCGAGAGCGAATAGCGCCTGTTCACGGCGACAGCTGCCTGAGTAGAACGTTCATCTTTAACTACTTAAGCTGTCATTGCGAGCTGCTCCATAGCGCGTTCGCGCTACTCATTGGGAAAGAAACAATCGCAGGTGTCATCGCGAGGAGTGGGTTTTGCGACGAAGCGATCCCCAATTCGCGAGGGGGAGATTGCTTCGGCAAAAAGATGCCTCGCAATGACACGGCCACCTTGTTTCTTAGTAGCGAAAGGCAACCGCAGGTTGCACGCAATCCCCAAGCCGCAAGGAGGAGATTGCTTCGTCGCAAAAAACGCTCCTCGCAATGACACGGGATGAGTGGTTACGGTTCATCAAAATCGAGAAAGGATTGCTTGCCTTGCTCGGCCTGGATTGCCAAATCCAGGCCCCACGGACTGGAGTCAGCCGCCGGATCTGGCGATCCGACGGGAGCAGGTGAATAATACGAAAGAAGGAGACGGATCATGGCTAAAGTAGCGATCAACGGCTTGGGGAGAATCGGGAGAGCGGCGTTCAAAATCATCCTCGACACCCCAGAGCTGGAACTGGCAGCGGTTAACGACATCGCCCCCACGGACAACCTGGCCTATCTGTTGAAGTACGACACCGTCTACGGCCGATACGAAAAGACCGTGGAAGTGGACGGGGATGCCCTGGTAGTGGACGGCAGGAGATACCAGGTGTTTCAAGAGCGAGACCCGGCCCAGCTCCCCTGGGGCGAATTGGGGGTGGACATCGTCTTCGAGTGCACCGGAGTCTTCACCAAACGCGAAGACTTGAAGAAGCACCTGGAGGCGGGCGCCAAGTACGCCATCCTCTCCGCCCCAAGCAAGAGCAAGGAAGTCCCCACCGTCGTTCACGGCGCCAATACACCCGAGGAAGAGGCGGTGCGGATGATCTCCTGCGCAAGCTGCACCACCAACTGCATCACGCCCGTGGTGGAAGTGATGGGAAGAAGAATCGGCATCAAGAAGGCCATCATGACCACCATCCACGCCTACACTTCGTCGCAGTCTATCGTGGACGGACCTGCCAAGAAGATCAGAAGGGGACGGGCCGGCGCCGCCAACTTCGTGCCCACTTCCACCGGCGCGGCCATAGCCACCACCCAGGTCCTTCCCCAGTACGAGGGGAGATTTGATGGCGTCGCCGTGCGCGGGCCGGTTGCCGTAGGCTCCATCGCCGACATCGTCTTCCTGACCGAGAGGGAGACCACCGTCGAGGAGGTCAACGGCATCTTCACCGAGGAATCGGGGAGCGAGCGGTACAAGGGCATCCTGGGAGTGACCGAGGACCCCATCGTCTCCTCCGACGTGATCAAAGATCCGCGCGCCTCGATCGTTGATCTGGGCATGACCCAGGTCGTGGACGGCGATCTGGTCAAGGTGATGAGCTGGTACGACAACGAATGGGGCTACGCCAGCCAGATGATCAAAGAGGCGGTGAGGCTGGCCGAGGAGTCCGGAGGTCTCTAGATCGAAAAATGCAGCATGATGAGAGAGGTTTATGACACCTGAAGCAAAGGAAAAACTGGCCACCCTGCTAGAAAAAGATGAGTACGGCTACACACGGCCGCGACGGGGAGAGGTCTACAAAGCCAATATTCTCTCCATCACGGCGAGCGATGTGATTGTTGACCTCGGAGCGAAGCGAGATGGGATTGTGCCTCCCAAAGACCTGGGCTTTCTGGACGAGGAGTACCGTGACAGCCTGGAAGTCGGCGACAGCGTTCCCGTTGTGGTGCTGAGAACCTGGGGCAATGACGACGAGCTGGTGGTCTCGCTGAACAAAGGTCTGGAGCAGCAGGACTGGCTGCGCGCGCAGGACCTTTTCGAGAACGAGGAAGTCGTGGAAGCCGAGGTGACGGATTTGAACCGAGGCGGCGTGCTCGTCTCGTTGGGGCGTCTGCAGGGCTTCGTCCCCAACTCGCACCTGACCTCCATACCACGGGGTTTGCAGGGGAATCGCTTGAAGGAAGCCAAGGCCGAACTGGTGGGCCAAACCCTGTCCCTGGCGGTGATCGAGGTGAACCAGCGAAGACAGCGTTTGATCCTCTCGGAGCGCGCCGCGGAACGCCACCAGCGCCAGCAACTGCTCCAGGAACTAACCGAAGGGGAAGTGCGCAGCGGCGTGGTGCGCAACCTGGTTGACTTCGGCGCTTTTGTGGACTTGGGCGGCGTAGACGGCCTGATCCACATCTCAGAATTGGCCTGGAGCCACGTAGAGCATCCCCGCGACGTACTGAGCGTGGGCGATGAGGTCGAGGTGGTCGTCCTGAACGTGGATCGGGAGCGCGAGCGCATCGCCTTGAGCCGCAAGCGGCTGCTGCCCGATCCCTGGCAGCATGTCACCGAAGGTTTGGACGAGGGCGACGTGGTCGAGGGAACGGTGACCGGCGTAGTGGAGTTTGGCGCCTTCGTAAAGCTGGGCGAAGGGGTGGATGGATTGATCCACACCTCCGAAATGCCGGAAGGGAGAGCCGCCCTCTCCGATCTGGAACCAGGTTCTCCCGTCCGGGTGCGCGTGCTGGAGATTGACGAACGGCAGCGCCAGATTGCGCTGAGGTTGCAGGACATAGGACAGGTGCTAAAGCAAATCGGAGTGGACTTATGACGAAGGGAGAGAAGACTATGGATGCCCCGGACTTTCGCCTGGAGTTTTACAACGAAGCGCCGCTCTCAGAGGAGTTGGAACTGGAATTGGCGGCCGAGGCAGACCGCCGGCTTCGAGAGCTGGCCGAGGGTCATACGGACCTCATTGATGCTTCGGTCTCCATAGAGGAGTTGACGGGTGGGGAGACGCCCCACCGCTACCAGGTGAGGGTGGTGGCGTACATGAGGCCTGACAATGTGGTGGCCGTCGAGAAGCAAGAGACCGTCAAAGGGGCCTTGAAGGGCGCCCTGAGCGCAGTGGAACGCCAGGTCCGCGAGCTTCGCCAGAAGCTTCGCGAGCGATGGAAGCAGCCCTAGATTATCGAATAACATCCAAGAGCTGCTGGACGAGGCCCAGGAGCAGGGGTACGTCACCCTGGATCAGATACTGGATGCCTTCCCCGAAGCAGAGGATGACCTGGCTCAACTAGAGAACCTCTTCGATCAGCTCTACGACGAAGGCGTTGACGTTTACGACGATGAGGTAAGACATGAGTCAAGAGCAGAGACAAGAGAAGCAGGATCAAAAATCGTATGAAGATCATCGAGGATAGAATAGGGGTCATCTATCAGAGGGCCAATGATCTGAGCGGCGGTTCTCTGGGCGTTCTGAGGGACGCTTTTCAACGCTTCAACGAGGCTCGCGCTTCACAAGCCGCCGCCGCCATGGCCTACTACGCCCTTTTCTCCCTCTTCCCGCTGCTGCTCGCCTTGGTGGCCGCCTGGAGCTTCGTTCTGGAAAGGGAGCAGGCTTTTCAACAGGTGGTGGGATTCGTCACCGAGGCCATTCCCATTTCCCAGGTCCTGATCGAGAGAAACGTCCAGCGGGTTCTCGAGCTGCGCGGGACGGTGGGGGTGGTGGGGCTGATTGGCTTGCTTTGGTCAGGCATAGGCGCGTTCGACGTTTTGGCCAATAACATCAACCGCGCCTGGACGGATGCAGAGCCGCGCAACTTCCTGGAGAGGCGTCTGGTGGCGCTGGGAATGGTAGGGACGCTGTCCGCTCTCCTGGCCCTTTCGCTGGTCTCAACCACGGTGTTCAATCTCTTGCCCCAATTGCAGGTGCCTTTGCGGGGGGGGGTGTCCATCTACGAAACGGCGTTGTGGGGTGCATTATCCAATTTCGTGCCCTGGCTGTTCACCTTCTTTCTATTCCTGGCTCTGTATCTCTGGGCGCCGAATACCGAGGTCGAGCGAAGGGCTGCCTGCTGGGGCGCAGTGGTGGCCGCCGTGGCCTGGGAAGCAGCCGCCAATGGCTTCGCCTGGTACCTGAAGAGCGGTCTGGTTCGATACGAGTTAGTGTACGGCTCACTGGGAGCGGTGGTGGCCTTGATGTTCTGGATCTACTGGAGCAGTTGGATTGTCCTTTTCGGCGCCCACCTCAGCGCAGCCGCCGCGCGGCATACTTGAGCGCGATTCTCAGAATATGGAGGTTATTCCGATGAAAGTATTGACGAGAGATGATTTGAGGACCCTGATCGGGAAACGCGATGGTTGGTGCGTGTCCATCTTTGTGCCCACCCACCGGATAGGGCCAGAGACCCAGCAGAATCCGATCCGGCTGAAGAACCTGCTGGGGAAGGCCGAGGAAGACTTGGTCGCCGCTGGCCTCCGCCCTCCAGAGGCACAGGAACTACTCCAACCGGCGGAGACGCTTTTGCACGATGGCCTCTTCTGGCAGCATCAGAGCGACGGCCTGGCCCTATTCATCTCTCCAGAGACGTTCCAACACTACCGCCTTCCGTTCGACTTTGAGGAACTGGCAGTCGTCGCCGAGCGTTTTCACATCAAGCCCCTGCTCCCCCTGCTCAGCGGCGATGGGCGGTTCTACATCCTGGCCCTCAGCCAAAGCGAAGTCAGGCTGCTTCAGGGCACACGATACAGCGTGAGCGAGGTGGACCTGGGAGAAGTTCCGGACAGCCTCGCTGAGGCCCTCAGGTACAACGATCCTGAAAAACAGCTTCAGTTCCACACTAGCACACGCACGCCGGGAGGTAAAGGCCAGCGCCCAGCCATTTTTCATGGACACGGGGTAGCCAGCGCGGACGATCCCAAGGACTACATCCTGCGCTACTTTCACCAGGTGGATGAGGGATTGGGTGACCCGCTCGGAGGCGAGGAGACGCCGTTGGTGCTGGCAGGGGTTGACTACCTACTCCCGCTTTACAAAGAGGCCAACACCTATCCCCACCTGGTGGCCGAAGGGATCGAGGGAAACCCCGAAGAGCTAAGGGCAGAGGAGCTGCACGAGCAAGCCTGGCCCATCCTGCGGCCGCTCTTTCTGAAAGCAAAGAGAGAAGCGGCGGCCCAATACAGGCAGCTTGCAGGCGCTGGCAGCGAGCGAGCCTCCAGCGATCTAGAAGAGGTCATTCCCGCAGCCTACGTCGGGCGGGTGGAGACATTGTTCGTTGCTCTCCACACCCAGAGGTGGGGCGCCTTCGATGCGGACACCTACGAAGTTCGGTCGCACGAGGAGGAGGAACCTGGCGACGAGGACCTGTTGGATTTGGCCGCTGTTCACACCCTAGTGAACGGAGGCACTGTCTACGCAGTCGAGCCAGAGAAAGTGCCTGATGGAACACCCTTGGCCGCTGTGTTTCGCTATTGACCGTCGGAGGGATAGATGCAGTTCATCGGACTGGACCCCACACAGTTACAGATCTTGGCTTACGTTGGCCTGGCCATGCTGCTGGGCGCCGCCATCGGGTTTGAGCGTGAGATCGAAGACAAGCCCGCCGGGCTGCGCACCCACATGCTGGTAGCGGGCGCGGCGGCGCTGCTCGTGGGGCTGAGTGATGTCATGCTTAAGCACTTCGACGTAGCTCTGGGCGGCGAGCTGGTGCAGTCGGACCCCATTCGCATCATCGAGGCTGTGATCACCGGGGTGAGCTTTCTGGGAGCGGGAACCATTATCCGCAGCACCTCCCACGAGGTGGAGGGGCTTACCACTGCTGCCTCGATCCTATTCGCGGCCGCAGTAGGGATTTGTGTGGCACTGTCGCAGTTGGTGCTGGCCGTGGGCGTGACGGTGCTGGTGCTGATCACGCTGCGCGGTTTAGGCTTTGTCCAGCGCCGGCTGCAGCAGAGAGAGAGCTAGACCTCTTTGAACGCCGCCCTGAAAACGCATGTACTAATCATTTTCACGGACCAATGCTAAAACCCAAATCGGAACCCAACAAACTGCCGACAGATTTGAGCGTGGACGAGGCCCGCCAACGCTGGGAGACCCTGGAAGCCGATCTCTTCGCCGACCGGGCTCTGATCATCGCTGCCAACCGAGGCCCGGTGACCTTTGAGAGCACCGAAGACGGCGGCCTGGAGTTCCAGCGTGGCTCGGGCGGGCTGGTGACGGCGCTGACCGGCCTGGCCCAGCACGTAGACGCTACCTGGATCGCCTGCGCCCAGACCGAGGCCGACGCCGCCTGGCAAGAGGGCAAAGTGCCCCTGGGGGACGATGGCGGCACCATTCGCGTCCACTTCCTCTCCCCCGAAGCATCGGCTTACGAAGGCTACTACAGCGTCATCGCCAACCCGCTGCTGTGGTTCTTGCAGCATTCCATGTGGGACGTCCCTCGAGCGCCGGTGATTAGCCGCGCCACCTGGCAAGCCTGGGAGGAGGGCTACGTAGCCGTCAATCGCCTCTTTGCGGAGGCCATCGCCGACCGGGTCCTTGCCGCCCCTCACCCCACGCTGGTGATGCTGCAAGACTATCACCTGTATCTGGTAGCGCGATTTCTGTGCCAAAGGCTCTCGCCGCAGGAACGGCCCACCACGCTGCACTTTGTCCACATCCCCTGGCCCGGCCCGGAGTATTGGCGTATTCTGCCCCCGGCCATGCGACAGGCTATCTTGGACGGATTATGCGCGGTGGACATCCTGGGCTTCCAGACCCGCGAGGACGGGCTGAACTTCATGCGCACCTGTCAGGCGCATCTGCCCCAGGTCTATGTAGACTTCGAACGAGGCAGAGTGCAGTATCAAGACCACACCACGCACGTGCGCGATTTTCCGATTTCTATAGACGTGGAAGCGCTGAGGCAACTGGCGGAATCGCCGGAGGTGGCCGAATACCGGACCGATATCCGGGAACTGGTGGGCGACCGACGACTGATTCTGCGCGTGGACCGCATCGAGCCGAGTAAGAACATCCTGCGCGGCTTCCGGGCCTTTGAGGAGATGTTGGACCTTTACCCCGAACATCGCGGCCAGGTGAAATTCTTGGCCCTACTGGTGCCGTCACGGATGCAGGTAGATGAGTACCAGGACTACCTGGACGATCTTATGGCCACCGCCGGGCGCGTCAACGCCAAGTATGGCGATAGCGAATGGGAGCCAGTGCGGGCGCTGGTGGGCGAAAGCTATCCCCGGGCCGTGGCAGCCCTGCAACTGTACGACGTGCTGTTGGTGAACTCCATCGCCGACGGAATGAACCTGGTGGCCAAAGAAGGACCCATCGTGAACCAACGCCACGGCGTGCTCGTCCTTTCCGAGGGAACCGGCGCACGCCAGCAGCTCGCGCCCGGAGCGCTGATCATCTCGCCGTGCGACGTGTACGCCACCGCCCAAGCGCTCCACCAAGCCCTGGTTATGCCATCCCAGGAGCGCCAGGAACGCGCCAAGCGGCTTCGCCGGCTGATCGAGCGCGAAGACATCACTGCCTGGCTGCACCACCAGTTGGAAGCCGTTGCCGAATTGGACCTATGAGCAATGGGAAAGTGAGGTAGCACGATGACCCATCCCGAAACCGCCATTCTACACTACACCGCCCCTCCCATCGTTGGCGGGGTAGAAGCCGTCATCCATGCACACGGACGAGTGTTCGCCGAGGCTGGACACCCCGTAACCATCATCGCCGGCCGGGGAGAGGAATCAGCCCTGCCGCCGGGCGCGGACTTCATCCTGATCCCAGAGATGGACTCGCAGCATCCCCAGGTACTGAAGGTATGCTCGCTATTAGAGCAGGGGGAGGTGCCCCGCGATTTCGATGACCTGGTCCGCCGGCTAACAGAAGCGCTGGCTCCCATCCTAAGCCGATTCGACAACGTCATCGTCCACAACGTGCTGACTATGCACTTCAACCTGCCCCTCACGGCAGCACTTCACTCACTAGTGGACTCAGGCGCGATTCAAAACTGCATCGCCTGGTGTCACGACTTCGCCTGGACCACACCGGATTTCCGTCCGATCATGCAGACGGGCCACCCCTGGGACCTGCTGCGCACCTATCGCCCCGACATGACCTACGTCGTGGTCTCACAAGACAGGCAGCGCACACTGGCGACGCTCCTGGGCTGCCCACTGGAGCAGATCCGCGTGATCTACAACGGAGTGGACCCCAAAGTGCTATTGGGCCTATCTGCCGAGGGGCAGGCGTTGGTGAGCCGCTTGAATCTACTGGAGAGTGACCTGGTCTTGCTGATGCCGGTGCGCGTCACCAAAGCCAAGAACATCGAATATGCCATGCACGTAGTGGCAGCGTTGAAGACGCGAGGCTATCGCCCAAAACTGATCCTAACCGGGCCTCCTGACCCGCATGACGAGCAGAGCATGGCCTATTTCCGCACGTTGCAGGAACTTCGCAGCGATTTGGATATCGAGGAGGAAATGCGCTTCGTCTTTGAATCTGGGCCAGACCCAAACGAGCCGTTCACCATTGACGCAGAGGTGGTAGGAGACCTGCTCCGCATCAGCGACGCGGTGTTCATACCCAGCCACGAGGAGGGCTTCGGCATGCCAGTGCTGGAAGCGGGCCTGGTCGGTGTACCGGTGGTCTGCACAGACATACCAGCGGCTGAGGAAATCGGGGGCGAGGGCGTCATCCTCTTCGACGCGGATAAGGACCCAGTGCACGTAGCCGAGCTCATCTTGGCCTGGATCGAACGGAGTCCAGCACACCGCCTACGCCGCCGCACCCGCCAGAACTACACGTGGCGGGCCATCTTCCAGCGGGATATCAAGCCCCTGCTCATAGATAACTCCTGACCTATTTAGCTCGACAATGTTAACTTTCGCGTCAAGCGTCATTGCGAGGAGCGGAGCGACGAAGCAATCCCCACCGTTGCCTGCAATTGGAGGCGGGAGATTGCGTGCAACCTGCGGTTGCCTTACGCTCGCAATGACATTAACTTAACATTGTCCAGTTGGAGTCCAACACCGAGGTTGCCGAGCTACATGGGATTGGCCGATGGCTTTCCCCCATCGGCTGCATGGAGCTTGTGTGAACCTTCCATGCGTGATGCCCAATGAAGAAGGCCGGCCCCGATCGGGGCTGGCCTTCTTTTCTTGCTCGGCGTTGGCGGCGGGCCCTCCGCTGTTTTGCAGCCAGTATGCCCCGCAGATTTTAATCTTTAGCACTTGACAAAAAGAACCAAAGGTGGTATAATCTATATGTACAATAAGTCATTATGGGCATAAGTCATTGTTCGTCAGGAGGTGAAGGATGCCGCGAGGTCGTAGGCGTCGGTGGATGGGGGGCAAAGGTCGTGGGCCTTGCCCCACGCGGATCTATCGCTTCATGGAGCCCTGTTTGCTCCTGCTGCTGCATCGGGGTTCTTCCCACGGCTATAGCCTGCAGGATGAGCTGAAGGAGTTTGGTTTTGCAGAGCCCGGCGTTGATCCCAGCGTGGTCTACCGCGCTCTGCGGGAGATGGAAGAGCAGGGGCTGTTGACCTCGACCTGGGACACCGAGGGGTCAGGCCCGCCGAGGCGGGTTTATCGGCTGACTGCCCAGGGCGACGAGCACCTGGCCCGTTGGGTAGCCGATCTACAGGAGACGGACCGCGTGCTGCACGGCTTTTTTGAAGCTTACGACGAACACATGGAGGAGGGCGAAGGCGCCCATCATTGATGATTTGATCGCGTCGCTGGATGAAGACGCGCTCTTGCGCGAGGTACGGGTCTGCGCCTTTTGAAGAATAATGTCATGAGAAAGGAGCAAGAATTGGCTGACGAACAGCGGGTACATCAAGCATTGCGAGGAATCAAACATCCCGAATCGGGCCTTAGCCTGATGGAACTGGGCATGATCAGGGACATAACAGTGGACGAGGAGCAAGCAAGATTCACCATCGTTCTGCCTTTCATGGACGTGCCCATCAAGGACCAGATCGTGAACGAAACGCGGGCCGCCGTAGAGCGGTTGCCAGACATTGAAGGGGTGGACGTAGAACTGGCGGAGATGACCCAACAGGAGCGGGTGCATTTCATGGCCGCTCAGGAGAAAAGGGTTGGCTCGGCGGAGCAGTTCAATCGCATCCAGCACGTCGTGGCCGTGGTCAGCGGCAAGGGCGGCGTGGGCAAGTCGCTGGTGGCGGGGCTGCTGGCCGTGGCTCTCAGGCGTGAGGGTCACACCGTTGGCGTCCTCGACGCCGACATCACCGGCCCCAGCATCCCCAAGATGTTCTTCCCCACACAGAGGCGTCCGGCTAACAGCCCCATGGGCATCGTGCCGGTGAAGAGCGAGACGGGCATCGAGGTCATGTCCATCAATTTGCTTCTCCCCAGCGAAGACGAGGCGGTCATCTGGCGGGGGCCGCTCATCAGCACGGCCATCAAGCAGTTCTGGGGCGACGTTGCCTGGGGCAACTTGGATTACCTCATCGTGGATCTGCCCCCCGGCACCGCCGACGCCGCGCTGACGGTGATGCAGGCCATCCCCTTAGATGGCGTAGTCCTGGTCACTTCGCCGCAGGGCCTGGCGGCCATGGTGGTCAAGAAGGCGGCCCGCATGGCCCGCACGATGGGAGTGCCCATCCTGGGCGTGGTGGAGAACATGAGCTACGTCGTCTGTCCCGACACAGGCAAGCGATTGGAGATTTTTGGGCCTAGCAAGGCCGAGACGATGACGGCTCAATTGGGTGTGCCCCTCCTGGGGCAACTACCCATTGATCCCCAGATCGCCCAGCTCTGCGACGAGGGGCGGATCGAGGAGTATCACTCCGAGATCTTCGCCGCCATCGCCCATCGACTGGTGGATACTGCCCCGCAGCTAAGTCATTAGGTGTGGCCAAAACTTGTGGTAGTGACGACGTGCCAAATTGGTTTGGCCTTAGTCGTTCCAAGCGACTGAAGTCGCTACTACCCTACCTAACCAGAGGGGAAACATCAATGCAATGGAGGTGAGATCAATGTTAAAGAGGCTCTTCGGTCGGAGAGGCCGACGTGGCGGAGGGCGAGGCCAAATGGGCGGCACCAAAGCCGGTGCAGGGCCAGGCGGCTACTGCATCTGCCCCAAGTGCGGACATAAGGCCGCGCATCAAGTGGGTGTGCCCTGCTACCAAATGAACTGCCCCAAGTGCGGGGCCAACATGACGAGGGAGTAACCCAGGGAATGTTTAGCGTCTCCCTACAGGGCTAATCATCTCCAAAAAGTCGTTGCC
>CAZEBW010000075.1:0-17314 GCA_964510205.1 uncultured Anaerolineae bacterium
TAGGGTACGAGTTTACAATGATTCGTACAGGGGTACGAGTTTACAGTGACTGACAACGAATGTACAAATCTACGGGTTCACGAGTTTATGGATTTTACCAGTTTACCGAGAGATATAGTAGAACAGGTCGGCCACTCGGCAGGCGTAGGCCCACTCGTTATCATACCAGGCCAATACCTTCACCAAGTTGTCTCTCATGACCATGGTGGAGCCGGCGTCAACGATGGAGGAGCGGGGGTCGCCCTTGAAGTCCATGGAGACCAGGGGTTCCTCGCAGACACCCAGGATGCCCTCCATCGGGCCTGCAGCCGCCTCTCGGAAGGCATCGTTGAGATCCTCTTCCTCCACCTCCTCCTCCAGCAGGGCAATGACGTCAATGATGGAGACGGTGGGGGTGGGAACGCGGATGGCGATGCCGTGGAATCTGCCCTCCAGTTCCGGGATAACGATAGATGTGGCCACAGCCGCTCCCGTGGTAGTGGGGATGATGTTCAGCGCCGCCGCCCTGGCTCTTTCCAACTTCTTGTGCGGCAAGTCCAGGATGCGCTGATCGTTGGTGTAGGAATGGATGGTGGTCATCAGGGCCTTTTCGACGCCGAACTCGTCGGAGAGAACCTTCATCACCGGGGCGACGCCATTGGTGGTGCAAGAGGCGTTGGAGATGATGTGGTGCTGGGTTGGATCGTACCAATCCTCGTTCACCCCCAGAACGACGGTGAGGTCGGGGTCCTTGGCCGGAGCGGAGATGACTACCTTCTTGGCTCCTGCCGCCAGGTGCATGGCTGCCTTCTCTCGATCCCTGAAGATGCCGGTGGATTCCAGGACGTAGTCCACGCCCAGTTCGCCCCAGGGAAGCTGGCTCGGATCGCGCTGGGAGAGAAACTCGATCTCCTCGCCGTTGACCACCAGGGCGCCGTCCTTGACCTCCACCGTGCCCGGAAACTGGCCGTAGTTGGAGTCGTATTTGAGGAGATGGGCCATAGTGGTCAGGTCGCCGATGTCGTTGACGGCTACCACTTCCAGCTCATCGGCGTAGTCCAACAGAGCCTTGAGAGCCTGTCGCCCGATGCGTCCGAATCCGTTGATTCCGATTTTGACTGTCATTTTCGTAACCTCCTTTGAGATTGGTAGATTGGTTAATTCGTAGACTCGTAGATTCGTAGACTCGTGGATGGTATGGTCACCGCTCTCCACTTCACCAGCGTACGAATTTACGAATGCACGAATTTACGAGTGTACCAATTTACCTTGAGAGTAGTAGAAATCCATTAGAACCCGGGCCAGCTTCTGCGGATCATGCCGCCAGGGTTTTTGCGGGTCAATCAAGTCTGCTAAAACAACTTGGAAGCTTCCTCCAGCCTCGTGATCCAAAGGCACCAATTCTGTGTTGGGGTTGAGTTTCACATCGAAGTTGTCGTTCACTAACATGTGGTGGAACACATCCCGTCCCACATGATGCTGCAGCACTCTCATGTGATCCCCAACGCTGAAGCCGTCGGTCTCCCCTTTCTGGGTAGCCACGTTGCACACGTAGACTTTCGAGGCTCGGGAGGCGCGGATGGCCCTGGTGATGTCCTCTACCAAGAGGTTGGGCAGCACACTGGTGAAGAGGCTGCCTGGTCCAGCGACGATGAGGTCCGCTTCCAAGATGGCCCGGATGGTCTCGGGATAGGCCCGCGCGTTGTCAGGCAGCAGGAAAACTCGCTCGATGGGCAATTCGGCGGCGGTGATGCTGGATTCGCCCCTCACCCGGCTGAGAGCGCCTGCGGCCTCGTCCTCGCCCCGCAAGTCGGCGCAAAGGGTGACGTCCTTCAAAGTGGAAGGCAAGATGCGTCCCTGCACGGCCAACACCCGGCCTGCCTCCAGAATGGCGCGCTCAAAGCTGCCCGTCACCTCGGACATGGCGGCGATGAACAGGTTGCCGAAGCTGTGACCGTTGAGACTGTCCCCCTCGCCGAAGCGGTACTGGAAGAGTTGGGTGGTCAGCGACTCGGCGTCGGCCAGGGCAGCGATGCAGTTGCGAAAGTCGCCGGGAGGAAGTACGCCTAGCTCGCGGCGCAGACGGCCGGAGCTGCCCCCATCGTCGGCCACGGTGACGATGGCCGTGATGTTGGTAGTGTACTCCTTCAGGCCGCGCAGCAGTGTGGAGAGGCCCGTTCCTCCGCCGATGACCACCACTCTGGGTCCCCGGCCGCGCTGGCGGTGTCGATAGACCACCTTGGCTACCTCTTGCCCCGGCCGCAGGAAGGGAGCCAGCAGCGAGCGGCTCAACTGCACCACGGCGATCACCACCGCAACCAGGCCCAACCCGCCGACCAAAGCTGCCCGGGCCAGGCGGGGAACAAACTGCAGGGTGAGGTAGTAGAAGACAGCCGGCAGCGGTTGTTGCCGATAGACGTTGACCAGGAAATAGGCCAAGCCCAGGCTAATGCAGGTGACGCCCAGCATGAGCAAGAGCAGCCACCGCTTCACACCCATGCCGGGATAAAGCCACCGCCAACCAAAGCTCTTCTTGGTACGAAATCTCATGCCCGCCGCCTCTGAAGAACACCTGCTTCGTATTATATCCCAACTAGCTCATCAAGTCAAAAAAAGAACCCGACCTGGGCACAAGTCGAGTTCGTGACCGCTCAAGCCCCGTGCAGCTTAACAGGTTGAAAAAGTTAGCGCCAAATGACAGATATGCCACGTTCACCCTGAAGAGGTACTAGTACATGCCATGTCGGCGGAAATCCTTTGGCAGTTTGTCATTGCGAGCGAAGCGAAGCAATCCCCATTTACTGAAGAGAAACCGCTTGTTTAGCGCGAGAGGAGATTGCTTCGTCGCTCCGCTCCTCGCAATGACAACCAACGAGGGATTTACGCCGTGATGCACTAGTCGCGGTTCGGGCTGTGGGTCTTAGTCCACCAGCGGGTCAACTGTTCGATCACCGCCTCTTCAATCTCCTGCATCGAATAGCCCAGACTCAGCGCTTCGACAAAGGGCTTGCTGAACATTGAGCTTAGCTTCTCTCGGCGCATCCAGACCAATTGCAGCCGATTGGGCTCAGAGACGAATGTGCCTCGACCCGGTTGAGCGGAGGTCACACCATCCTTGTTCAACTCTCTGTAGGCATGGGCCACCGTACTGCGGGCAACCCCCAAATCCGCCGCGAGCCGCCGGATGGCCGGCAACCGTTCGCCTGGCCTGAGTCGGCCCGTAGCTACCAGATGTTTGACTTGATCAGCAATCTGCAAATAGAGCAGCGTCCTGCTCTGACGGTCAATCTTAACGTCCATGGCTCGTCTCCGAAAGATTAGATAATACAATCATATCGGCATTCGGCTGTTTTGTCAAGTTACAACCAGGCCAGGGCATTTGCCAATCGAGCCAAATGATAGTAAAATATGAATGGAGTCAAGAACGGAACGTCCTTGCTAGAAAATGATGCTGAGAGGTAGGATTTGACCAAACCCTTCGATGTTCGCGATGTCCTCTTGGTTAGCAGATTGCAGGGTCAAGGCACGCTGCTTAACCTAGAGGAGGCGTTGACTCAAACCTATAGTCCTCTCGTAGCCGCACTGACTGGGTGGCTCTCCTTGCAAGAGGCAGGGATCTCCACTTATGTGTGCGACGAGAAGGAAGGGGATCGGGAACTGGCGGGCTTCGCTCAGGTGCGCATCAGAAAAGGAAGCGCGGAAGCCGATGTCGTCTACTTGGCCCCCTCCCCGTCAGCGGAGGCAGAAGCCAAGACCCTTTGGTGTCGCCTGTTGGAACGCTTGTGCCTCGAAGCGGGGGAGCAGGGCATTCAGCGCATCTTTGCTCGTCTCCCCGAGGACAGGCCCGGAATCGAAGCCTTCCAACAAGTGGGTTTCAGCATCTACGCTCGGGAAGACATCTTTTGTCTGGAACAGATGCCACCCGATCTGCCTCGCCCTGAGACAAACGCCTTGCGTCCCCAGCAACCCGCCGATGGCTGGGGACTGCAGGAACTCTACGCTGCCCTTGCTCCCCGCCTGGTGCAACAGGCAGAGCACTTGACGGCGAAAAAATGGGAGGCTGTCCCTGGCCCCTGGCTAAGGCCGGCCAGTCGCGAGGGCTATGTGCTGGAGGATGAGGGGAAAATAGTAGGCTACGTACGGATTCGGCAGGGGCAGACCGGCCACTGGCTGGAGATCCTCCTCCATCCCCAGGCCTACGAACGAGCCGACGAACTCATCGTCCAGTCGCTTTCCATCCTGGCCGAACATCCGCCCCGCCCCATCTACTGCTGTTTACGAAGATATCAAGGGGGGCTTAGGGCGCCGCTCGAGGCCCAGGGCTTTCAACCCCTCACCAGCCAATGTGTGATGATCAAGCACACTACCGCCCGCGCCAAGAAACCAGCCTTGAAGCTGGTACCAGCTTTGGAGAAGAGAGCGGAGGCAGCCACCCCGATGGCGAGAACGTCTTGTGCAATTCACGATAGATGAGTGTATCCGAGGTGATTTGATAAAACATGCAACAAATGCAGATAACCGATGACCTGGAAGCATTGTTGGCCGTTCTACCTCCCGACATCGAGGAGGTACTTCAGGAAGCTAACGAGGGCGATGATCTGCTGGAGATCGTATTAGACCTGGGACGCCAACCGGAGGCGCGTTTCGTCAACCACGAAATCACCCTCGACGAGAACGAGGTCTCCGAGAAAGAGATCGAATACGTCGTCTCCCGCATCGGCGAGTTCGACGGCGACAACCGAGCAGGAATCGAGCGCACGCTGCATCGCATCTCGGCCATCCGCAACCGCAAAGGCGGTATCGTGGGCCTCACCTGCCGTGTGGGGCGAGCGGTCTACGGCACCATTGACATCATCCGAGACATCATCGAGTCGGGCAAGAACATTCTGCTGCTGGGCCGGCCCGGGGTAGGCAAGACGACCATGCTGCGGGAGACGGCGCGCGTCTTGGCCGAGAAGAAGAGGGTAATCATCGTTGACACGTCCAACGAGATCGCGGGCGACGGCGACATCCCCCATCCTGCCATCGGCCGCGCGCGGCGCATGCAGGTGGCCACCCCCTCGCTCCAGCACGAGGTGATGATCGAGGCGGTGGAAAACCACATGCCAGAGGTGATCATCATTGATGAGATCGGCAGGGAACTGGAGGCAGTCGCGGCGCGCACCATCGCCGAGCGAGGGGTGCAGCTCATCGGAACGGCCCACGGCAACATCCTGGACAACCTGATGATGAACCCCACCCTGGCCGACTTGGTGGGCGGCATCCAGAGCGTGACCCTCAGCGACGAGGAGGCGCGGCGTCGGGGCACCCAGAAATCAATCTTGGAACGCAAGGCCCCGCCCACCTTCGACGTGGTGGTGGAGATCCAGGACCGGCAGCGACTGGCAGTGCATCACGATGTAGCGGCTGCGGTGGACGCCATCCTGAGGGGTCGCTCCCTGCCCGCTGGGATCCGTTATCGCGATGAGCAGGGGGAGGTGCAGATAGAGGAGGCAACGCTCCCATCCCGCAGCCTAGAAGAAGAGCCCATTCGCCCACCGTCCAAGCGTGCTGCTCCGCTGTCCACCCTGCACATCTATCCCTACGGCATAGCCCGCAATCGCTTGAGGCAGGCCGCCAGCCGACTCCACCTTCCCATCGCCATTGTGGACGACCTGGCAAAGGCTGAGGTGGTCATCACCCTGAAGCAATACTATCGCAAGCGCCCTCGGGTCATCGCCGACGCAGAAGAGGGAGGCATCCCCCTCTACGTCCTGCGCTCCAACACCACCAAGCAAATGCAGAATTGTCTGGCGGACATCTTCGGCCTGAAGGCGGAGGAAACGGATTCCTTCTCTATAGCGATGCGTGAGACCCAAGAGGCTATCCAGAAGGTGTTGGCAGGCGCTAACTCAATAAGCCTCTCCCCTCAGAATAGCTACATCCGCCGCCACCAGCACCAGATGGCCCGACAAGCCAATCTCATCTCTCACAGCCACGGCAAGGAGCCGAGGCGCAAGGTGAGGATATACCGGGAGTGAGCTATGAGGTATAGGAGCATCATATCCCTAAACGACCCTCAGGTCTCCTTCGAACTCTTCAAGGAGAAGCTGGTTCCGTCCATCGCCGATGCTAGAGGAGAGAAAGTAAATGTTGATCTCGGCGACTATCTTCACGGAATCCTGGATCATCCCGAGATGCCAAATCGGATCAACTGGATTGTAGAAACGTTACAGAGTCCTGAGGAGATACGTCGACACTGGGACAGGCGTCTTCCCTACAGAGAAGTCTACGTGAAAACGATCTACCAAAGTGAGGAAGATTTTGAAGGCGAAATGCACATTGTAGTAGTTGATCGAAGGTGGGGCAAGTTGAGGTTTTGGACAACTTTTATCCCCAAAGATCCACAGAAGTATTCCAGGCTAGTGAGGAAAGGCAAGCTGTTATGGAAAGCAGAGAACTAAAGACAACGTATTATCCAGACAAAGATATTCTGTTTCTTCAAATCCTTCCGGAGCGGCCTGCTAGGGTGGAAGAGACCAAGTATGGCTTCATGGTGCGTTACGACTGGGATGATCCGGAGGCGATTGTCGGCTTTGAGTGTTTGGACTTCTCACTGCTTGTGCCCCACCTGTCCGAACGCGGTGTCCTTCCAGATGTGAAGATGAGATTCAATGTTGAGGAGGCCGGACTTAAGCGTGCCACCTTGAAAGAAGTACTCATCTGGGCATACGAGCGCTATGTGCTTAAATCCTTGATGGTTTTGAGGGAAGCGTCTCTTGTAGCTCAAGAAGCGGCGTAGGCTCTTCGGCTAAGGGGTGGAGGAAGAGTAGGCAAATGAGGAAATTGGGTTGAGTCTATTTGTCACCTTCGAGGGACCAGAGGGCAGTGGCAAAACGACACAGATGGAGCTTCTGAGCCATTATCTGGGGGAGAAAGGCTACTCTGTGCTGGCCACCCGCGAACCAGGGGGGACGAGCATCGGCAACCAAATCCGAGCCATCCTGCTGGGTCCTCAAAACATCGAGATGCTGCCCGCCAGCGAGGCCCTGCTCTTCTCGGCGGCGCGAGCGCAAATCGTTGACCAGGTCATCCGCCCCCACCTGGCCCAGGGCGGCGTCGTCCTCTGCGACCGCTATGCCGATTCGACCCTGGCCTACCAGGGCTACGGGCACGGCCTGGATTTGGAGGTGCTGCAAGCCATCACCGTCCTGGCCACCGGGGGGTTGAAGCCGGATTTGACCGTCTATTTGGACATTGAGGTTGAAGAAGGGCTGCGGCGCAAGCTGGCAGCGCACGAAGCGAGCCGCGCAGAGTGGAATCGCTTGGACCGACAGGATGCGGCCTTCCACCGCCGGGTGCGAGAGGGCTACCTGCAGATGGTGGCCGGGGAGCCAGACCGCTGGTTGGTGATTGACGCCGGCCAACCTGTGGAAGCTATCCAGGCCTCAATCAGGGTTGGGGTGGAAGCGAAGTTGGAGGCCCAATGTAGTTGCTAAGCGGGGGGTGATTGACGAGATGAAACTGATCATCAGCATTGTCAACCGTGACGACGCCAGGGGATTGGTCGAGGCGCTGCTGAGGGAGGGGCACCGAGCTACAATGGTCAGCACGACCGGAGGCTTCTTGCGGGCGGGAAATACGACCATCTATGTGGGCACCGAGGACGAGAAGGTAGACAGCGTATTGGAGTTGATCAAGGAGAACTGCCACACCAGAACCGAGTTCGTGAACCCCTTACCGCCCATGATGGAGGCAGGGGAGTTGTACATACCCACCCCTGTGGACGTGCAGGTGGGCGGAGCCACTGTCTTCGTCGTTGACGTGGAGCGCTACGAGAAGCTCTAGCGGCTAGAACTCGTTCCCAGCGCCCAGTGTATCTCCCAGGTCGGGCATGGCCTCCTCAATATCCTCTGGGCTCTGACCGGACTCCAGCCGGTCTATGACCTCGTCAAACTCCGGCCCCAAGTCCTCGCCCATCTCCTGGCTCATCTTCCGCATCCAGCGGCCCATGGATTTTGGATCGCTCTCGTCCAGGCCAGCTAGGCTGCTGGGATCGGCCAGATCCTCCAGACGGCTCTCCTCGGACCTGGCCACAGCGACGCGAGAGACCAGACGAGTCAAGTCCTCTCCGCCGCAGAAGGAACAGTGGGGCGCAGTCTCCTCAACCTCCGAGAAGCTCCGCCAGAAGAAGCTCACCCGCCGCCCACAATCGTTGCAGCGATACTCGTAAATTGGCAAAATCATCCCTCCTATCAAGGTAACGAGTAACGGGCAACAAGTAACGAGGGATTGATCCTCATCACTCGTCACTCATTGACTTATCACCTGTAATTATAGCTCAAATCGTTCCTGGAATCAAGTCAAACTGAGAGTAAAAGAGCTTGGGGCAAGTGTCATTGCGAGCGGAAGGCAACCGCAGGTTGCACGCAATCTCCTCCCGCGCATTTGGGGATTGCTTCGTCGCAAAAAGCGCTCCTCGCAATGACGGACTAGGCCGGCCCTCGGTCTTGCCCCCAAATTGAAATACACCTGAGAGTAACGGGGCATTGGCCCTCATTACCTCATTCCTCGTTACTCGTTGACTCATCACCCTGATCATGCCAAACTCATCGGAACCCAATCCTTATCACATCGAATCTAACCCCCTATTGGTCGTCATCTCCGGCCCTTCTGGGGTGGGCAAGGACGCTGCTGTGAAGCGCATGGAGGAAATGGGCTATCCCTTCCACTTCGTAGTCACGACCACCTCTCGCCCCCGCAGGCCCAACGAGGTGGAGGGCGTGGATTATCATTTCGTCTCTGAGCAGGAGTTCGTCGAGAGGCTGCGGCAGGACGAGTTCCTGGAGCACGCCATCGTCTACGGCCAGCACAAGGGCATTCCCAAGCAGCAGGTGCGAGAAGCCCTGGCCAGCGGCAAGGACGTTATCATGCGCATTGACGTGCAGGGCGCGGCCACTATTCGCCAGCTCGTGCCCGAAGCCGTCTTCATCTTCCTTACCGCTCCCTCAGAAGAGGAGCTGATCCGCCGCCTGAAGAAGCGCAAAACCGAGACCCCGCAGGGCTTGAAGCGGCGCATTGCCACGGCTCGGGAGGAGATGAAACGCTTGGAAGAGTTCGACTACGTGGTAGTCAACCGAGATTGTCACCTCGATGAGGCGGTGGAGACCATTGCCGCCATCATCACCGCCGAAAAGTGTAAGGTGAAACAGCGGAAGATCGAATTGCAAGGAGGCGTTCGATGAGAGAAGTAGAAGCAGGCAGCGTCCGCCAATCCGTGATCGCCGGCAAGTGGTACCCCGGCCAGCCCGATGCACTGCGTCGGACGCTGGCGGGCTATCTGGCCGACGCCGAAAAGGTGGAACTGGAGGGAGAGTTGAAAGCCCTCATCAGCCCCCACGCCGGCTACGCCTATTCCGGGCCCACAGCGGCCTACGCTTATAAGCAGCTCGAGAACGGTCCCGCTTTCGATACCGTGGCTGTCCTCTCACCTATCCACCAGGCGCACCTGGGCCGCTTCGCCGTCACCAGGGCGAGCTACTACCAGACCCCGCTGGGCCGGGTGGAAGTTGACGCCGAGTTGGTGGACGCCCTGGACAAAGAGGTCTCGCTGAACCGCGTGGGATTCGACGGCGAGCACTCGCTGGAAATCCAACTCCCTTTCCTCCAACATACCTTGGGCGCGTTCGCTCTGCTGCCGGTGATGCTGGGCGAGTCGCTGACCAGCGTCCGGGGGCTGGAGGCCAGCCGCGAGTTGAGCGCGGCTCTGGCTAAACTGCTGCGCGACAGGGCGGCTCTTATCGTGGCCAGCACCGATCTGTCCCATCTCTACGACTACGACCAAGTCGTCCGGCACGACAACATCATGATGGAGCTGGTCGAGCGATTCGACGTCGAGGAGCTGGCCCGCGCCCTCATCGAAGGCCGCTGCCACGCCTGCGGTGGAGCTCCCGTCGTGACCACGATGCTGGCGGCACAAGCCCTGGGCGCAAAGCGGGCCAAAGTGCTCCACTACACCAACTCCGGCGACGTGACCGGCAAGCGCCGGCCCGGCAGCTACACCGTCGGCTACATGGCCGCCGCCATTTACTCCTAATGCCATGACTTATGCTGAGGTAGTCGTCAGTACCCCCATCCGCAGACGGGCGTTCTCAGGCCCGGCAGAAGGGCCTGAGAACAAATATGGTCCCCTGAGCCTCGCCTTTCACTATTCTATCCCGCCCGCTCTGCAAGAGAAGGTGGCCGTCGGGCAACTGGTGCAGGTGCCCTTCGGACCCCGCCGCCTGCAGGGCATCGTGGTGGGCCTGACCGACCGCGCCGCTGTGCCCGAGACGCGGGACATCGAGGAGGTTTTCGACTCCGAGCCGGTCGTCTCGCCGCTACAGATCGAATTGGCTCGCTGGATCAGCGGCTACTACCTCGCTCCCCTCATCCACTGCCTGCGCCTGATGCTGCCTCCGGGCCTGGAGCGGCGCGGCGAGCTTACCGTGGAGCTGAGCGAAGCGGCGAGTCGGCAAGTCAGCGAAGAGCTGACGCCAGAGCAGCGCCAGGTGATCGAGTTCCTGCGCCAAGAGGGAAGGCAGCGAGTTGAGGACCTCGAGGTGGAGGATGCCCGCTCGGTTGTGGATGAACTGGCTCGCCGGGACGTCCTCACCAAGCGCTGGAAGCTGGCCAAGCCCCGCGCGCGACCCAAGAAGGTGCGCTTCGTCCGCCTCGCCGCCGGCGAAGAGAAAATCGCCCAGGCCATTCCTCAGCTGGGCCACTCGTCCAAGCAGGCCGACGTACTGGAGCTCCTGTCCCGCAGCGAGGATCCTCTGCCGGCTCTGGCCGATGTCTGCGACAAGGTCGGCTGCACCGACTCCCCCATCCGCGCCCTGGTCGAGAAGGGCTTGGTGCAAATCACCGAGAAGCGCACCCTGGTCACGCCCCTGCTTTCGTCCAGAGCCATAGATGAGGCCATCGCCCAGGATCTGCGCCGCGCTCCCAAACAGGCGGAGGCTCTGGCTTTCCTGCGCGACCACCGCGAGCCGGTGGAGTTGTCGCAGTTCTATGATGAAGTGGATTGCTCCTATTCCGTGCTGCGGGCGCTGGAGCAAAAAGGCTACGTGCAGCGCTTCGACGAGGAGCCGATGGTCATCCTGCGCGTCCCGCCGGAGGAACTGGTGGACAAGATCGTCGAACTGCGCGGGGCTCAGAAGCAGGTCGCGGTGCTGAACTTTCTCCGAGAGGAGGAGGAGGCCGTTTGGATAAGCTGGGTCTATGCCGAGACGGACTGCAATTTGGACACGCTGAGGGACCTGGCCGCTCATGGGCTGGTCGCTTTGGAGGAAAAAGAGGTCTGGCGCGATCCGCTGGAGGGGCGGGAGTTCGTCCCCGACGTGCCGCCCAAGCTAACGCCCGACCAGGAGGCTGTGTGGGAGGCAATAAGGCAACGAGTAACGAGTGGTGAGGATCAATCCCTCGTTCCTCATCGCTCGTTACCCGTTACTCTCCTCCACGGGGTCACCGGCAGCGGCAAAACGGAGATCTACTTGCGCGCCCTGGATGTGGTCCTCAAGCAAGGCAAGCAAGGCATCGTCCTCGTGCCCGAGATCAGCCTCACGCCCCAGACCATCCGCCGCTTCGCCGCCCGCTTTCCTGGCCGCATCGCCATCATCCACAGCCAGCTCTCGCTGGGCGAGCGCTACGACACCTGGCGGCGCATCCGCGCCGGGAACGTGGATGTGGTCATCGGTCCGCGCTCGGCCCTCTTCGCCCCTCTACATCGCCTGGGCCTCATCGTCATGGACGAGGAACACGAGGGTTCTTATAAACAGGTGCAAACGCCGCGCTATCACGCCCGCAAGGTGGCGGTGAAGCTGGCCGAGCTGGCGGGAGCGTTGGTCATCCTGGGCAGCGCGACCCCCGACCTGGTCTCCTACCACCACGCCCAGCGGGGAGAGTACAGCTTGCTGCGCTTGCCGAAGCGCATCCTGGGCCATCGGCGGCGGATCGAAGAGCAAAGGGTGAGTTACAAGCTGCGGGACACGAGTTACAAGGTCCTGATCGACGAGGCATGTTATACCGAACTGCCGCCGGTGCGAATCGTTGACATGCGGGAGGAGCTGAAGGCCGGCAATCGCGGCATCTTCAGCCGCGCCCTTCAAGAAGCCTTGCGCGAAACTCTGGATAAGCGCCAACAAGCCATTCTCTTTCTGAATCGCCGTGGGGCAGCTACCTTTGTCATGTGTCGTGACTGCGGCCATGTGATCAGGTGCAGCCGCTGCGAGGTGCCCCTGACCTACCACCTCAGCCGCTATGACACCGGAGAGCCTCAACTGGTCTGTCACCACTGCAATCGGCGCCAGCCAGTGCCCCAAACCTGCCCCAACTGTGGGAGCAAGCGCATCAAATTTTTCGGCACAGGCACTCAGCGGGTAGAGGCCACCGTGAAGGAATTATTTCCTCAGGCCCGCACCCTGCGCTGGGATCGGGATACCACGGGCGGCAAATGGTCGCACGAGGAGTTCTTGCAGAGCTTCATCGAACACCAAAGCGACGTCCTCATCGGCACCCAGATGATCGCCAAGGGACTGGACTTGCCCCTGGTGACCCTGGTGGGCGTGATCGCTGCGGACACCGCCCTGCACCTGCCGGACTTCTGGTCCAGCGAGCGCACATTTCAGCTTCTGACCCAGGTGGCCGGCCGGGCGGGGCGCAGCATCCTGGGCGGCCAGGTCATCATCCAGACCTACACCCCCGACCACTACGCCGTTCAGATGGCCAGCCGACACGACTACGAAGGCTTCTACGAGAAGGAACTGGCCTTCCGCCGGGAGCACGGTTATCCTCCTTTCACCAAGTTAGCCAAGCTAGTCTACGTTCATCGGAATCAGAAACGTTGTCAAGAGGAGGCCGAGAAACTGCACCGCATCCTCAGTAACAAAATAGACCGCCTGGGCCTGCCCGGCACGGATCTCATCGGCCCAGCGCCCTGCTTCTTTGCGCGCCTGCGGGGAAACTATCGCTGGCAGATTGTGGCGCGGACCTTCGATCCCCAGACCCTGCTCCGAGACGTGATCTTCCCCCATGGCTGGCGGGTGGACATAGACCCTGTGAGCACGCTTTGATGAGCACCGAGACCGGGGATTTCGCTACACTTCGCAACATCATGGGAAGTCAGGGCCTCAGTTTCGCTCGGAGAAGGCCCAAGGGTCTGAGTGGGCACGCGATTTATGAAGACGCCTTCACTGCTGAAACATAGAAAAGCTTACCCAACTATCCTGATGGCATTGGGCACCGCACTCCTGCTTGCAGGCACCGTAGGGCTGATCAAGGACCACCTCGACCTGCGCGCATCCCACGCCTACCAGGGAGAGGAAAGAGGAAAGACGGCAGCAACAGCCCCGCCTTCGGCCACGCCCATGCCTCCAACTCCTATCCCGACTGTTGCGCCTTCTTCTACGCTGATGGCTGTGGCCTCGCCAGCCCTCGGCGCCAACTCGCCGACGCCAACTGCCACGGCGTCACCGACCCTTCGACCTCTCGACAGAAGCGGGACGACGCAGGCTCAGGGCAACGCTTCCACCCCGACGCCCACGGCCATGCCGACGCCCGCCAGCGCGCCGCCGGATCGCATCGTGATCCCCGCCATCGGCCTGGATGCCCCGGTGGTGTCCGTGGGGTGGACGGTCACGGAGGAGGGCGCCGTCTGGGAGGCAGCCGATTATGCCGCCGGCTGGCACCTGGGCTCCGCCTACCCCGGTCAAGCCGGCAACACCGTCCTGTCGGGACACCACAACATCAAGGGCAAGGTTTTTCGCTATTTGATTGACCTCGAATCCGGCGACGAAGTGTTCCTCTACGTGGGAGATACGGCCTATCGCTACTTGGTCACCGAGACGCACCTTTTTGAGGAAAAGGGCAAGCCCGAAGCCGTGCGCCGCGCCAATGCCCAGTGGATCGCCCCCACCGGCGACGAGCGCGTCACTCTGGTCACCTGCTGGCCCTACACCTCCAACACCCACCGGCTGATCATCGTGGCAAAACCCTACTGGAAGCTGGAAACTGAAAGCTGAACTTCTTCTAAGGTTTCCAGTATTCAGCTTCTAGCTTTCAGCATATAACAAAAGGAGAACTCGATGAGCATTTTAGAAATACCCGCCATTGCCAAAATCCGCCGCAACCACGCCCTGGAGCACGCCACCATCCACATTCTGACCGAGCGCAACCCTCGGCGGCATTTGATGGGACGCACCACAGGCTGCGGCTTCCGTCTGTTCGGAGAGGTGAAGACAGAGGAGGTGGCCGACGCCGTCTCCGAAGCCCTCGTCCGCCTTCAAAGGGGCGAGCACTCGTTGGCAGTCCATCCCCGCTGCGGCACCAATTTAGCCACTGCTGGCGTGCTGGCCGGGCTCTCTTCTTTCGTAGCCATGTTGCCGGCCGCCGCGTCGGGACGCTCAAGGTCTCGACTGGCAAGGCTGCCTCAGATCATCATGGCCGCCACCATCGCCGTGATAGCCGCCCAGCCTTTGGGTCTGGCTGTGCAGCGGTATGTCACCACCTTGCCAGAGGTAGAGGGGGTGACCATCGAAGAGATCACGCGCCAGCGCAGGGGGAGCGTCGTCGTTCACGAGGTTAGAATCAAATCCTAAATCAAATCCCAATGATCAATGACCAAATCCCAACCGGTCATTTGTCATTTGTCATTGGTTCGTTGGTTCATTGGTCATTCCCTGGAGGGGCTATGTTTTATCTGTTTCACGGCGAGGACGAGTTCTCTCGCTCCGAGACCCTGGCCGAGTTCAAGAAAAAGATGGGTGATCCCGACCTGGTCGAGCTGAACACCACCCTCTTCGATGGCCGCCGCGTCACTCTGGGCGAGATTCAACACGCCTGCGGCTCCGTCCCCTTCATGGCCGACCGGCGACTGGTCATCGTGGAGGGGCTGCTCACTCACCTCGAATCCAGGAAGCAAAAGGAGTACTTGGAGGAATTGGTCCGATACTTGAAAGATTTGCCCGAGACAGCGCGCCTGGTGTTTGTCGAGGACAAGTCCATTGGCAAGAGGAATCCCGTTCACCGCCTGGCCCTGGCCGATGAGCGCGGGCACGTCAAAGAGTTCAAGCCCCCCCAGGGGAGCGGGCTGAACCGTTGGATTGAGAAGCGGGTCAAGAAGAAAGGCGGACAAATCAGTTCCACAGCCAATGCCACTCTGGCGGCTTTCGTGGGCGACGACCTGCGCCTGCTCGATCAGGAAATCGAGAAGCTGGTCGTCTACGTGGACGGGGCGCGTCCCATCAGCGAGGACGACGTTCGCCTGCTGGTCAGCTACGTCCAGGAGGCCAACATCTTCGAGATGGTAGACGCTTTGGGGCGGCGCGATGGTCAGCGGGCGGCCCAACTGCTGCACCAGTTGCTGGACGAGGGCGAGCACCCTCTAGCGCTGCTGGGCATGATCGTCCGCCAATTCAGAATCATGATCCAGGTCAAAGAGCTGAGCGAACGGGGGCTGAGCCAGCAGAAAACGACTGCCAGGCTGAAACTGCACCCCTTCGTGGTCAAGAAAACCACGCGGCAGGCGATGAACTTCTCCATGGAGCAATTGGAGACTGTCTATCGGAAGCTGCTGGCAACCGACGTGGCCATCAAAACCGGGCAGATGGACGATGTCCTGGCCCTGGACATGCTGGTGGTGGGGTTGAGCGGAAAGCGAAAATCGTAAAAACGACGTTTAGGCACAGAACAAGAAAGAAGCCATCGAGACACGATCTCGATGGCTTCTTTCGTATTGCGCTGTATGGCCGACGGCGGCAACCGTCAGTCAGTGAGGAACACCAGCCGACCTTCGATCGCCGGTGAGATGGTGGTCATACTAGTAGCGGCGGGTGTATCCTGGCGTCTCGAAAGTCGTTGTTGTGTAGGGCAGTGCTACCTCGTCCAGCACGTCGCCCGAGGTTGTCTTGGTGGTCATGGTCATCGCCTCGGTCCCGCCGACCTGCACGATGGTGTAGGAGTGAATTGAGTCGGCGGCTGCGATGAAGCCGCGGATGTCGCAGTCCCCCCCCTTCATGTAGACATCGGTGGGGGCTCCCCAGGCGCCCTGAAGCAAGTAGGTCACTCCGTCTGCGGAGTTGGTGGTCATGGTGTAGACAGCCTCGGCCGTATAGTCGTAGTATTCACCGGTGACCGGCGTTGTTACCACTTCGGTGATACTGATCGGCCAGGAGCGCATGAAGTTGTGGGTGTGTCCTCCGATAACTACGTCGGCGCCGTTGTCCTGCAAGACCTCACCCCAGTGCACCAAGAATGGCTCACTCGCATATCCAGTCCCTTGCTCGAAGCAGGAGAAGTATGGATAGTGGAAACCAGCCAGCTTCCAGGCCGCGTCGCTGCCTTGAAGGTCCGCTTCCAGCCAATCCTTCTGCTCCTCAGCCTCATCCTCCGCAGGGGCCCAGTAAGACGAGACGCCCCCGGTACTTGCCTTCAGACTGGTCAGGTGCAGGTTGGGGAAGTTGAGAGCAAAGGTGAGTTCGTCGCCAGGGTTGGCGAACAGACCCGTGAACCAGGCGTAGGTGTTGTCCGTCCTGGGATAGGCGCCCACCTCGTGATTGCCTATCACCGCCACGATGGGAATCATGCGTCCATCGTCGGTCACCAGGTTCTCCTCTAGCGACTCCAGCCAGTTTTGCCACTGCTCCCAATTGTTGCCGCTGTCAACCATGTCGCCAAAGAACCAGATGAAGTTGGGATCTTCATCAGCGGCGCCTTGGTTCACCAGATCTCTGCCGTAGGGCCAATTGGAGATACCGTACGGGTTATACTTTATGTCCGCCGATCCGTATGGCCTGCGAGAGTCGCCACCTGCCACGAACTTGACATCCTCGTCAAGCCCGATGGTGCGGAAACTCCACTCGCGAGACCAGGCACCCTCCCCCCCTACTCGGAAGTAGTAAAGCGTGCCAGGCTCCAGACCTGTCAGGTCCACCTCGTGGAATTGCCCTGGGAACGCAGTCTCAATGGCGTCGCCATCGAGATCCGTTTCGGGAGCAATGCTGTAGGCTTCGCCACTGGCAGTGAACTGGTAGTCCGCTGCATCCTCGTGGCTGACCGTATCGTAGACCATCGTCGTCTCCGCTGCCCCCTCTGTCCACCACACCGCTGCTATGGTGTGGTACACATCGTCCTCAGCCCAAGAAAGATGAACTAGGGACGGAGACTCAGCCACCGTGCTGACCGCTTCTAGCGTGTCCGTGTCAGAGGCACTGATGGCGGGCAACCACGATGAGAGCGCGCTTGGGGACCCAGCCGCAACGTTGTACTCTGGCGTCTCGAAAGTCGTTGTTGTGTAGGGCAGTGCTACCTCGTCCAGCACGTC
>CAZEBW010000076.1:0-17288 GCA_964510205.1 uncultured Anaerolineae bacterium
TCGCCACGCCTAATGCGGCGCAAAACACGGGGCGGGGACGCCCCTCAGTAGCAAAAGCTAAATCCGCTAATCCCGCCGAACCGCCACTCCCCACAAGAAAACCGATGCGCAATGTTGACAGCTTGCGCCTCAGCCCAGGTTCTTCGATCCGCTAATCCCGCCGAACCGCCACTCCCCACAAGAAAACCGATGCGCAATGTTGACAGCTTGCGCCTCAGCCCAGGTTCTTCGATCCGCTAATCCCGCCAATCCGCGTTCTATTGCGAACCCACTCGCAATTCCTTCACCAACACACTATCCTGCAGCGCCGTCGCCTCGCCAGCATCCACCACCGGCAAGCGCTCCATCGTGGCCCGAGAGTACATGCCCACTTTCAGCCAGTAGATGTCTGGAACTGCATCACCGGGAATGGGCAACGCATAGCGATCCTCCACCAGCTCGCCCGCCTCCCACGAACTGGTGGGATGCGTGCCATCGTGCGGCTGGGCGTCCCGCTGCACCAGGATTTCACCGTCAGCCCGGGCCACGTGCACAAAGACAGTGTAGTTCTCTTGCATCTGCTGCAGAGCATGCCAATACAGGACTAATCGCAGTGTCCCCCCCGGCGCCAGACTATCGTCCTCCAGATCGCAGGCCATCAGGACAACCTTGTTGTCCAAGTTGACGTTCAGCATCACCCGAGGGCCGCTGCTGACGATCAGATGGACGACGCTTCCCTCAGAGACAATGGAATCAGGCGCAGGATCCTGAGACAAGATGGTGCCCTGGGGCTCTTTGCTCCAGACATCCTTTCGAGAGATGTCGAGCCCCATCTCCCTCAAGCCAGGCTCCGCCGCCGCGATGGGCAAGCCCTCTACCGCCGGCACAGAAATGAAATTCGGACCCTGGCTTATGACAACTCCTATCGTCTCTTGCTCTCCAACCAGTTGGCCTGCAGGTATGGTCTGAGTGACGATGTCCAAAGCCAGTACGGATGCATCGTGCCGCTCCCCCACCACGGCCAACTGCAATCCTGCCTCTTCGAGCCGCCGCCGGGCTTCCTCCTGACTCAAACCGACCAGGTCAGGCACCCGTACTTGGCCAGGTATCGCGGTGGCGACAACGGGTGAGGACGTAGTGGGGACTTCCTGCGCTGCGGCGGTTGGTGTAGGTTGTGGAGCCGCCGCAGCGTAGCGCCGATAGACCGAGATGGCCAGCGGTATCAGGCACAATACGGCTAGCACGGCTATCGTCCCCAACAAAACGGCTAGCCAATCTCGCCCCGTCTCCTCTGCCAGGGATGCCTCAGCCTCGACCCGACGGGGTTGGGGTTTGGAAACGGTTTCGTATTCCACAGGCGCGGGCCGGCGGGGATGGGTCCCAGCAGCGGGAGGACGCTGAGCAACGGGAGCCTCTTCACTCAACCGCCGATAGCTGTCCAAGATACGCCCCAACTGGTCCGCTGTGCGGTAGCGAGCGGCCGGCTCCCTGGCCATCACCTCGCGCACGATCCGCTCCACCTGAGAGGGCACATCGGGATTCAGTTGGCGCAACGGAGCCGGCACCTCCCGCAAACGCCTGAGAGCCACCCCGATGTCGGTCTCAGCTTCGAAAGGCGGACGACCTGCCAGCATCTCGTAGATGAGGACGCCGATGGAATAGACATCTGAGGTCGGGGCCACGTCTTGGCCGGCCGCCTGTTCCGGTGAGAAATAGTGAGGCGCGCCCCAGACGATCTCCCCCTCGACAACGGCGGCTGGCGAAAAAGCGGACGCGATACCGAAATCCGTCACCTTGACCCGGCCATCGGCAGAGACAAAGACGTTTTGGGGTCTGATATCGCCGTGCACCATGCCCAGTCGGTGGGCGTACCCTACGGCGGTGCAGATTGGGATGACGATGTCAAGCATCTGTCCGACGGAAAAAGATATACTTACCCGAATCAGCTCTTTGAGAGTCGGCTCCTCCACCAACTCCATCACCAGGTAGTGGCGGTCGCCATCCCGGCCCACCTCGTAGATGGTGACGATGTTAGGGTGCACCAAGCTGGCCAATGCCTGGGCCTGACCGTGCAAGCGGGCCAAGAAAGCCTCGTCCGCAACGTAGGACGGGCGCAACACCTTGATCGCCACCGGCACGCCCCGCCAGGCATCTTCGCCCCGGAAGACGACGGCCATTTCCCCCGCGCCGATCTCAGCCAGCAGCCGATAGCGCTTGTTCAGGATGATTCCCTCGGTCATCTATGACTCCGCTCTAAAACTACGGATTTGCAGAAAGATACATATCCCCTTGATTGTTGATCCGCGCATTTCTGCAAATCCGCGGTTCTCTACCCGACCATATTATACCAGCTTCTGTCCTAGACGCAACTTGCTTTCCCTCCGCTTTTGTGCCATAATACTACAGCGGATTCGGAATAAAACAGATCAACAGCAAGAAATCTGTTCCCTTCGATAAGCTCAGGACAAGCCTTTCTCAATCCGCTGTAGTGACAAAGGAAAACACATGACCGCCAACAACCGAACCTTGACACAAATCCTGGACACGCTTGTAGAGGCTCAGCAGGCTTCCTACAACACCTGGCCCGACCGCTACCCCGGCCATCGGGCCATGGGCTATTTCTGCACTTACGTCCCTGAGGAGATCATTCACGCCGCCGGCTTCTCGCCAGTGCGCATCCGTTCGGGCGACCAATCCCCCAGCCGCGCCGACGCTCACCTGCAAAGCTACACCTGCGCCCTTTGCCGCAGCGGGCTGGACCAGGCTCTGCGCGGCGATCTCAACTTCCTGCACGGCATGGTCTTCCCCCACACCTGCGACACCCTCCAAGCCCTGGCCGACATCTGGCAGATGAGCTTCCCCGACCTCTACGTGGAGACCATCGTCCAGCCGGTGCACCTCTCCTCCCCCAGCGCGCGACCCTACCTCGTCGCCGAACTGCAGCGCTTTCGCCGCTCCCTGGAAAACTTCCTCGGCCAGGAGATCAGCGACCAGGCCCTCCTCGCCAGCATCGAGCTGTACAACCAAAAGCGCCGCCTGTTGGCCCGCCTGCACAGTCTGCGCGACCGGCTCACCGCAACCGAGCTGTTCGCCGCCACCGGCGCGGGGTTTGTCATGCCCCCGCAGGACTACAACCGGCTTCTGGGCGAACTGGTCGAACTCCTGGCTGAAGAAAGGGTAGACATTCCCCCCTCCCTCCCAGGGAGGGGTCGGGGGAGGGTAGATCCCCAGAAACCAACACCTCCCGGCCTCATCCTCGTCGGCGCGGTGCTGGACGATGCGGCCATCCTGGCCATCATCGAGGAGCTGGGCGCGCGCATCGTGGGGGACGACCTGTGCACGGGCAGCCGCTACTTCGCTCAACCTGTCGTGGACAATGGCGACCCCATCGCCGCCCTGGCCGATCGTTATCTCAAGCGCCTGCCCTGCCCCGCCAAGTACCATCCCGAAAACGAGCGAGACGAATATCTGATCGGGCTGGTCAACGAGACCCAGGCCAATGCCGCTTCATCACATGTACGTAGCGATGCCGCTTCATCACATGTACGTAGCGATGCCGCTTCATCACATGTACGTAGCGATGCCGCTTCATCACATGTACGTAGCGGCGTGGTGTTCGTCCTGCAGAAGTTCTGCGACCCCCACGCCTTCGACTACGCCATGATCAAGGAGAAGCTCGACGCCGCCGCCGTGCCTCACCTGCGCCTGGAGATGGAACACGCCCCCGCCCTCGATCAGTGGCGCACCCGCCTGCAGGCGTTCTTAGAAGTGGTGAATTCGTAAACTCGTAGATTCGGAAATTCGGAAACCCATCTACGAATGTACGAATCCCGAATGTACGAATGTACGAATCCCGAATCTACCGATCTGGAGTAGTTATGGCCCGGAAATACAAAAAACTGCGCACCGCCAAAGACCTCAACAAACTCATGACCCGCTACTACACCAAGAGCAGGATCATCGGCAGGCTCAAGCCCATGGCCTGGGTGACCAGCGGCGCTCCCATCGAGATTCTGACCGCGATGGGCATCGCCTCGGTCTATCCGGAGAACTACGGCGCCCTCTGCGGGGCCCGAAAAGTGGCCACCTCTTTATGTCAGGTGGCCGAAGCGCAAGGCTATTCCCAGGACCTGTGCTCTTATGCGCGCAGCCACATCGGCTCGGTGCTGGATGGGCGAGACGCGCCGATGGGCGGCCTTCCCAAGCCCGACCTGCTGATAGCCTGTAACAACATCTGCGGCACGGCTCTGAAATGGTACCAGGCCCTGGCCCAGCACTACCACGTCCCCCTCTTCCTGCTGGACACCCCTTTCATCCACGGTTCCCAGATGGAAGCACACGCCGTCCAGTACGTGGCCGCCCAACTGGAGGAGTTCATCGCCTGGCTGGAGAAACACACTGGCCGCAGGCTGAAGCAGAAGGAGTTCATGGAGGCCCTGGAGCTATCCAATCGCGCCGTCGGGCTTTGGGGGGAGATTCGGGAGCTATGCCAGGCCCGCCCCTCCCCGCTCAACGCCCCCGACCTGTTCGTCAACATGGCCCCCATCGTCGTGCTGCGGGGCACGAAGAACGCGGTGAGCTTCTACGAGAAGCTCAAGGCCGAGGTGGAAGAAAGAGTGGAGAACGGCATCGGCGCCATCCCTGAGGAGCGCTACCGACTGCTGTGGGACAACATCGCCATCTGGTACCGACTGTTCCGCCTCTTCGGCACCTTCGTGGACTTCGGGGCCTGTTTTGTGGTGGACACCTACACCAACGGCTGGTCCACCTCCGTCGAATTGAGCGATCCCATCGAGGGCCTGGCCCGCACCTACACCTCGGTCTACATCAACCAGAGCCTGCCGGCCCGCGCTGAGATCATGGTGGACCTGGTGGAGCGGTTTCAAGTGGACGGCATCGTCCTCCACTCCAACCGCAGTTGCAAGCCCTACTCGTTCGGCCAGTACGACCTGCGGCGCGTCGTCTCCGAGCGCACGGGCAAGCCCGGCCTGATTTTGGAGGCCGACATGTGCGACACCCGCGCCTACGCCGAGCAGCCGCTGAAGACCAGGATCCAGGCGTTCATGGAGACGCTGGCCGCGCAAAAATCCGGGATTAGAAGATGACTTGGATAACCAGGAAGATCGTTGACCTCTTCAATTCGCTAGCCAATCTCTACTATTCGCGGAAATATGCGGCCATCGCCGAGAGCATGGGGCTGGAAGAGAGCCAGGTTAGAGACCAGAAACGAGGCTTCATCATCCTCCAGATAGACGGCTTGGCCTATGACCATCTGCTTGAAGCGATGGCCAAGGGCTACGCCCCACACATGAAGCGTCTGCTGCAGACGAAGTCCTTCAAGCTGGCTCGCTGGCGCTGCGGCCTGCCCAGTACCACCCCCGCTGTCCAGGCAGGCATCATGTTCGGCAACAACTTCGACATCCCCGCCTTCCGCTGGTACGAAAAGGAAACCAACACCTCGGTGGTCTGCAAGCTGCCAGGCTTGGTCAAAGCAATTCGAGACCGCGTCTCCGCCGGTCGACGGGGCATCCTGCAGGGCGGCTCCAGCTACGTGAACATGATGGACGGCGACGCCCGGCTCTCCCTCTTCACTCTGAGCGCCTTCAACAGCCAGCGTTTCTTCGAGAACGTGCGCGGATTCGGATTCCTGCTTCTGTTCCTCCTCAGTCCCTTGCGAGTGCTGCGAGTCATCGTGCTTTCCCTGTGGGGCTATCTCATTGACCTGGTCAAGCGACTTGTCGCCCTGTTCATACCCGGCTACCAGCGCCCCTTCAGCGTTCTATCCCCCTTCCTACAGATCATCACCAACGTCATCTTTCGGGAGATACAAACCTTCGCCTGTCTAATAGACATCTACCGAGGTATGCCCGCCATCTACACCAACTACTACAGCTACGACGAGGTCGCCCATCACTTAAGCGTAGGCAGCGGAGAAGCCCTCAGAGCGCTGCGGGGCATTGATAAGCAAATCAAGCAGATTGACCGCATGAGGACCCAGTACCGCAAGCGGGAATACGATCTGTACATCCTCTCCGACCACGGCCTGACCCCCTCCATCCCCTTTGAGAAAGCCTACGGCCGCAGCCTGGGCCAGTACATCGCTGACCAGCTCGGCGAGGGCGTCTTCACCGACGAGCGCGGCGGCGAGGAGAGACCACCGGCGGTCAAAGCCATGTTCCTGCTGGAGGAGCTGAAAGGGATCGAGGCGCGGCTCTCGGCAAGAGGCGCAAGGCTAGTGCAAGCCGCCTACCGCTTCGTAGACAAGAGGCTGGTGGTAGATGATGAAGACCCCCCCTGGGACCTCAGCAAAAGGGGCGACATCGTGGTGCGCAACTCCGGCTCCATGTCGCACGTCTATTTCGACGTGACCCCCCGCCCCATGAACCTGAGCGAGATCGCCCTCATCTACCCCGAATTGCTCAACCGCTTGGTTGAACACGAAGGCATCGGCCTGGTGGTAGGACGCGAGGAGGGAGAGACAGTTATCGTAGGCAAAGGGGGAACGCTGGTTCTCAACGAAAGGGTGGAGGTTCGCGGCCAGAATCCCCTGCTCTTCCTGCCAGAGCCCGAGCTCGCCGCCAGCCAACTGCGCCAGTTGGCCTCGTTCCCGCACAGCGGCGACATCATCGTCTTCGGCGCCTGGCGTGAGGATGGGAAAGTGGTTTGCTTCGAGGACCAGGTGGCCAGCCACGGCGGCCTGGGCGGGCCGCAGGATTACCCCTTCATCATGTATCCCAGCGAGCTGAACCTGGATTTGGAGGCAGTGACCAACGCCAGAGACTTGTATCCCCACTTCGCCGCTTATCTCGCCAGTGGGGAATGAGGCAATGGGGAATGAGGCAACGAGGCAATGAGGAATTCGAGTTGACGATGTTGGCTGCCTGTTGTATAATCACTATCGCTGGAGTGCGGACGCAGGTCCGCCTATCCTGCTACGGAGGGGCGCCCTCACCCCGATTTCGCGGCCGAAAAACCCTTAGACGAGGCGGGGACGCCTCTCGGTAGCGCTTTTGGCAAAGTCTGCGCTCCGTAGCATAATCCTAGATTCTGAGGAGGCAAATGATGTACAAGAAACTCTTTATCCCCGGTCCAACCCATGTGCGGGACGAGGTCTTGCAAGCGATGGCCGCGCCGATGATCGGCCATCGTTTCAAAGAATACTCAGAGCTTCAGGCCGCGGCGACGTCCAAGGTGCAGAAGCTGCTCTACACCGAGAATCCGGTCTTCCTTTTCACCTCCGCCTCTTCGGGCGTCATGGAGGGAGCGGCGCGGAATTGCGTCCGAGAAGGCAAGAAAGTGCTGTCCGCCATCAACGGCGCCTTTGGCGCGCGCTGGCACGACATGATCCTGTCCATCGGCAAGGACGTCGAGGCCCTGGAGGTGGAATGGGGTCAGGCCGTCACCCCAGAGCTGATCGAGGCCAAGCTGTCCAGCGGCGAGTACGACGCGGTGGCTCTGACGCACAACGAGACCTCCACCGGCGTGATGAACCCCATCTACGAGATCGCCGAGGTCATGAAAGAATACCCCGACGTCTGCTGGCTGGTGGACGCGGTCAGTTCCATGGCCGGGGCCAAGATCGAGGTGGACAAGCTGGGCATAGACGTTTGCATCGCCGGGGTGCAGAAAGCTTTCGCTCTGCCGCCCGGCCTGGCCGTGTGTTCCGTCAGCCAGAAGGCCCTCGACCGAGCCAGTGAGGTCAAGCATCGCGGCTGGTACTTCGACTTTCAGGTGATGCTCAAGTATTACCACAGGAGCCAAACCCCGGCCACGCCGAGCATCAGCCACCTCTTCGCCCTGGACGAGCAAATGGACGCTATCCTGGCCGAGGGGCTGGAGGCCCGCTTTCAGCGCCACATTGACATGGCCGAGTTCACCCGCGACTGGGCGCGCCGGCACTTCGCCCTCTACGCCGACGAGCGATACCTGTCCAACACCCTCACCACCATCGTCAACACCAAGGGCCTCAGCGTGCCCGAACTGAACCAGGCCCTGGCCGAACACGGCGCCGTCATCAGCGACGGCTATGGCCAGTTGAAGGGGCAACTCTTCCGCATCGCGCACATGGGCGATCTCACCCTGGGCGACATGCGCTGGGTCACGGGTCTGATCGAGGAACTTTGGAATCTGTGAGTGGAGGTATCTGACAATGAAAGTCCTAATTAGCGATCCCATCGCCGACGCAGGCGTGGAAATGATGCGTCAGGCGGGCATCGAAGTGGATGTCAATACCGGCCTGACCCCTGAGGAGCTGGAGAGGACCATCGGCGGCTACGACGCCGTCGTCGTCCGCAGCGCGACCAAGGTGCGAAAGCACATCATCGAGGCGGCCGAGAATCTCAAGCTGATCGTGCGCGCCGGCGTGGGTTTGGACAACATTGACGTCGAATACGCCAAATCCAAGGGAATCGAGGTCACGAACACCCCAGCAGCCAGCAGCAACGCGGTGGCCGAGCTGACCGTGGGCTACTTGTTCGCGCTGGCGCGCCGTCTCCCGCAGACCACAGTCTCGATGCGGGCCGGCAAGTGGGAGAAGAAGAAGTTCAAAGGCAGCGAGATCGCCGGCAAGACGCTGGGCCTGGTAGGCTATGGCCGCATCGGCTGGCTGGTGGCCGAGAAGGCCCTGGCGCTGGGAATGGACATCGTCGCCTACGATCCCTACGTCTCCGATCCCAGGGGGCTGGAGATGGCGTTCGTCTCTCTTGAAGAATTGTTGTCAAGGGCCGACTACATCTCCCTGCACCTGCCCTTGACCGACGAGACCCGTGACCTGATCGGCGCCCCCCAGTTCGAGCTGATGAAAGACGGCGCGAACATCATCAACTGCGCCAGAGGGGGCACCATCAACGAAGACGCCCTCTACGAGGCGATCGCGTCGGGGAAAATAGCGGGGGCGGCCTTGGATGTCTATGCTGAAGAGCCAGCCACGGACAACAAGCTCTTCGAGCTGGACGAGGTCATCGGCTCCCCCCACATCGGGGCGGCGACCGCTGAGGCGCAGCATCGAGTGAGCGTTGAGGTGGCTGAGAAGGTGATCGAGTTCCACACGTCATTGTGAGGCGAGGCTTTCCCGCCGAAGCAATCCCCGAGGCGCAAATAGGGGATCGCTTTCGCCTTCGGCTACTAAGAAACAAACCCCAGCTATGTCATTGCGAGGCGTCTTTTTGCCGAAGCAATCCCCTGGATCGCCGCAATCTACCGCCAGCGAATCGGGGATCGCGCCGTTTTCACTTCCAAGTTCGTCGCAAAACCCACTCCTCGCGATGAAACCTATAATGACTCCCCTGAAAAAAGCAGCGTGGAGACCCTAAAGGTTTTGAAAATGAAGGTTCGAATTGATTTTCTTGCATTCAGCGCCTGTTCCAGGCAAAGAAATCAAGCTTTCTATCGAAAACCTTTAGGGTCTTGCCAACAGATCACCTTCTTTCAGTAGAGTCCATAATTGTTTCTTACACAATGAGTGACGCGAAGCGCCGCGCGCGGCTCGCAATGACACATCGCTAGGTTGTTTTCAGACTCAATGGGGAGAGAACTATGAGCAGGAAGGGCTGCGAACCAGGGCCAGCCCTGTGGAATACGTCATGTCCCCACTCTGACTTTGCAGAGGAGGTTTATTCCACAGGGCCAGAATTAGAAATCGTGCCCGTCAAAGACATCGTCATCCACGAGCACTTTGACAAAACCAGATCCCCTAAGCTGGCCAAGAGAATAGAGGAGGATGGGGTCTTGCAGGATCCCCCCATCGTGGCCAGGCTGGAAGGGGGAAAATACGTCCACCTGGATGGCGCCAACAGGATTACCGTATTCCGAGAAGAGGATCTGCTCAACTGCCCGCACATTCTGGTACAAATCGTAGACTACTTCAATCCCCAGAGCGTCAAACTGAGCAGTTGGTGCCACTTGACTCAACAGAACAAAGACTCCTTCCTTTCCCGGCTTCAGAGCAAGGACCTCGAGCCCCTACTACTGGACTGCGATGCCGCGAGAGATATGATATCGGAGGACGAGGGAGTCCTGTGCTGTTTCTTCTTCCGGGATGGGGACGTCTTCGGAGTGAAGGGCGATAGCGATTTTGAGTCACGGGTCAAGCTAATGAATGAGGTGGTCAGGACCTATGAGGGAAGGATAGAACGAGATAGTCTTGAGCCCGAAGAGGGTGATTGGAAAAGGCAAATCAATGGTCTATTTGAAAAGCACGATGATTGCAACGTCGTCGTCGCCTTCCCCAAGTTTACTCCACAACAGGTGGTGCAGATAGCCACCAAGCTTGCTACTGACGCGAATGGGGAGCAGGTGATCAAAATGCCTCCTGGAGTAACCAGGCACATCGTCCTTGAGGGTAGAGCTTTGCGGATCAACTTCCCGCTGTCGGTGCTGAAGGCGGAGGGGATATCGTTGGAGGCCAAGAATGAGGTTTTGAAGGAGTTTCTCAGGGATAAGAAGCCCAGACGCTACGAAGAGCCGACATTTATGTATGATGAATAATAGATGCCCGTCACTTTTGGAAGTGACAGGCGCCTAGAATGACCAGATCTTTCTCTATGCGTCATAGCGTAGCGCTCCCGTCTGCAAGTTAGAGAGGCAAATTTGACAACAAACATGACGACGGCGCCTATACAAATACAACTTCCATCCGGTTTCGGCCCCGATCACGAGCGTGTTGTGATTGATTACCTTTCGGGTCGTCTGCATGGGCGCGAGGCGTGGGCCAAGGCTTTCGCGGCGTTCGACTTACTGGATCAGGCCATGTTGATCACAGCCAGAGGGCGGCATACCTTCCGCACGCTTTATCAACGGCTAGTGGATCGGCAGATGGCAGACGCCTATCTTGCCGAATTGCTAACGTTACGCGACGTGGAGCAACAAGGCCCTGCTTTGTGGTCACGCTTCGCGCGACGGATCGTCAGTGAGTTCACACAACGCGGATGGCGTCGGTCAGACGTGCCTGAAGCGCGCCTGTTGTTGAGTTACCTGTTATACTGGTGGGGCGCCTTCGCGCGTGGGTACGCTTTGGAGGTGGAAATCTTTCGTGACCTACGAAACAGCGGAGTCCAGTTTCAGGCACATAACTTGCTGGACCGCCAACAGCGCTGTTCTCCCAGCGACCTGATAGTCAGTGGTACGGCTGGGGACATCAAGACCTCGATCTACTTTGTGCAGGCCGCAGTGCCACTTGTGCACGACTTTTACATCGTGCGCCTGTTCGCCAAAGGATATACGCACAAACTGGTCGTGTTGCTTAAACCGGTGACCTGGGGTATAATTGACGGCGACACAGTGTCGGGATATCTAGATACCGCGTTAGAGCAATTGCCAGCTCCGGTTAGAATCCGACATCGTGGTCATGAATTGGTGGTGGTGAATTACGATGAATGGAAAAGGCGTATCCTGCACCTGCAAGGGAGGGAGGACAAATGAGCCAACAGACGTTTGCGGAGATGAGTGAGGCGGAATTCGATATCTTGATTGACAACTACATAGAGCGAGAGGCCGCCGGTTACGGTGAGATGCCCGCCGAGGTTTTTTTCGACCTGCTGCTGGAACGCAGTGCTGCACGAACCAGGCAACCACTGAATCTGGAAGTCGCTGTGGTAGATGACCACCTGGTCATTACCCCCGACCGGGAAACGGGTGACGTTATCGTGCATGGCAATGAGGTTCTGGTTGGCGAACAACGTCTAGTGTTCCAACTGGCAGGGACGACTCAGACGTAAGAACCGTGAATTTCGAGGGTTAATCGTGAATTCGATAAATCCCTTGAATTCGTTGTCATATCTGCGCGGGAAACCTCCACACAGCCATCCAGCAACACTCAGCAGAGAGAGCACTTGGTGCTGAAATGGCTCGGAAGTGGCATCAGCGGCTTTCGACGACCAGGAAAGAGCCTTCAGAGCGGCTTCTGAGGCCTGAAACTCAACCACGACGGGGAAGTTTCCAAAATTCAGGTATGATGCTGAGCACAGCATAAAGTGTCATGCCCAACGATACATATCATCGTCGAGGGTAGAGCTCTGCGGATCAACTTCCCCCTGTCGGTGCTGAAGGCGGAGGGGATATCGTTGGAGGCCAAGAATGAGGTGCTGAAGGAGTTTCTCAGGGATAAGAAGCCCAGACGCTACGAAGAGCCGACATTTATGTATGATGAGTAGATTCTTGGCATCTTGAAGGCAACGTTGGGAGAAGCAACACAGAACAGTGAAGCCGCAATTCTCCACCATGCCCGGATGTTACCGAAATCAGACTTGACACCCAAGCTGGTGGTGGTAGAATACAAAGAGCGAAATGAAAGAGGGAGCTAGCATTTTCTGGATACGTCGCTTGGCAGCTCTCGGAGGAGAGAAGGCAACAGCGGAACATTGGCAACTCAGACGAGATGGCACTAGACGGGGGATTGTGGAGGTGATCAAGAATGATTAGAAACGATCAAGAACTTCAGGTGACTCTGGAACGAATTGAATACTTTCAGCAACAGGTGACCCACTTGCGACAGGTTGAAAGGAACCCGGTAAACTACCGGCTGTCCGCGAGCGGCTATCTGGCCGAACTTGACCGGATGTATCTAGAAGTTCGGGATTACCTGTGGCTGCATCCTACCGAACTCCAGTTGCGTCCCAGTGAGGAAGTCAGTGTCGCTACGCCAGCTTAATTCCTCATGGTGAGAGAGTTCAATATCCAATGACATCCAATCAAGGAGGGCAGAAGATGCAACTCGCCAATAGAATGACCAGGCTAGGCACGGAAACGGCCTTTGAGGTGCTAATGAAGGCCAGGGCGCTGGAGGCCCAGGGGCGGGAGGTCGTCCACCTGGAGATCGGCGAGCCCGACTTCGACACCCCTGCCAACATCGTCGAGGCAGGCATCAAAGCCCTGCGCCAGGGCCAGACCCACTACACGCCGTCGGCAGGCATTCCCCAGCTCAGGGAAGCCATCGCCGAAGAGGTCTCCGCCACACGGGGCATCAGCGTCAATCCAGATCAGGTGGTGGTCACGCCGGGCGGCAAGCCCATCATGTTCTTCGCCATCCTGGCCCTCTGCGAGGAGGGCGACGAGGTCATCTACCCCAACCCCGGCTTCCCTATCTATGGATCCATGATCAACTTCACCGGCGCCACCCCAGTACCTCTTCCCCTTCTGATGGAGAAGGATTTCCGCTTCGACGCCGAAGAGTTCCAGGATCTGGTCTCCCCCCAAACCAAGATGATCATCCTCAACTCGCCGCATAACCCCACCGGCGGGGTGCTGACCCAAGGAGACTTGGAAACCATCGCCGAGGCGGCCATTGAAAACGATGCTATGGTGCTCTCGGACGAGATCTACAGCCGCATGGTATACGAGGGGGAGTTCGCCAGCATCGCCAGCATCCCTGGCATGCAAGAGCGAACCATCGTCCTCGACGGTTTCTCCAAGACCTACGCCATGACGGGCTGGCGGCTGGGTTACGGCGTGATGCCCCAATGGCTGGCAGCGCAGGTGTCCAACCTGATGGTCAACTCCAACTCCTGCACCGCCGCCTTCAGCCAGTGGGCCGCAGTCGAGGCCCTCACGGGACCACAGGACGAGGCCAACAAGATGGTCGAGGCCTTCCGCCAGCGGCGGGACGTCATCGTGGACGGCCTCAACCAGATCCCCGGCTTCCGCTGCCTGAGGCCCAAGGGCGCGTTTTACGTCTTCCCCAACATCGAGGGCACGGGCAAGAGCTCCCGTGAGATGCAGGATTTCCTGCTCAACGAGGCCGGTGTGGCCACCCTGGCTGGCACATCCTTCGGCCGGTATGGCGAGGGCTTCTTGCGCCTCTCGTACGCCAACTCGGTAGAGAACATACAGAAGGCGCTGAGCTGGATTGGCGAGGCCGTGGCCAAATGAGGCAGCGAGGGATGAGGCAATGGGGCAACGAGGCCATGAATTGACGAGAGAATTGCGTAAAACAAAAGAGGTGAGGGCTTAGCCCTCACCTCTTTGCTGACTTGCACTTCAGGTCTTCAGGCCATGTATGCTTTTTCAGCGTCTGGGCCCTCAGACTCCACCTCCACTTCTACTTCCTCCTCCTTGCCCTTGGCGATGACTTCCACTTCCTCCGGCGCGACCGGCACAACCAGTTCTTCTTCTACCTCTTCGGCGGCAGCCCAGGTGATCTTAGCCACGAGCTCCTCGGGGTCGGTCAGGACATCTACAGTAGACGGCAGCGGCAGATCTTTGACGTAGATGGCCTGATCCATCTCCTCCAACCCGCTCAGGTCAACCTCGATGGCCTCGATCAGGTCGCCAGGCAGACACTCTATCTCTATCTCGTCCAGACCCTGTAACAGGATAACGCCCACCTCCTCGGCCGCAGGCGCTTCACCAACAAAGACCAAAGGCACTTCCGTGGTGAGCTTCTCGGTCATAACCACAGCGTAGAAATCCACGTGGATCGGTTTACCCGTGATGACATCCCACTGCACATCCCTGGCCAGAGCTTGGCGCTTAGACCCATCCACTTTCAAAGAGATCAACCTATGCCCCCCAGCCTGGGTCAAGACGCGGTTTAAGTCCTGCTCATCAACTTGAAGGGGAAGCGACTCGATCTCGTGCCCATACAATATGGCGGGAACAAGCCCCCCTTGTCGCAGGCTTTTCACCTTCTTACCCAGCACTTCTCTCCTCTGCGTTTCTAGTTCAATCTGCTCCATGTTTCCTCCTCGCTTCCTTTAATCTTTCGCGGATTGTCAATGTGCGGCAAAGCCGCATTTGGCTGTAGCTTGTTATGGCAACCCATTCTTAGCCGCTGTGCCAAACCTTCTACAGCCCTAGAATCGTATCCAGAGCCTGCCCTATTTCTTCGAGATGCGGGTCATCCAAGTGACCAAGAACCCTGATGATCCTACGCTTATCTATCACCCTAATCTGCTCACACAGTGCTACAGAATCCCGATTCAAGCCGCCGACTCCTGCGGGAACTAAAGCGTGCGAAGGCAAAAGAACCCGTCGGATTTTCGTCGTAAAAGGCACAATAATCGTATGAGGGCTCACAGCATTCGCACGGTCAATCTGCACAACAACCACAGGTCGTATACCGGCTTGCTCTGTGCCGATTACCGGATTCAGATCGCATAGAGCCACATCGCCACGCTGGATAGTTACCATTGAATTTCACCGCACGCCAGACGATCTTCGTAGTCCTCCAGATTGGATAAGTAGTCGGCAAAGTCTGACTCGGCCATCTCTATGGCTTCAGCGAAATGTACCCACAACTGCCACCGTGTCCTGTCACGCTTCACCAGCAAGAAGTCAATAAAATCGGTCACTTCTTGAACCAACGATTCGGGTAGTTGTTGAATTCTGGCAATAGTAACATCATGCACAGTCATTCTTCATCCCCTTTCTCATCTTGAACTCAGCATTGCGGCTAACTTCCTAATTGGCAACAAGTAGTCCCTTCAAACTCAGCTATATTTTACTCGTTTTTTCCCTTTCGTCAAGCTGCAACGAAAAGTTCTTGTTTGCAGATAAAGACAGTTTGTGGTAGGATTAAGCCAGAGGTACAGAGGAGATGGCCCCGACTTTGCCCGCCGAGACAGGCAACAACCGAGGCTCTTGTCTGGCAGACAAGAGATGGAAACCAGCCCTGAGTGTCGTTCTCTGCACCCTGGGTTTGATCCTCATCGCCTCCTCGGTCATCATCTTGCGGACCAGGCAAGGCGACGGTCTCCCCCCAGACGTCCCCCAAGCCGCTGTGAATCCCTTCGGCGCAAACGTGGCCCTGGAGCAGTACGACGAGGCGGAATTGCAGCAGGCCCTGGCCCTGATTGAGGCCGGCGGATTCCAGTGGGTGCGCCAAACCTTCCCCTGGGCCGACATCGAAACCCAGGCCGGTCAATACGATTGGGCAGCCTGGGATCGCGTCGTGACCGCCGTGCGGGATCACGATCTAGACCTCATCGCCGTGCTGGACACCTCGCCAGCCTGGGCCAGACGAGCGCCCGACCGCCACTCCCCACCGCAAGAGATGGCCGACTTCGGCCGCTTCGCCCAAGCGTTTGCCGAACGCTATGGACGGCAGATTGATTACTATCAAATCTGGGACGAGCCCAACCTCAGCTCCCATTGGGGCGGCGCTTATGTAGACCCCGCCGAGTACGCCCGCCTGCTGCGGGAGGGCTGCATCCAGGTCAAGGCCGCCGACCCCACATCCGTCGTCTTGACCGCCGGCCTAGCCCCCAACAGCGAAGGCGGCCCCCTCAATCTGAACGAGATGGCGTTCCTGCAGGGCTTGTACGCCGCCGGGGCCGGCGATTTCTTCGACATCGTGGCCGTCAAGCCCTACGGCTTCGACACGGGACCAGACGACCGCCAAACCGACGTGGGAGTCCTCAACTTCTCCCGAGCCCAGTTGGTGCGGGAAGTGATGGTCGCCCACGGCGATGCGGACAAGGCCGTCTGGGCAGTGGAGTTCGGTTGGAACGCCCTGCCTCCAGGTTGGCAGGGCCGACCTTCCATTTGGGGACAGGTGAGCGAGGATGAGCAGGCTCAATACACGGCGGCGGCCATCGAGCGGGCCCGCGACGAATGGCCCTGGCTGGGCGTTCTGGCCGCGGCCCATTTCCAGCCCGATGCAGCGCCCGACGACCCTCACTGGGGCTTTGCCCTGGTGGACGCGCAGTGGCAGCCGCGCCCCGTCTACCTACGATTGCGGGAGCTGGCCACCGCCCCGCCCGTAGCCTACCCCGGCCGCTACCCCGCCGATCACTACACGGCGCGCTACGCGGGCGATTGGCGCCTCTCCCCCCAGGGGGCCGACATCGGCCAAAGCGGCGACAGCCTAGTCATCCCCTTCAAAGGCACCCGCCTCGATCTGACTGTGCGGCGGGGCGATTTCTGGGGCGTCCTTTATGTCAACGTTGATGAAAAGCCAGCCAATGGCCTACCTCGGGACAGCCAGGGCCGCGCCTACCTGGTCCTCCACGACCCCCTCTACCGCACGGAGACCGTCACCCTGGCCTCTGGCCTGACCGACGAGGTGCACGAGGCCGAGTTGGTGGCGGAGGGAGGCTGGGGCCAGTGGGCCATCGCCGGCTGGACCGTAGCCCGCGAGCCTAACCCTCGACCCTATCGGCTGGCCTGGGCGCTGTTGGGAATCTGTGCCGTTGTGCTTCTGATAATCATCGGCAGACAATTGGGGTGGCTGGGAGGGAGAAGACTCGACTCCCCGGCGGAAGGCCCACCCTCCCCTAGCCCCTCCCTCCGAGGGAGGGGAATCCAGACCCCTCCCCCTCACAGGGGGAGGCTGGGTGGGGGTGGATTCTGCGATACGGAAGGCCCACCCTCCCCTA
>CAZEBW010000077.1:0-17186 GCA_964510205.1 uncultured Anaerolineae bacterium
ACGTTGCCTAACTCGACGGCCGCCGAGGGCTTCACACTTTGTCTAAACTCAAGTACCTCAGGAGGGCGAATATGCCTTCCAGAATAGTATATTCTAAAAAGCCGCCTGCGTCAAACGCGCGGACGCCTTCTTGCTTTGCCAAAGGAGTTGAAATCTGCTATACTATGGTCAGAAGAAAGCGCGAGCGATGGGACAGCTATGCCAACCAACCTTCCTCCTGAGGCAATTGAAGCGGAAAGGCGATATCGCGACGCCAAGTCGGTGCCGGAGAAAATCGCCTGTCTCGAAGAATACATCGGTCTCATCCCCAAGCACAAGGGCACTGACAAGCTGAGGGCCGGCCTGCGCAAGCGGCTGTCCAAGCTGAAAGATGCGGCTGAAACTCAAAAAAAGGTCGGCAGGCAGGTTTCGGCCTTTCACATTGACAAAGAAGGCGCGGGGCAAGTGGTGGTGGTCGGTCCTCCCAACGTGGGGAAGTCGGCTCTGGTGGCGGCTCTGACCAATGCCAGGCCCGAGGTGGCGGACTATCCTTTCAGCACCTGGACTCCCACCCCTGGCATGATGTTGGTGGAGGACGTCCAGATTCAGTTGATAGATACGCCGCCGCTGAACAGGAACTACGTGGAGCCGGAACTGCTGAACCTGATTCGAAGGTCGGACCTCATCCTGTTGGTGGTGGATTTGCAGGCCTATCCCATCCAGCAGCTTGAGGATTCGATCGCCTTTCTGGAAGAGCACCGTATCGTGCCCCTGCGGCTGAAAGATCGTTACACCGAACAGGGCCGTCTGACCTTCAAACCGCTGTTGGTGCTGGTCAACAAGACCGATGACCAGAGCTTGGATGAGGATTTTGAGGTGCTTTGCGAATTGCTCGAGGACGACTGGCCGATGGTGTCCGTCTCTGCAACCACCGGTCGCAACTTCGAGGCCATGAAGCGGGCCGTGTTCGAGCGGTTGGAGATCATGCGCGTTTATTCCAAAGCGCCTGGGAAAGAGCCCGATCTCAGCGCGCCGTTTGTGTTGCCCAAAGGCAGCACCGTAGAGCAATTCGCGGAAGGAATCCATCGGGATTTCCTCGAAAAGCTGAGATCGGCCCGAGTCTGGGGCAGTGTCGCCTATGACGGTCAAATGGTAGGGCGAGATCACGTCCTCCAGGACGGCGATGTGGTGGAGCTGCGCATTTAGATCGCAGGCGCTTTGGTATTCCGTAGGCCACGAGAACCACGAGGTTCTTGTGGCCTTTTTCTTTCCGGTGAGACCCTAAAGGTTTGGATTTCTGGGTCAGCGGCCCATATCTGTTGGGAGACGGGCGAAAGTAGTGGGAATTGTTAAGGGTCATACTAAAACCTTTAGGGTGTGTTTCAAGTGAGTTGGCTGGTATTGTTGGTCGGAATGGTATTCCGACGGATTGACGGATTACCAATCCGTCCTACAACCGAGATGAAACGCACCCAAACCTTTAGGGTCTTTGCAAGAGCGGAGGGAAATCGTAAGGCAATCAGAGGGCAGTCGTAGGGCAGTCAGAGGGCGGTCAGAGAGCAGCCGCAAGGGAAACGTCAAGCACAAAATGATTGAATCTGGTAGAATATGTATAGAATAGAGGGGCGATGCGCCCACGCGGCTGTTGTGCCGGGACGCTAGTAGCATAAGGAGGATACCCATGATAGGAAAGAGGATTCGACCGCTGAACTTGGCTCTGACGTCCGTCGTGCTCTTGGGCTTGTTGCTGGCGGCCGGCGTTGGCGTCAGCGCTGACTCAGAGATTCAGGGACACCTGACCATCTGTGGAGCCAATGACAACGACTATGCTGGCTACGCCGTCGCCAGCGGGGACGTCAACGGCGATGGTCTGGACGACGTCATCATCGGGGCCTTTCGAGCCAACGGCCCAGACGACCGACGTAAGTTCGCTGGCCGCGTCTATGTGGTGTTGGGTCCAGCCGACGTGTATGATGGCATGGTAGACCTTGCCTCCCAGGCCGACGTGGTGATCTATGGAGCGGACGCCCGTGACTACGCCGGCAGCGCGGTGGCCAGCGGCGACGTCAACGGCGACGGATTCGCCGACATCGTTATCGCCGCGGAGTGGGCGGATGGGCCGCAAAACAGCCGCGTCGAATGCGGCGACGTCTACGTCGTGTATGGCTCGGACGCCATCGCTGGCGCGATAGACCTGGGCGCCCAAGCGGACGTTGTCCTGTACGGTCCCGACATCCATGATCAAATCGGCACCTCTCTGGCCACCGGGCATGTGAACGATGATGGGTACGCCGACATCGTCATCGGAGCTGAGTGGGCCGATGGGTTGGGGCCAGGACACAGACGCGAGGACGCCGGGGAGGTCTACGTCGTGCTCGGGTCCGACCATCTCCCCAGCAGCATGGAGATGGTTGGCCAAGCGGACCTGATCATCTACGGCGAGGAAAAGGGAGACCATGCCGGCCAGTCTGTGGCCGTCGGCGATCTCAATGGCGACCAGTATGGAGACATCATCGTCGGGGCCTTCTGGGCTGACGGCCCGTTTAACACGCGCCATCAGGCTGGCGGGGCCTACGTGGTGTTGAGCTCGGAGCGCTTCGAGAGCAGAAGGTGCGACCTCCGCACTGGCGCTGACCTGACCATCTTCGGCGCCGATGCGCAAGACCGTGCTGGTACGTCGGTAGCCAGTGGGGACGTGAATGGCGACGGCTACGATGATGTCTTGGTGGGGGCCGCTTATGCCGACGGCCCGCGCGGTTTCCGTGCTTGGGCCGGCGAGGTTCACGTGGTTCTAGGTTCGGATTCCATCACCAACACGGCCTACGCGAGGTCTGTGGATCTGCGGCAGCAAGCCGACTTCACCATCTATGGGGCCGACAGAGGCGATAGGGCTGGAGTCTCCGTGGCAAGCGGCGACGTGAATGGCGATGGTTACGACGAGATCATCGTCGGAGCGAGCTTCGCCGCCGGTTCAGACAACGGCCAAGGCGAAGCCGGTGAGGCGAGAGTCGTGATGGGCTCAGCAACCGTCGCAATGGGCACTTTGGACTTGGCCAGCGGGGATGCGCTGACCATCTATGGAGCCGATGCCGGCGATCAAGCCGGCAGCTCGGTGACCGTCGGAGACGTGGATGGCGATGGCTTCGATGACATCGTCGTGGGAGCGAACTCAGCCGATGGCCCGAATGAAGATCGCGATGAGGCCGGCGAGGCTTACGTTATCTCCTCGCGCACAATCTATCGGTAGGTTATGAGGCGTCGTCCCCGGCACAACCCCATAAGCCGCCTGCCAAATCGGCAGGCGGCTTTTATTGTGTTAGGCTAGAGCTGAAGATAACGTTCGATCCTGTTCAACCCCTCAACGATGTTCTCCATCGAGTTGGCGTACGAAAACCTGAGGTACCCCTCGCCATTTTCCCCGAAATCAATGCCCGGCGTCACCCCCACGTGGGCTTTTTCCAGGATGTCGAAGGCCAGGCTGTAGGAATCGTCCGAGATGTGCTTGGCGTTGGCAAACACGTAAAAGGCGCCGGTGGGCTCCACGGTGATGCCCAAGCCCAGCTCCTTGAGGCGTTTTACCATAAATTGCCTTCGCTCGTTGTAGATGCGCTTCATGCGGGCCACGTCTTCCCCCGCCTTTTCCAGGGCGGCGATCGCGGCGATCTGCACCACGGAGTTGGCGGAGATGAAGAAGTTCTGCTGCATCTTCTGGATGGGCCGCACGAACGGCGGGGGCGCAATCAGGTAGCCCAGCCTGAGGCCGGTCATGGCGTAAAGCTTGGAGAAGCCATTCAAGACGAAGGCGTGGTCGGTGAATTCCAGAATAGAGTGCTCTTGGCCCTCGTAGACCAGGCCGTGGTAGATCTCGTCGGAGATGACGTAGGGCGAGAATTCGGCGATGGCCCTCATGCGGCTTTCGGACAGCAGGTTGCCGGTGGGGTTGGAAGGGGAGTTGATGAAGATGGCTTTGGTCCTGTTGGTGATTTTCTCCTCAATGGCTTCAGGCCTGTATTGAAAGCCGTCCTCTTCGTAAACCGGCACCCTGACCGGCGCGCCCTGCACGAATCTGATGAAGTTGGGATAGCACGCATAATGCGGGTCGGAGATGATCACCTCGTCGCCCTTCTCCAGCAGGGCCGAGAACAGAAGAAACATGGCGGGCGAGGTCCCCGAGGTGATCACGATCTGATCGGGATGAACCGACACGCTGTATCTCTCCAAGTAGCGCCTGCAAATGGCTTCTCTGAGTTTCAGATTGCCGAGGCTGTGGGTGTAATGGGTGTGTCCTTCTTCGAGGGCTTTGGAGGCCGCCTCTTTGACGCACGGCGGGGTGTCGAAATCGGGCTCGCCCACTTCCAGGTGGATGATGTGGGCGCCGTCGCGTTCCAGAGCGCGTGCTCTCTCCAGGACGTCCATGACGATGAAGGGTTTGATCTCTTGGGCTCTTTTGGCGATCATTGTATGCTCCTCTCTATTAGAACACTGATGGGCGGGATTGGCGGGTTTCTCACTCTTCTCGTTGGCTGCGGCCCTTCGTCGCCACAGCCAAGACAGCGCCAACGCCAACATAGGCGAGACCAGCGGCTACGATCAGAAACTTGGGAATGGCGCACCAGCGGGCTACCACGGGCCACGATGCTTGTTGAGACCCCAGCAGAACTTGGATCAGGGCGTAGTTCTCCACCGCGTCCAGCAGCGCGGCCCCAAACTGCGCCCAGGCCAGGAGCAGCCCCACTCGCGGTGAGAGGCTGCGGGCCGCCAACACGCAGCCCAGGGCGATGGCGCTGGAGTAGGCGGCCATGAAAAGGTAGTCCAGCCCCAGGTTTAGCCCGGCGTAGACCCGGCCCGTCTCCCCCCACGATTCGACCATGCTCCGAGCCAGGGAGAGCTCTCCAGCCAGCTCGAAGGAGATGATGCCCAATGGCGCCACCTCGGTATTCAGAGGGCGGCCCAGGGCGTTCATGCTGGCCATGACAACAAGCGTTAGGGTGAGAAGGACTACGAACGCGCGCTTCTGCTCAGAGGTGGAAAGCCAACTGAAGGGATGTCGGGTTGCCATTTTGCACGCTCCTTTGCAACGTGGTCAGGAATCTTCGTCCATATCCTCTTTGATGCTTCGACAAGCGCGCTCCAGGCTTTCAAACAGATCGGGGATGCTCTTGAGTGCCAGGAAAACGCCATAGATCATGATGCCATGATGTACTCTGACATTGAGATTTGAGATATCCTCATACAGTACATCTCCAATCTCGGATATAGCTGAGAGGAACAGCATTACACCAATCAGCAAGTTCACGTACGGGTTTTCGACAAAGCCTTTGATCTTTTTGGTCATCTTACTACTCCCTTCTAGCAACGAATCACCGAAACCGCCCATCTGACCTCTTGCTCTGGACTCTCCCCTTAGCCTGCTCCAGCCAGCCCACGCGGTCAGCGGGAGGCCGGTCGAAGTCCGGCACGTAGGGCTTGATGTCCAGCAGCGGCGTGCCGTCAAGGACGTCCACGTTCTCAATGTGCAGGATGTTGTCTTCGATGCCCAGCAGTTTCACGATGGACAGCCCAATGGGGTTGGGACGCTTGGGCGCTCGCGTGGCGAAGACCCCGTGCGGCTGGGAATCCATGAAAGGGGTGACGACGAGTTTGGCCTCTTGGACTTGGTGAAAATGGTAGAGCAAAATGATGTGGGAGAAGCCTTCCAAATCTTTCAACCCGGCGGTGAATTCGGGGCGAACCTCGACGGTGCCGCGAACCCCCGAAGCTCCTGTCGGTTGGATAGGCATGCCCTCGATGTCGGCGAACGGGCTGTGGATGATGCCTATGGGACGATAGCTGATTTCCATGTCCATTCCTTTCAGCATGTGTCTGATTGCAGATCGAAACGAACCCGCACGTCTTGGGCTGTGCCCATGTCGCAGATGAGCGATAGATTGTTGACCTCCATCTCCCAGTCAAACGATCTTACGCTCAGCATACGGACGATGTCGGGCAAGCGATTCTTGAGCACCTCGCCGCCGGCCAGGGTGATGTGCGGCGTCCACTGCTCAGGATGGTAGTACTCCACTGTGCCGGCGCTGGCTTCTGCCAGTTCATGCCACAGCTTCTGGTGCAAGGCGCTCAAGGCCGGGCTGCGCACAACCGGGATGTACAGCACAGGATGGTCGCCAGAGAAAACACCCAGCCCAGCCGTTCGCACTTTGAACGCGGCGCATCGAGAGGTCACGCGCGGCAGGATAGACTCGACCAGATCCGTGTCGTATCCTTCGGCAACGTGGTAGGAGAAATGGGGGAAGGGGGTCTGGTAGAGGCCCTGCACCCCGTACTCTGTTTCCAGTTCGTCCCACAGGTGCTCGACCAGGGCGTAGTTTTGGTCATCTAGCAGAGAGGCTACACCGTGCAGCATCGTGAATGCCTTTCTGGCGAAGAAAATTGCAAACGCTTAGACTTCCGAAGTTTACAGAGTAGCTTCTGTTCGGAAGGTTCTTGGTAATACGAGACAAGCTCTCGACACAGGTGCTCTTGGCCCAAACTTCGGAAGTCTGGACAAATGCGATTGCCCTAACGCCCAACCTCTCATGGCTTGATGGCCCGCGTGACGAGAAAGGTTGGCATGTAGTTGGCCACGATGTCCTCTTCCTCCTCGCCATAGGCGTCCTCGTAAAAACCAGTGATCACAAAGCCAACGTCGAGCTGCCCGCCGATCTGGTCCTCCAGCGTGTGGCTAAACTCAAGGGGAAATCCCGGCTCAATGACGCGTCGCTGCCTCTCCTCGTCCGTCAGGCTGGTCAGGTCGGAGTAGGGGAGGGCGTACTTGACCTGGAGGATGCCGCTGCGGTCGGCGAGGTCGTAATCGAAGAGGTAGATGGCTGGATTGGAGAAGCCGGCCAGCAGCGCGCCGCCGCGCCGCAGCACCCGAAACGCCTCCGCCCACACGGGCCGCACATCGGGAACAAAGACGTTGGAAACAGGATGCATGATGAGGTCGAAGCTTTGGTCAGGCAGCATCGAAAGATCGGCCATGTCCCCCTCGACGGTGGCGACGGAGAGCGATTCTCTCTCGGCGACCAAGCGGTCCTGCGCCAATTGCCTGGGCGAGTTGTCGAGGACGGTCACCTTTGCGCCCGCCGCGGCCAAAATCGGCCCCTGCTGCCCTCCGCCCGAGGCCAGGCAGAGGATGTCGAGGCCCTCCAGCTCAGGAAACCATTCCTCTGGAACCGGTTTCGACGGCGTCAAGAAAACCTGCCACTGACCCTGCCTGGCGGCGGCGATGGCCTCACTGCTGACGGGAACCGTCCATTGATTCCCGCGCTCGACTTCCTTGTCCCAGGCCCTGCGATTGTAGGCTCGAATGTCCATTCACATGCTCCTTGCGTCGCGCGGCGCTTTCCTGAAGCCGTCAATGAGGTGAAGCACCGCCAGAACAGGGTGGCGACGCAACATGCGAGGGCCAGCGTATCGCATCACCGCCCTGACCTTCTCCCTCCTGTCCGGCTTGTAGCAATGCACCGGGCATTTGGCGCAGGTGGGCTTGTTCTCTTGGAATGGACATCTGTCGAGGCGAGCCAGCGCATAGTTCAGCAGCTCCCCACATTCGGGGCAGAGCTCATCCTCGCCCCCGTGGTGGTCGCGGCAGTAGAGGCGGATCATGGCCTCAACGGTTTTGCGTTCCCTTTTTATTCTACGATGGTCGTTGGACATGAAAATGGGTCTCTATCCTGACAGCCGCATCCGCGCCACGAGCACCGGCGGAATCTCGCTGAAGTTGCCCCCCCAGGAGAGATAGTCTCTGGTGATTGGATGATCTGGCGGAAAGGCGCGCTCCTCCAGGCCGTCCAGCACGAACCCGGCCTCGAAGCCGGCGCCGAGCAGCACCTGCAGCGGTCGGTGGAAAAGAAGTTGCGGCTTCGGCTGGCCCCGCATGGCCACGGCGTGGGCCACCGTGGGGGTGATGTAGTCGTATATCTTCACCGAGTAGACGGTGACGAGGTCGCCCTCTCGATCCTCCATTTCGGCGACGAGGGCCAAGTGCGAGCTGTTGAAGCAGGGATGGAGCACCGAGAAGACGAATCGCCCGTCGGGACGAAGCAGCCGCGCCAGGGCGCGCATCAGCGGCTCGATCTCGGCCATGTCGAACAGCGCCATGTTGCAGAGGGCGGCGTCGAACTGGCCCTCGCCCAGCGCCAGCAGCGCGGCCTGGTCGGTAGCGTCCAGCACCAGATACTGGATGCGCTCGGCGTGCTCGGTCGTGCGCTCCAGCGCGTGGGCGATCATCGCCTCGGCGAAATCGAAGGCCACCACCTCCGCGCCCAGGGCAGCCAGGCGTCGAGAGGTCAGTCCGTTGCCGCAGGCGATGTCGAGCGCCCGCTCCCCGGGACGCAGCTCCAGCAGCCGCTCGGTGGCGGGCCAGATCAGCACCTCCACGAAGTCGTTGCCCTCGCCCATGCGCTCATCCCAGAAGGCCGCGTTCTGGTTCCACGCTTCTCTCGTCTCCTCGTTTGCTTGCCGCAGGTCTTTGGTTGTCATAAAATTCTCCGCTCGGCGTTCACGGCACGTTCTTGAGCACCAACGGCAGCAGGACTCGGCGGCCGAATTCGGCGCAGACGTCGTCGAGCCACAGCTCCTGGCCGCCCACGGAGAACGTGTGGATGACGCCCGTCAGTCCCAGATGGCCCTGGTCGTTTCCGAAGCCGTTGGCGACGAAGACCTTCGCTCCGCCGATGGTGAGGCCGTGGATGTCGGCGAAATTCTGGAAGTTGCGGAAGTCGCCGTTGATTTCGATGTTCAGATTGCCGCCGTACTCGCCGAACTTCAGTGAGAGCCCCATCAGCGGCTTTCCGAAATCGAACGCCAGGTTGATGTTGTTGACTTGCATCTCCAAGCCGGCGCCGCCGGCCAGGCCGGCATTTCCGACCTGGGCGTATCCGCCGCTGGTTGGCGTTCCGCTGCTCCACACGAAGGGGTGCGCGGTGATGACGGCGGCGGCGTCAACGAAGCTGTCGCCAACGTGATACGTCGCGCCGAGGGTCAAGCTTTCGAAACCTACACAGGGCGGTGCGGCGCCTGCTGCCGGGAGAGACGCGGTGGCCGTGCTGCCGCTGAGTGCGACGGCCAGCAGGGTCAGCAGGATAACCCAGGATGACCGATGCGACCGCATGATATTTCTCTTTCTCTTTCTCATCGTGTTGCCTCCTTTTCGCCTGACTATGGCTTGCGCTTACGAGCTTTCCTCTCCGAAGACAAACAACCCGCCAATGGACTGCCGCAGATAGTTGCGACGGATCGCTTCGCCGAAAACGTGGCCTACCGAGACGATTTGCAGTTTGGGATGGCGCTTCTCCGGAGGAATGTAGACCGTATCCGTGGTGACGATTTCGGTGATCTGGGGCACGGCGGCCAGTTTTTCAAGCCCCCCTCGTGCAAACACCCCGTGCGTGCAGACTGTCCAGATCTCCTCGATACCATATTCGATGAGGAGCTTGCTCATTTCCAGGACGGAGCCGCCGGTGGCGATTTCGTCGTCAAAGACCAGGGCTCGCTTGCAGCCGCGTACCTGTTGGCCGACCAATCCGCTCACTTGTACCTCCGTGTCGGAGACCCGTTCTTTGTCGCCGGCTGCCACTGGCAGACCCAAGCCTCTGGCGAAGCGAGCCGCAGTCTTGGCGTGTCCCATGTCAGGCGCAACTACAATCGTGTCCGACAGATCGCGCTGTTGAAAATACCGTCTGAAAACGGGGCGGCTGCTGAGCGGGTCGGTGGGCACGCTGAAAAAGCCGTGTACTTGCGGCGAGTGGAGCATCATGGTCATCACGTGCGTGGTCCCAGCCGTCTTCAGCAGATCGGCCACCAGGCGGGCGGTGATGGAGATGCGAGGGGCGTCTTTCTTGTCAGAGCGAGCAAAGGAGAAGTAGGGGATGATGGCGTGAATCTCTTTGGCCGACGCTGCCTGCGCAATGTCGAGCATCATGAGCAGCTCCATCAGGTGATCGTTCACGGGTGAAGAAAGCGATTGGACAATGAACACCGATCGCGAACGCACGCTGACCCCAAGTTGGATGTACAGGTTATCGTTGCTGAATCGAGTGATTTCGGTTTGGTCGAGGGGTACGCCCAGGTAGTCGGCGATGTCGGCGGCCAGTTGGGGGTGGGAACTGCCGCTGAAAAATCGAACTTCGCTGGGGTCAATCGCCTTAGCGGGGTCTCCAGCTGTTGTCATTCTTCTCCTCCAGTCCACGGTTCTATCTCGACTTCATCTACCGTTGCGTTGTCCTCTTGCTCTTGACATACAAATGCGCCCGTTTGCGTTTGCCAACCTGCTCGATCACGCCCATCTTGCGCATGCAGTAGGCCATCTTCTGGGCCAGCTTCCGCCGACAGTCGGCGGCGTCCGCCAGGTCTTTCGTCGTAAACGGCTCTTTCAGCTCCATCGGGAGAAAGGCGCGGATGTCTGCTGGCGTCTCGAATAACCTCCGCTGCACCACGTCCAGCAAGCGTCGCTCCTCCGTCACCCAGCCTCGTCGCCGCCATTTGCGCTTGCCCTCGTAGCGCCTCACTTCCTCCTCTTGAATCAGCAGCACCTCCAGCGAGAAGTTGGTGTTTGAAAGCAGTTCGGGAAAGCTGACCAGCTCCCAGAATACGTCTTCCACCTTCCCCCGCTTGGGCGATTTCCGCCGGCTGGTTGAGCCGCTTCCGTCTTTGGCCAGCTTAACGATCCACTTCTCCTGGGCGATGGGATAGACCAATCGCACTGGATGAGCGTTTGTCAGTTCCATCAGCTTCGACTTGACGGACGCGAAGTTGCCCGTCTGGACCTCCACCAAAAGGTCGCCCCGCACCACGTCAATCACAAAACCGTCCACCGACGCCTCAAGCCGGTCCTCGGCTCGCGCGTACCACTCCTTCAGCGCGGCATGAAGCGGTTTTTCGTTCAGTAGGCCGATGTGGTTTGGCATTCGTGGGCCCTTCTACTACAGCGGATTCGGGAATGAAACGGATAGCTTGGCGCGAACAATCTGTTTGTTTCCCCATCCGTTGTAGTGTATAACCACCTACTCCCGCTTCGCCAGCTTGGCCAGCAGCATCACCAGCCCGGCCACCGCTCCTGCCACTATGCCGAAGATGGCCGACTCGCGCGGGCCGAAGGCGGCGTTGACACTGCCTTCCACTTCGTTGGCCAACAAAAACACGACGCCGCTGTTCTCGGCCTTGACGCTGCGGGCCACCATGGCTACCGCCCCGCTCTGGTCCATGGTCACCTCACCGCGAGCCATGAGCATCTGGGCCCCCGACTGCTCCAGGGTCACGTCGCCTTCGGAGAGAACGGCGCCCGCCTGCGATGCGGTGAGATGGGCCGTCTGCGTGCGGGCCAACCCGACGCCGCCCTGAACCATCTCTAGCTGATCCGCCTCCGCCTTCATCACTCCGCCCTGTCGGATGACCAAGTCCTCGGCGGTCACCGATTGCGCCCCCGCCTGGCGCAAGGTGACGTGCGTTCCCTGCACGTTGCGGGCTCCCCCCTGGGTGATGTTTACCGTCTCAGCGATGACATCGCTACTCTTCTGCTCTTCCACTCCTGCACCTCCATGAGTGTCTTTGGTTTCGTTATCCATTGTCTAGCCTCCCTTTTATTACGTTTCACGCCTTCACGTTTCACGTCTTCACGCCTCACGCCTATTTTATCATGGTCTGAGGCCATGGTCAAGCCTGCTGGTCGGGTGGTTCTTCCAATCTCCAATATCCAATACCCAATATCCAACCCGCCACCCCCGCCACGACCAGGAACCCGGCCACCATCAGCCACGGCCCCCAGCCGATGCGGACGGACTGGCCGTAAACGCTGTCCAGTGCGCCGCGAATGGAGAGGAACTGCCACAGGGGGGGAATGGCTCCCGCCAGCGACACGACGATCAGCAGGCCGGCCACTGCGGCCCTCGGCAGGCGGCGATAGAACAAGAGCGCGGCGATGGCGCCCAAGCAGCCTGCTCCCATCAGGAACTGTCGTCGGAATTCTTCTGAGCCCAGAGCCTGGAGGATGAAGGGGTAGGGGGGCAGGACGATGATGGCCAGCACGATAGCGGCTGTCACCATGATGGCTCTGGCCCACAGGGGATAGCGCCGGGGTTGGTGGCTGGCTATCAGCGCCAGACAGAGGGCGGCGGCCAGAGGGGGCAGGCAGAAAAGCTCGCGGATCATGAACTCGCTGCCGTCTTGCACCCCGGGCAGGAACTTGACGAACTCGGCCATGTCCAGCCCGCTCAGCACCAGCGCCGCCGTTTTGTGATGGACCCACGCTCCCCAATAGCCCACTAGAGCCAAGATGATCCCCAGGGGAGCGAGACTCTGCATCAATTTGCTTTTCACGTCTTCACGCTTCACGTTTCACGTCCTCACGTTTCACGACTTCTAAAACACAAAGATAAGCGTCAAATCATTCACATTGGTATTGGTCGGCCCGCTGATCAGCAAATCGCCCAACTGCCGAAAAAAGTGATACGAATCGTTGTCGGCCAGGTAGTGGGTGGCTGACAGACCCGCCTCGTGGGCGCGACGCAGGGTGAAGCCGTCGGCGATGGCGCCTGCCGCATCGGTGGGGCCATCGGTGCCGTCGGTGGCCAGGGGGATGATCATCACCTCCTCCAGGCCGGCGATCTCCAGGGCCGCGCTGAGGGCCATCTCCTGGTTGCGACCTCCCAGGCCACTGCCCCTGACGGTGACCGTGGTCTCCCCGCCCGCCACCACGCAGGCTGGCCGGGGCGCGGGGCGACCCGAATGGAGGATCTCTTTGGCCACGGCGGCGAAGACCCTGGCTACTTCTTTGGCCTCGCCTTCGACGAAGGTGGAAAGCAGCAGGGTGTGGAATCCCAGTTCCTCGGCTTTAGTAGTGGCCGCGTCGGCGGCCACCTCGTTGCTGGCGATGATCAGGTTGTGAGTTCGGGTGAAGGTCGCGTCTCTCTCTTTGGGCGTCTCTGCGATCAGACCCTCCGCGCCCTGCCGCAGCCGCTCGACGATGGGCCTGGGCAGCTCTTCCAGCAGGCCGTATTTTTCGATGACGCCGTAGGCATCGGCGAAGGTGCTTGTGTCCGGCACCGTCGGCCCGGAGGCGATGACGTCCAGCGGGTTGCCCACCACGTCGGACAGGATGAGGGAGACGATCTCGGCGGGGTGGGACAGGCGAGTCAGGTTGCCGCCCTTGATCTGGGAGAGGTGCTTGCGCACGGCGTTGATCTCGTTGATGGTGGCTCCGCAGCGCAGCAGGGCGTCGGTCAGCGACTTCACGTCGGCCAGGGTGATTCCTTCCACGGGCAGCGTCATCAGCGCCGATCCGCCGCCCGAGATGAGGCAGATGACCAGGTCCTCGTCGGTGGCCTGGCGGGCCAGCTCGGCCATCTGCTGCGTGCCAACCACCCCGGCGGCATCGGGGAGGGGATGGCCAGCCTCGTTCAGCCGGACGACCTCGGTCTCCACTCCGTAGCCGTACTTGACGTTGACCAGGCCGCCCGTCACGCGCCGGCCCAGGACCTGCTCGATAGCCTGGGCCATGGAACCGCTGGCCTTCCCCCCGCCGATGACGTAGATGTGGCGGTAGCGGCCCAGGTCGTAAGTTCGTTCGCCGATGCCCAAGGTCTGGTCTGAGAGAGACACCTGTCGTCTGATGGCCTTGGCGGGGTCTACCGCTTCCAGGGCCGCGGACAGGATGGTCAAAGCCTGCTCTCGTCGTTCTCTGGCCTGGCCAGTTTTGAGTACTGCGGGATCAAAGACAGTCATCATGGGTTTCCTTGCCTAACCACCTCAGCCGTATCATACGTGTCATTGCGAGCCGAAGGCGAAGCAATCCCCACCCTGCGAACTGGAGATTGCTTCGGGCGCAAACCCCGCGCCCTCGCAATGACATGGCGGCCTCCTCACTGTATTCTGGCCGAGAACAGTTGGGCGATGAGGCCGGCCAGGGGCGGGAAGATCAGGGTGGAGAGGTAGCGCACCAAAGTGACCCTGGGACCGATGATGCCCACCTCCAGAGGCAGGCGGCTCACCGACCAAAGCGACCAGGCGGTGACGAAGCCCACGATGGTGCCCACGCCGGCTCCGGCCTCGTAGAAGGAGGCGATGATGGGGAACACGGAGTAGGGCGAGCCGGGCACCAGGCCGCCAGCCACACAGCCCAGCAGGATGCCCTTGAACCCCGCTTGCGCTCCCAGCCACTGGCTGATCAGCTCTTTGGGAATCAGCACCCGCGCCAGGCCGGCCACGGCGAAGGAGGCCAGCAAAATCAGCAAGTTGTCCCAGATGGTCTCGGCGCCCAGCCTCAGGCCGACCAGGTGCACGCCGCCGCGAAAATAGGCCACCACGGTCAGAATCACGGCCAGGACGATCATGATGATGGTCGCTGTATCCATCTTCTTCACCTCACACTCTCCTCAAAACTGTTCATCTCCTCCCCCTCGCAGGGGGAGGGTGGGTGGGGGTGGATTCCTCGACGGAAGGCCACCCTCCCCTAGCCCCTCCCTGCGAGGGAGGGGAACATTTACTCCTCCATGCTTTCTACCCAATCGTCCAACGCCTGGCAGTGGGACTGGAAGGCCATGTTGGCCGGCAGCTCGGCGGGCGCGAACAGACCCACCTCGCTGGCGTCATCGCCGGCGGCCAACTCCCCGCCCACCACGTGGGCCGAATAGAGGACCAGGACTCCATGTCCGTAGAAGGTATTTCTGAAAGAATACACCCCTAGCAGGTTGTCCACTGACACCTCCAGTCCGGTCTCCTCCCGACACTCGCGGATGGCCGCCTGCTGGACGGTTTCGTCGTACTCCACGAAGCCCGAGGGCAGCGCCCAGCGGCCAACGCCAGGCTCGACTCCTCGCCGCACCAGGACGACTCGCCCGTGATTCTCGATCAGCGCTCCGGCCGCCACCTTGGGGTTGATGTAGAAGATGAAGCCGCACTCCTGGCAGACTAGCCGCTCCCTCTCATCTATCATCTGAGGAGCCAGCCGTCCAGCACAGTGGGGGCAGAACTTTGGCACTAACATATCTCGCTCGCTAGACAGGATTCCTAGTCACTGATCCCTGATCCCTGGTCACTGGACATTGCTTCATACAGGCTCAGCAGCTTTGCCGCTGCTTGTTCCCAAGTGAACTTGCTCGCTTGCTCCAATCCCCTGGCGATCATCCCCTCCCGCAGCGCATCGTCCTCCAGAACCCGCTGCATGGCTTCGGCCAGCCCTTCCACGTCGGTGGCCTCCACCATCAGCCCGGCCTCGCCCATGACCTCGGGCAGGGAGGAGGCGTTGGAGGTCACCACTGGCCTGCCGCAGGCCATGGCCTCCAGAGGCGGCAGGCCGAAGCCCTCGTACAGGGACGGGAAGACGAACAGCTCGGCCAGGTTGTAGAGGGCGGGCAGGTCCGCGTCGGCCACGAAGCCGGGGAACAGGACCTTCTCCTCCAGGCCCAGGCGTTCGACGGTAGCAAAGATGTCCTCGTAGAGCCAGCCCTTGCCGCCAGCGATGACCAGGTGCAAACTTGCCCACTTGTCCACTTGCTCACTTGCATACTTGCCCACTTGCCCACTTGCAAAGGCTTCGATGAGGCGGGTGAAGTTCTTGCGGGGCTGCAGGGTGCCCAGGCCCAGGATGAATCGGGGGGGCAGGTTGTATCGCTCTCTGACTTCTTTCAGAAGAGTCTGGTCTTCGATCGGGCGGAAGCGCTCCTCCACGCCGGGGTAGACCACTTCGATCTTTTTTGGCTCCACGCCCAGCAGCTCCGCCAGGTCGTCCTTGGTGCTCTGCGAATCGGCCAGCACTAGATCGGCCCGTCGCACGGAGCGGGGCACTACCTGGTTGAGATAGGCCCGCAGGTTGGCGTCGGCGCACTGGGGATAGCGCATAAAAGACAGATCGTGGACGGTGAGCATTGTCCTCGCATGTCGTACCGGCGGCAGCACGAAGTCTGGCGAGTGAAAGATGTCCACCGCGCCGGTGAACAGCTCTGCCCAGAGGGGCAGTCGCAGGCGATGCCACAGGATGGCTAGGGCGCGGTCGGAGAGGGGCAGCGAACGCGTCTCAAAATTGGGCGGCCAGTCCCGGTCCGCCAGTTGCCGTCCGCCCGCCGCCGCCAACAGCACGTAATCGTTGTCGCGATCGAGCTTCGCCAGCGCCCTCACCAGCTCTCGCGTGTAGCGCCCGATGCCCGCTCCCTGGCGAACTGCCGCCGTGTAGTCAATGCCGATGCGCAAGGCTAAATCCCCCGGAAAGTCCAAAGGCGATTGGCGCCGAAGTTCCAGAACAGCACGATGATGGTGGCTACAGCATTGGACAAGTTGTAGGCCAACTTGTAGTGGGCTAGGCCAATGTTGAGGGCCAACGCTGCCATCGGAGCCGCCAACACGCCCGCTTCACCCAGCACCCAGGCATCCAGGCTGAGGAAGATGGCCTGGTTGAGCAGCAGGCCGCCGATGCTGACCAAGAAGAACTGGACGAGTAGAAAGCCGATAGACCTATCCTTCGCTTCGCGAAACGTCCACAGCCTGTTCCAGATGAAGCTATTGATCACCGCCACTGTAAATGAGCAGGTCTTGGCCAGCCCTTTGCTGAACCCGAAGGTCAGGATCAGCAGATTGAGGATGCCGAAATCAATCGCCGTCCCCAGCGTGCCCACCACAGCGAATTTCAGGAAGCGGGTGAACTCCTTGGAATTGGCGTGAGTGAAACCAGCAATTCGGGATAGCGTATGGTTGTTTTTCATGATAAATCCATCCGGGCGTGAAACGTGAAGACGTGAAACGTGATCATCACGCTTCACTCTTCACGCACCACGTTTCACCGCTACGACTAGCAATCCCAGCAGCATCGCCACGTGCAAATACATGTTGTGCACGTAGAGATTATCGAACAAGTTGTGCACCGAGAGGTGGGTCAGGACGCCCAGGATGCCCACCGCCACCCCGCGCCAGTAGCCTTCAGTTTCTTGGACCACCTTCCAGGCTTGCCAGAAGGCGGCTGCCCAGAGGACGAGGTAGGCCGCCAGGCCGATCAGCCCCGTTTCGGCGGCGATGTTGAGGTAGTAGTTGTGGGCGTGGCCCAGCGGTTCTGGCCAGCCTTGCAGGGCGTAGGCCGGGTAGACCGGCTCGTAGTTGCCGATGCCCACCCCCAGCCAGGGCCGATGGCTGAACATTCCCCAGGCGGCCTGCCAATGAGCCAGCCGCTCCACCACGGCGTAGTT
>CAZEBW010000078.1:0-16924 GCA_964510205.1 uncultured Anaerolineae bacterium
AAGGTGGGGGGGGCCCGGGGGGGGGCGGGCTTCACCCGTGAGAAAGCCTGGGTAAATTTGCCCGCGACCAACCCCTTCCTGCGCGATCTCTTCAACCGCATCGCTGGGCCGGCTCTGGACGACCGCATCGCCTGGTTGGTGGACGACCTCGCCTACCTGCTGGCCCGGTCGGACATGGCGGAGATTCTGCGCGATTTCGGCAAGCGGATACGGCGTGAGGACCCGGTGGTGCATTTCTACGAGACCTTCCTCAGCGCCTACGATCCCCAGATGCGCAAAGCCCGTGGCGTCTACTACACCCCCGAGCCGGTGGTCTCCTACATCGTCGGTTCCCTCGACCACATTGTGAAGACCCGCTTCGACCGTTCCCTGGGCCTGGCCGACACCAACACCCTCATCCTCGATCCTGCAGTCGGCACGGCGACCTTTCTCTACTTCGTCATCCGGCAGATCCACGAGACCGTGGCCGGGACGGTGGGCAGAGGGGGATGGAGCAGCTACGTGGCCGGGAAACTCCTGCCCCGCGTCTTCGGCTTCGAGCTGCTGATGGCCCCCTACGCCGTGGCCCACATGAAGCTGGGCATCTTGCTGCAGGAGACCGGCTACGACTTCACGGGCGGCCAGCGGCTGGGCATCTACCTGACCAACGCGCTGGAGAAGGCCATCACTCAAACCTCGACCCTGGGCTTCGCGCAGTTCATCACCGATGAGGCCAACGCTGCGGCGGAGGTCAAGGGGGAGAAGCCCATCATGGTGGTGCTGGGCAATCCGCCCTATTCGGTCAGCTCGGCCAACCAGGGGGATCACATCGAGCAACTGATGAATCGCTACAAAGCCGCCGTCCGCGATGAGCGCAACATCCAGCCCCTCTCCGACGACTACATCAAGTTCATCCGCTTCGCCCACGACCGCATCGAGCGCACCGGTTACGGCGTCATCGGCATGATCACCAACCACTCCTACCTCTCTGGCCTGATCCATCGGGGGATGAGAGAGGAGTTGATGAAGACCTTCGATGAGATCTACGTGCTGAACCTGCACGGCAACGCCCTGATGGGCGAGACCGCGCCCGATGGGGGTCCAGACGAGAATGTGTTCGACATCCGGCAGGGAGTGGCCATTTCGCTCTTTGTGAAGCGGACCGACCAGACCTTTGAGGTTTCGGAAACCTCAAAGGTCTACTATGCCGACCTGTGGGGTCTGCGGGAAGACAAATACCACTACCTGTGGGAAAACGACGTCACTACCACGGAGTGGCAGGGACTGGAGCCGGTGGCGCCACACTTCTTCTTTGTGCCCAAGGAGTTTGACCTGCTGAGCGAGTACGAACGTGGCTGGAGTGTCCCGGACATTTTTCCAGTGAACGGCAGCGGCATCAAAACCCATCGTGATCACTTCGTCGTTGATTTTGATCAAGAACGCCTTCGGTCGAGAATTGCTGCGTTTCGGGATGAGGCGCTTTCTGACGACGAGGTGAAGGAGAGGTTTGAACTGAGGGATACTGGATCCTGGAGGCTATCTGAAGCGAGGGCTGAACTCCAGGCGCAAAAGGATTGGGATGAAGCCTTCAACCTTTGTCTCTATCGCCCTTTCGACGTCCGGCCAATATACTATTCCAATGCCGTAATCGATCGGTCGCGGTCTGAGGTAATGCGCCATATCCTGAGAGAGAACATAGCCCTACTTGCTATGCGGCAAGTCGTGGGGGCGGAGTATTCCCACTTTGGAGTATCAAAGCGGGTTACTGACAACCGCGCTTTTTTCAGCAACAGGGGTATCCTGGTCGTTTTTCCTCTCTACCTCTACGACATCAACACAAGCGAGAAGAAACAGTCACTCAAGGGCGGCGGCAGCGTCGTCACTCTGGCGATGTTCGAATCTCGGCCGGAGTACGAAACCCGCAAACCCAACCTCTCGCCTGCGTTCATCGCCGCCGTCAGGCAGAAGCTGGCGCTGGACTTCGTGACCGAAGGCCAGGGGGACCTGGAAACCACCTTCGGCCCGGAGGACGTTCTACACTACGCCTACGCTGTCTTCCACTCCCCCACCTACCGCGAGCGCTACGCCGAGTTCCTCCAGATTGACTTCCCGCGCCTGCCCCTCACCTCCGACCGCGAGCTGTTCAAGGCTTTGGCCGAGAAGGGCGAGGAGTTGGTGAGCCTGCATCTGATGGAGTCGCGCAAGCTGGACCAGTTCATCACCGCCCTTCCCATCTTTCCTGTTCCGGACTCCAATGAGGTGGTGAAGCGACACCCGAAGTACCTTGCCCCCGGCGAGCCTGAGCCCGGCACGGGAGAGCCGCTGGAGCAGGGCCGCGTCTACATCAACAAAACCCAGTACTTCGATGGGATTGAGCCAGAGGTCTGGGAGTTCCAAATCGGCGGCTACCAGGTCTTGCACAAGTGGCTCAAGGACCGCAAAGGCCGCAAGCTCTCCTTCGGCGACCTCTTCCACTGGCAGAAAATCGTCGTCGCCCTGAAAGAGACCATGCGGTTGATGGGGGAGATTGAAGAGTTGATCCCATCGTGGCCGATTGAGTGAGATTGGGAGGGCAACATGCTAAAAGTCGTGACCGATTCCACGTCCGACTTGGCCCCCGACGTGCTGGAGGAGCTGGGAGTGGCGGTGGCGCCGCTGGTGGTGCGCATCGGGGACGAGGAGTTCCTGGAGACCGATTTGAGCCGCGATGAATTCTGGTCGAAGGTCGGGGCGACGTGCTGGCTTTGCTGGAAGAAATGCGGGAGCGGACGGAGATCTTCTTGGTGATGGATACCATTGAATTCTTCAGTATGGGCGGCAGGGCCACGGCCATTATCCCCATCCTGTCGCGGGTGATGCAGTTTCTGAAAGTCAAGCCCATCATCCGCTTTGTCGAGGGAGAGATCAAGCTGATCGGGCAGGCGCGGACGTTTCCCGCTGCCCTGAAGAGGGTGCGGGGCGCGGGGGGCGTGAAGGGTATAGAGAGGAAAAGTGATCATGAAGTGGGTAACTCGCGACAGGGTAGGGGTAGATCGCGCGGCGTCCCCGTGGCTGATCAAGCGCTTCATTGACCCAGAGGCAGAGCTGTTGTTTGTGCCTGAGGCGGAGGTGCTGGAGGTGGCCGAGCGGGAGGGGGCCATCTCCTACGACGCGCGGGGCGCGGGGCAGTACGATCATCGGGAGGGGAAGAGCTCCTTTGAGGTGCTGATCGAGGAGTACGGCCTGGACGAGGAGGATGCCGCGCTCTGGCTGCTGGCCGACATCGTCCACGGGGCCGAAACCACCGATCGCGACCGCACGCCCCAGTCGGCGGGACTGCGGGCCATCGCCGAGGGCTTTCACTACCTGGACGTCCCCGATGAGGAGCGGCTGGCCTACGGCTTCGCCATCTACGACGCCCTCTACGCCTGGTGCCAGCGCCAGTTCAGATCGGAATGAAGTGAGAGAAACCAGGTTTTTAGCACTGCTTGGGTGAGGGATCCAATGACAGAAGGCGAAGCAAAAATCTCGCAGAAAGCTAAACTGCGCACGCTTCCGCGCAACGTGTGGGCCGTCAGCCTGACCAGCTTCTTCATGGACGTCTCCAGCGAGATGGTGATCAACATCCTGCCGCTGTTCCTGTCCAACGTGCTGGGGGTGAAGACCAACGTCATCGGCCTCATCGAGGGCGTCGCCGAGGCCACGGCCAGCCTGCTCAAGGTCTTCTCCGGCTGGCTGTCGGATAGGCTGCGGGCGCGCAAGTGGCTGGCGGTGGCTGGGTATGGACTGTCGGCGCTGGCCAAGCCGTTCTTCTACGCGGCCAATTCGTGGGCGGTGGTGGCCGGCGTCCGCTGGGCCGACCGGGTGGGCAAGGGCGTGCGCACCGCGCCCCGCGACGCGCTGGTGGCGGACAGCATTGACGAAGAACACCGGGGCCTGGCCTTTGGTCTGCACCGCGCCGCCGACACCGGCGGGGCGGTGCTGGGGCTGATCGTCGCCCTGGCCGTGGTGTGGATGGCGCAGCGCAGCGATATGGCGCTGGGGCGCGCCACGTTTCAGACGGTGGTGCTCATCAGCCTGATTCCCGCTTTCCTGGCCGTGCTCTCGCTGGCCGTCGGCGCGCGGGACGTGCCGGTCAAGGGCGAGCGCGAGGCGCCAGCCGTTTCTTTGTGGGGACTGGGTCGCTCGTTCGCCATCTTCATGGTCATCGTCGGCATCTTCGATCTGGGCAACTCGTCGGATGCCTTCCTGGTGCTGCGGGCCAGCGAGCGGGGGCTGAGCGTGGTGCAGGTGCTGGGCATGCTCATCACCTTCAACCTGGTGTACACCGTGCTCTCCACGCCTGCCGGCTCGCTCTCCGACCGCATCGGGCGGCGCAAGCTCATCGTCGGCGGCTGGCTGATCTACGCCCTGATCTACTTCGGCCTGGCGATGGCGAGAACGGGCTGGCACGTGTGGGCGCTGTACGCCGTTTACGGGGCCTACTACGGCCTGGCCTACGGCACCGCCAAGGCTCTGGTGGCCGACATCGTGCCGGTCGAGCTGCGGGGCACGGCCTACGGGACATACAACGCCGTGCTGGGCATTTTGGACTTTCCGGCCTCGCTCATCGCCGGGCTGCTGTGGTCGGGCGTGCCCTCGTGGGGATGGGACGGCTTCGGCCCGTCGGCGCCGTTTGCCTTCGGGGGGATGCTGGCGCTCCTGGCGGCGGTGTTGATGGCTTTGTGGTCGCCGCGCTCAGGCGAATAGCGTGAGCGTATCACGCTCCATTTGCTCTTATTCATAACTGTGCTATAATATACCCCGTGCTGCAGCCGCTTGGCAGCAGAGGGATGGGTGTATGCATAGATCGTTTTATGAGATGGTGTTTGACCATCGCTATCGTCACAAGCGTTGTGGTCTTGTCATTAGCTCATCATCTTCTTAAACCCGTTCTGCGGGATCTGATGTAAACAGGAGCAACTAGGACCGATAATTTGGGAGGTAACATGAGATTGAAGCACTTTCTATCTGTGGGGCTGCTCATCGCGGCCCTGATCGTGGCTGCTTGTAGCCCGCAAGCTACGCCGCAGCCGACAGCCGAGCTGGAGCCGACGGATACATCACTGCCGCCGACTGATACGCCGGCGCCGCCGGCAACCACGGAGGTGATCATCCCCTCCATCAGCAAGGAAGGCGATGTGGAAATGGGCTTCACCGAGGAGGGTGCGCCCTACCGTGGCCATCCCGATGCACCGGTGACGCTGGTGGAATACTCGGACTTTCAGTGTCCATACTGTGGCCGTCATACTCTACAGACGGGACCGCTTCTGGATGAAGCGTACATAGCCACAGGCAAAGTCAAGCACGTTTTCCTTCAGTTTCCGCTCGATTCCATCCATCCCCAGGCGCGGCCAGCGGCCCAGGCCGCACTGTGCGCTGGCAAGCAGGGAGCCGAAGCCTTCTGGGCCATGCACGACGTTCTCTTTGAGAAGGTAGGTGAGTGGGGCAGCCAAGGGGACTCCACCGAGATGTTCAAGGGGTACGCCGCCGCGCTCGACCTGGATACCGACGATTTCGCCGCCTGCCTGGAGTCGGGCGAGACCAACGCCCAGATTCAAGCGGATATGGAGCGTGGCCAAGCGGCCGGGGTGAGTGGTGCTCCTGCCTTCTTCATCAACGACTGGTTCGTCTCCGGCGCGCAGCCGTTCGAGGTGTTCCAGGAGACCATCGAGGCCGCGCTGCGCGGGGAGCATCCGCCGCCCACGCCCACGCCGCTGCCGCCCGGCGCGACGATGTTCGATGCCAACCCAGATCAGCCGGGCTATACCTACGGCGGCGACCCCTTCTGCGGCTCAGAGGAGGCGGAGATCGCCCTCGTCGAGTTCGCTGACTTCCAGTCGACGGAGAACCTGAATCACTACTTGAAGGAGTGGGCTGAGCTGGAGAAAGCATACGTAGACACGGGCGAGTTGCGGCTTGTGGTCAAGCACTTTCCAAATATCGAACATGTCCAGGCCTTCACAGCGGCCGAGGCAGCCGAATGTGCTGCAAAGCAAGGCGCCTTCTGTGCTATGTATGACATGCTCTTCGAGAAACAGGATGAGTGGAGCCAGTTGGAGGACGTCACGGCCGTGTTCAAAGAGTATGCTGATGAGTTGGACCTGGATGCTGATGCCTTCGCCACTTGCTTGGACGAAGGCGAGACGTCGGAAAAAGTAATGCAGGATTTCAGCATTGGGCAACAGAACAACTTCCCTGCCGCGCCGGTGTTCTTCATCATCAAAGGGGAGCAGGGGGGCAATGTGCCTGCCGATCAAATCCAAGAGGCCATTGAACAGTTGAAGACGCAGTAAAAGGGAGTTGGACAAGCGACTCTGATCTCTTCTGCTGACAAAGCACAAAGCCCTTCGGGCGATTATCCAGTAGGTTACAGCGTGATCTACTGAAATCGCAGCCTGAAGGGCTTTTTGTTTCTTCGTCTCTGGCTCAAGCTGGACGATTGTCCAGCGTCCGAAGCGCGGACGGTCGTCCGCTTGGAGCTTGGAAAGGGGCTAGAACTGGGAGTGTGCAACTCCTCGCCATCAATTATGATTGGGAGAGTCTACTCCCTGCTCTTGGAGTTCTTGTGAATGCTCGACCAGGGACGCCAGACGGCTTCTGGCCTTTTCCCGATCAATCTCTTGGGCCAGAGCGAGCTCCCCGGCCGAAAGCTGTATCGCCCTTTCCAGGCGTCGCTTGTCGGTCTTGCACAGGGGGCGTTGTTCCCTCAGGTGGCTGAGGTCTCTGATGACCTCAATCCACCGCCGTATCTTTCCAGACGTCAGTTTGACATTGATCTGCTTGGCCCGTTTTTTGAACTCCTTGGGCAACTTGGTTGGCTGTCGTGTCAATACGTCCGTCAAGAGACGGTTCAGGGTGGTGACCGTAGAGACGGGCCGTAAGCGCTGCCCGGCCTGATCGGTAGGGACCATTAGGGTTGAGTCGGCTCCGGGCATCTCGACCACAAAGTAGCTGTTCGGCGTCTTGGTGAGTTGCATTTCCTTTTTGGTGGTGATGATGCCCGCGCCATGAGTGCTGTGTACCACTTTGTCACCAACTGAAAACATTGCCTCGCTCCTTTTGGATTACGCTTTCCGTGCTTTTTTTGGCACTGAGGAGCATCGCCAACTCGATTTGCGAATCTACTGAGTGAGGTGGGTTCGCAGTTTGCGGCTGTGGCGGGGATGACGCAGCCTTCTGAGGGCCTGGTACTCTATCTGGCGGATGCGCTCTCGGGTGAGGCCGAATCTCTCCGCCACCTCTTGTAAGGTATAGTTGTAGCCATCCTGTATGCCGAAGCGTAGGCGCAGGATGCGGGCCTGGCGTGGGGTCAAGGCGGATAGAACCTCTTCCATCTCCTTGGCCAGCAGATGTTGCGAGGCCACGTCTGAGGGCGCAGGCGTGTCCTCGTTTTCGATGAAGTGTTCCAACTCGGTTTCACCGTCTGTGCCCACGGGCCTTTCCAGGGAGAGGGGACGACGCGAGACCTTCATCATCCACCGCACCTTGCTAGGTGGGATGTTCATCTCCTCGGCAATCTCCTCCGGGGTGGGTTTGCGTCCTTGCTGCTGCTCGAGCCTTTGCGCCGCCTGGTAGAGCTTTCTGATGCGATCGCTCATGTGGATGGGGATGCGGATGTTGCGGCCCTGCTCGGCCAGAGCGCGGCTGATGGATTGCCTGATCCACCAGGTGGCATAGGTGCTGAGCTTGTTGCCCCGCCGGTAGTCGAACTTATCAATGGCTCTCATCAAGCCCAAGTTGCCCTCCTGGATCAGGTCCAGGAAAGGCACGCCATGCCCTCTGTATTTCTTAGCGATGCTGACCACGAGACGGGTGTTGGCCTTGATGAGGTGGCGGCGCGCCCGTTCTCCGATCTTGATCAGGTGTTCCAATCTTGATCTCTCCTGGGGATCGTGGCCATTTCGGGCCAACTGGCGTCGTGATTCCTGCCCGCGCTTCAGTTGTTTGGCCAATTCTATCTCCTCTTCGCGCGACAGGAGAGGGACGCGACTCATTTCTTTGAAATACAGGCTAATGGTGTCGTCGGCGGCGATGTTGCTCAAGTCGAAGACGTTATCGTCACCTCTCTGGCTGCTCGCTTCCTCTTCTACCTTTTCCTCTTCTGGTTCGGCATCCTCCTCAGTGTCGTAAACGTCAATATCTTGATCATAGAGGTGGGCAAAGAGGTTCTGTAGCTGATCTAGATCCTCCTCTGCCTTGGGGAAGACTTCCATTATCTCGTTGAGGGTGACATATCCTCGCTCTGCTGCCTCGTCTAGCAGCGATTGGGCCTTATTCGGTTGCTCGTGCAGCTCGAACTCTTCCATATCTTATCTTGAGTATATCTCTATTAGAAGGCAGAGCGTCCCCCAGCCGTGCGTCCCGGCTACGCCTCTCGACAGGCTAGTTGCGGTAAGCCCATCGAATGATCGGGACACGCCGGCGCGGGAGCCGCCTCTGCCAATAGGTTGTGATTGGTTGAGGCTGAAGGTCAGCCAGTGTGTGCTATATGCCTAACAGCCTTCTGATTCGTTTTTCATCGGCCTTGCTCACAGGAAGGTCCTTGCGGTATTCTCGTTTGGTGCGTTTGGCCTTCTTGCGACGCAGGTGGCAGCGGCCTTGTTTTCTCCTTCGAATCTTGCCAGAGCCAGTGATCTTGAACCTCTTGGCCGTGGCCTGATGAGTCTTCATCTTGGGCATTCTGTTTTCACCCCTCTCCTTATTGTTACAAAGAGACTCTTCCCAGAGTGCTCATTGTTACCATCGTTGGTTACTTTTCTTCTTGGCTAGCTTTCGCTTGGCCTTTCGGATAGCCTTCTTTTTCTTCTTGCGGCGCAGCTCGCTTCTGGATATGAACCATCTCTTCTTGCGTACATCACTGAGAATGCGCGACTTGCCGACTTTCTTTCGGAATCGCTTGAGTAGACCTTCTTGAGATTCACCACGTCTCAGCTTGACGGTCATTGGTCATCGCTCACCTCCTCCCCTGCAAAACTAACCAACAGCCCCCAGAATCGCGGGGCAAACAAAAATCTCCGTTTCCTCCTCCTGAACGCCTTTGAGGGTAGCAACAGAGATTTCTGAAATCGCTTACTCCAGATCAAGAATCTGGAGATTTCGCATTATATTGCGAAATTGGGCTAGCATCCGCTCACGTTTCTCGTGTTAGCCCGCAAAGTGCGGTTGCTAGATCCTTGGCATTTCCTCAATAGACATTGAGGAAACTCTTTTTCCCTATCTCCATTTAGGTTTTGTTCGTCATTGAGGCACACTATGTATTTGCGTTGCCTCAATTCGGGCGTAGCCGGGAGTGCCAACTCACGTGACTATATTATACGTCATTTGGCTCGAATTGTCAACTGCAAACGCGCATCAGGCGTATTTCACTTTGGGGGCGAGTGTCATTACAGGTTGTCTCTGACTGCCTGCGCTGCTGTTCTGGTCATCGCCTTGACGGCGGTTAGCTCCTCGACAGAGGCTTGGCGAATGGCCTCGATGGAGCCGAAGTGCTTGAGCAAAGCCTGGCGGCGCTTGGGACCGATGCCGGGGATCTCTTCCAGAATCGAGGTCAGGCTCTTTTTGCCGCGCAGCTTGCGGTGGTAGCCGAGGGCGAAGCGGTGGGCCTCATCGCGGATGCGCTGCAGGAGGTAGAGGCCCTGCGAATCGCGGGGCAGGATCAAGGGCTGAGAGCGGCCCGGCAGAAATACCTCTTCCTGCTTCTTGGCCAGACCGATGATGGGGACCTCATCTTTCAGGCCCTGTTCGTCCAGCACCTCCAGGGCAGCGTTAAGTTGCCCCTTGCCGCCGTCAATGACAATCAGGTCGGGCAAAATGGTCCAAACGTCGGCTCCTTTCCTCTTCTCGTGGCCGCTTCGCCGCTTCGCTCGCTTAAATCGCCTGCGCAGCACTTCTTGCATCATGGCGTAGTCGTCCGCCCCTTCCACCGTGTGGATTCTGAAGCGTCGGTAATCGCTTTTGCGGGGCACGCCTTTGACGAAGACCACCATGCTGCCCGTGGCTGCTGTACCCTGGATGTTGGAGACGTCGTAGCCCTCGATGCGGGTGGGCGCCTCCTCCAGGCCCAGGTGCTGTTGCAGTTGGGCCAGGGCTTCAACGCTTCTCCCCTCGTCGGCCGTCCATTGAGCCCGTAGGCTGGCCAGGGTCTCAGCCGCGTTCTCAGTCGCCATCTGCACCAATTCCTTCTCCCGGCCACGCTTTGGCACGTGCAATTTCACGCCATTGCCTCGTTTACTCCTCAGCCAGGCCTCAATGACGATGCGCTCCTCGATGCTGGCGGGCAAAAGAATCTTCATGGGCACGTAGGCGGCTTCGTCGTAGAATTGCTTGACGAAGGAAGCCACAATCTGGGCCTCGTCTTCCTCGGCGGTGCCGTCCAGAACGAAGTATTCGCGGCCGATGAGCTTGCCCTGTCGGATGAAGAACACTTGCACGCAGGCGTCGTCGTTCTCTCGGGCCAGGGCGATCACGTCCTCATCTTGTCCCACCGCCAGGGCGATCTTCTGTTGCTTAGTGACTCTCTCCACGGCCTCGATCTGGTCGCGAAAGTCGGCGGCCCGTTCGAAGTCCAGCGCCTCGGCTGCCGAGGTCATCTGGGCTTGCAGATCGGCCACGATCTCCTCGGCCTTGCCCTCCAGGAACAGGCAGATGCGGTTAATCAGGGCGCGGTACGCTTCCTTGGAGACAGCGCCGATGCAAGGCCCCGCGCAGCGACCGATGTGATAGTAGAGGCAGGCCCGTGTGTCTTGACCGGTGATCTCGCGTTTGCAGGTCAGATAGGGGAATAGCTTGCGCAGCGTGTCCAGAGTTTGGCGGACGGCCCAGACGGCGGTGAAGGGCCCGAAGTAGCGAGCGCCGTCGCGTTCCATGCGGCGGGTGACGATGACGCGCGGATAATCCTCCTGCCAGGTGATCTTGATGTAGGGGTAGCGCTTATCGTCCTTGAGGCGGATATTGTACTTGGGGCGGTGCTCCTTGATCAGGTTGCACTCCAGGATGAGGGCCTCGATCTCCGAGTCGGTGATGATGAAATCGAAATCGGCGATGTGGTAGATCAGGCGGTGCAGCTTGAGAGAGTGGCTGGCCGAAGCCTGGAAATAGGAGCGCACCCGGTGCCTCAGGTTCACCGACTTGCCCACGTAGATCACTTGGTCCCCTTCGTCCTTCATCAGGTAGACGCCGGGCTTGGTGGGGAGGGTTTGCAGTTTGTCTTTCAGTAGCAGTTGGTCCATCATAAGTCCCTTTGATACACCGATGCGTTGTGCTTATTCTAGCACACTCTGTGCTTGAGGTCAATCGCTCACGTTTTGGAACCATTTCTCCCGAAATCTTTCCAGCGCGCCGTCCTCCCTCATCTCCACCAGCGCTTCGTTGATGGCCTTCAGAAGCAGGGGGCTGTCCAGCCGCACAGCGACGACGTACAGCTCATCGGTCAGCGGGTCGCCCACCACCTGCACGCCCCCCTCAGCAGCCATGAACTGGTAGGCGGAGACCGCATCCACTATGGCCGCCTCCACCTCGCCCTCTTGCAGAGCCGACAACACGTTCTGGGGAGCCATGTAGTTCTCCAGGCTTAAATCCTCAATCTGTTTCTGCAGCCGCCTACCCACGACATCCCCTTCTGACGCGAACTCTACTCCCACCTTCTTCCCAGCTAAGTTATTCACTTCGCCGATTCGCTGATTCGCTGATTCGCTGGACCGCACCACCAACACCTGCCCGGCGTTGAAGTAGGAGATGGAATAGGCTACGTCGCCGAGCAGCAGGGGATCGTAGGGCAGGGCCGAAACGATGGCGTCGAATCGGCCCACGTAGAGGGCGTCGTAGAGGCTGTCGAAGCCCACGTTGACCAACTCCACCTCGACGCCCAGTCGCTGCCCGATGGCCCGCGCCAGATCAACGTCGAAGCCGACGATCTGGCCTGTGGCCTCGTCAATGTACTCAAAGGGCGGCCAACTGGCGTCCATCCCCACTCGCATTACCCCTTCCTGCTGGATGCGGGCCCAGGTCTCGTCTTTCTCTCTGTCTAACTGTGTTAGCACGAACCCGGTAGCCAAAGCGGTGGCTATCAGGGCCAGGGCTGTCAGAAGTGCGCGCCATTTTCCTACCAGTTTTCTCATTCCCTGTCACCCCGCGCGTATCTCTGCACTTCTAGGTAGATGGGCTTAGGAACGAAATCCACAGTCACAAAGGTGAAGTAGTCAGCGTAGCCCTTGGCTGGCCGAGGATAGCGAAAGGCCCACAGGCAGACGGCTTGGCACCAGTCCCACTCCAGGGCCTTCTCGTAGGCGCGGATACTGTACTCGATGCGCTGATAGGGACGCACGGCCTTCGTCCAGCGGGGATGATCGTTCCAGCCGCCCTCGGTAATCATGCACGTTTTGTCCTCGTCGCCATTGGCCACCATCACCTGACGGAGGAGCTCGGCGCGGGCGAAGTTGACCTTGTCCGCCGCCGGGGGATCGTCGGGGGGAAACGTCCAACCGTAGGCGTGGATGGCCAGGACGTCGAAGTAGTCTTTAGCCCCAGCGTCGTACATCCGCTGCAGGTAGACCAGGTCGTCCAGGCCCTCTGGGTCGCCCTCTGGAGCCAGGGTCGGAGCCAGGGCCCCGGCCAGCACCTGTACCTGAGGATCGGCCTCCTTGGCCCGGGCATAGGCCACTTTGAGAAGTTCGGTGTAGCCCTCGGGGTCCACGGGCCGATACCCCCACTCCGCGCTGAGATTGGGCTCGTTCCAGATGACGACGTGCTGGACGCGGCCCTGGAAGTGGGACACGAAGGCGTGAACGTAGTCGCCGAAGTCGTCATAATGTTCCTCATCGAGGTAGGACGTGATGGAGCCCTCAGGGCGCGCCCATTCGGGGACGAAGCCCAGCCGGGCAATCACCGTCAGCCCTTGAGTCCGGGCATGATCTACCACCACGTCGGGGTGGCTCCAGTCGAAGTGTCCTTTTTTCGCTTCGTAGTAGGCCCAGGGGAAGTACTCCACGATCCACGGCGCTCCCATCTGTCGCACCATCACCAGCGTCTGCTTGATCTTCCACTCTTCCACCTCGTCGGTCAGGCGGGTGTGAACGCCCAGCTTAGCGTTGACGGTCACTACTTTTTGCTGTGGCCCCAGGGGGACCGCAGGCTGGGTTGGCTTCACCAGGACGATGACCAGGACAATGCCCAGGGCAACCTTTACGGCCTTTTTCCTGAGTAGACTTTTTAGTGTTTGCACTGACCTCGTTACTTGTTGCCTCATTGCCTCGTTCCTCGTTGCCTCGTTACCTATTGCCATTATACAACCTTTGCCCATCTTTGCCAACTGGAGACTGTCCATAACTCCAATCGGCTAAATGCAAAAAGGAGGGCGCCCTTTGGCCGTTTAGGCCAGGGCGCCCTCCTTTGTTTCAGAGTGCGGTGTTTGTCTAAGTGTTTACGAGCCAGCGTTGGGTGACTGGCCTGGAATCGGGGTAGAGCGGAATGGCAGACTATCACCAGAGAACTCATCAGCACCGATGTCAGCCACAGGCTGGCCATCGTCATTGCCATCAGTGGGGCGGGGGTCGCCATCTAGGTCGGTGCTTGGCGGCGTACCCGGGTCTCCGGCGTCAATGCAGGGAGAGTTCATTAGCAGGCGGTAGCTGCCGTCCGGCGAGTCGTCTAGCAGAGGATCTGTATGGATATCATGGGATCCCGGAGTTACATTGTAGTAGTCATCCGGGATGTTATCCCAGACGTTGTTGTAGTCATTGATGGGCGCTCCATGGTGGTTGTGGATACCGCCAGATGCGAGGGCGGTGTTCTTGACGATGATGTTGTTGCCGATGATGGGTGTGCCACTCAAGTTGAAGATGCCGCCTCCGAAGATAGTTGCTGAGTTGCCGAAGATGGTGTTGTTAGCAATGGTGGGTGAGCCTCTGGCTATGTATATGCCGCCGCCAAAGACCTCCGCCGAGTTGCTAACGATGAAGTTATTGTAGATGTTGGGTAAGCCACCTGCAATGCATATCCCGCCACCAAAGAACGTTGCTGAGTTGTTGATGATGAAGTTGTTCTCCACCGTCGGGGAGGCGTTATCAATGTAGATGCCGCCTCCGTGGTCGGCGCTGCCGCCCTTGATGGTGAAGCCGGAGATGACGGCGTTGTCCATGATTTCGACTCCGCTGGCCGTAACCACCGGGCCGGAACCATCGCCGCTGATTATCGTTACTTCAGCCCCGGCTCCGTAGATCTTCACGCCGCTCTTCATGCTGATGGTCTCGTTGTACGTGCCGGGGTTGACGATAATGGTGTCACCGTACCGTGCCTCGCTGACGGCTGTGTTGATGCTGTTATACCATTCACCGGTGCCTAGGTTCTCTATCGCTCCAGTGAATTCGACAGTGATCGTTTCAGACTCCGTGCCGGCACTGATGGTGACGGTAGCCGTGCCCACTTGGGTGCTGGAGACAAGTATGGCCGTCGCCTTCTTATCGGTCGTAGTAGTGACGTAGGGGTCAGTTGGGAAATGACCGAGGTTAGTACTGAAGGAAACTGGTGTGCCATCGGCTATGGGATTCCCATTCTCGTCGGCTACGTAAGCAGTGATGGTAGAGGTAGAAACACCATCTGCAACTATTCTGGTTGGATTGGCCTCGGCCAAGATGCTGTAAGCCGAAGAACCAACGGTAACAGCCATAGTGCTGGTGTTGTTAGCGGGAATGACCTCCATGCCCTTGCTGGAGATCTTGGCGGTATTGGTGATGACCACATTGTTCGAGAGTTCAGAACTGACCTCAGCTACGACTGTGATCACTCCCGACTCTTCTGGGTTTAGTTTATCAATCTGCCAGCCCTGAGGGTTGGGCTCCGTGCAGTTCGTTACTTTTTCGTCGCAGGTAGCCCGGAGGGTTGTCAATCCTGGGGTTTCAAGGTCGGCGATCAGGACATCGTGGGCCGTGGCCGCTCCATTGTTGGAGTAGACCAGGTCGTAAGTGATCGTTGCCCCTGGGATGGCGTAAGCCGGTGGTGCGACCGCATAGCTTACAGATAGATCCACTTGCGGGGAGATTACGTAAGCTTCGCCAGATCTCGTGCGTGTCCCGTCAGGTCCATTGGCCCAGGTGGCTCCTATAACGATGTCAGCATAGCCGTCACCATTCACGTCGCCGCTGGCTACCGAGACGCCGGCCTGGTCTCCGGCATCAGTGCCCCGGATAGTTAGGGCGCCTTCGATGGTCAGATCTAAGGTGCCTGCGATATCTGGAGAGCCCATAACCACACTTGTTGCACCGGCCTTGCTTTCTGCGAAGCTTGCCCCGACAATGATGTCGTCGCAGTCATCGCCATTCACGTCGCCGGTTGCGATGGCAGCTCCGGCTCGATCGCCTCTATCGCTTCCATGAACGCTGACATCGGCTTCTGTTCGCAGGTCTAGCGATTTCCGGTCTGCAGTGTTAGAGATGGAATCCGAGCCCAGAACCACATGTACCTCGCCAGCCCAGGGTTGCCTGTTATTTGGACCATCGGCATAACCGGCTCCTACGAGTAGGTCATCGTAGCCGTCGCCATTGACGTCTCCGCAGGTTACTGACATGCCGGCGCGGTCTTGAGTATCAGCGCCGTAGATGGTCAGGTCGGATTGGGTGCGAAGGTCGTATATTCTGGTGTCAGAACTTTCCCCACTTAGCACCACATAGGCTCCGCCAGCTTGATGGCGCTGGTTTTGTGGTCCGTCGGCCCACATAGCTCCGACGATGGTGTCTCCGTGCCCGTCGCCATTCAGATCACCAATGGCTACGGAGTGACCAGCATGATCTCGCTTTTCCTCACCATAGATGATCTTGTCAGCGTGACTGAGCATCTCCATAGTACTAGGCAGGGAATCCGATCCTAGTATCACGTAGGCTTCACCGGCATCCTCACGCCTATGACCTGGGCCTAGTCCATCGGCCCACTCAGCTCCGATAACGATATCGGCGTACTGATCGCCGTTTACATTGCCGGTGGCCAGAGAGGTGCCGATTTGGTCACGGATATCGGGGCCGTACATGACAACGTCAGTCTGGGTTCTCAGGTCTATATCGCCGGCGATAGAGCTTGAGCCGAAAACGATGTGTACCTCACCGCATTCGACGCGTCTATTGTCCGGCCCGTCAGCCCATTCGGCTGCAAGGATGATGTCGTCGTATCCATCACCGTTCACATCGCCACTGGCCACGGCGCTGCCGGCGTAGTCATAAGAGTCAGCTCCATAGATTACGACGTCAGCGTGGGAAGCGAGGTCCACCGTACCGTAGATATCGGCCGGACCAAAGACTACATAGACACGGCCAGCGGATTTGCGTCGGGCGTCTGGCCCGTTGGCTCGGTAGGCCCCGATTATGACGTCATCTAAACCGTCGCCGTTAACGTCTCCGCTGGCGGTGGCATAGCCGGCATAATCGGTGCTATTGGCTCCAAAGATAGTCATTTGTCCCCAGTCGGAATTCGCTAGCTCCCAAGTGGAGGCAATGAGATAGCTTTGACCCGACACTTGCTGGTGTTGCGCCAAGGATGGCGCTGTGCTGTTCAGGATCAAAAGTGCCGAAACCATTAACAGCAGCGGGGATTTGTAGGGCGGCAGTTCAGTTCTTGATGTCTTCTTTCTTGATAGTGTGTGAGTGATGATCGTCTTCAAAGTGAGTAACGCTTGGCTTATCATTGTGAGCCTCCTTATTCTTCGATAGCGCTCGTCTCTACTAGCAGCGGAGAGGTCTTGACTACATTGCGTGGGGACGCAGAAACCTTGCCGTGCTTTTCTCTCAGAGCCGAGCAAGAGCGGATTTCTGTCCATCGGGCTGCGTTAAATCATTCAAATCCTAGCCCCCTTTCTCTCAAACTAACGTACCTCTGCTGGCCGATAATCAGGTGTGAAGTAGGCACGAGGCGCGTTATTCATGTTGCCACGAGTACGTTTCCT
>CAZEBW010000079.1:0-16343 GCA_964510205.1 uncultured Anaerolineae bacterium
GCCTGGGCTGAAGCTGTCTTGGATTGTTAACGTGCGACTTTTACCTCAATGCCTAAAAACCTTTGGAATGCACCTCTAGTCGTGGATACGACACAAATCCTGAAAATCCAGAAGGAGCTTGCGCAGCGCACACCACGGTGTTGTTAGGTCGGATGGAGAGCCACGGTGAATCGAAAGGTTCACGCCGGGTTCGGGCCAGCGGATGGGGGTAGCACCACTGGGAAACTGGTGGCAAGCACCTCATCCGACTGGCATGTGGTGTGTTTCCAGAGCGAGAAGGAAGCCCACACTTTCGGCGAGATGCTGAAGGAGCGGTTAGCGAAGTTTGGGCTACGCGTCTTAGAGAGGAAATCACGCATCATCGCCTTTGGACGATACGTGTGGCAGAAGGCGCAACGAGAGGGGAAGAAGGTAGAGACCTTCGACTTTCTCGGTTTCACGCACAACTGCGACAAGACGCGCCGGGGGGCATTCAAGATGGGGCACAAGACGGCGAGCCAGAGGTTTCGCCAGAAGGCGAAGGAATTGAATGGGTGGCTGAAGCGAATCCGCAACTCGGTTGAGTTGAAAGAGTGGTGGAAGGTGCTTCAGCGGAAGTTGGTGGGGCACTATCGCTACTATGGGATAAGTGGGAACTACCCCGCCCTCAGGAGATTCTATCGGCTTGCCTTCAAGCTGGCATGCAAGTGGATGAATCGTCGGAGTCAAAGGAAGAGCATGAGTTTTGACAAGTACTTGAGATTCCTGGCGTACAATCCACTTCCGCAACCCAAGATATACCACTCGATATACACTCTATCCTCGTATTGAGGAAGCGTACCCGAAGAGCCGTATGAGGGAATCCGCACGTACGGTTCTGTGAGGGGCATCAAATCGAAAGGAGATTAAGATGTCTACTCGACCGAAACCATTTGGGCTTATCTCCCGAGAAGACCAGTATCTTGTTGGGCGCATCGGAGATGTAACGGCACGGTGGAGCGCCTGCGGCGGTGGTCTGTTAGAACTGCGATACGGTGTGCCAGGCAAGACTCTTCCAGTAGTGTTGGGCACCGGCGTGCAGCTTCCCTGCACCAATGATCCCACTGCTGCAGATTGCAGCCAGACCGTGACGCTACGCCAGGCCAACGACGGTGCACCTCAATTCACCATCTTGGATCTGGGACCCGAGCGCATCGGGTTACGGACTCTCTACCTGCTCTATGATGACCTGGGGCACTATCACGGCGATGGCATGCAGGAGACCTGGATTTATGCCGATGGCGAGGTGTTCCTCAGTGTAGGGTTACGGATGGTGGATCCCGTCTCTCACCCCTGGGTGGAAGCTGCCTGGCTGGAGATAGAATTCCTGTCACCCTCGTCGGAGGCGCAAGTGGAGATTGGTAGTTCGCCCCCAAGAGTGCTTTCCCTATCCAAGTGCAGGACTGGGGCTTTTGTCCCCTTCGGCCACGTGTTGCCTGGTAAGTACCTGATGCTCAAGGACGGTAAGGCCGGCAAGATTGCTGCTTATTGGCGAGCTGACAGGGGACGGCTGTTCAACCCCCATCTGGACTATCGGCCCTTGGAACGCCCCAACTATGAGAAGTGGCCACCGTTCTCCGATCAATGGGATCTGCAGCTCAGTCTTTATGACACGGATCACATGGATGCCATGGGCTGGAGATATGACGAGAGCAGTGGTCTAAAGGTAAGAAGTGGCTATGTCAACGAACATGAGACTATTTGCACCCGCCTCTATTGGTTCAGGGATGGCAGGCTCACCCACAGTGTGCGAAAGGAGTTGCGAGCCCTGCTGGTCATTGCCGCTTCCCAGGACGAGGAGGCCCTCCATCAGCGCATGCGCTGGCATCAGGAGCCCCTCAGCTTCCCGGTGAAAGGGGGACGACTACGCTGCTATGACGAGATCGAAGGCTGCTATGAAATTACCAAGGATGATCCTAAGAGGGTAGAGATTATCCTGCCCCCTGACGCGGAGGAGCGTCAGATCCGGCTGCGGTTCTACAAACTACAGGGCGTTGGCGGCATCACACTCAGGGAAGACGGAGAGCAAGTCATTCCGCACATCATATCGGAGGGAGGCAGGACCGACGATCCTCAGGTTCCCTTGCTTCTCAGTTCCCATGCGCCGGCCGATGAAGCGATCTATACCACCCAACTTGCACGGGACAGAGAGAAAGTCGTGATCCTGGAGGAGGGACTAGGGATCAACGCCTCGTACCAGATGTGGGATGATGTCCAAAGTGTGATTCTGTTCGCCAGTCACAGCCCTGGGCGGGGTCTATTGGAGTTCTCGTTGCGCGATGCCATGGCACGCCACATCTACGGGCCGGGCAAAGCAGAGGAAGCGGTTTCTTTCTGGCCCCTCCACTGGGACACGTGTCCCCTCCACAGTCCTTTCCATGCGGTGAATCAACCGCGCGGCTTCGAATTGTTGGAGAACGGCCCGTACTCCGTACGTTTCCGCTACAGTACTGGAACCTTCTCCGATCGGGCGCGCTCAGAGTATGAGGTCACTGTCCCCTTCAGGGAAGACGTCACCAGGATCACCCTGACCTGCAAGTTCACCGTCACCAGCGACTGGTATCCTCCACGTCTCCAATTCTACGATCTCTTTCCATTTGATACGTCGGATGACCGGGCCTGGCACTACACTCACGTTCTTCATTTGGATCAGCAAGGTCGCATCCACAATGTACCAACAAAGGCGCATGGTGAGACTCTGGAGCGGTGGGAGTTCAGCGATGGAGCTTTCTTCGCCTTCCATGCCAGCGACCGGGGCAACGTCCTTACTCTGGTCAAGAACCCCTCACCTCCCGATGTGAAGATGAGCGCTCTGGTATGCAGTATGTGGATTGATTTGCACCTGGACATAGTGCCGGACCGGATCCCAGTTCCGGCTGGAAGTTCCTTCAGCGTAGAGCTCATCACCGATGTCATGGGAGATGGAACCATAACCAAGGAACGGTTACTGGAGATTGGGAGGAGATCACTAGAGATAGGCGACATTGTCTACTGAGGAGGCATGGAGAATGGGAAACAGAACGTTCGACGTGATTGACGCCAACACTGTATTTGGGTTCTGGCCAAGGATGCACGCTGACATCAGCCTGGAGCGATTGGCCCGTCTCATGGAGAAGTGGGAAGTGCAGAAAGCATTGACTCTCTCGGCTCAGGGGATTTTCTCCAACTATCTAGATGGCAATAAGGAGACACATGCAACCTGTAGTAAGTTCCCGCAATTGATCCCGGTGGCTACGATCAATCCGCTTCGCTACTTCGGGTGCATAGACGAAGTGAAGAGGCAGATAGACCTGGGAGTTAAGGTATTCCGTTTCTTCCCCGAGTACCAGGAATGGACGCCCGATGATCCCTGTTTCTGCCGTTTGCTCGATCGGACGCTTGCTGCCAGCGGAGTAGCTTTGATGATGTCTGCCCAAGTCGGAATCGGTGCCTTGGAGCGATTGGCATCTCGTGTTGATGGGCCTGTGATTATGGAAGGGCCTGCTGGCGTCCAGAATGGCAATCTGATCGTTATGATGCAGGACCATCCCAACTTTTTCATCGAATCGCACCGCATGTGTACGGTGGACTGGGTGGAGGTTTTAGCGAGGGAAGCCGGCTCAGATCAGATACTCTACGGGTCGTATGCTCCCCTGAAGTTCATGTCAGCGGCTATGGACCAGGTCACCAATGCTCCGGCAACGGATGAGGTGAAGCAGAAGATCTTGAGCGGCAATATTCAACGCATCCTGGGGGTGGATCTATGAAGTGCATTGATGCACAGGTATACTATGATGGCAAATGGGGTTTTGCTATCGGTGACGTAGATGTCGAGGGGGTACAGCGCTACATGAAAGCGCTGGAAATAGAGATCGCTATGCTCATGCCAGCCATGGGCATCAACTATGACTTTGTCCAGGGAAACAGAGATATGGCCAGTGACATTGCTCCGTACGACAACCTGCGGGGATATGTCTATGTCAACGGCCACTACCCGGAAATCTCTATGGCCGAGATGGAGAAGTACCTACCTCTAGATCAATTCGTCGGGGTCAAATATCACCCTGGATACTCACGGCTGAAGCCCAATGCACCCCAGAACGACCCTATGTGGGAGCTACTTGTTCACTACGATAAGGTCCTTTTTTGCCATACTTGGTACATCGCTGAGCATGGTAACCCCAGGGCTTACAGCCTTCCGATCTATGTCACTGAGATAGCGAAGAAATACCCCAATCTGAGAATTATCACAGCTCACATGGCCGGGCCTGGCTATATGGAGGCAATCTATGCTGCCAAAGAGGTGGACAAAATCTGGATCGACACTTGCTCTAGCCACGCCCTTGACGACAAAATCCGCACCGGAGTCCGCATCTTGGGTGCTAACCGCATCCTCTTCGGCAGCGGTATGACAGAGGGAAACGCTTTCATGCAGAAGGCCGTGATCATGGAGGCCGATATCACCGAGCGAGAAAGGGAAATGGTGCTTTATGAGAACGCCAAGAACCTGTTCATGCTTTAGAGAAGAAATCGAGGCAGACAATGTCCAATGAGATCCGACAACGAAATCGAGCTAGAGTATTGCAACTTCTCATGGATGAATCACCCATCTCGCGTGTGGAGATTGCGGAAAAAGTGGGCCTGAGCAAGTCCACCATATCAGTAATCGTATCAAATCTGCTCGACGAAGGACTGGTCTTTGAGAGTGGAAGCGGTTCTGCAGGAACACAAGGAGGACGCCGGCCGATTTTGTTGCAGTTCAAGAATGCAGCCAGAGTTGCCTGCGGGATCGAGATAGATGCAGAGATGTGCCGTGGAGTATTGGTGGACCTACGGTGCGAGCCTCTACACCGAAGCACTTTACCTGTATCCGGGCATGAAGTGACCGACGTGGTTGACACCGTTGCTTCTACCATTAAAGAATTGCTAAGGAATAGAAGAAGGAAGACCTGGCTTGGTTGTGGAATCGCAGTGGTCGGCTTGGTGAACTCTGACCTGGGCATAATCCGCTTCAGCACTCACTTCGTCTGGCGGGATGTCCCCCTGCGAGATCTGTTGGCAGAGCGTCTTGATTGCCCTGTTTACGTATTAGACCGGCCTAAGGCGGCAGTCCTCGGTGAACGGTGGTATGGAGTAGGCCAGGGCGTGGATGACCTGGTCTACATTCACGTGGGCACCGGCATCGGCGCCGGTATAGTTATCAAAGGAGAGTTACTTGCAGGGGTGAGCCATACCGCAGGTGAGATTGGACATATCACATTGCAGCGAGATGGTCCCCTCTGCAAATGTGGTAATCGAGGATGTCTAGAGATGATAGCTTCCGGGCCAGCCATTGCCCGACATACTATTGCTCTGATAAAAGCTGGCAACCCTACGATACTGACCGATTGGGCGGGAGATAATCTGGAGTCAATCACTGCCAAGATGGTTGATCAGGCTGCATCCCAAGGAGATGAGCTTGCGCTGAGCGTGATCCATGAGACAGGAGAATACGTGGGTATCGCTATTGCTGATCTGCTGAACTTGATCAATCCACAGATGGTCATAGTTGGTGGTCCAGTGGCTCGTTTTGGCCAAGTGTTTCTAGATTCTATTCGGGAGACGGTGCATCAGCGAGCTCTCTCCCTCCCGGCTTCCACAGCCCAGATCGTCCTCTCCAAGTTGAAAGAAGACGCCGAGGCGATTGGTGCCGCGGCACTTGTCCTGCAGGAAAGCACCAAACCTGCCCGGCTGGCCCATCTGTGAATCCGTTTTCAATTTAGTCGTTAACAAAAAGAAAAAAGGAGGTCTGAAAATGACAATCAATTGGGGCATCATCGGTTTCGGCGCCATCGCCGACAAATGCACAGCCCAGGCTATGATTGACGCGTCAGGATCGAACCTGGTCAGTCTCATGCGCCGCAACATGGACAAAGCGCGAGAGTATGCGGAGAAATATGAGGTTCCCAAGTACTTTGGCACTATTGACGAAGTGCTCAATGATGATGAGGTGGATGCCGTCTACATTGCAACGCCCATCGGTCCCCACCATGACCAGACCATCTGGGCAGCGGAAGCAGGCAAGCACGTCCTGGTCGAGAAACCAATGGCTGTCTCCGTCAAGGAGTGTCAAGAAATGATCGACGCCTGTGAAGCAAGAAACGTCAAGCTGATGGTCTGCTTCTATCAGCGCTTCAATGGCCTTCACCAGAAAATGAAACAATTGCTGGCCGATGGCTTGCTAGGCAGATTGTGCGCAGCACGCATTCAGTTTACCCAATATTATCCCTACAGCCTTGAGCACTGGCGGTATGATCCTGCTCAGAGCGGCGGAGGCACTGTCATGGACACCGCCTCCCATTGTATTGACACGCTGCGGTTCCTGCTGGGCCGAAAGGTGGTCGAGGTTGGAGGGTTTGCCGATAACTTCATGTTCAATGGCCCAGTTGATGATACGTCATCCATGATTCTCAAGTTTGAAGATGGTATGCATGCTGTCATCACCAGCCATTTCTCGTCACCGGACTGGGATCAATCTGCAGTCAACGTCGTAGAGGTATATGGGGAAAAGGGAGTAATGATATCCTCTCCCATCAACCATAAGCAGTCCGGGGGAGAACTGCGTTGGAATGTAGGTGAGGGTTGGGAGCGCTATCGTACAGAGCAGAGCACTCATATCGCCCTGCTGGATGCCTTCGCTACATGCATCGAGACAGATGGTGAATCTCCCGTGCCTGGGATCGAGGGGCTAGTTAACATGCAGATCATCGAGTGTCTCTATGAGTCATCTCGTACTGGACGTTTTGTGAAGTTGACCTGAAACTTAGCAGCTTACACCGAACAGGAGCTGGTATGGCACATAAGATATCCTTTACATGGAAAGAGAACGGGGTTAGAAGCGTTGCTCGACTTCTAGAAGATGGAGCCCCAGAGACCTGCAGGGTAATCTGGAAGGCGCTGGAAAACCCAGTCGACATCCTAGCGAAGCATGCTACTCTCGCCGGACCGGAGCTTAACTTGCCTTTGCCCAAGGAGTGCCAAATCTTTGATGCCAAGGCCTTGCCTGACGAGAACTTGGAGGTTTTTCCACAGGCAGGCGATGTTCTGTGGCATTACTTCCCTGCCAACATCGAATTTGGCACTCACCCAGAGGTCTACAACATCTCTGTGATCTACGGGCGAGGGGCTCGTATGCTCTTGCCAGCTGGCTGGGTCCCGCACTGTGTCTTTGCCATAATGACAGAGAATGTGGAGGGCTTTGCGGAAATGGCTAGGGATGTGCGCAACACTGGTGCCAAGATTATCACCCTGGCCAGGGTTGAAGAGTGAGCTCCGCGGGTTCACCATACTTGTAGTACGCACTTCAGCACGCCTCCGGCGCACTGGAGTGTTTACTGCAAGCTACTGCACAACTACAGCTTCCTGAGATGAGGTGAGCAGAATGCCCTGATCGTTGTCTCGAACTCGATACCCCAACGGAAGTAGCCTGGAAACCCTCACAAGTTTCAGCACCTTTGAGGCGAGAATTTGGTCCTTCCGCTGATCCAAGCACTAGCATCCAGTAATTGGGACTGGCCTGTCTGATTGATGGACTCAAATGTTGGCCTTGTGTTGCAGTCGCTCACTGAGCCCACGAAGCGCTGGAACGCCCAGTTACGTGATAGAAGGCTCTTGGAGAGGCTCGTTCAGGCCCGAAGGGCCTTACACCTCCTAACCCAAACGTTATATTCGGGCAAACCAAGTCATCCGGGCCAGACGACCAAGTATCAGTATCAGTACATGGGAAAAGTCATGTGCTACCCCGTGCTACAGGAACGGTTTGGGGCAGGGACACGGAGCGTACAGCTCCGTAGATATCCTTGAGTGCTTCAAGTAAGAACTGCTTAAACATTGTCAATGGGAAAGAGGTGCGACTGAACCTGCCGGCCGCCACGTCTGGGGTATCCCAGGTAGGCCCACTTGAGAAAGACCCAGATGTTGACCAATCTCAAGGCGACCCCGACGAAGATCAAACGCAGGCCTGGGCTGCGGGAACTGGTGTGGGCACGAACCCGGTTCATCAAGCGGTAGCTGGATTCGATACCAAATCGCAGGCGATAGTCCTGATTGATTTGAGGCAGCGGCGATGTGATGGGCCCCAGCAGGGCATAGGCGAACCATTCCACCCCATGGCGACCGTAGCGGCCTTTGCTGTACTTCCGCACCACACCCACCTTTCGCTGGGGCAGAAAGGGGTCTGTCCTTTGGATGCTGCGTTGAGTCTGCCTGTGCGTTGTTATTCGGATTTGCTACGGGACTGGGCCGAGTATTGCACGACCACTGAATCGTACGACGAGAGCAATACAATGCTGAAACGCATCCTGGGTCTTTCCATCTCCAAACAGGCCTTGGAAACGGCTGTCCAGGAGGACGCTGCTAATGTAGGCGCCTTCTATGAGCAGAAAGATGGACCGTCTCCGGAGGACGAGGGCCTCATCCTGGTGATTCAGGCTGACGGTAAGCGCGTACCGATGGTACGTACCAAGCCAGTGGACCAATCTGCTCGCCGAGGCAAAGGCCAGAAGCGCACCAAGAAGGAAGAGGCTGTAGTGACCGCCCTGTACACCATTGATCGCTACTTGCGTACGCCCCAGCAGGTGACTGACGCGCTCATGCGCGACATGGAAAGGGACAAGGAAGCCGAGCGAATCTCAACTCAGGCTCAGCGCCCTGTTCCCGTCGGTAAAGAAGTCCGAGCCACACTCCAAGGCGAGGACGTTGCCCTGGAGCGCCTGGTCAGACGAGTTGCCCAGCGCGAGGGGGGTCACATCCAACAACGGGCCGCACTCACGGATGGCGACAAAGCCCTACAAATACGCATTCTCAGCAAGTTTCCAGATTTCGAGTTGGTTCTGGACATCATCCACGTTTCAGAGTATCTCTGGGACGTGGCCAATGCGCTCTTTGGCGAGATTCACCCCAACCGTACGGCCTGGGTGAAGGATCAACTGTTGCGAATCTTGTCGGGCAAAACAGCCGCTGTCATCCAGACCTTGGAAGGCCTGGTCCAAGACCCATCCACCTCGCCTGCCCAATGCCAGGTTCTGAACACAACGATTGGCTACCATCGACGCAACCTGCCCTATATGCGCTATGATCGGTACCTGGCTCGAGGGTTGCCCATCAGTAGCGGTGTTGTCGAAGGTACGTGCGGCCATCTGGTCAAGGACCGCATGGAGCGATCTGGCATGCGCTGGACGAAACCAGGCGCCCAGGCCATCCTCGATTTGCGGGCAGTGCGCATCAACGATGACTGGGCTGCGTACCAACATTTCCACCGACAGTGCCAACATCAACGGCTCTACGGTTCTCACCCTAACAGCCTACCCGTGGTCGAGAACGTTGTGCTGAAACAGGCAGCTTAAACTCGTTGTTACCACGGTTTTTGGCCAGACTCATTTCTATTGGCTTGGGGCACTCTACAGACGCTCAGACTGCCAAATCTCGGTCCCACATGGAAATTAGAGGCTGTCAAATCTGCAAATTCCCGGCTAGGCCGGGACTCAAATGAGCCAATCAAGCACGGAAATAGCCACGCTCACCCATCAAACCAATTGAATTTCGCCAAGTGTTGAATCTAGGCTAAGGTTACTTGAGAAGTGCTTCTCCCAAACTTCATTAGGACTTTAGTTTCCGCTAACTTGGAAAGTAGATAGACTCAGCTATACTATATGCAGTGGTATTGCGTAAAACTGACGCTAAATGTAGTGATTCAGGTAAGATAAGCCCTTTGTAGCAGGATGCCTGCCGAGTATCATCTTTGGGTGATGATTGATCTCTCCGGGTGTTACCACTACATATGGTGGGGGCGAGTGCATATCCACAGCATATGGTGCAATGTGCTTCCGCGCTGTGGAACTTCCTACGTCAATTTGGCGGAAAGTAGAGTTAGGAGGGATTCTTTCCGGACTGATGATAGTAGATGCTCACTGTCACATTGGACAAGGACGATACAAGCAGCAAACGCCCAATCAACTGCTGCGCGAAATGGATCGCTGCGGTGTGGACAAGGCTGTGGTATGTCCCGTTGAGGAATACATCACAGTATACAACCGGGAGGGGAATGACTACATCCTCCAGGCTGTAAGAGACCATCCTGATCGGCTGTTTGGCTTCGCGACAGTCAACCCTTGGTATGGCGAGCGAGCAGTGGAGGAGCTAAGGCGGGCCATTGGCGAGGGGCTACATGGCCTCAAGTTCAACTCCGCACTACAAGGCTTTTTCATAAACGATGAAATCGTCTTCCCACTCATCGAGGTGGCCCAGAAGTTAGCTATTCCAGTCTACTTTCACACCGGTACTCCCATCTTCTCACTACCACTGCAACTAGCCGACCTGGCCGATCGTTTCCCCAAAGTTGACCTAATCATGGGACACTCCGCTGCAGCCGACTATTGGTTGGACGTCGCGCCCTCGATGGAAGGGCATCTTAACATCTACCTCGAATCCTCTCTACGCACCGGGACCTCGGTGCTGGAACCAGCTATACATAAATGGGGTCCAAGATGTTTGCTCTTTGGCTCGGATTCGCCAGCCTCTACCATCGAACTGGAGCTGCGCAAGGTTAAGTACATGAACGTAGACGATGAGATCATAGAGATGATACTTGGGGGCAACGTCCTTCGCCTGTTGTCTAAACGGACTGGGATTCATGAGGAGAGGTCATGATCGCAGACGCGCATACCCACTACTTCACAACCTTTGGAACGCTCAAGGGGCTCCCACCATATGAAATGGTGAAGACTTTTCAAGAGCATGACATCCAGCTGGCCCTCCTTTGCACTGTAGAGGGATTTTTTGGCGAGTTCCAACGATGCAATGATGAGCTTGGCGTTGTGACCCGTAAGTATCCAATATTAAGGCACCAATGCTCTGTCAACCCCAGGGCTGGCGAGGTGGCTGTCGCGGAACTCGGACGCTGTGTGGAGAAACATAACACCGTCGCCATCAAGTTCCATAATTGGTTGCAGGGGATCTCAGCCGTTGACGCGAGTATGTTCCCGCTGATGGAAGAAGCAGCAAGGCTGCGCCTGCCTGTCTTTTTCCATGATGGCAGCCCGCCCTATTGCACCTCTGACCAGGTGTGTCATCTGGCCAAGCTCTTCCCGGAGGCTACGATCGTTTTGGTACACTTTGGGATGAATGACTTTGGCCGCCAAGCCGTACGGGCCGTAACCAAGTATGATAACGTCTTCTTCACCTGTTGCGGAGCGAGGTTAGATTTTTTAAGGGAAGCCTTGCAGCGGGTCGGCCCGGAGCGCATGCTCTATGGCTCCGACTTCCCTTTCGGCAATACTACCGGCATCCAGTACAGCCTGGACAAGCTCGACCAACTCGATCTGAGCGACGACGGTATGGAAAAGATACTCTATAGGAATATTTTTGACCTAGTTCCCCGGCTAGAAGCTCCATAGGCGGTGGTGAACTCGCCCTCATGCTCGGAGCCTGTCTGCGATACAAGGTCCAGTGTTCCTGGCAAGAGTACTTGAGCAGGGAGCTTGTCAATTCAGTCTGCAGGACAAATCGACTGGAGGTTGGACGGGCGCATTATGATTGCTGACGCACACTTTCACTTGCTAGAGTCAGACGCAGCTTTCGGCCTCTATGAGAGCGTGTCACTAAACAAATACATGGATGAACCTAGAGAACTTGGAGTGGATAAGGCCCTGGTCTGTACCGTCAGGGGCTTCTGGAGAGATTGCAAGGGCACCAATGACTCGCTGGCAGCAGTGGTAGCCCAGCATCCTACTGACCTACGGGCGCTATGCAGTGTCGCCCCCAGGGATGGGTATAAAGCACTGGATGAATTGAACCGCTGCGTCAATGAGCTGGGCATGGTGGGTATTAAACTCCATCCTTGGCTTCAAGGTGTGTCGGCCGTTGATCCCCTCATGTGGCCTATCATGGAGGAGGTCGTCAGAATGGATCTCATAGTCATGTCTCACGACGGCACCCCACCCTACTGCACCACTGAGCAAATCGCGTACCTTGCCAAGCGCTATCCTACTGCTCGCATCATGTTAGGGCACTCTGGCATGAACGACGCTGGCCGTCAGGCTGCCCGTCTGGCGACTAGGTATGAAAACCTGCTCCTATGTACCTGCAGCGCGCGTGTTGACTGGCTACGTGAGATGGTCCGGCTGGTGGGGCCAGATCGCCTATTCTTCGGCTCCGATTGGCCCTTCGGAAGATCAACCACCTTTCGCTACCAACTGGAAAAGATAGATCAACTGGGTATCAGCGATGACGACAAGGAAAAGATTCTCTATCGCAACTTGCTGGACCTGGTGTCAGAGTTGCGCGGATAGATGAGGATCTGGGTGCATGACATGGGAGAAGAAATGGTACGCTATGCCTTCGCAACAGACCCTACGTCCAATCAAAGCAAACGCGGGACTGGCTGATCGAGGATTTGGGCCGCATCCTAGTTGTGAATTTCATCCAGCCTCTGGGGTGGGTACCAGAGATTGTACATGGAGTTCCCAGTTTTCCTAACTTGACAATTCCCTACATGTCATGTAGCGGTGAAAGGTTTACACTGAATCTAAGCGCCTATTTGTACCCCAATTTGACAGATATCAACAAATAGGTCAGTAGTTTTGCACTTTTTGACTCCCCTGAAAAAAGGTCAGAATCTCAAACGATGCCACTACAAATTGTATCATAGCTACAAACTTGCTACAATTTATAGTGGGCTCAATCATCAAAATGGAGTTTTTTCAGTAGAGTCACTTTTTACATTTGGATCTTTTGGGACACTGAAACGACCAGAATTCCGACCAAAATTGAGGTTCCCAGGGCTCTGAAGAGGCGTTTTCGCTGCCTGAACTCGCCGATTTGTAAAATCTGCAAAACTACTGAAATAAGTGTCGTCCATCAAGACATCGTGGAAAATCGAGGCGCCTTAACAGGTAAGCGAGCCATCAGGACATCGTAGAAAGGCAAGCGATGTTTCACCCGCGCAGCAAGTCTCCGCGGAATATCTGCGATTCAGTGTCCAACAGGACGATGGTCTGATCTTCGTTGAAACCCAGGTCGTAAGGGATGTACTTTCTCTTTCAGTGGGAAAGGATGTTCTGCGAGGCAGATTCGATGGGTGACATCGGGAGCTGCGTCATAGATACGCAACGTAGCCTCTTGGTGGGTGATTCCCAGTGTCACCCACACTCCCTGGTTAGTCTTCGCCTTCGGCACATCCCAGTCCAGGTTCAAAACGGATACGGTTTGCCGGGCACTTACTTTGCGGATGAAGTGCACTTACTTGTTGGTCGTAGTCTTGATGAAACCGTTCCACGTATGCGTTGCTTTCGGGATGGCGGACAGGACAAAAGACCAATTCGATGCCCACGTATAAACCCAAACGGACAAACCGGCCCAGGACACCTGGGTGAGTGAATCCACCGCTGAAGCAGGCTTCTTTGTCTATCTGGGTGTAACGGGCAACGCGCAGTTGCTGCCAGACATGAATCACGCTTTCGGCTGCGTCTTGAGAGCGTTTCCTCGGCAACTGTTGCCCGGCAGGATAACGCGAGACGACATCGAGGCCATTGAAACAGGCAATGGATTGCCCGCCTGATAGAAAGTGGGGCACAATGTCCACCTGATGGAGTTGGTGAGGTTGGGTTGGATGAAGTCGAGGATAGTGCACCTTCTCTGTTGCTGGCTGATGTGGTCGTGTCATCTCGGCAGCAGAGAGCATGCGCTCAATACTGGCTGTGCTGGGTAGTGGTGAGAGCCTTTTCTCTCGGAGCCGAGCCAGTATCGCATGAGACCCGATATAGCGCAACCCACCGCCTTGCTCGGCCCCGGCTTCCAATTCACTGCGAGCCTGACGGATGGCCCGCCGTGTCGTCTCTGGCAGCTTGTTCGCCACATGATGCGGCGCTCTGGAACGATCAGCCAGCCCAGTCCAACCTTCTTCTTCAAATCGTTTCTTACACTTGTACACCCAGGATTCGGACCGCTTCAATTGCTGGGCTGCTTCCTAAACCGCGAGCCCACTGAGCAGAAGGTGAATCGCCGCCTCCCGCTGCGAATGCCAAGCTGTTTTCTCCATGATCTCCATCCTTTCTGATAACTCGGATGGAGAACACTACCACAAAACAGCCAACAAGGGAAAGACACTTTCTGAATTCTACGATGTGCTGATGATTCGCTTGTTAAGGTTCTCTACGATGTCCTGATGTTTGTGTTGTTAGACCTTCTACGATGTGCTGATGGATGACAAATAAGGGATACTTGAGGCACAGGATACCGAATGCATATGTGAAATGGAGTGTCCGATGCCCAAGTTGAGAGTTCCTCTTAAGCAAGAGGTCGAATGGACAGCCGATTGGGGCGATGTGGTGACTTGCGATACCATCTTCGTCCAATTCGGCTTCGAGAAGAGCATCAATAAGCACACTAATAAGCGAGATCAGGGACACTTTAGTTTCCGCTAACTTGGAAAGTAGATAAATCCCAGCTTGTACTATATGTAGTGGTATTACGCATAATTGACCCCTGACTGTCTAACTATCACTTCATGGTGGTAGGCCAGTGCTGACTGAGAGTGCAGCCCGGCGAGCAGTGTGTTGGGCGATCACCCCGTGCATCGTGCTCAGCGGGTCGCGATGCAGGCGGTGAAAGAACCGACGCGGAGCTTCGGCTTCGGTCAAGCGAAGGCGGCGGGCCTGATACTCGGCCAGCGGAACCTGAACGAGTTGTTGCAGCAAGTCCTCCTCACTTTCGGCCAAGAACAAGACCTGATATTGTTCGAAGTCCCACAGTTCGCGAGTAGATCTGCGTCCGCTGATGCGGCGCTGATGGCAGCGAAGCCGCCCGAATAGAGACTCCATAGCCAAGTTGTCTGGCGGCAAGCCCGGGATGTCATAGCAATGCAGCAAATCAGAGCCACAATCCTTCCACACACGATGCCACGCATGATAGAGTGCAGCTTGCGCTGGACGGCGCTTGAGGTCAGGACGGAACTGTTGAAGCAGTTCTCCCATCTCTTGTCTTACCTGCTCACTGGTCAACGGAGTTGCAGATGTATCGGATGTTGAATATGAAGAAGGTGGATATCTCAGGCACTCAGCGATACGCCTCAACCAAGTGTGGGCTTCGCGCACATCTTGGGCCAAGGTGCGGTTCTTCTCCAGCGCTCGTTCTACTTGCAGCGCCAACCGCTGCAAGTAGCCGGTTCCAGGCTCTTCGGGTGACACACTCCGCAGAGCCTGCGCTACGGCCTGGAGTTGTTCATAGCCTCTTAATCCACCCCAGTAGAAGGGCTTGCGACTGGGACGATTCACTGCGTCACGAATGGCTACCCGAATCCATGCTTCTATCTCCACCAACTCCTCGTCCCGTTGACCAGAAGGGGAGTTCAAAAAGGGGGAGCAGACACTGGCCGCCCCTCGTTGAGCAGGGTCACCGAAGACTCACACCGCGTAGGCACCGCCGACAAGCCCCCCAGGTCATTCCGCATCCATTTGCGCAGTTGGGTGTCTACCTCAAGCGCAGACTCGGCCAGATTGGCCAGAACTTGCTCCTGACACCGCTGATGGGGCGTCTCCGACCAACAGGTCTTCAGTGCCGCAATGATCGTGTCTTCACCGTCCGACAGGGTAGCCAACACGGCGAATGGCAACGCCCGGTACGGCCGCTGCCATTCCACCAACTCATCTGTCTTGGGATGGTCCAATTGGACCGCAGCCACCGGTGTCCCGCTCAATACCTCGTGCAGCACATACAGCAACGTTCCATGCCCTTCGAGCTGCAATGCGTCCAGCGCCCAGATCAGTCCCCCATGTTCTTCGGCAACTTCCTCCAATCGCTTCTCGATTCTCTCATCCATCCCTCCCAACAGCGCCAGGAACTGACGGTACAACTTGCCTACGTTCCGCTCGTTCACTATTACGCCACGGTGGTTCAGCTTCTGCTGGATCTCGACAAACTGCTTATGCTCGTGTTCGCGCTGCCAGCCGATGAACGCCAGCACGTCCAGCCCATAGGTGCTGTACGGCAAACTGATCCGCAGCACTCCACTGGCATGGTAGTGTTTGCCAAAATGACGACAGTCTGGATTGACGCATTTCTTACTCTTCCCAGCCACGAACAACGGCTCATCCATCGTCTGAACGTACTTTCTCACATGCCAGGTCTTACTGGGCACCAACGGCTGCCCGCAGTGTACGCATTTCTCCAGATCACATTCCACAATCACCCGCTTGGCGTTCGGGAAATTCCGTCGTGGACGATGGCTTGGCTGTTTAGTCATCCTACTCCCCCTACTGCTTCGGTTGCCTCTATTATACCATATCATGATGTGATAACAAGACAGTCAGGGG
>CAZEBW010000080.1:0-16279 GCA_964510205.1 uncultured Anaerolineae bacterium
AAGATGGGAGACATTATACCGTAAAAAGCGGCAGAGACTTATTCGACATGATTTGCGTCGCTAAACATTCCCTGTGTCTAAGACCCATTTGTCGTTCTGGCTGTTTTTGAACCGGCTTCCAGGCTTGTTCCTTCCATGGGCCCTCCAGGTTAGTCACCTCACTTGAATTGAAATATTCCCTATTACTCATAACGGATGCGAGGGTCTATGATCACGTAGATGATATCCACCACCAAGTTTGCCAAAACAAAGGTAAGCGAAGTAACCAGGATCACACCCTGAATAAGGGGGTAGTCTCTCCTGCCTACGGCCTCCACCAAAAGGCGACCCAGGCCGGGCATGTTAAAGATCGTTTCCGTCAGGACAGCGCCACCCAGGATCAGACCGAATTGCATCCCCACTACGGTGACGACTGGGATAATGGCATTCTTGAAAGCGTGTCTCAGGTAGACACCCTTGTCTCGCAGCCCCTTGGCCCGGGCGGTGCGGATATAGTCTTCCAGCAGTACATCCACCATGGTAGAACGCACCATCCGGGTGATCAGCGCGGCAAAGGAGGTTCCCAGAGTGATGGAGGGTAGCACCAGGGCCTTCGGCCCGTGTTCAGCAAAGGAGCCGCCAGCAGGAAACCAACGTAATTTCAGGGAGAAAGCGATCAACAGCAGTATTCCTAACCAGAAAACGGGCATCGAGACGCCGATCATCGCCAACACACGGCTGCCGTTGTCAATGACAGAGTTCTTGTGGATTGCAGAGATGATGCCCAGGGGAATAGCTATCAACAAGGCGACTGTCATGGACCCTAGAGCCAGGATGATAGTGTACGGCAGTCGGCTAAGGATGAGATCTTGCACTGTCTCCCCGGCCACGATGCTCCGCCCCAAATCCCCACGTAACACCTTGCCAAGCCACCAAAAGTACTGCCCTAAGACGGGTTTATCCAGACCCAGTTCGTGCTCCATCTGGCGTGCCACCTCTGGGTCGTAATCCATGCCCAGAGCAGCGTGGATGGGGTCGCCGGGGGCAAAACGGATCAGGGAAAAGACCAATAACGAGATTCCTAACAGCACAGGGAAAAGAAGTACCAATCGTCGGGCAATATATCGCATCACCATTGGGCTTTCCCTCCTCTAGACAGAAGCCTGGCTCAGTATTCTCTTGACCGGTCAATGACATTCAACAACGGCTGATGAGACAGGTACCGCTCCAGGTTGGTACAAAAGACCTCAGCAGCCCGTGCCCGATAATCCTTGCTCCAGGACGATATATGAGGCGAGATAATGACATTTTCCAAATCCCACAGTTCGTTATCAGGGGGTAGGGGTTCGTTTTCGAACACGTCCAGCGCCGCCCCAGCGATGCGCTTCTCCTGAAGGGCTGCAATGAGTGCTCGTTCCTGGACGACAGCGCCTCGACAGACGTTGATCAAATAAGCCGTCTCCTTCATCGCATGCAATTCCCGCGAGCCAATCATCCTATATGTTTCCCCTGTCAGTGGTACTGCCAGGGCGACGAAATCCGCTTCGCCCAGGATCTCATGCAATTGATCCGGCCCTGCTACGCGTTCAACACATGGCACTGGGTCTGGTGAGCGTTTGACACCGATCACCCGCAACCCCATGGCGGTGGCCTTGCGGGCCACGGCCCGGCCAATGTTCCCGAGGCCTACAAGTGCCAATGTCTTGCCCTCCAATCTGTCAGTTGCCCATCTCTCCTCCCACCGCCTTTGCGACTGATTTCGGATCAAGCGGGGGAAATTCCAGACCAACATCAAGAGAACACAGATGACATAGTTGGCCATCATCTCGGCATTGAGTCCAGGGGTATGAGTGATGATAATCTCGGGATCGAAATCGCTGAGTGGCCGCAGGCGGTCTATACCCGTGCCCCCCAGGTGAAGCCATTTCAGATGCAGCAGATCTAACACCATACTTCTCTCATACTTGCGAGCGACACAAATGATTTCAGCCTCACGCGTCGCCTCCATGAACCCTTCAGGGGTGTCCTCGATTCGGGCCTCAACTTGAGGGAATCGGCGCAGGATGAAGGCATACGCCTCTGAATCATCGGTGTAGATTGCCAACTTGGGTCGCTCTTCCATGTTCGACTCCAAAGTCAGGTGTGGCGGCAGCAGCAATCGTGACTGCTGCCGCCACGGGTAAAGTCATACCAGGGGCATACCTGTCATCCGCTCGCCAGGCCGTCCGTTCTGGCTTTACTTGTCGAGCCAGACCTCTTGCAACGGCCAGTCATCGCGGATAAAGATGCCCAGACCCTTCACATAGTCGTGGGAGAGGTTGACGTTCTTCAGCCAACCGAGAATGAGGCACAGCGCATCATCAGTGATTAACTCCGAGATCTCACGGTAGGCCTCGATGGCCTCCTCCCGATCGGTGATGACCCAGGCGTCATCCAGCATCTGCTCCACCTCGGGATGCTGATGTCCACCAGGCTGGTTGTAACCGAACAGATCAAGGGACGAGCTGCTGTGGTACATTCGCCAGCTAAAGTCGGTAGTGGGAATGCCAAACTTGAGCCGGTACACAGAAGCCTGGTAGCCGGGGTTGGCCGTCCCTTCCTTGGGCCAGGTCTTGGCTACCCAAGCTGGTTTTTCCATCGCGTTCACCGTTACATTGACCCCTATTTCAGCCAATTGAGCCTGGATCATGGTGACCATGTCAATGTGCTCGGTGGCACTGGTGGTTACGATCTCGAACTCGAGAGGGTTGGCCTCCGTATAGCCCGCCTCGGCCAGCATCTCCTTGGCCTTGTCGGGACTATACGGGTAGAAATCGGCATCGGGATCGTAGGCCCAGTGCCAGGGTGGAAAGATGCCCTGTCCCTTGGGGGCATAGCCATAATAGACAGTGTCCATGATGGCCTGGCGGTCAATAGCATAGAAGACCGCCTGGCGGACCTTCTTGTCGTCGAAGGGAGGTTGGGTTGTATTGAGATAGAAGACTTTCTCGTCACCCGAATCGTGCTCCTGGATCTGGACTGCGGGGTCCTTAAGCAGATCCGCGACGTCTTTCCAGGGCGGCTCCATCAGAAGATCTATCTCCCCAGTCAGGAAGGAGATGATCCGGGTGGACTCCTCAGGGATGGCCTTGTAGACGATGGCATCCAGGTAGGCCGGCTCGCCCCAGTAGTCCTCGTTTCTCACCAGGGTGATGTGATCGTCTTTGACCCACTCCTTGAACTTGAAGGGCCCTGTGCCTACTGCTCCCTTGAGCCCATAGTCCTCACCCAACTCCTCAAAGGCCTCCTTGGAGACGATGTCCATATACTTGTCGGCAGCCATCATGGGGAGAAAGTCATCCCAAGGCTTCTTGAGGGTGATCTTGACGGTGTACTGGTCCAGAGCCTCGACGCTCTCCACAGCCGCTTGGAACCTCGGTGCCTGGGTACTCTTTTGATCCTCGAACTTGCCCAAGAGCCGGTCAAAGGTCCACAGCACATCGTCGGCGTCAAAGTCGGTCCCGTTGTGGAACTTGACCCCCTCTCGGAGATGGAAAATGTAGGTGACGTCATCGGGCCTCTCGGGCATTTCCTTGGCCAGGCCTGGTATAAAGTTCCCGTCCTTATCTATGTTCACCAGGCTGTCTGTGATGTTGACTTGCACGTAGCAACCTTCCGTGCCCGAATCGATCTGAGGGTGTAGGTTCTTGGGCCACTCGGCGAAGGCTACGTGCAGGGTTCCGCCCTTTTTCGGCCCAGTCGGAACTGGTGCCGGTGCCTCGGTGGGTTCAGGCGTTGCTGTCACTACGACTTCTACTTCCTTCTCCACCACCTTGGTCACCTCGACCTCTTTCTCCACCACCTTGGTCACCTCGACCTCTTTCTCCACCACCTTGGTCACTTCGACCTCTTTCTCGACTACGACCGTCTTCTCCACAACGGCCGGTGTTGGGGTAGCGGCCGGTCCGCAGGCCCCAACCAGCATCATGACAACCCCTGTGACCAATAGAGCTTTTAGCAGTTTCATCCTAATATCCTCCTCCTTCTTAGACTCCAGTTTCATCTTCCAGGCGGCGCCGAACTAGCGCCCCCTGATCGCCATTGCGGACGAAGCCGCAATGTTCCTGCAGTTCAAGAAATATCCGCGGGGCACCTCCTTTCTCGTCGGGAGCTCTCTCGGAAAGTCCCATAGTGGGTTTTCACGAGTGAACAACTACTTGGGACATCCGATCTCTTAACAATTTACCCCCACCGTCGTGTTTGTGGTATCATGGATGTAGGTATTCAACACCCGCAGCGCCTGGCCCACCAGGCGGAAAGGAGACACCCATGATACCACCACCCTTCCCGCACAAGCATTATCTCCGCTCTGTGCGCAATAAGGCCCGCCGCTACAGCGGCCTCCGGACCGATCACCGCCATTTCTCGGTCTGGCGCAAGCTGAAAGAGGCCAACCTAGACGATGCCTACGCCATCTTGGCCCCGTTGTATGCAGAGGGCAAGGGATGCCCAGCACGCCACCCCGTCTGTATGTTCCGCTCCTGTCTGGCCATGATGTTGTGCGGTGTCACCAGCTTCACCGTCTGGGTCAAAATGATGCGCGACGAACCCTTCTACGCCTTCATCAGCGGTTTCCAGCCCGAAGATACCCCCGGCGTAGGCACCTTCTACGACTTCCAAGACCGCCTGCTGCAACGCCCACGCCAGCCCCGTACCACCAAGCGTCGCCCCTACCGAACCCGAAACCAACGGGACAAAGCCGACTACCACAAGGACAAGAACGACCTGCGACCTCACCAGAACATCGTCAAGCGCCTGGCTGACCGCATCCTGGCCCGCCCCTTCCAACCCACGCCGCTGGCCGCCATCCTGGAGGGCTATGGCGATTTCTCTGCCCTCCCCATCTGGGAGCAGATTCTCCAGTCTCTCTTTTACACCTGCTTCGTCGCCCGCTCCGTTGACCTGAAGTTCATTGACCTGGAGAACCTCCACGTCGCCGGCGACGGGTCTAAGCTCCCCACCTGGGCCAATCCCCACGGTAAGAAGCTGTGCGACTGCGACAACCGAGGCAAGAAACCCGAACAGCGCTGCCGCTGCCACCGCACCTACAACGATCGCTTGGCCCTCTGGGGCTGGGACAGCTACCGCAAGTGCTGGGTCTATGGTCACAGCTTCTACGAACTGACCAGCTACAGCCTTCAACACCGTTGCCAACTGCCCCTGGTCCTCTCTATGGCCGACTGCAACCGCCACGACAGCGTCCATGGCCTGTCCACCCTCCACCGCGGTTGCGAAACCTTCGGCCTGTTCATCCAAACCGCTTCCCTGGATGCGGCTCACGATGCCTTGGGCCTCTTCCGCCTGGCAACCCAACGTTGGCAGACGGCTCTCGTTGTCCCTATCAACGAGCGCAACAAGGACAACCTCCAATACGCCGGCCCCTTGCGCCTCGAAGAGGGTATCCCCATCTGCCTCGCTGGAAAACCAATGAAGCGCTGGGGTTTCTGCCCAGACCGCCTGCGCATCAAGTGGCGCTGCCCCTTGGCCGCCACCAAGAAGACTCCAGAGGTTACCACCTGCCCTCATTTCGACAACGGCTGCTCCAATTCACCCTACGGACGGGTCATCTACACCTATCCCCGGGAGAACTACCGACTCCACACCGTCATCCCAAGGAATAGCGACCTTTGGCAATGCCACCAAGATGCCCGCTCCTGTGCTGAGCGCTCCGTCAAGCGTAAGAAGTACGACTTTCACCTCCTCCAGACGCGCACTGCGGGCCGTGACCGCTTGTTCTTCCGGGTGATGCTAGCCGCCATGTGTCAGCACATCGACGCCCAGGTGACCCACGCTGCCGACCGGCTGAACTGAACCGCTGACGGGTGTTCGACAACCTGTGAGCCTCTCCACCACCGAGTGGATCCCCCACTGCGGCTATTGCCCCCAGCCTTGTTAATGTCCCACCAACACCGCTTTGATTCTTGCCCACCCCAAAACTACCAGCTACTCCGCCCTACCTCCATCGCCAACCTATTTAGCTTTCACTACTGCTTCTGCTCACCGACTTTCCGGGAGATCTCGTCGGGTCCGCCCAAGCTCTGCCTCGGTGTCCTCGACCTCCAAAGGAGTTAGCACTCCAATCCAGTCGCTCCTTTTTCAGGCTCTCCGTCATAAATTGTAGAGAATTGTCAAGTTAGAAAAACTGGGAACTCCGTGTACAATCTCTCGTACTTACCCTGAGAGACAAGGAGCTCCCAGATGCGGCAGAATGGTATCACAATTTCGCTTGAGTTGCCAGAATTCAATGTGTTGTGGGCTGCCGAACACGATTCTCTCGTCAAGATCAAGGTGGTCAAAGGAGTCGAGTTTGCCATTTGCCCGAAATGTGGCAGAGTCACCCAGCATTTCCATGATGACCGCGTAGATGATATTTGGGATGTGCCTATCCTGGGCAAAGGGGTCGAGCTCCTGGTTGTGAAGCGACGGTGGTGGTGTGACAATGCCGACTGTCAACAGACCACTCCTTTTACTGAGGGGTTTGATAGCTTGGACTTGGGGCAACATCGCACTCACCGACTGAATGCTCATATCTATCGCTTGGCCAAACGAATGTCCAACGCCGAGGTGGTGAGAGAACTGGCTCACTATCACGTTCCTATCAGCGAGAGCACTGTCAGGCGTCTCCATCAAGCCTTTGCCCAGCAGGAGGTCGACAACCGCCCCATCCGTAGACGGCCTGTTATCGGAATAGATGAATTCAGTATTAAGAAGCGACATACCTACGCCACCATCATCACCGATTTGATTAACAAAGACATAGTGGATACCTTTGACAGAACTTTACCAATTAACATAATTTAGAGTTGTTGTTTCCCGGTGGACGCTCAGCTGGACAATGAGCGACACCTGTGGCATCCTCTATCGTCATCCACGAGAAACGATAGGAGGACATCATGTCACAGGTTATCATCTACCAGGAAGCAGCAGGTGCAATCCCAGAGCAACCGCGTGCCCGGAGTGGTCTACTGCGGCGGCTGTGGGAAGGGTTGGGCACACCGAACCTGCTGGACCGATTGGGCATCAGCAAGTACAGCGGCTTGTCGGCCGATGCCCTGCTGTTCGTCTATGCCCTGTTCGGTGTAATCAGTGCTCGCTCCATCCAACACCTGATCACACTGGCAAGCAAGGATGTCTTGTTGCAGAAGTTGCTGCCGGTGCTGGACGGGCTGAATGATAAGGCCCTGCGCTACCTTCTGAAGCGCACTGAGCCAGCCACCTATCAAGCCTTGCAGGGGGAGATCATTCGTGTTCTGCAAGATGACCCGCGTATGGCCAGTCGTCCCGACGGGGTCACCATCGGGGATGACACCATCGAGTTCAAGAGCGGGGTCAAGATGCCCGGTATCCAGGTGTTGTTCAAGGCCAGCGAAGGCCGATACAACCTGGGCTATGCCATCCCTTCGACCCACTACGCCGACGACGAGAAGGATTACCCCCTGCTGTTCGACATCCGTCGTCGCTCCGAAGCTGAGGAGAAGGCGGTAGCCCAGGAGCGTGAGCGACGGGCATTGGGACTAGATCTGCGCAAGACCAAGGACTACTTACGTTGGATGGATCACCAGATGGCCCAAGGGGAAGAGCCCGCCCTGGCGGTGCTGAAAGCGGCTCGCTTCAACGGGATAGCAGTGAAGGGTGTAGAGGAGCGAGATGTGCCTTGGCTGGGCATCAGCCCCCGCAATCGAGTGTATCAGGACGCCCAAGGGAAGCGAGTGTCGGCCAAGCGGTTGCTGGGACGTCGCATGAACGAGCGGGTCTGCCTCCAACTCCCCGACAGCGGGCGGTACGTCTTGGTCGAAGAGGGTCAGATGACCGGCGTAGGCGAAGTGCTCTTTCTCATCACCCAACAGGTCGCCAGTGGTGAGCGGACCCTGTTCGTGGTGCGTCATCAGGAGGTCGAGCAGGCTTTGGCTTTGCTCGACACCTACCTCAGTTGGGAGCAGGCTGAGATCGAGACCAAGTTGCACCAGATGGTCAAGCTGCTGACGCAAGCTCTGGCCTATGGTATTCAGTCCGAGACCGCCAGCCTGGATCGGTGGTACTACGTCTCCTGGTTCATCAAGAAGGTCCTGGCCGCCGGCTACCAGCGGGTGGTCGTGCCAGACCGAGCTGACCGGCACTATCGCTATCAGGGCCAGGAGATGACAGGAGCTCAGATTCGCGCCACTCTCTCACCGGATGACTTCCAGCCCGCTGTCTACAAGGGCAAGAAGTGCCGTCTGGCCTCCCGCATCGTCGAGCACGAGGAACTGGGCCGGGTCAAACTCGTCTTCGTGGAGGAGTTCAACAAGAAGGACCAGCCTACCCGTTGCTATGGGCTAATGTGCACCGACCCCGACTACCCTAATGAATTGGTGTACCGCGCCCACAAACTCCGCTGGAAGATCGAGGAAGGCTATCGCGAGATGCGTCAGCATCATGGCTTCGGGGCTTTCCACAGCCGCCATTGGAATGCCATCTATGGACACCTTACTTTCGCCTTCCTGTCCCTGCTCCTGACCATCGCCATCCGGCGTTTCAATCAGCGCATCGCCACCCAGACGCTGGGCTGGGTCAAGGAGCATTACCTCAACGCTGTGGTCGAACTGCAAGAGGTGGCTGATGCCTTGATCGTCCGCTTCAGCCAGGGATTCCTACAGCAGTTCGGTTTGTTCCAACTTGTCCCAGGAATCGGTTATGTTGATTGGTAAAGTTCTATGATCTCATCCAAATCGTTCTCAGACCACATACGGCTTGGCAGCTCATTTCTGGCAAGCCAATGCTTCCATGCTCACACGACCGGTTTCACAAAATTTGACAGAGAGCCCTTTTTCAGTCGATCCAACGGGACATCTCCAAATCAGCCACAGCGTAGGCATGGCTGCCAGCCTCTACAGGGCCAGAGCGGCGCGTAATGTAAAGAATACCGTCCACTGGAGAACGCAAGGTCTCCAAATCCTCAAAGGTATAGGGATCGAAGAGCGTTCCTAACACCTCGCCTTTCTTCACAGGGATTCCTGTCTCCTCGCCCATGAAGAGCTGATCGGGATCGAAACGGCTCACGAGATAGCCAGCCGTAGTGGGGCGCACATGAGGCGCAATCTCGAAAACCAGTTGGCGGGCAGGCAATTTCATCTCGCCTGGTATCATCTCCAGAAACTTGATGACGTTCAAGATCCCACGGATGCCCAAGGCCACGCAACGCTCCTCCGCAAGCACAGAGAGCCCCCCTCCGCCAATTTCAGGGACACAGGTGGACACGCCTATCTGGGCAGCCTGGCCCGTTATGGCCTTGGGAACAGCAGCGTGTTCGTGGATCAAGCCCAGGCCCAGGGCCCGACACATACCCTGTGTGACCTCCCCTTGGCGCCCTTCCTCACCCTTGTGCTGAATGGTCTTGATGAGGCCCGCATCACGACAATGACAGTGGAAATCAATAAGGTGATCAATCTTGGTCAGAATCTCGTCTGTGATGAGGGCTGCTATGGCTTCCGTGAGGGCCCGATCAGAAGGATGGGGCCGGCCTATGCCAAAGACCGCTTTGTCCCGACGCCCTGGAAACACCCGATTCAGGTTGGCAAAGTCCACATCGTCTTCATCGGGGGTGATCCGCGTTCCTCGGGCAAAAGAGAGAGGGTTGCAAACCGGCACAGCGACGACCGTCCCTCTGAGCTCAGAAGGGTTCAGGCGCTCCAGAGCTCCCTTGACCATGCGGATAGGTGGGTATTCCACGCCATGAACGGCACTGGTGATTCCCAGGACTGGCCCTGGTTGTTGAGCACCGTGAATGACGTGAACCGGCAGGCTCAGGGTAGTTCCGTTCAAAAGTCCGGTCACCGGAAGCCGCGTAAATCCCTGCTCTCCTGGCGCGACTCGCAGTTCAGCCAGCTCAAACATGGTTTGTTTCAATTTCTAACCTCCTTGTTAGAGAAGAACCTCGTGGTAGGTGCGATCAACAGAAAAGATCATCCCCTGACTTGCCTTCCAGAGCCGGATGTTTGTCAAAGCGTACGACGCCGACCGGAACCTCTGGTACGGCTTGCGCAACACGGGCCACGCCAACATGTCCCACTCCGCCACACAGCTCAATCATGGCCGCACCCTCATCTACCAGTTGTCGGGCCAATTGGACTGCCGCGTCGTAATCTGGAACCAAAGCTGTGGTGATCTCCCGCTGGGAAGTGTGGATCACACTTTTGTGAACTTGCCCCTCGGCTGCCTTGGAGACAGCGATAAACGCCCATTTGATCATGCTCTTTCTCCTCTCAATATTCATTTCGATCAGGCTTCTGTAGCCGTGATCTCGATCTCGTCCCCGTCCCACTCAAACCGGCTGTTCATACCAGTTGACAGACTTTCGAGCTGCGCTTTGACCGATTCACCCTCACCCGGGCTCACTGGACGCGGATCTCCTCGCGGTGGAATGATAGCGGGGCGGACGGCCACCCGTTCCAGCCCTTCAGGTCCAAAGCGAGCCGTCAGCAACATCGTCTCGCGGCCGAAGTGAGGGGAATCATAATCGAATACAAAGTTGGAGAGGCTATAGAAGATAGGCACCCCCTGATAGATTTCTACCCCTTGCAAGATGTGAGCATGATGACCCACCACCAGGTCGGCCCCGGCCTCTACCACTGCGTGGGCTAATTCAGGCTGATAGGGGGCAGGATCAGGCAAGTAGGCCACCCCCCAATGAAACGAAACCACCACTGCGTCAGCCTCTTCTTTTTCTTGGCGTACCTCCTCCCGAACGACTGCCAGATCTTCCGGGTTGATGACGTTAACCACCCTGGCAGGCATGCCGGGCTGCTCCGACATGATGTGGTAACCATAGCGTTGAGGCTCATAGTAGGTTTGCACCCGAACCGGGGCGATGCCTGGTCTGTCGTCCGCCGCTTCATAGCCCCAGGGAATCGTGGCCGCGTAGGCCAGGCAACCCACACGCAAGCCATTCCGTTCCAGAATCACCGGGCACCGGGCCTCGGCAAGGTTTCGCCCACCGCCGACACAGGCAATTCCCGCGGCATCCAAACGTTTCAGCGTGTCCAGGAAGGCCTCATAACCATAGTCTAGAGCGTGGTTGTTGGCAAAAGCAGCCACGTCGAATTCAACCTCCGCCAGCGCAGGAACGGCAGCCGGCGGCATACCGATCGTGATCAACTTGCCGATCGTCGGTGTGCCCAAGTCAGAGCAAGGGCCCTCCAGATTGCAGAAGGCGATGTCGGCAGCCCCGATCAGGTCCGCGAAGTGCTGGAAGGCGCCCGCTGGATCGGGCCGGTCCAGATAGACGTCGCCTACTGCCAAGAAAGAAACGGTTGGTGTAGCCATGGCCTTCTCCTCCTCAGCGAATGGCGCCAAGAAATCCTCACTACTTGTTCTCGATGACACGTACATGTTTGCCGATGCCGACTACCCAATCCCCAGGGTTGACAACGGGTACGGTGCGCATCATGATGGCTAGGCCGTCGTATGGCGCCACTACGGCCTCGAGTTCGTCACCGTAGAGGTCTACAATACGGGCCATCTTCTGCCCCCTGACAACACCTTTGCCCAGTTCGAAGCTTGGCTCATAAATGAGCAGGCCGCCATGGTCGGCGGAGACATGGGACTCGCCTTCCACAACAGTCCAACGCTCAGGGAGCTTTAGCTCTCCTTCGAGCATACCCAGGTACTTCATGACGTTGGTAGCGCCGGTGATCAGGCAGTCGGTCCGTTCCGCTCGCAAGTGAGGCAGGCGATCGGTGCCACCAAACTCAGGCGCAATACAAACGATCCCCCGTTCCTCCGCAGCCCCGTGAAGCGTTCCAGGGTAGGAGCCATCCCGCCACAGGATCTCCCAGCCAAAGGCCTTGGCAATCTCCAGGCTCTTCCGCCCCAATTCATCATCGCTTTCGTGATAGATCAGTTTCGGAGGCAGCATGGCAAAAGAAGCTCCGCTGTGAACGGTGATGATAACGTCCGTGCGGGCCACAATCTGGTGGAAGTGGGCATAGGCAATTCGCCCTGTCAGCCCGCCATCCGGTCGCCCGGGATAGTTGCGGTTCAGGTCCGGGTAGCTCAAGGGATCGTGAGGGGTGACCCGCTGCATAGCTTGAAAAGCCAGAGTGTTCACAACGGGTACGCCGATAAAGGCCCCCCGCATCTTGGCGGGATTCAGTTGAGCCACCAGGTGCTGGATGGCCTCAGGGCCTTCGTACTCATCCCCATGGGTACAGCCGTCCATACCTACAACCAGGCCATCGTCCACGCCGTTGACGATCATCACTGGGATAAAGATGGAAGACCCATCTGGCCGATTGGCCACATGCACTACACCGTTAGCCTTCGTTCCAGGTGCGGCTTCGGCTGTGCCAATACGCATCATTGCTTTAGACATGTTGAACCTCGTTTCTAAGCCAATTAGACATGATGGGTTGGAGGAGCGTCAGTTTTTCAGATTATGTCGGACCCAATAGGCTTTGGAAGCATATTGTCAGTCGCTTTTGATCCTGTTCTCAGGGAATGTTCAGAGATCATCTCGACGCCGAATAAGTCGATTCCGCTTAGGACCACGCCCAGGTGTCATTTGAGGGCGAAGTATCGAGGATATGACAGCGAATCTGGGGGATTGACCGAATCTGATTCGATGAATCCTGAAATTCGTTGTCATATGCGAGGGACAATCCGGAACCGACTTATTGGAGACAACTTGGCCTAGAAGTTCGTTCTAAACATTCCCTGGTTCTGTCCCTTTGAAGCGGTCAAACTCTGACACACCTTGGCTAAAACCGACGCTCCTAGGATTTGTCATGAGTTAATGTGGGTTACAGGAGGCCCTCTATGCGAACTCTTGTTGGATAGCCTCTGCCATCCAGTTGCACATGAGGTCTAACAGCTTTTCTCCTAGCTCCACTTTGGCCAGAGTAGGATTGCCTACTGACCCATAGGGAGCCACCTCCTGCATGCTACGAGTCGGATTCAAGATGCCGCCCCCGAGCAGCGGATGGTCCACGGATTCTGCCTTGTCTGCCTTCTCCGAGTAGTAGACCCGTGCCCGTTCCATCTCCACCAACTCGGGATGCACAGCCAGCAGCCGAGAGGTCTCGGGCTCTCCCCCATGCCCTTCGTTCTTATCAGAAGTGATTAGCTCGCCATAATGGTGGTGGATCATTTGCAACCAGTTGAGCACCAAGGCTTTTGCGTCCTCGGTTTCATCCACCAACTGCTGAGCTACCACCTGCATGCTGGCATAGTTTCCTCCGTGACCCAGCGGAAAGACAAACCTGCGGAAGCCATGACGATAGAGGCTGAAACACACATCTCGCAACAGGGCCTGGAAGGTGGAGGCCTGGAGATGGATGGTGCCAGGGAATGGCATGTGATAAGACGCCACTCCAAAGGGAACTAAAGGGCCAACTACGGCCTTGATCCCCATCTCCTCCAATTTGACCACGATGCGACGGGCCATCTCCCGCACTTGAAGAGCATCGTTGCCCAAAGGCAGATGGGGACCATGCTGCTCCGTGGAGCCGGTGGGCAGGACCACCATGTCGGTTTCTTGCAAAGCTTCCTTAGTCTCTTCCCACGTCATTTCAAACAGGGTTTTTGGTGGCTTGAAGCCATACAGATAGTCACTCATTGTGATTCCTCCTTCAAAGTTGATGAGATTGTTTAATACGCCGGAGCGTGCTATACCACAACCAGCTCCAGCGGATACTGCGATAGCCGTTCCGCACCGGCTTCTGTAACCAGATAGGTATCGCCCAGGTAGAAACTTTGCCCCTCCACGATCAAAGCGGGATGCATCACAATCATCATGTTGACTTCAGCGATCACATCGCTGTCCACGCTAAGCAGCGGTGGCTCAAAGTTGTCCATACCAATGCCGTGACCGTAAGGGATCCTGCCTTGAGGGGCGATAGGCTCTAAAACCTCTGCTATCCCCCCCGCCACCTCACTAATTGGCACTCCTGGACTCAAAGCGTCTTGTGCGGTAGAGATAGCGTGTGTGAAGGTCTCTACGACGCGTCGAGCCAGCGGACTGGGCTCACCTCGACTGAACATCCGGACGCTCTGGATCCAGTGGCCCCCAGGGCTAACGGGCTCCACCGAATATTGGACCATGTCACCCGGAGCGACTGCCCGCTGTGAGGGAATGGGCATAACCTGCCGCCCCTGAGAGTCAATGAGAAGGAGACACTCTTCCGAGTTCAAGCGACGGAGCTGGGCTTCACCAGCAGCAAAGATCTCCGCCTCAGTCGCACCTTCCGCAATAAGAGAGGCTGCCTCAGTGAAAACCTGGTCGGCCATAGAAGCTGCATGACGGGCCAGGTTGATCTCCAATGGCCCTTTGACCATCCGCAGTCGAGCGAGGGAGGCAGTCGCCGAAGTGATTTCTGCACCGGATAGTCTTTCCGCAAGAGCTTGCTCAAAGCCGACGATGGTGTCTTGCCCCACCAGGCCGATACACCCAGTAGCATAGCCCCGATCTTGTAAGACGGCAGCCATATCCCTCGGAAAATCCGGGCTGAAACGCACATCCTCTGCCCATGCGATGCTCTCTGCCCAGACCGCGTGGACAGGGTAGGGTACAAATAACACGGAATCGCCACGGCGGGGGAAGACAACGCCAGCGTAGCGACTGACTGGCGGACCGTAGTTGGTGACATAGCGGAGATTCCCTTTGCGCCCTAAAACAGCGCTGGCCAATACAACAAGCGCATCTAACCCTTCAGCGTCCATCATGCTATGTAGACGTTCGTACCGCTCCTGTTTGAGCTCAGGGACGGATACAGAGCACAGTTTCCACAACTCTTTTCCTTTAAGCTCTCTCACAATATTGTCCTTTCCGGCTAGCCCAAAAAATCAGTACTTTCCTTTTGACTGGTTGACGGCGAAGGTTTTGCAAAAAGAGGATAATCGTGTGAGCATGCAATAGTTGTCGTGTAGCAGGCATCGTTAACAGGCGAAATGTAGCAGTGGAACGTTAACAAGCTAAGCGCGTTTTTGTAGTGCCTATCGTTTACATCGGCGTGGTAAGGGAGTTTCAGAAGGTGAATGAACGTGTTCAGTTGTTAACGATTCGCTGCTACAAATAGGCGCTTAGATTCAGTGTAAACCTTTCACTGAGGTGTATTCTTTTGGGGTTTTCATAAGCACCTCTTGGTAGAGTTTGTGCCTATGATACCACTTTTCTGTCATTCTATCCCAGGGTCGCTTTTGCGGTAATGCCTATTTTCACTTCAATTGTTCCTTGTTGTCTGTCTTGCAATAGACCTCTCTGGGTAACTTCCAATTGTAGGTGAACTTCAGCGCTAGCGGGAGTAGGTAGGTCTGCGTCCGACGGACGCCGGGAATCGTCTGTACTTCGTTGAGTACAAATTCGTATAATTCATCCACAGACCTGGCCACAACCTGGATGCTGATGTCCCGATCCCCTGTTGCAGCGCTGGCATAACTCACGCGGTCCAGTTCTGCAAAATGCTGTACAATGTCGGGAATCAAGCCTGGCTCGGCCTCTATCAGGATGTCGGCCATCACAGTGTAACCTAGGGGTTTTGGATGGACTACAGCGGTGATAGAGATCACACCTGCCTGCAAAAGCTGCTCTATACGATAGCGAACGACACGGGGGCTTACTCCGTCCAGTTGGCTGGCAATATCAACGGCAGACATGCGGCCATCTTGCTGAAGCAAGTCAATAATCACTGCGTCAATTGTATCGATCTTGATTTGACCCATTTTGTGTCACTTCGTCGTGATATCGCAATAAATGCTTCAAGTCTGAGATCCAGTAGTCACGTGCTCAACCATCAAGGGCACTTAAAGTCACAACCATGAAGGTTGTTTCTTACAAAGATTATACCATAAATGTCGTTTTTTGTCAATGAATTGTGAATTTCTTGTCGTTTTTTTACAAAATAATACCTCACGCGGGATGAAAAAGGAAACAAGGATGAGTAAAGAACTGGTTTATCAGTCGCATTCCCGCCAAGCTGTGCCAGGTGGAACGTTCGGACGTGTAGATGTTGCTGGTGGGCAGGAGCATCGACTTTTCGACCTCAGCGGACTACGCTGTCAAGGAATTGCTGTTGTGCAAGCCTGCTGGCACATGTTTACTTGCCAGTCTCTGGAAATGGAGTATAATCGTGACGCTTGGCACACTAGCGTAACAATTGTGCAATCAGAGCCCAAATCGTCGAAAACGGGGCAAAAACAGAACTTTTCCAACTGAACGGTCTTGAGGTAAACTCGTTGTGATCCTAATAACCAGGAGGTTCACGATGAGTCGATTGTCAACTGAGACCCA
>CAZEBW010000081.1:0-12589 GCA_964510205.1 uncultured Anaerolineae bacterium
CTCGAGGACGCGCTGGTGGGCCAGCACCTTGGCCTCCACCCATTTGATGTCATTCAGATTGACCTCCAGCGCCTCCTGCCCGAACTCCTGCAATGATACCTTACTCAGAATGGCGCTGATAGCTGATAGCTGCAGGGCGTAGACTGGATAAGCGGGGTCAATACCTTCGGAAAAAACCTGGTTTCTTTCCCCAACGTCCCCGACAATGCCGTAGACGTAGTACCCATAGCCTGTTTCCTCTTCTCTTGGAGGCTCTGGTGCTTCTTCGGTCTGAATGGGGGATACCTTAACCTGGCTCAACAGCCGCTCGTTCTCGGCGATCTTTCTCCTGATGGCCTCGATCTCCTGCTGGATCTGCTCCTCCGCTTCCCCAGCAGGCACGGCATTGCTGCCGATACTTTCCAACTCGCCCAGGGCGCGCTCCAGGATAGCCTGAACCATCGTCCCCTTGATGATCGCCTTCGCCTCGGCCAGGGCCTCGTCCCTGGCCTCTTTGATCAAGGCGGCTATCTGCTCATCGGAGAGCTCGGCCAGGCTGTCTTCGAGTTTTCGCCTCAACCGGCTTGTCATCTCGTCCATTGCCATCTCCATTTATCGTAGTGGCGACTTCAGTCGCTGGGGCGCTATTTTGGACGACTGAAGTCGTCACTACGAGCAGCGATCCTACGCCTGCACCTCCTGTCGTCGGATCGCTATCAGCAGCGTCTGCTCCACTGTCTCCCTGCTGAAGCGGATTTTCGATTTCGCTCCCCTGCTCCTCTGCTCCCTTGCTCCCTTGCTCCCTTGTTCGGCATAGGCGGTGAGGAGTTCGTAGGCCTGGGTCAGCTCGGTCATGCGAGCCTCGGCCTCCGGATCGTCGGGGTTGTGATCGGGATGCGCCTGACCAGCCAGTTGGTGATAGGCCCGCCTGATCTCGCCAGGGGTGGCCGTCTCCCCCAGGCCCAAGCGGCGCCGGGCCTCGTCCACCGCCTCGAAGGAGGGTACCTCCACCTCCACGGCGGCGAAGCTGTAGGGCGGCAGGGGCCCCACACAGCGGAAGGTGAACCGGCCCTCGAACTCCTCGTCCAGCGACTCCAGTTGTCGGTCCAGCGCCCCTTGCTCTGCCTCGTCCACCAGCAGGGCCACGTTGGCCACCATGCTGTCGTCCATAGGGGGATTGACCACTAAGTCCAGGGCCGCCTTCCCCAACCAGTGGATCAAGTACTCCTGCAGAGAAGCTCTGCGCTTCTCCAGAGAGGCATGGACCATCTGGCCGATGGCCACCCGCTCGATCATCGTCTCTTCGGCGGGGCGGCCTTCTACTTGAGCCTTGAGTTGGGCGATGTGGTCCTCCTGACCGATCTCTTGGAAAACTTCCTCCAGGTCCCAGAGCACCACCACCTCCATTTGCACCCGACCGGAGAACTTCTCCAGAGCGGTGTGAAAGAGGGTCTCCCCCTGCATCAGGAGGCGGCTCACCCAGGCCTCGTCGGGCAAGACGGTGCCGAACTTGGCTGGCAAGACCGGAAAGGCTTTCATCACCGTCTCGACCACGCGCTGGTGCGCCACCAGGTAGCGGGCCGCTTGGTCTCGCTTCAGGCCTCGGTAATCGGCCAACGGGCTGGCGCTGACCACGGCGGCCAGATCGCGGTGGGCGACGGTGTAGACCTCATCGCGCTCGTCGTCCACTCCGGCTACTTCATCGAAGACCACCTGATTCCCTGCGGGGATAATGCCATAGACGTAAGTTGCGCCCATTTCTATCTACCTCTGTATGTTAGCTAGTGCTCTCTCAAAATGCCGCTTGCTGATCTCAAGCAGATCGTCCCCGTGTCTCCCCTGTTCCTCCAGGTACTCGCGAATGGTCATCATGGCCGCCTGGCGGCAGAGGCCCTCGATGTCAGCTCCCACCAGGCCCTCGGTGCGCTCGGCCAGCTCCGCCAGGTCCACGTCCGGGGCCAGCGGCTTGCCCCGGGTGTGCACCTGGAAGATGGCCAGGCGGGCCTCGCGGTCAGGCACGGGCAGCTCCATCAGCACCTCAAAACGACCGGGGCGCAGGAGAGCTGGGTCCACGATATCCATGCGATTGGTAGCCGCCAGCACCACCACTCCTTTGAGTTCCTCGATGCCGTCCATCTCGGCCAGGAACTGGCTGACCACCCGCTCGGTGACGTGAGAATCCGACCCGGCTCCCCGACGAGGGGCCAGGGCGTCCAGCTCGTCGAAAAACACGATGCAGGGCGAGGCTTGCTTAGCCTTCCTGAACACCTCGCGCACGCCCTTCTCCGACTCGCCGACCCACTTGGACAAGAGTTCCGGGCCTTTCACTGAGATGAAGTTCACTTCGCTCTCCTTGGCCACGGCCTTGGCCAGCAGCGTCTTGCCCGTCCCCGGCGGGCCGTGGAGCAGGATGCCCTGGGGAGGCGTGGTGTGGACGTGGGCGAAGAGGGGGCCGTACTGGAGGGGCCACTCCACTGTTTCTATCAGCAGGCGCTTGACCTCTTCCAGCCCGCCGATATCATGCCAGCTCACGTCGGGCACCTCGGTGAAGACCTCGCGGATGGCCGACGGCTCCACCTCGGCCAGGGCGGCTAAGAAATCGGAGGAGGTCACCTCCAGGGCCATGAGCTTCTCGTAGGGAATGCGGGCCTGGGCGAAGTCAATGTCGGGCATCAGGCCGCGCAGAGCGTTCATGGCCGCCTCGCGGCAGAGGGCCTCCAGGTCGGCGCCGACGAAGCCGTGGGTGATGGCTGCCAGCCGCTCCAGGTCTATATCCACGGCCAGGGGCATGCCCCGGGTGTGGATGTCCAGGATCTCGCGGCGGCCATCTTTGTCGGGGACGCTGATGGTGATCTCCCGGTCGAAGCGGCCGGGGCGGCGCAGGGCTGGATCCAGGGTGTTGGGGATGTTCGTGGCGGCAATGACGATGATTTCTCCCCTGGAGTTCAGCCCGTCCATCAGGGCCAGGAGTTGGGCCACCACGCGGCGTTCTACCTGGCGGTCGCCGCTCATCTCCTCTCGCTTGGGGGCGATGGCGTCAATCTCGTCAATGAAGACGATGGCCGGGGCGCGGCGACCGGCTTCTTCAAAAATGCTTCTCAACTGTTTTTCCGAAGCGCCGTACCATTTATCAATGATCTCCGGCCCGTTGATGTGGACGAAGTGGGCGCTGGTCTCCTGGGCCACAGCGCGAGCGATGAGGGTTTTGCCGCAGCCGGGCGGTCCGTGGAGGAGCACCCCCTTGGGCGGCTCAATGCCCAATCGTTCGAAGACCTCCGGATAGCGCAAGGGCAGCTCGATCATTTCACGGATGCGGCGGATCTCGCGGCGCAGCCCGCCGATGTCCTCGTAGGTGACGACGCCCCGTTCCCGTCCGGCCCCTTCGCCGGCCAGGCGGATGGTTGTGGTGGGACCGATGAGCACGGGGCCGGCGGGCGCCGTCTCGGCCACGGTGAAAGTCTGGGCGCGGGTGCCGATGAGATCCACCCGCACCCGGTCGCCGGTTACGACGGGGATGCCGTCTAGCAGCCGGGCCAGGTAGCGAGTTTGGGCCGCTCCCCGCGAGGTCCGCAGGGCTTCCACGGGCGTCAGCGCCACCTTGCGGGCTGGTTGCACCTCGACCCGGCGCACCGTTACCCGCTCGCCCAGGCCGACGCCAGCATTGGACCGCAGGATGCCGTCCATCTGGATCAGCCCCTGGCCCCGCTGGGCGGCGTAGGCGGGCATGGCCCGCGCCACGGTGGGCTGCTTGCCGGCGATCTCCACTACGTCGCCGATGGCAACTCCCAGTCGCTCCAGGTCCTGGGGGTCGAGGCGAGCCAGTCCCCGGCCCGCGTCCTTGGGGAGGGCCTCCGCCACTCGCAAAAGTCCGTCTTGTTCTTGATGCAGTCGGGTATCCCCGGCGTTCGCAGTCACTTTACTCGTGCCTCTCTTTTCAGCTATCAGCTATTTAGCCACAACCCCTTTGCCGCCGCAGCAGGGGCAGGAGAGGGGGCTGTCCGGCCAGATGTAGTCGGCGTAGTCGGCGGCCCGGCCGCTGCCGCCACAGCAGGGGCAGGTCACGGCGTCATGGGGGATCTCCACCGTGCCCACGCCGCCGCAGGTGGTGCAGGTCAGGCGGGAGAAAGGATAGACGCCTGTGCCCCGGCAGAAGGCGCAGGGCGCCGTCGGCGGGTGAAGCCTCCGCCGGCCCGCCCCACCGCACACCGCGCAGGTGGATAACGGGGACAGGATATCGAAAGGGTCCCGGCCCGTGCCGCCACAAAAGGCACAAACTACATCCACTGTCGGCTGTCCGCCCCCCACCACTGGCTTTGCGTCTGCCGTCGGCGGTCGGTGATCGGCAGTCGTCTTTCTGGTCATGCTGCTACCTCCATTCTTGCCTCCAGGCGATCCAGTCGCTCCCGGAGCAGGCGATTCTCCTCCTCCAGTTGGTGGGCCCGGGTGGAGAGGTAGGGATCGCTCTCCCACCAGTTGATGCCCATCTCCATGGCCTTGTCCACCGAGGCTACCAGCAGGCGCAACTTGATGTTTAATAACTCCACATCCACCAGGGAGATGGTGATGTCCCCGGCGATGACGATGCCCTTATCGAGCACCCGCTCCAGGATGTCGGCCAGGCTGGTGGCCTGGATAGAGTGCTCCATACGTGGATCTTGCATAATGTCCTCCTCATCAGGCGTAGAACGTGAAACGTAAAACGTGAAGTGCGAGGCGGCTGTCTACGTTTTACGCATTACGTTTTACGTCCAGTCACCCGGCCTTGACGACCAGAGCCGCCGTCTTGCGGCGTAGCTCCGAGAAGTTGCGGCACAGGCGGCAATCCAGGCTTTCCTCGTCGTATTGCTCGCAGTTTAGGAGCACGTCCACCGCCTCAATGAGGGCCTGGGCCCAGGGCGCTTTTTCGGCCGCTGTGCGGGCCTGGTTGATCTCCTGTGTCAAGCGGGCGATCTCCCCTTCCTGCCTGGGGAAGAGGCCAATGGGACAGCGGATGCTCGCCTGTCTACCCATCTCTCTTCTCACAGAATATCGCCCTCGGGGGTCACCTGATGCCCATCCCAGCGTTGGAATCGGGCTGCCCGTTCCAGGCGATCATACACCGATAGAGCCATGTGGAATTGTCGTTTCTCTTCAAAGATGCCGGCAATGGCCCCTAGCTTGTCCACTGCGGCCGGAGCTTCTTCGCTCTTCGGGTAGTAGGCCACGATCTTCAGATAGGGGGTCAGGGCGTGATGCAGCCAACCTTCTTCCTCGTAGAATTTCCCAATCCGCAATAGCGCGGCGCTGGCCGCCCCGGAGATGGCAGCAGCAAGCTCTTCGTTGATCATCGTTATATCCTCCCTTCGTGATCTGTCATTGGCCCTGCCTGTCCTGAGGTTCCCCGAAGGGATGGGCCGCCTCCAATCGGTCAAGCACCGACATAGCCAGGTGATGCTGTCCCATTTTGCGCATGTCCTCTGCAATGGCCAGCACCTTTTCGGTGGCTACCGAGGCCTCTTGACTGTTCGGGTAGCGCTCGATGAGCTTCAGGTAAGGGGTCAGGGCCTGGTGGACCATCCCTTGCTCGTCCAGGGCCGTCCCCATTCTCAACAAGGAGGCACTGACCGCCTCGGGAACGGACTCCTGTTTCCGTTTCGCCATGATAGTCCTCCTCGGTTTGGACTGGCCAGTTACGCTTCCTGCTCCATTAGCTCCTGGCGTAGGTACCGCCTTGTGCGTTCATAGCTTATCAAGTTGCCTTCGTCGTCCAACAGGGTCTCATAACTGGCCAGCACGTCGGTGGCTTCCGGGATGCGCTTTAGCTCGATCAGTTCCACCGCTATGTGCCACCCCTCCTCATCCCGGCGCAGACTCGACACTGTGTCGGGTGTGAGTCCGGTGAGTTGGGCCAGTTGTTCCTTGGCCCGCTGCGCAATCTCGGGTCCTGTGATCATGGTATCCTCCTCAAATGACGTGATGCGTGAAGCTTGAAGCGTGAAACGTGAAGGGCTCTTACGTTTTACGCTCTCGAATGACTTTGAGCCTATCCAGCAAGACCTCCTCAGCTTCCAGATACTCTTCTTCGCTGATTTCCCCCACGTCGAGGCGCAGCTCCAGTTCCATGAGCTGCCCGCGCACTTTGTCCTCGTCGTACAGCTCCTTCTCGACCTGCTCGTCCACCTTCTCGGCGATCCAGATGACGCCTTTGATGGGGCCCAGTACAGGGAAGGTCAAAAGGTCAACGAGAAAACCCATGCCTCAACTCCGATCTCGTGATGCGTGAAACGTGATGCGTGAAGCGTGACGGTTACGTTTCACGTTTTACGTTTCACGTCCTCACGGTTCACTCTGGCTCATCCCAATGGACGACGATGTTGACGAAGTTGTAAGGTGGGACGGGGCCGACGTACTTGAAGATGAGCCTCTTTCCCATTTCCTGGTCGAGCCTTTCCACCATCGCATCGAACTCCGCCTGGCGCGCCTCTTCCACTAAAAAGGCCGCGTTGAGGACCATGCGGTCCATGATCACCTTGTTAGCCCGGGTCTTGTAGACCAGGGGGCGCAAGGGGGTGAGGAGCTTCTCTGCGTCCTCGTCCCGCTTCTTCCACATGGCCGCCTCGATCATCTCCCCCAGGCGGATGCGCTCGTAGTAGGTCTCCTCGGACGGACGGCCCATCAAGCTATCGCGCAGGCGGCGGATGGGCGGGCTCTCTTCCACGATCTCATTGAAGATGACGTCCTCGTACCAAAAGGCCTTCAATCCCAGCTCCACTCGGCCTTCCATCTCCTGGAGAAGGCCGTGGAACTCGCCGAAGCGCCTCTTGAGCAGCCTCTCTTGAACGGCTTCCACGCTGGGAGCTACTGTGCCGAAACGCACTGGTAGGATGGTGAAATCCTGCATCGCTTCTTCCAACACCAGAGTGTGAGCCATCATGTTGCGCCGGCTGCTGTCGTATTCGACCACGGGGGAATTACTGACCACCGCCGCTAGATCCTCGAAGTGGACGGTGTGGACGATGTCGCCTTGCTCACCAATGCCCAACGTGGTAAGCTGGCGGGGCTCCGAACAGCGAATGATGCAGTACATGTATTTTCCCTCGGGGGTTTCTGATTCGGGCATGGTTCACCTCCGTGAAACGTGATGCGTGAAACGTGAATTCACGTTTCACGCATCACTCGTTAATCTGCAAACGATACCGTAGCGTCAGCCCCTTCTCAGCCAGAGCCTCGGCCAGGATGTTCAACGCTGCCTTGCCCCAGGCCATCAACTCGGGCAGCGTCAGGTCGGCGCGCAGGGCGATGTACTGATCCCGCAGGGCGGTGTAGGCCCTGGGCACCTGCGGCTCCAGATGTGGAAACACTTCTGTTTCCAGGACCGCTTCCAGTTCCCGTGCGTCGCTTTCCCGTCCGGTGCGGTAAAAGGGCGCCGTCTCCAGAGCCAGGTCCAGGTAGCCCTTCAGGTCGCCGATGAGCAGCAACGCTTCAGCTCCCTGGGGGGTGAGGTTGCCACTCGCGACTTCTTGCTGCAACTGCTGTTGCAGATCTTCCCGCCCGGCCACGCTGCGGCTGGCGTTGGCCACGGTGCGCCGATCCAGGTGGAGCAGGGCCTCACCGAAGCCGCTGTGGATGGTCAACTCGTTAGCGAAGAGTTCTCGCGGCGCGTAGAGGCACAGTTTGTCGGCCAATAAAGTCAACAAGTCCTTAGTCCTAAGTCCTAAGTCTGAATTCTGAAGACCAAGGACCTCGGACTTCGGACTTAGGACTAGGTTCAGTTGGCGGGAGGCTCGGGTTACCTCGTTCTCCGCCAGGGGGTGGGCGTGTTCGTGGGCCAGCAGACCCTGGATGGCCAGAGGGTCGTCCCAGTAGCCTTCTTCCATCATTGCTCGTTGGTTGACGAAGACATGGCAACGGGCCAGGTCAGCCAAGTCGTAGACATTAACCACCGGCCGATAGTCCAGAGCTGCTGCACCCCCAGGCGGGAGACTGGCCCTGCCACCTTTGCCTCCATCCCTCTCTGGTGGGGTAGGACTGAGCTGACGGACTAGAGGTTGAAGATCCTGCAGGACAAAAAGGGTCACCCAACGGTGGGGCCACATCTCTCGTTGGGTATAGCCCCGGATGACCGCCTCTTCCATCTGAATCACCGAGAGCACCCCGGCCTCTACGTCGGCGACCACGCGCAGCTCTGTCCCGGCAATACGATGCAGGCTGAGATGCTTGACAGTACGCATCATGCGATTACGGGATACGTGATGCGTGAAGCGTGATGCGTGATTTGCGTTTCACGTTTCACGTGCCTTCTTCAGTCGTAGTTCCAAGATGCCGTTCTTGTAGGCCTTCTGCAGCGTCGCCGCATCTACTGGCTCAGACAGTAGGATCTCCTTGGCGTATTTGCGCTGGCCGGTGGTCTCCAGGGAGAGTATGTCGTCCTGGATTTCGATGTGGACCTCCTCCTCGGCCACGCCGGGCAGCTCGGCCACTACGACGATCTCCTGCTCCTCGTCGAAGACGTCCACCAGGGGTTCTCTCACCTCGGCCACCACGGGACCCTCCTCGGTGGAGCGGATGTTGCCGAAGCGCTCCACCTGGGGGATGCCGCCGATGCCGGTGCGGACGCTGAAGCCGTAGACGCCCTTGGCTTTGTCGCCCAGCCCCTTGACGCGGAACTCGCCGCTGCGGGTGACCTCCTCCTCGCCCGTCTCGATCATGTCCCCCAGCAAATCAATGAAATCGCCCAGACCTTTGAACAGGCCGCCGAAGCCCAGGTCGAGGGAGACCTTGACCTCTTCTTCCCCCGTTTCCTTCTTCTTCCTTTCTGACATTTCCTACTCCCCTTCCCGATTTTCGATTTGCGATTTCCGATTGCCGATTTGCGATTTGGCAATCGGCGATCGGAAATCGAAAATCCCTTGCACCTTGGCTCAAGGCCAAAGGAGTGATGCTCCGCAGGCCCGCCGATGTTCGTGCAGCCGCCGGCGAGCTTCTAACCGCTCCGCCTCTAGCTGCTGAGACTCCGATTCCCGAAGCCTGGGCCAGACTGCCTGTGCAGACCCGGTGCTGCTGGGAATGGATCGTTGGGTGCGGATGTGCTTGCTCGTCCGGATGCGCCACAAAGTGCCGAAGCTGTTCATGATTATCCTCCCTTCTCGATTGCCGATTGTCGATTTTCGATTTTCGATTGACAATCGAGAATCGGCAATCGCAAATCTAAAATCGGCTAGTACTCCAGCGGGATCTCCTGCCAGCCCTGGGCTTCGCCTTCGCCGCTATCGGCTTTGCGGCCTGGGGCGCGCCTTCGGCCTGCGGGCTTCGTCGAGCGTTCAGTGGACGATTGGTCCATAATCTGGTGCAGGATGTCAAGTCGGTCTTCCACTTGCTGGAGCTGTTTTTCCGTTCTCTCCTGATGTTCGAGCCACAAGTTCAACTCTCGTTTCAGACGAGCCTTCTCGTGTTCCAGGCGGGCCAATTCGGCCACAGTCTGTTCTCGGGTGGTCGGCAGGGAACGGTGACGCAGCATCTGAATGGTGGGAATGTCCCGCATGCCCCTGAGGTCATTAGTCTTCATTTCGATCCTACTCCTTCCTGCTGGCCGATAGCTTTTAGCCAGCATTTGCTAGCCGCCATCGGTGCCGCAATGGTGCTCAATCAGGCTGAGGAGCATCTTGCGCTGCTGGGTGCGCCGCTCGCGGGCCCGACTGGTGAAAGCTGTCTTGGACTCCAGGACGTCCAGGCAGACGGTGACGAAACGCGCGTCATCGGCCGATGGTTGCAGGCCCTGCATGGCCGCCACCCGAGAGATCATGATGCAGGCCCGCAGGGTGGGGGTCTGGTCGTACTCCCCCGAGGCCCGGAAGTCCCGCACTGTGTCCACAATCTTGGCCGCTTCCTCCGGCGGCAGGTCAGAACGGGTGGCGGTGATGGCGATCTCCGTATCGCGGTCGTAGAAGTCCAGGTCCATGGTCACCAGCCGATCGCTGAGGGCGTCCTGGGCTTCGTGGACGCCGGCGTACTCCTGGGGGTTGCTGGTGAAGATGGCTCGGAACTCCGGATGGACTTTGATGTAGGCATCCCTGCGGTTCATGTCGGGCAGGATGAGCAATCCTTCCTCCAACACCCCCAGCAGGACGTTGTTGGCTTCAGGCCGAGAGCGGGTGAACTCGTCGTAGACCAGGGAGAAACCCTCTTTACAGGCAGTGGTTAGACGGTTGTCCACCCAGCGTTGGACAGCGTCCTCCTCGTACTTGAGGACGGTGTGGATGAAGCGGTCCACGACCTTACGATAACGGTAGCCGTACTGACCGCCGATGAGGTCCGAGGTAGCGAACTCCTCGTCACCGGCGATGAGCATCACGGGGCGCTCCAACTGGGCGGCCACGTGTAAGGCCAGGGTGGTCTTGCCCGTGCCGGCCGGGCCGCGAAAATGGACGGGGAAACCGGCAGTCAGGTAGGCCAGGGCCCGCTCTGTCAGCTCTTGGATAGTGGGCGTCTCCACGAAGTCGGACCGCGGTTGCACGGAAAGGGCGATCGGCACCCCTTCAGTCAGGGTTCTTGCTGCCACTGCCATCTTCGTATCTCCTCTCGTTATTTGCTATCTGCTGATGTATTCTTCCACTGGTGAAATTCGCACTCCCATCTCCACCGTCAGTGCCCGGTACCACTTTTCCCGGGCGGCATCGTAGGTCTGGGGGTCCTCCTGCCAGGCGCGAAACTGGTCGTAGACTCGCCGCAAGCCGGGTCGGGCTCGCTCCCATGTTTGATCGTCGAAGGGGGAGCCCAGGGGCTGTTGTGCGTGGCCTTCACCCCAGAAGGTCCGATGAGCCATTCCCCGCTCGAAGTCGGTGCCCAGCCCGGCCGGGGTGCCGGCGATGAGATAGGCCACGGCATCGCCGAAGGCCAGGGCCAGATTACCCTGCAGGCCGAGCCGGTAGCTGGCGGCCACGGCCAGGAAGGCCAACAACCGGGTGAGGGCATCCGGCTCTCGATCCTCCTGTCCGGTCCGCTGATGCAGGACGGCCAGGGCGTCGGCGTAGGCCAGAGGGGGGCGCTCCTGCCAGTGGCGGGGCGGGAAGAAGGCCAGGGTGAAGTCGGCAGGGGAGAAATCGCCGATCTCGTCAATCTCACCCAGGCCCAGGCGCAGCTTCTGCCATAAGGCGTCAAAGAGGCCCTGAGTTGCGGAGAGGTCCGGCTGCAGCACGATCTCTGGCCTGGAGCCATCCCGCACCATCAGGCGGCACTTTATGCCCTCCAGCACCTGCAGTTGGGTCGGCAGGGTGATCTCGATACTTCCACTCGTTCGGCCGGCGGAGCGAATCCTTCGGATTCCCAGGTGCATAACAACTCCTTTGTGCTACATTGTCTAGCAATTTATCTAGCAGAAATTGTAGCACAAAAACTGCTCCCTGTCAAACCTTGCCCATCTGGGGCTACAGAGAGAGTGCCTCCTGCTCACCTGTTATCCACCGTCGGCCGTCCACTGTCTGTTCTGCGCCCTCCGGCAGCGGACGGCGGACGGTGGTTGTCTTTTCACTCCGACGCCAGTTCCCGGGCCTGCTCGATCCATTCCTTCACGTTGGCCAATTGGGCCACTTCCCCCAAAGCCTCACGTACTTCCTCAGGCGTGCTTGCGGCCAACTGGGCATAGGTGTAGATGCTGGCTTTGTTCAGACGCTGTTGCATGCTGGGGCCAATCCCTTGTATGATCGTTAGATCATGGCGGGCTACCTCCGCTGCTGCTGGTGGCGGCGGTGGTGGGGCGGCCGGCTTTCTGGCCCTGCGCTGCTGCATGAGCGTGGTAAAGCTGCTCCACACTCTCCGGGTCTCGCTCAGCTTCGCCTGCAGCTCGCTCCGCTCGGCCTCTAACCTGTCGCGCATCGTGGCCACGTCAGAGGCCAGGCGGTCGCGGTCTCCAGCCAGCCGCTGGCGCTGCTCGGCAGCCATGGCCTGGTGGGCAGCGCGGATTTCCTTCATGAAGGTTCCAGCGTCAAGGAGCAAGCCACCCACGTTGACGTGCAGGTCGCTCGCGTATCTTCCCAGTTGCTCTCGCTGCTCTTCAGCCATAGTCTGGTGGGCGGCGTCAAACTCTTCGAGCAAAGCCGACGTGTCAGAGGCCAGGTGGTCGCGATTCTCGGCCAGCTGCTGGCGCTGCTCCTCGGCCATGGCCTGGTGGGCGGCGTCCAGTTCTTTCATGAAGGTCTCGGCATCACGGCGCAGGTCGTCCACGTTGTGACGGAGCTCGTCCATGTACTCGCCCAGTTGTTGCTGCTGCTCGGCGGACATGGCCTGGTGAGCAGCAGCCACTTCTTCTTTCAAGAACGTCCTTGTGTCCAATCGCAACCCACCTACGTCAACGCGCAGCCCATCCATGTACTCGCCCAGTTGTTGCTGCTGCTCGGCGGACATGGCCTCGCGGGCGGCGCGGAATCCAGCCAGTTCTTCCCCTGTCGCGGTGCGCATGCCAACGACCGCTTCCATTCGAGTTGTGTAATCGTCCAGGAAGTGGCGGGTTAACCGGCGCATTTCATTGGTCAATGCCATGAAATCACCTCCTTTGGTTCATTGGTTGTCCGCCGACCACCGCTTCCTCTGGCGGATAGCGGATGGCTAATAGCTAATAACTGATAGGCCATCTGCC
>CAZEBW010000081.1:12689-15803 GCA_964510205.1 uncultured Anaerolineae bacterium
GGCCATCTGCCAGAAGCGGCGGTCAGCGGACGGTGGTCGGCGGTCGTTTAGGCGGGTGCTGCGGCTGCTGCGGTCAGGCCTACGGCCTCGGCGTACTTCAGGTAGGTGTCCACGCCGGCCACGACTGCTCTGGCCTCAATGGCCAGCAGCTCGATGCCTACCAGGGATACGCGCACCCAGGCGTCAACGACGATGCCCTTGTCCAGGATGCGGTCCACGACCTCGGCTAGACTGGTGGATGCAATTGTCTTCTCGACAGCCATTCTGCTCACCTCCTTTCCTAGGGGGAGATTGAATAAGTCGGCCTTTCAGCCATCTTTATTATACCACAGAATCGCCGTGGTGTGTGTTAGTCTTGAGTTAGCCTTGCGTTAGGGTTGCGTTAGTATGATTGCGGATTGGGGATTGACTTGATGCAAGGGGGGCGTGAAACGTAAAACGTGAATTCACGCATCACGTCTTCACGCATCAAGAGGGTCCGCGCCTCTCAAACATGTAGCCGTGGCCGGGCACGGTGCAGATGTAGACAGGGTCAGCCGGGTCGGGTTCGATCTTGTCGCGCAGGTTCTTGATGTGCCAGCGCACCGTGCCGGGATTACCCGTTCTTGGAGGGTAGCCCCACACCTGCTGCAGCAGTTGCTGGCTGGAGAAGATTTCGCCGGGGTGGATCATCAGGTAGTGGAGGAGGTCGAACTCGGTGGACGTGAGGTGGATAGTCTCACTCCCCAGGTGCACCTGGCAGGTGTGCAGGTTCAGGGCAAGGGTACCCACCACCAGCAGGGGGCCTCGGTCCGCACTCTCTGGGCCTTCCTCTCCAGTGGGTCGGACCCGGCGCAGCAAAGCTCTGACCCGGGCCTTCAGCTCTCCCAAATCAAAGGGCTTGACTAGGTAATCGTCGCCCCCTTCGTCCAGGCCTTTGATCCGGTCCTCGATGGCACTGCGCACCGTCAGGAACAGGATGGGCACGGCAGCCAGCGTAGGGTCGCGGCGAAGTCTCCGGCAGACCTGCAGGCCATCCAGCCGGGGCATGACGATGTCCAGGATGACCAAATCGGGGTGATGGCGCCGCGCAACGGCCAGAGCCTCCACGCCGTCGTAGGCGGTGACCACCTGGTGGCCCTCATCGCTCAGACTGTGTCGTAGCGCCCAGACCAGGTTTTGCTCGTCATCCACTAGCAGAATTTGGGCCATTGGTGTTGCCTGCTTTCCTGGCTTGCTCCACGGCCTGACGGGCCATGAGGCGGACTTCCTCCAGGTCGAAGGGTTTGGAGATGAAGCCGATGAAGAGGTCCTTCTGCAACCCTTCGCCGATGGTTTTGTTTTCGTGGTAGAAATAGCCGGAGATCAAGACAATCGCAGTGTGTGGGCTCTGGCGGCGGATCAAGGCGACCAACTCCAGGCCGTCTATGTCGGGCAGTTTGGCATCCACAAAGGCGGCGACATAGGGCTCCTTGGCGATCAAATCCAGGGCTTCTACACCGCTCGTCGTAGTGGTCACTGCATAGCCAGCGGGACGCAGGATGTTCTCCAACGCCCAACACATGTCCGGCTCGTCATCTACGACCAGAATCCGTGGGAGTTCTCGTTTCATATCTCACCTCTCATCTCTCACGTTTTACGTTTCACGCTTCACGTCTCACGTTCCCAGCAGCCGAACGGTAAAGGTGCTCCCCTGGCCCACCTGGCTCTCCACCTCGATGGTGCCCTGGTGCTGCTGAACGATGCTGTAGCTGATGGACAGCCCCAGGCCGATACCCTTGCCTACGGGCATGGTGGTGAAGAAGGGATCGAAGATCTTGCTCAAATCCTCCTCTGGAACACCGCAGCCTGTGTCGGCAAACGCGATCACCACCTGGTTATCGGAGTTCACCCTGGCGGTGATGGTCAAGCTTCCCCCATCGGGCATGGCGTTGCAGGCGTTGAGGATCATGTTGCTGAACACCTGCTGTAAGAGGCTCTTGTTGCCAACCACCGGCGGCAGGTCGGGCGCGATATCCTTCCGCAGCCCCACCCGCTGCACCCGGAGCTGATTGGCCAATAGAGACAGGGTCTCCTCGAGAACCTCGCTCACGTCCACCGATACCATGCGTTCCTCAGGGGGACGGGCGAACTTGAGCAGGTTCTCTATGATGTACGAAGCCCGCTGGATTCCTGAACGGATCTTCTCAGTCGCCTGCTCCCTGAGCTTCTCGTCATCGGGCCTCTCCAGCAGAAGCTGGGCGGCAGCGGAGCTGACGGCCAGGGGGTTGCGGATCTCGTGGGCGATGCCGCCGGCCATGACCCCCAGAGAAGTGAGCTTGGCCGACTGGATCAGTTGAGCCTCCAATCGCTTCCTCTCGGTCAGGTCCCTCCCCACGGCAACGAGACCCACGATGTGGCGCCCATCGTCGAGCATGCGGGAACCAGACCAGGAGATGGGGACCTCCTTCCCTCTCTGGGTCCTCAGGTGGATCTCCTTCCTCTTCTTCGTGAATTGACCCTTTGCCCAATGCCCCAGCCATGATTCCATCTCCTGCTGACTCTCCTCCACACAGAGGTCAGGCAGATACTGGCCCCTCACCTCCTCGATGTCGAAGCCTGAGGTGCGTTCAGCGGCCTTATTCCAGGTTAGTATCCTCCCTTCAGGGTCCATGGAGACCACCAGGTCATTGGCACTGTCCACCACGCTGGCCAGGTGCCGTTCGGCCCGCCGCACTTCCTCCCCCAACTTCTCCCGTTCGGTGACGTCGTCCATCAGCAGCATCACGTTCTCCACCTCCCCTCCTTCCTTGCCAAGGGAGAGGCTGAGGGGGATGAGGCGGTAGTAATAATAGCGAGTGGGCAGGCCAGGGCCCCGGTAGGCCAGTCTTCCACCTTCCACTAGCTGGCCGGTGCGAAAGACTTCCTGGACCTTCTGGTCCAACCGGGTGTATTCCAACAGCACCTGGGGGAAGACCTCCTCGATCTTGCAGCCCAGGGTAGTTTGTTCCTCACGCCGGGTTTTCTCCAGGAAGTTGCGGTTGGCCGACACGACCCGCTGGCTGCGGTCAATCACCACCAGGGAAGTGGGGATACTGTCCAGGATGCTGGTGATGAAGCGCTCCTGGTTCTCCAGTTGGCGCTTGCTCTCCCGCA
>CAZEBW010000082.1:0-15364 GCA_964510205.1 uncultured Anaerolineae bacterium
GACAAGTTCAGCAAATTCTATCCCAACAGACCATAACTTACTTTACAGTGTACTACTGCATCTGATGTGGCGCTACGGGCTGTGGACAGGTTGCCTCAGCCCGGGGACATCGGCAACGCATCGAAAGCCAATCAACATGTTTCGAGCGTACTCCTTTTCGAAAACACGGCTCGTGTTTCGGACTCCACAGGCCGACTCTAGCCACGACCCACCCCGTAGCACCCGTAGTCTACGTTCGGGAGACGTGAGGGTCCATTCCCAAACATTACCAGTCAAGTCAAGCACGCCATAGGTACTGGCCCCTGACGGGAATGATCCCACTGCAGTCGTCAGAGGGCTAGTGTTTTTTCTCAACCAACGTACCAAACCAAGTTGCCACTGAAGCCAGTCTTCATAGCTGGTAAGTGGCTTTTGGGCCCACCATTCTGCGTTGTTGCATCTAAATCGATCCCATGCCATTCCCCATGGATATCGGCGCCCGTCTCTTCCTCGAGCAGCCTTCTCCCACTCTTCTTCGGACGGTATCCGCTTGCCTGCCCATCGAGCGAATTCCGTAGCATCGTCGAAGCTCACAAGCACAACAGGATGATCCTCAAGCCCCGGTGGTGGAGCTTTTGTCTTTCGGTCCCAACTGTACCTATGCGCCAGCTCCCCATCCCCGTAGGGTGCACGGTGGCCGGTCTCATCCACAAAGAGTTTGTACTCTTGGTTCGTAACTAGCGTTGGGTCAATATGATACGGCGGCAACTCGATTCTGCGTTGGGGTGCGATCTCCAGATCGACGAGGGAGTAGCCTAGTCTCTCCCAGTGTTCCATCTCAGCTGTTGACGAGCCAAAGATGAAATCTCCACCCGGTATCAGGATCATCCTATCCAGATGCCGTACTTGCGGTACCCTCACCTCAGAGATCTCACTGCGAGGTACTGAGTAGCGTGTAGGTTCCGAACTAAGCCCTGTGGCAACTTGCAGCTTGCGGAATGCGTTCACAATGGACTGCAATTGCCAAATTCTCATCCGTGACAGTGCCTTTGCTAGTTCGTCGGCAGTCTGAAAACGGTCCCATGGATCCTCCTGAAGGGCACACTCTAGCGCACTGACCAGCCACGATGGCTGCCCCGTGAGTAAGCTACTGAGGGGTTGGCCACGCCTGAGTCTAGGTTTTATCTGTGTTCCCGTGAGCATTTCCCCAATGACCAGCGCTAGAGAGTAAATGTCAGTTGCTGGTGTCAGGTAGGCGTGAGAATCCTCATGTTCTGGAGAGGAGTAGTTCACAGTGCCAGGGTGAGTGTCTGCTGTACCAAGCCGACGCTCACCTCGCCCGGCTGTGGTCGTACCCGTCTGGGCGTGGGTGAAGTCAGACAACATCGGTCTTCGAGATTTAGTCAACAGAATGTTGCTTGGCTTAATGTCACGGTGTACAATGCTCAACTCATGCTGATGAACCTCGCTAAGTGCATGACACAGTTGCAGCGCTACATCTCTTGTCTCCTCCCACCGTAGTGGGCCGGTCAATTGCAGCAGTTGCTTCAGTGTGCCCCCGTCCACATATTGCATGATTAGAGCGAGGTCGTCATTGAGACTGTGTATTTCGTAGACCTGAGCAATGTTGGGATGACGTAGGGACTGGCCAATAAGTGCCTCCCTAGACAAGCGTCGCGTGAGCACAGCGAAATCGTCTCGGGTATGCTCGGCACGACACACCTCCTTTATGGCCACCCATCGAATGACGCGGCCTTGGTCCAGTTCATCTGCACGCCACACATGAGCAAAACCACCATCCCCGAGATGCTCTCGGATTACGTACCTACCGTCTAGAATGGTGACACCACAATCCAGGGGCACTGTTTTGCAACCTCAATCTGTGATCTGCACAACAGGGCAGCCCTTTGCTAGTCAGCCTGAGTCAATAGCTGATTGGCTTTCCCTGTATCCTCTTCCGGGTGACTCTTGCCAAAACTCAATTCAAAGTACTCCAGGAGTGGCAATTCGTCGCCAAAGAGCATCTTGCGACGCTCGTACTGCCGGAAGTTTTCCCTGTCTAACGTCGTAACATACACATATCCGTGATCGGCATCCTTGGGCGATTGCTCGACGATGATCTCACGCAAAGGGGAACCGGGTTTGGGTATCCACACAAAATGGCGTTGCTGTTCTGCAGCTAGACTGTGAACGTCAACGTATTTTCTCTCGGCGTGAGTACTTCGCAAAGCCAGATAGCCGCGAGCTTTTGGGTTCACAGTATGCCGCCGCCTGAGATAGAAAGCAACGGTTACCACTGCAACCAGCACACCGATTAGGATCACCAGAGTCCCAACCAACCACTGGCGTGGCCATGTGAGCACACTTTCCACAGTCAAGTCCCCCAGTGTCTCATCGCCCAATGGGATTATCTGCCCCGACGACACTTCCCTGGCCTCGACGGTGACATGCAGAGGATGCGTACGCGCTCCCATAGGTCGAAACCTTACCATGTAATGGCCCTTACCCTGGTCCTTCATCTGGAATTCCGAATCGCGTCCCATGCGCAGTCGTACGGAGATATCGTAACCCTCTGCAATAACCTCAGACAGTGGCCGATCAGCCTGGTCGGTTACCCGGATGGAGACCATTGTTTCGAGAAATTGTGGTGCCGCACTTGTCTCGGGACTGCATCTGACTCGGACCGGCTCGACCCAGAATCGTCCCACTGTCATCTCGGCGTCGATAGCGTTGTGGATTTCGCCAACATCTTTGGATCGGGCAAGTCCTGTTACGTGGATTTCATGTCGCCCAAGCTCCCGGGGAACAAACTCAGCCATGAATGTGCCGTTGCCTTGTCGCTCAAAAGGCACTGTGTAGTCGCGATCTGCAATGCTGATCACCCCATCCAGTTGTACCAGACTCGAGACATCCGCTGTTTGTGCTTTCCCCAACAGTTCACCACCGAAGACTACAGTTACCCCCACAGGCACAAGCTTGGTAGGACTTGCCTGGTTGATCCGAGTTTGGATTGGCACTGGCGTGACGTTGAGTGGCTTGAGGTTCTGGTCTGTGACAGTGACCACTTTGCCACTGGGGAGCCGGTTCACAATGCGAAGGTGTGTGTGATACGATCCTGCCTTGTAGGGGAAGAAGGACCCAATGAACCTTCCATCAGCTTGAGGGACGAGCTTCAGTGTCTGGCTTAGTGCTTCTGATGCTATCATAATCCGACTGTCCAACTCTCGTAGCGTCTGAGCCGGTAGCGACACCGGTGTGCCCTGGCTGTCAGTCAACTCAAGGTTCAGGCTGGCAGGTACGAACTGCACAAGAGACGGCATCGACGTATGTAGATTCGCCTTGAGGGCCTCTACTAGCAGAGTGCCCAACTCTCTCTCATCAATCACGAGTGGCGCCCCAGATGGATCATGTGTGCTTCCTACCAACGACAAGCCGTGTTCCCCAAGAGTGGTTGGCACATACTCCCCAACATAGCCCTGCAGATGTGCATCAAACGTTAGAGGAATCTCAGTGGTTGTGTCATCTGTCGAGATGCTCGCATGAACAGAAAGCTGATACATAGGATCCTCGTAAGGCAGTGCTGGCCGTCCGCCATGTCGCAGAACGTGATACTCGATCTGAAAAGGCAGCAGGACTAGCGGACGGAAGCTGGGCAGGATCGGTTGTGTTTTACACGGCACTTGCCTTTTGAATAAGGGGGGCGGATCCTGCTGACCAGCCGGACACTCGAGGCGCCAATAGCCAGGTTGAGGATCAAGTATTGTGATTGATTCGATGGGCGTTTCAGCTCCTCTGACCCACACTTCCTGGCCGCCCATGTCAGCTACGTGGGTGTCTTTGCCCTCGCCCACGAGATTACCATTAGGATCGTAGATCGTCACGTGGCTATCCTTCGTTGCCTTGTGCACTGTGAAACGAAGTAGTTCCAAATAGGGATCCACTGGCACGGACCCGCACTGGACGTGCGATTCTGGGACAACGCCCAATTCGCGCGCAAGATCACCTAGAATGGTCTGTAATTTGCTGCCCAGTGTACGACTGTTTTCAACCAGTTCCGCCTGCCCCTGAGTAATAGTTTCCCAATACTCTTCCACGTAGGGCCAATAGAAGAAACTTGGGTCATTCATTCCCAAGACATAGATTCGATATTCTTGATACGGGAATTCGGCCTCGACTAGTGATACTAGCTCTTCCATATGTGTGGGCCAGTCGAAATCTGGCTCTCCCAGCCATGGTAGCCCATCAGTAAGAAGGACAATCGACCTGAGTCTCTTCCCTTCAACGGCCTGCTCGATTTCCTCGAAGGTCGATTTAGCATGTGTGAAGGCTTTAAGAAGGTCTGTTTCACCCAGGTTGGGTTGTGGCAAAGATTCCGGACCTAGCTGCTTAGATAACTGCTCAAATTGAGTGTTCCAGACATCTTCCGACTTGGGTGCTATTCTGGTAGGTGGCAAAGAAAGATGTGTGTCACTCCCAAAAGAGATCACTGCGATTCGGAACTCATGTGTGCGCTGGAGATCATACTCAAGTAGTGTGCGCCCCATCCAATCGCAGGCGAATTGAGGCCCAGAAAACCGCAATTCATTAGGATCAGAATCTTCCATACTTCCTGATTGATCAACCAGGAATACAACATCCGTTCCAGTGTATCCGGCCTCGTCTTGGAGGCTCGACGCGACCGGTGCCCCAATAAGAAGCACCATTAAGGGACACAAGAATATGATTCGGATAAACCTAGATTCTGCAAGGTACATACGCATGACCTTCCTCCTTTCCCTACTGCAGCTGAGTTCTTCGTAGAAGCCAGCACTACGTGAGGGCTTAGGCGACTTCGCTCGAATTGCCCTGACTTGATAGTCTCAAAGCTTCCTGGAGAGGTCTCAGATGACGTTTGGAGAACTCTATAAGAAAATCCAGGCTAGTCTGAAATTCTGCAACCCGATCTCCAGGTTGGCTGGCCAGTTGTTCCGCTACACGTTCAAGTTGCGGCGTTTCAAGTTCAGTGAAACGACTCATTTGGAGCAATCTGACGGTCTGGCCAAGCCTATCAAGCTCACGAGCCCAATACCTGGCATCCCGCTCGGATTCCACTATATCTGCTTCGTCATTGATGCCTCTCTCTCGCAATGACGCTGCAAGCTCGGTCCCCATTTCCAAAGAAGTCCACTCGTCCCATCGTCGTTGCAGCGCCCGACGGAAAGAGACCCTGTACTCCGTCTCTAACCGGTCCCTCGTTCGCTGGTCTTGCGCCCAGTTGGCCGTGACGTACGTTTCGTATGTATTGTGGATCTGCCAAACCCATTTGCTGATGTCACTTGGTGCCTCCGCGCCAAGGGCCCAGTGCAGCAATGAGCTCAGCAACGATGTGCTGATAGGAATCAGTGATAAATCGGCCAGACACCTCTCGAATGTCTGGTGACATAGCCTCCAAAAGCGGGCATCATCGTAACTGGTAGGCGTTGGAATCTGCTGTGCCGCATGTGCCCATAGACTGGCAATCCGGCTTGTGAGTTGAAGCCTCAGATCAGAATCCAGTGTTGGGATATCACCGTCTATCTGCGATGAGACACGCCGAAGTCGGTCAACTCCTTTAGCTATCTTGTGTTTCAAACGGTTGGTTCTTGACGTCGTTAGGTCACCTGTCACCTCACGGTTCTGAACAGCATCCCAGAGCTCAGGGAAGACTGTCATACGATCTCGCGGCGATAGCTCTGCAAGGTCCTCAAGCATCTTCGGGGCTGACGCTTCGAATATCCAGTGGAGGTACCAATCTACAAGCTCTCTGACCACTTTTCCCTGCACAAGTGCCATTGTGAACACCTTCGCAGTTAACATTCGCCTTATGCGCGTCTTGCCCCCCCCCTCCTCTGAACGATACCACCGTAGAATAAACTGCAGAATGTCAAAACTCGCGGTCACCCCTGGCTGCGTCACTAGCTCAGTCAGATGTCTTAGAATAGGGCGTTTGGCATCCTCGCTCCACTTAAGCGCATTCCCGAAGTGAACCATGTGGTTGAACCGAGCCTGTGCGGACAAGCTCGCAAACTGCCTATTGCCAGAGAACCTCTCTATCAACAAACCTGCACGAGGCTTGAAGTCAGCAACATAATCCCTGAGCTCCCTCTTCAGGTCTTCAGACCACCCGAACCGTATCACGTGTGTAGTGAAAGCCTGCTGAAAACTCATTTCCTTGCTGAGGTCGTTAGCCAATCGCATCACGTTGCACAAAGCATTGGCACTCAGATGGTCTACCGTTGGTGGCGTTCCGCAGATCTCGATCAATCTGCTGAGAGTATCTCGCCAGTCCAATAGTCTATTCCCGTGCTCCTTGACGTCACCATAGATCAGACTCACCAGCGTATCGTCGGCGATTGTAGTGTTGCCTGCACTCACAGACATGTCAACTATCCGATAAAAGTATTCTGGGCTCGGGACCTCGCTCACGCTCTCGGCCAGCTCTTGTGAGGTCGCTTGATCAAGATGCTCAAGCACGTTGCGCGTAGCAGGAAGTCCTCGAAGCCCCGGGCTTTGGAGAAGACTTGCGACATCTTCTGCCTCTAACCCTGGAAGCAGGAACACCTTCTGTATCAATGCACGCGTCCCTACCGGTTCTAATAGCTTCTGCGCGCAAGCCGACAGGATACATGACCAAAGCTCTTGGCTATCGGGGATCCTGGTAAGCACCTGTCCCACATCATAGACAAATCTGACAGCTTCTCCCCCCTCTTTTTGTCCTGCAAGTTGATCTACCAGCTTGCAAACAAAACGCTGACACGCACCGTCCCGGCGAAATGACTCAGCTTGAAGCCACTGCACGATCAAGCGCGAGGCCTTGTTAGGATGAGCGAAGTATGCCTTCCGAATAGAGTCACAGAACATATCACTGTCCACAAATCCGACATACCTGGGAATGCGGCCACCAATAGGTGGTGCATTGTCTTTCAAGAGGGATATGGCCTCATTGACCAACTTGTCTGTAGCCGCTGCTCTAATCCTCTGGCGAATCTCCCCGATAGAGAAATCCTCGGGTGCCTGCTGTAGAATCTGCTGCCAAAGAGTCTCAAGCGCTTCGACTGTCTCCCCCGCAGCATTGCTGCGAAAGTCTGTCAGGTAGTCTATCAGATTCGGATCCCGGGTTGATATGATCCAGTCTGCATACTCTGCAGCGAAGTCTGGAAGGCGGTTTTCCCCAATGGCCGCGTCGAATAGGTGCCCTACGAATATTGCCCTCTGTGTTGTGTTGTCTAGCCAGCCACGGAGATGATAGCACCAAAGCGTGGCGAGAGTCTCGTGGCTTGCCTCAGCTTCATTCCGCGACAACAGATCTGAAGCGTATGCTGCCACAACCGTGCTCGTTTCATTGTGCTTGAGAAGATTGCACAGTTTTACACAGAAGTCGAACTGTGTTTGTGATGGCAAGGCTGTGAAGCGATCATCTCTGACGAGATACCTGAGCAAGGAACCTGCACGGTCACTCGGTTCAGTGGACAAATTGTCTACGTGCGTTTCCAAACAGTCATTCCATCCGTACTCGGTCAGATACTGTGCGAAGACAGATCGGGACTTCTCTTCCTGACCGAGCCTGTTGGCAAGCCACAGGAGGTCGCATAGGGCAGCATCGTCGAGATTGGCGATATCGTTGCCTTTCACAAGGGTCTCCACGAGTTTGGTGACAGTTTCACCGTATGCTGCCGCCGCATCCGGTTGCTGCTCGAATTCCTTTCGCACCTGCCCAACTACATGACGCGTGATAAGCTCCAGCTTGCCAGATCCGACAGCCAGCCCTATCACGCCGTAGAAGTATGCCTCACTGTTGGTCTCCACATAGCTTGTGACAAGGTCGACTTCTTCTGATCTTGCATCGGTCAGTTGATCGTAGACCAGAGTGCGAAGCGCACCAGTTGTCGCTGTTAATCCTGGTAAGCCGGGCCCGGTGAGTATAGCCCCTACGTGACGGACTGACAGTGTAGGGAGACGGAATACAAGATCCAGCAACAGTCTGGATTGCTCAGGGGTCTGAGCTTGTTGTGCTACGGACTGAAGAAGTCGACATGCTAGATCTGAACACTCCATTGGCTCTGCATCTCCAGCTGGGAGTTCACCAACTACATTCATCACAGTCAGCGCGCCGTCACTTCCAAGGGTGTAAAATGCCTGGGTGAGTACATCAACTGCCAGAGTCTGGCATGCCACGTCTTCCAGAAATGACTCCTGCCTCAGCCATTCGCGCATCAACTCGGTTGATTGGGTCAGATTGGCCAGACACACAGGCCGAATCTCGTTACAGAACTGGTGACTGTCAGCCTGTCTGATGCACATGGGGATGAGCGCGCTGTCTTCTCGCTGTTCTCCAGCCAGAACTGCCTTTGCAACCTCAATGAGCGCATCAGTCACCTGCTTCGAATCGCTCAGTCGTTGATCGCGAAGATATGTTGCACATGCTCGAGGTGTAGATACGCCACATGACAATCTAGGTCGCCACATTCGATGATCTGTTAGGGATTCCCAAGTCTCGAACAACGTTGCGGCACTTGGCGAGTTGACAAGGAATGATTCTGGCAGGCTCGAAGAGAGCAAATCCAGTTGCAGTGCTAAATCCTCAGCTCCGTGGCGCTCTAGATACCGAATGACATCGCTGGCGTATCTGGCATCCACTACCTGTAGAGAACCTGCAGGTTGCACTTGGCCCGTGTTCCAGTTGATGGCGATGTGGTCATTTGCAGCAAAAGCAAATCTGATCTTGGCAGGGCAAAGACTGGAATCAAAGACCCGTGTAGCGAAGGTAGCCCTCAATCGAAGCTCCGCTGGGATCAGCAAGATGAGCAGCTCAAGCAAGTCAAGTCGAGATATTTCGTCGTCGGGAAACTCTAGGATTTGCACCTTGCGTTCCCCAAACAGGCTCACGAGTAGCAATTGAATCACATCAGCCTTGTCGCCGAACTGCTCCCATAATCTAAGAAGCTTGGTTCCCTCAGCCTCCGGTGTCAAAGTCGAATCATCAATAATAATCGGCGAGCCCTTGAGTTGTATTACACTCTCATAAGTCTGGATGTGCTGGTGAAATGGACGTCGGTTGATCAGATGACGGAAGTTGCTGTTCAGCTTGCGGAAATCATTGAGTCGGAGGAACAGGTGGTGCTCTTGGATGAATGGGCGTCGGTTGCGCGGGTCCACCACGTCACTACGGAGATAGCGTGTCAGGTCAGCCCAATAGTCACCGCTTACTCTTGTCATACCAAGTGCAAATGACCCAGAGAATCGCTCGATATCCTTTGGACGACCGATCCGAGTGGCAGCCTGACCGGCACCTACCATGTTCGGCACAAAACCGGGGGTGTGGGCGCAGACCGTGAAACCCTCTAGGTCGGTCCCATTTGAAATGAGCTTCCCGTGTATGAACTCATGGTACTCCACTTCCATAAGCTACCTCGCCTGCGTTTCGCACATACGCGTCAAGCCTGTGCAAGCTAACTGTCGATGCGGGAAAGAAGCCATTCGACTGGTGCGTGCAAGTTGTAAGGACGCAACCTGCGGGCGTTGCTTATTCGGTTGTCCTCAGTGATGTTGGGCAACTCTCGATCATCGGTTTCAGTGAGTACACCGATGGACGAGACGGCGAAGAACCTGTAGTTGTCAGGCTCACAGTACTGCTCAATCTGGATGATGACATCCTCTCCGAGCACTCTGCGGGCCAGTGCTTCGGGGTCCTGGCGATGATCCCACATTCCAGTCATGTCTATCTTGCTCAAACAGAATGCGATTCTCTGCGAGACAAACCCGGGTTGATCTCCATGAGCTGCCTCTCGTAAGGACGACAACAGGTCTAGAGTGTGCAGAAAATACTCAAACATCGTTTCGTCTTCATCTGTGTGTGGCGCCATAAGCACTTTCGACGGATCGAACAAACAGATGATCCCTTGGCATTGGTTCAGGTACTCAAACGGATTGGGATACACATTAGGGTATCTCTCCTTCATCCCTCCAGGGTTCCTGAACCATTCCCCGCTAGCATCAACGAATCGCAAAGTATAGCGCGATTGCCGGTCGGGTCTAAACAGATGATAGCTGAATGCCTGAATCAAAGCTGGATCAACCGCAGATGCTTCAGGGAACACCCCCTTCTTGATCAGGTTCATGTAGGTAGTCTTGACAAACTCTACAGCAGGTCTATCTGCCTGGACATGCCAGTCTGTTTGCTTGGGAAGCTCATGATAGAGCATCGCTAGGTAGGTTGTCTTGCCAGCCGCAAACGTTCCCCAAATCCCTATTCTAGTTGCAGCCTCGGGGAGTGGTTCTGATGCCCATGGCGGCTGTTCCCTGACTTGTGAGTCCGTGCCCGCAGGACGCTGCTGATATTCCCAATCAACATCCTCTGGTTGCGCCTCAATCCGCAGTGGTAAGCGCTCACTGCCTAACTCCGCTACGCGTGGATGGTCGTTGGTGCTTTCTGTCTCTCGTTCATATATCATCAGTACCTCCTACTGTAATTCCCCATCTGGGATGTTGTGTTATGGGCCAGCAAGACTGTGGCCCCCAGCGGTGAAATCGATCCCAAACTATTCATTCACTGGACATTATCCGCGGCAAATCGCGGGGGGATTCGCTCCCTCTCACAGAGCGGGCGCTTATGGATTGAAGGTTTCGTCACAGCGCGCTTTCAAAGTGCACGGGCAATTGAACGCGCCCACCGGGGTCAGCATACACTAAGGTTACGGCCAACGATGTTGGCAAGGTATCATCAAGTTGTAACAGAACATCCAGACGTCGTGACTCTCCTTCTCGCATAACTCCCAGCTGCTCTTCATCAAGTGTGTAGCCATTACTACCTAGATATGCCGCGACAGCATAAGCTGGCGCGAAACCTTCATTGGATACCCAGTAAGTCCACTGAACTCGATCGTCTTTCGTACTTGGCTTGCCAGCTTGGATTCTAAGGAGCGGTCCTCTGGCGGTCTTGGCCGCCAGATGCAGGCAACGTTGCACTGCTTCTTCGCTATTGCTCAAGCGTCCAAAGATGTACGCTGCTTCGCTGAATAACGCCGCTGCCTCACTCGGGCAGTCATACCGATGGGCTTGTGCAGCCTTCTCATAATCACGGGCCGCATCTTCAATCCAGCCCATTTGCTGTGCAATGAACGCTGAACATACATAGTTGCGTGCTTCACGAAATGCCCTCTGTGCTTGGACCGGCAGGTTCGCCTTGATCCAGAGTCTGGCCGCTTCATCCCACAGTTCCATGTCTTCCACTTTGGATGCTGCACTATCAAAATGACCACAATGCCAGGGTAGAGCCACGACTCTGCCGTCCCCATTGGTCACATACAATGTACCTTCACCGTCGGAAACAGGCGATGTAAAGACTGTGTCGCCCAGACTGTAGTCCCACTCCAAGTTGCCATTGCTACCGATAGCATAGATGACACCTGCATTATTGACCACGTAGATCAGCCCTCGCCAAAGCAGCGGCGATGAAGCGATGAAGCTTCCTGCGGAGAACCGCCACACGTTGCGCTGTGTATCACTCGGCGCATCTGCGTCTAGGGCATAAAGTACTCCATCGCCACTCGCCACGTATAATAGTTGCTGAGTTGACAGCGGCGCGGCCACAATCTGTGCCCCTGTGCGGAACTCCCAGCGTAGATCTCCACTGGGATCCAAAGCGTACACAAAGCCGCCCAGATCGACAACATAGAGTAGCTGCCGCCGCTCGTCCGCGCAAAGAGGGGCGGTGATACCGTGCCGAGCCCGGAAGATGGACTTGACCCTGCTGATGCGGTCCCTTTCAATAGAGTAGACTGTTCCACCGGACATATGTCGATCGGCGACAAACAGCAGATTTCCGAGGCGGGCGGGACGGGCCCGCAGTCCTGATGAACTAATGGTCGTCCTGCGAAGCACCCGCGCGGATTCTGGGTCGACGACAGCAAATCGTCCCTCGCCACTTCTAAGACAGCCAGTACGTATGTCACTGACTACATAGGCCTTGTCGTTAATGACAAGACAAGCTGCTTTGAGGGCACCGCCAATCGTCACAGAGGCCGCGACAGCACCTGTCTCAGTCTCAAGGATATATAGATTGCCATCACGGCCTGGGACCAATAGGCGATCGCCCACCAATGAGAGATCGGAAGTCACATTGGCAGGGATGCTTTGATCCCAATCCACCATGCCGCTACTTCGCGACAAGGCTAGTATCTGACCGGACACAGTAGCAATGTACAGATGCTTCTCGTTCAGCACAGGTGTCCCACGAATAGATGCACCAGTGTCAGTAGCCCACGAATCGGATAGGGTCTTTGGCGACACCAGCAAAGCGGGCCGTTTCCACTCTTGGAGCAGTGCTTCTCGTGTGGCCGCAGCTTGCTCATAGGCAGAAGCCAGACGATCATCTCGAGTAGCAGTCTGGGTGTGCAAGGCCCGTATTCTTATGTGCTTGTTGAACAACTCGCACTCTTCTCGGTCTTGTGGCAGTCGAGGGTACTGCTCTCGTAGTCCAGGCCAGACATCCCAGACAGCCTGCATCGGTCGAGCAAATGCCAGGTTGGTATCCGTATTCCATCTGGTCTTATTCCCAATCGCGACTATACCCACGACTCGCATCAGATCAGGCACCACCACAGGCGCCCCACTCATGCCCTTTTCAACCTCATCTGAGTACAGCTGCAATAACTGCTCCTCAGGGCCCCCTTCGCTTTCAGGTGCCTCGATCAACCCACGAATGGTCCCGCCAGCGCGCAGTCCTCTGTAACCGTGTTTGGCCTTTCGGAAGCCCAGACTCACAAATCGACACCCAGAGAAGGAAAACAGGCTTGGCCTTAGAAGATGTACCCCATGCGGGGGAGGCTCAAGCAACCGCAGCATTGCCACATCCCTGATTGGGTCGCACGCATCCTGCAACACCTTTGCATCTCTTGTCACTTGAGTCGCTGGAAAATACACCTCTAGGATGGTCTGTCTCAAACTGCCTGTCTTTCGAGTCCCCACCACGTGAAAGCAGGTAACGACATGCAGATTGTCTTGATGACCTATCAGAAAACCTGTGCCCAACCAGCTGCCTGATATATCCGGTTGCTTGATACCAACTACAAATCCACTCAAATCTGGATCATACATTGATCCTGCTCCGAGTTCCGAAACTCAGTTGGGCGTCTCCGTGTCTTCCAGCTTCCAAGTGAGGGTTACTTTGAAGTGTGCTTCTGAAGCAGTCCGGGCTACCACCACTCCGACTTCTCCCTCGACCGCCAGCCCGTATTCCAGCTCTACTTCTTGAGGGAGGAGCGACTTATCCAGTGCGTTTATACCATCAAGGAAAGAGCCCGACAGTATCCGAATCGTGTCCATTACTTCATCAAAGGTGCTGTCAATACGCTGCTTCAGTGTCTCTCCCCAGACCTCCTCTAGTCCTTCCTCCGGCAGCACTTCTATCAAGATAGTACCATAGTCTCCAACTTCCATTTCGAAGTACATTCTCATCCTCCTTGCATAACTGATAGACTATCTCAGGCTGTCCACAATTTGGGCTCATGTAATCTACGTCTGGTCTGTCTTCAGAAGCTATAGCTCAGAACCCTGGTAGTGGGTCTGTGGGGTAGGAAGCCAAGTAAATGCATGTCTACGTCATAGCATGACCTGCTACAACAGCACAATCAAAAGCTACTGATTCTTGTTTCGGAAGCCCCGGTATTAGCTCCCGCGGGATCTGAAGACCGGCAAAGGCTGCCAGTTGGCTAAATCGTTCTTCCGACACTGGGGGACTCAGCAAGGAGGTCAAGGTGCCCAAATACGGTCTAGAAGCGCTGAGACTGCGTCCCATTTGCCCAGGAAGTGGCTTTGTCTTGCAGTTGATTCTAAATCTGTCTCCCGGCGCGACCAAGCGAGGCGAAACAGAACTGAAACAGCCGCAGCGGAGCGAGCACCTTCTTGATTGCTAAACACATTGTACTATATTTCAACTGGTCTGGCAATTCCGGAAAGCCGCCTGCGCAGTTAATGCAGGCAGCGCTACTTGAAAGGAAGTTTGGTGTCAAACAGGTATTCACACAAGATGAGCGTTCAGCATCCCGGTCAACTCTGTGGTCCACCGTACCTTTTGGCCCGCGGCTACACCGCAGCCTCTCTGGAAAAGTACTAACCGCACAAAGCGATTCGATCCACGGCCATCTGCAAATCTTGCTGGCTTGGGGTGGTGTAAATCCTGGTGGTGTTGAGATTCTTGTGGCCCAGGATGGTGGCCACCTGATCCAAGGGCACGCCGGCGTCAATGAGGTTCTTGCCACACGCATGGCGAAGGGTGTGAGGAGTGACGTTCTCCAGGCGCGCGTTGTAAGCGTACTTCCCCACCAAGTACTGAATTCCCCACGGCTTGAGCCTCTCCCCACGCTTGCCCACAAATACGTATTCGCGGTCAACGCTAGGTCTCTCACTTAGATAGGCAGATAGAGCGACGCGCACGTCAGCGTTAAGGGGTACCGCTCGCTCTATGCTTGGTACCCTTCCCTCGCCGCACGGTGACGCTGCCCTTGCGCTGGCCGATCTTCAGGTCAGAAAGCCGCAAGTTCGACACCTCGCTCACCCGCAGGCCTACGTGAAGCAAGGCCATGACAAGCGCCAGATCGCGGGCGTTGTTTTCCTTCTGCACCGTCCGTATCAGAGCATGCTGCTCCCTCTTGGTCAGCCACTTGGGGGCAAGGGTGACCTCACCCACCTGCGATATGTGCTGACTGGGATCGGCTTCAATCAGACCCTGTTCTACGGACCAGCGGCAGAAGGCAGAGATAGACGAGAGCTTGCGGTTGATGGTCGCCGGCTTGGCTTCCTGCACGGTGAGCAAATAGGACTTGTACTCCCGGAGATCAATAGGTGTGATGGATGCTGGCGCGAATCTGTCTCCATTGGTACCCTCAAACCATTGACCGAACAGCTTTAGGTCTCGTATGTAGACTTTGAGGGTGTTGGGGCTAAGATCCCTCAGGGCCAGACTGCGCTCGAATTGGTCCAGGTTATTGTATGTCATACCTATATGTATTGACCCAACTTCACTTCCTGAAGATTATGCGGGAAAAATTCCCCATCTTAACTACCCTTATTGTACCACATTATGCGGGGTAAATCAAGCTCTTTCCCCACATAACAGCAATTCTTAATATGGCGACTTTTGCGGGATAGCATGTCAAACTTAAGCCTTTTCCGGCAGGGTCTCGCCCACTTTGCCACTGTTTTGGGAGATTATAGGGGAAACGACATGGCAAACTGGGTCATATTGAGAATTGCTGATCGCGGGGCTGGGTGACGACAAGTCGAGATATTCTCTTAGCTCTCGTCTTCTACTGGGTGCAAGCGCACACCTCCACTGTAGTTGAGCATGCACAGGATGAACCGAGGCCGC
>CAZEBW010000083.1:0-15178 GCA_964510205.1 uncultured Anaerolineae bacterium
GTAATCCTTGACTAGCGACCGCTGGTTGAGTAGCTCGTAGCGTAGCGAAGAGCGTATCGAAACCAAGGGAGCGGGTCACTCACAAGGCCGCTTGGTTTCGATACGGCCCTTTCACTGGCGTTTCAGGCCCTACTCAACCGGCGCTTCCGCACAAACCATTCAGCTGGCCTTTACCCTAAAAACTTATGGAACAGATCTCTAGTGAGAAAAGACCTCGGAGGTCCGTGGAGACCTCCGAGGTCTTGTGGTTACGTCAGCCCTTGCGTTTGTGATTATGGGAGATCACACCATCCTCTCCGCGCGTAACCGTAGCAGAGAGAGAAGTTCAGCCAAGTTCACCAGCCCCTCGGCCTCCAGTCGTTCAGCAGGGGTTAGTTTTTTGCCTTGATCCTGGCGATCCAGTAAGCTTTGTAACCGCTTGTCAACCCCTTCTGGCAAGTTGAATCGAATCAGATCTGCGGGCATTTCTAGTGGGATGAGAACCTGTTGAGACATGGTCTTACCCTCCTCTATACCACACCATCCATTGAGTCGCAAATGTCTTCTCCATCCGCTGTGATTATAGCATGGAAATGGGGATCTGTCTAATTGACAGGTTGTCCCTAACTTGAAACGCTCTCCACCGTTTTCACCTGCGGCCCCTCGGAGGCCGGTGTTTCGGCGGCGAGTTTGTGAGAAGAACAACGGATCCCTTCGACAAGCTCAGGACAAGCAGCAGGATTAGCGGATCGGTCGCGCGTCATCCGCCAATCCTGCCCATCCGTGTTCTGACTGAGGACGGAATCGTGTCAGGCCGAGCATCAGCTCGCTTCCCCCCTCCCTCTCACCTTCCCTTCAGAGCGAGCATCTGCCCCACGGTCTTCAGCAAGATCAGTAAATCCAAGTAAATGGATTGGTGTTTGATGTAGTAGAGGTCGTACTGAACCTTCTCTAAGGCGTCCTCAATCGAGTCGGCGTAGCCATACTTGACCAGGCCCCAGCCCGCCATCCCCGGTCGCACAGAATGGCGAACCCTGTAGAAAGGGATCCGTTCCTCTAGCTCGGCCACGAACTCCGGTCGCTCCGGCCGAGGCCCGACGATGCTCATCTCCCCCTTGAGCACGTTGATGAACTGGGGTAGCTCATCCAGCCTGGTGAGGCGCAAGAATCGCCCCACCCGCGTGATGCGGGGATCGCCCTTCTTGGCCCAGACGGCTTCCCCCTCCCTTTCAGCGTTGGGGATCATGGAGCGGAATTTGATCAGGCGGAAAGTCTTCCTGCCCTTGCCCACCCGCTCCTGGGTGTAGAACATAGGCCCAGGCGAGTCCACGTACAGGGCCAGGGCCACCAGGGGCAGCAGGATGGCGAAGACCGTCAGTCCGATAGCAGTGATGGAGAGGTCCACCGCCCGTTTGAACAGGGGGAAGAAGCCTCCCGTGGAGGGGTGATCCAGGGGCAGGGCCACGGCCCAACTATCGCCGATGTGCTCTACCGGCACCTTGCCCGTGATCTCCTCGTAGAGGAGGGGCATGAGCGTGATCTGAACCCCTTGCTCCTGGCAATCAATGAGGGCGCGGAAGAGGTCAAGGTGCAGGTTATAGGTTACGGCCAAGATGACCTCGGAGACATTTTGGGCCTTCACCAGGAAGACCAGGTCCCGGCGAGTCCCCACGACGGGCAGACCTTCGACGACCTGGCCTTGCTTAGCGGGGTCGTCGTCAATGTAACCCACCAGTTGGTAATTGGGAGCCAGGTTCTCCCGGATGGTCTGGGCGATAGCTTGGCCTGATGCGCCCGCCCCCACGATAATGGCACGGCGCTGGAAGGGCTGACGACCGAGGAAGAGAGCATAGCCTGAGCGCCAGAGGGCCAAAAGGATAAAACACAGCACTGCGTAGAAGAGAATGAATAGGCGGGGCAGGGAGTCGCGGGGGGAAAAGAAATAGATCAGGAGATAGACCAGCAGCATAAAGGCGGTGATCCTGAGGAGGGTGGAGGCACTGGATAGGAAAGCGTCAGCGACTTTCAGGTCATAGAAATCGTTCACCGAGGCCAACAGCAGCCAGAGGGCGGTCAAGGAGAGGAACCAGTGTGCTTGGGAGAGAATAAATTCTCGAGAAAAAGGGCGGAAAGGATCCCTTAGCGTCCACAGCCAAAGGGAAAGCAAAGTGGCTGCGCTGACCAGCAAGAGATCCACGAAAACCAACAGGGTCTTTCGTTCGGATATTTGCAGGGGTAGTTTTGGTAATGACATGCTTGGATCACCTGATGAGTTGACCGATGGCTCACTACTTGTGGAATCCAGTGCAGTCGGCCCGGTGAGGGATCTGCCATGAGGCTTCTATACTTTGTCAATCTGGCCATATCGAGTCGAAACGCCTCATACAGACGAAGCCCAGGATGATACCGCCAGCCAGGGCCATGGCCAGGTAGGGCTGGTTGGTGACGACGGCAATGGCTAATAGGGAGAAGAGGTCCCAGCAGGAAAGCGTCGGTGAGTCCGAACACCTGATGGGCCAGCATTCCGCAGGCCAGACCCACAATCAATGCCCGCAGCCAGCGATCATTAGACGGAGAGGATGCAAATCATCAGCTTTCCCCAGCCAACGCACGGCCAGCCTGATATAGCCTCTCGCTCATGCGAAACCCGGCAGCTCGGAGTTCGTCCAGCAACGGTGTCACGGCCGAGATAAGACCTCGCTTCTTCGCCGCAATCAACGTCCCCACCGTGCCGGTCTTATTCAGGCCCCGCGCCTCCGCTACTCGTCGCCCCCGTGCTTCGTCAATCAGCAACAAATCAGCTTCCAACTCGATGGCCAGCACAATGGCTTCGCTCTCACCGGCATCCAACCGCTCCCTCAGGAGTTGTACCGCCGTCGTGTCACGGACTCCCACGACGTGTATCCAGGCAGCACCGCTGACTTCCACTCCACCTGGGCGTCCGCGTCCGCTGGTTACTACCTCGTCCCGAACAGCCGATGGAATGCGCAGCTCGCCGTATAGCGAACGCAGCAGGTTGAAATAACCAATCTGTGCCAAAGCGATCAAAGGGCCGGCATCAGCCACCACGATCATGCGCTGTCCTCACCCAACAGTTGCTCCAGCATCGCTACCTCGGCGGCCAGTTCCTCCGGTGACTCCGTGAAGTAGGAGAGCCCATGCTGCGCCAGCAGATGGATGAACTCCAGTTTGGAGATCCCCAGCAACTCGGCTCCCTTGCCGGACGAGATACGTCCCTCCCGAAACAACTCCACAGCAATCAATTCCCGTAGCCGGGTCTCCAGTCCTGCCTGTGGGACGTCGAGCGCTCCCAGCAAATCGCGTGGCAAGTCCAAGGCGACTGTCAATGTGCTCATTCTCCCTCTTCCTCCTTCTGTCCTAGTTTTCATGGTATTATACCCTATCCCGCTCCCAAAATCAAGAAGCCCGCTTCCAGCCCATGCCCCCTCGGAGGCTGGTGTTTCCGCGGCAAGTTTTTGAACTTCCTTTTCTCAGCGACGTCAAAGAGCGGTTCTTGTGGTTCTGAGGGACGTCCCTGCCCATATGCATCAAGATAAGACGAGGCAGTGTCCCTCTTGAGTGTTGCTGGGACGGTGGTGTCCAAATATGACATCGAATGGAGAGGATTCATCGAATTCAGTGCCGCCAGTTCGGTAAATTCCCGTTATTCGTTGTCATATTTTTTTCTCACGCTGCCACTCAACGACACGCTGCGGGGAGACTATCTTCTCGTGGAGATCACCTGATCTTGAAATCCCCAAGCCCCGCTCTCGGCAGGAGGGAGGCGCCCTCAGCAATTTACGTGGTCCCATTTGTCCCCTCTTGGGGTTTCGACTCGAAACGTTTCATACAGACCAAGCCCAGGACCACGCCGCCAGCCAGGGCAATGGCCAGGCCCAGGTAAGGCTGGTCGCCGACGACGGCAATGGCCAATAGGGAGAAGAGGCCCCAGCAGCCAAAAGCCAACAGGAAGGTGCCTGGCCAACTTGATAACCAACCGCTGCTGGCTTCGCCACGGCCACCTGCAGATTCTAGACCATTGCCTCCTTCTCCCTCTGCCTCAACGCTTTCATTTGCAGATAATTGCCCCGCTATCGAATCCCGATGCACGTACAACGCAGCTATCAACCCCATGAACACCCACATCACGACCCCGGGCTTAGTGCCCAGCAGGAAAGCGTCGGTGAGGCCGAAGACCTGATGGGCCAGCATCCCGCAGGCCAGACCCACGATCAGTGCCCGCAGCCAGCGATCATTCAGGGCGTGATAAGCCCGCCAGGCGGTGACGGCGAAGGTGGTGAGAAGGGCCACGTATCCCACCAGGCCGGGGATGCCGAGGTCTACCGCTACCTGGAGCAGTTCGTTGTGGGCGTGAGTAACCTGGGTTGGTAGCCTGGAGGTGGAGAAAGGAACTCGGAATCCATCTCTGGTACCATCACTATAGCGCACCACTGCCATCAGACCATGATAACCGCCATCGGGATCAGACCCCTCAACCCTGCTCCAACCAGACAGGAGGAGCTGCTGGCTGCCATCGCCCGACAGGCTTATCCGCTGGTGAAGACGCTTCTTCACGCCCGAAGCGCCTGTGATCTTGAGCGAATAGTTGCCTTCTTTGACATGGAAACCACCTTGTCTATCCTGGCTGGTGAGATTGATGCCCTTCCAATGGTCGGGGACGCCATTGCCATCACTGTCTGCTTCAAAGGAAGCGTTGGAGGCGGTCTGAGTGGTCTCTTGGAACGCGAGATCATCGAACCAGGCGGTGCCCGATTGGTCATCGTAACGGAGATAGACATCTATGGCCTGGAAGGGTTTGCTGGGGGCAACAACTGTCTCGACGTACTCCCAACCGGTGTCCTTGGTTAAAGAATGCTTGAGCGCGGTATTAAACGCGCCCATTCCGACCCCAGCGTGGGGAGAATCCCGAATCATGTAGATAGCCCGCTGCCATATTTCCACCCGGCGCTGCACCGTCTGGGAGTCTGCATCTACACGCAGCACGAACCGTGTCAGTTCCCATCCCCTGCCGCTCTGGAATACTGCAAAGATAGCCAAAGCTATGACTGGAATGGCCCACAGGGCGCGCCGATCGTGCCATGCAGCCAAGGCGAGGAGCCCAACACCAGTGCCGATGAAGGAACCTCTGGATTGAGTCAGGGCTAGCGTAAATGCAGTCAATAGAAGAGACAGGGCCAAAATAGGCCGATACCACGCCCGCCAGATTTGGAGCAGGCGACCATCGCTTGCCTCCTGAATCCTTGGCGATGGACAGCCACTCGATAGCAGACTGACCAGCGCTGGCATCAAGAAGGTTAAGGTTCCACCTATGCCATTGGGCGAGAAGCCTCCTTTACGAGACCGAGGGATCTCTTGGATCAATTGGGGCAAATGATCATATAACTGTAGCTGGGGAAAGGGCTTGGTCTTGGCATGGGGCCAATCCGTGCCCACCAGCCCTAGCATGACCACAGCAGCGCTGACGAGAATCAGGGCGACAGCAGCGAGTTGTACCCCGCGAACGGTATGGGTTGCGTTAACTACCACGTATAAGACAGCAATTCCCAGAATAAGACCATAGAACTTGGGCAGGCTGAGCGATCGGTCTACGGATACGTACAGGCTCACCGCCACCATGGTTAGAATGGTTAAGATAGGTAGATCCATGGGGGTCGTTGTTGTTAACCTGCCAGTCGCCCACCAGCGTGCCATCCACAGCAGGCCCAGGGCAACCAGACCAAATAAAGGAACTTGATCGGAGAAGATGAATAATATGTAGATAGCTACCAGTAGGAAGATCTCGGTCCCTGTAATGATGCCTACCATCCTGGGGAAACTTGATGCTCTACTCATAAATTAGTCATGCTGGATGCTCCTACCTTCTTTGCCTCCAGAAGCTCCTGGTATAAGTTCGAGATTCTCTCTATCATCAGATCAGCACTAAAGCTTGATACAACTTTACGGCGAGCGTTCTTACCCAATTGCTTTGCTGTATCCGGATCTTGCAAGAGAGACACTATCTTCTCAGCCAGGAGATGGGGACACTGAGGTGGCGCCAGCAACCCTGTTTCTCCATCAACTACTAGCTCGGGAACACCGTTGACTTTGGTTGCCACTACAGGCAATCCTACAATCATGGCCTCTGTGAGGGCGCGGCCAAGGCCTTCCCACCATGAGGAGAGGACGAAAATATCAAACGTTTGGAGGATTTGGGGTACGTCTTGACGATAGCCAAGGATCTTGATTCGCGAGTCTCGTCCTATGAGCTTTTCAACCTTTTGACGTAAAGGGCCATCGCCAACCATCAGGAATTGGACTTGTGGTACTTGCTGTAGAACCTCAAAGGCAGCCCTTATAAAATCCTGCGGTGCTTTCTGCTCTGATAGGCGGCCAACCGTTCCCACAACAGGAAAAAGCGGATCCAATCCGAACTCCAATCTCTTCTCTGCAACATCTACGCTCACCTCGAATTGCGATAAATCAATGCCACTGTAAATAGTAGTTATCTTATCTGCTGGGGCTATCTTTAACTCTATTGCCTCCTCTTTAAGCAGTTCAGAAACGGTAATAAGTTGATCTGTGCACCCGGCCGCAAGCTTTTCCAAGAAAATGTATACCCACCTTCTCAAGGGACTCATGTAGGGGTGAAAGGGGAAGCCATGTATCGTATGGAGAATGACAGGCGTGTGGGCTAGCCATGCTGCAACTCGCCCTATGAAACCCGCTTTTGAGCTATGAGTGTGGACAATATCGTACCCTTGGAGCTTGATCAGGCTTACAGTCTCAAATAGAGCCTGCAAATCCGAAGCTGGTTGGATATCACGTCTGCCTTGTCGCAGATGATTAATGAAGTAGACTTCGTCCGCATACTGGTATGCTCGTTCCAACCATCTTCCGCTAGATCCACTGGCTAAATGGACATCGTACTCTCTCCTATTAAGCCTCTCCGCCGTTAGCAAGGTATTATCTTGGGCTCCTCCGATGTCCAGGTGAGTGATAAGGTGAAGGACTCGTGCTCTCGTCATAGGTTCTTCTTCCTCAATAAGTAACTTTCTTGCCCGTGAAAAGTTACCGTCCTCGCCATTTAGTTAACGATCGATTAAGCAGATTTTCTACATAGGCTATATCTGGCTCAAATTCCTGAATCAAGGCTTCTCGGGTCTCAGTCGCCAATGTTGGCAGGGAATCTGAAGCTCCTGTGTAAACGCGCCTCAAGCCAATTTTCTTTGCAAATTGTAGGAGGCCATATAGGCGCTTGTCCCGCAACCACTCGGAGCCTAGCGTGGCGAGCTTGGCCAAAACAGGAAAACGTGGAAGAGAGGCTGTGTATACACGCTCCTTAGCCACTGCAGGCAGAGGCACATAAGGAATTTCTAGAAAGCTATATACCTGCTCTAACACCTGCTCAGGAGATGAGGAGATATCTTGCAACAGAATGATCAAAACGCGCTCGCGCCCAAACGCCTCTATCCATCTGCTTATGTGCTTGCGATAATGGCTGGAGTCGATAATACGAGGCATTTCCGTCACTGCCTCTTGGAAAGTGCAATCTAATCGCCCTCTCCGCGTATGGTGCAAATACAAGGAAAAACTGCGATCGACAGGGTCTCTTAGATTGATGATAATGCGAGCGTGTGGATTGTGCCCTTGGAGTCTTGGGGCCGTTTCCGTTACATCGAAATAGCTGGGGCCTATCTCGGCACAGATCTGATCGCCTGAGCAATGCTGGAAGTGGGTCCAATACCAGAGCCACCCCTTCTCAAAGCGCCGATCAAGGAAAAAGGTCTCTTTCACTGTTTGGGGGAAACAGAGCCTAGGATGCTCTTGTAGGGAACGATAGAGCCAGGTCGTACCTGCTTTCTGTGGACCGACACCGACGACTTCTAGCCGCATATTATTTGCCTGCTCACTCTATATACCCCAATGCTTTAAGTCGCTCTTCGACCTCCTTACTCTCAGAGATGTCGGGTATCTTGATGCTTGCAGAACGTTCTGCAATTTGAGACAATCGCTGTTTTAGAACATCCTCGAACTCACCTGCGATCTCTGGATAGTCGTCTATGACGTTCTGTTGCTCCATTGGGTCTTCAGCAAGATGGTAGAGTTCCTGGGTTTGCTCCTCTCCATCAAAGATAAACTTCCATTCCTCAGTGCGAATTCCGATACGCAGCTTGTCGGAGCCTTTGACTTCCTTTTCAATGACAATATAATCAAAAAGACTCGATCCGTCATCGCCTGTCTGCGCCAAAGGTACGAGGCTTTTCCCTTCTATCTGTCGTTGGATTGAGTTCCCTACAGATATTCTATTAACATCCAGGATTGTGGGCAACACGTCCAGTAGACGAACAGGTTGTGCTATGCAAGTGCCAGGCTCGACTGGGAAGCTAACGGGGAACTTGATCATAAGAGGAACGTGAATAAGTTCTTCGTAGGGTTTATTCTTGTGACCAAAGAGGCCATGTTCTCCGAACTCATCTCCATGATCCGCTGTGATAACGACAAGCATCTCATCCCATAAGCCCAAATCCCTGAACTCTGTTACCAGGCCGCCCAACTGCCGGTCCAAATAGCTTATCTCTGCTTGGTAGTTTGTCTTTAGTTCCTCCTTCTCTTCCGAAGCGAGTTGCCCCGGATTCTTCATTGCTTTCTGATAAAGCATCTCCGCTCGTAGCTTGTCTAGATAGGGATTACGCCGATGTGATAGATAAGGCCCATGCACATCCATGTATTGCATCCAAAAGAACCAGGGCCTATTGGCATTTCTTATCCGTCGCAGTGTTATTTGGTTTAACCTTTCCGCTGGAAGATATGGTCGAGTTTGTAACAAGCGGAAAAACTTGTTGGCAAGCGGCAAGAGACCTTCTGGTAAAGCATCCACTATTTGAGGCACAACCCAGGGCAGAAAGCTCTCATCGTAGAAATCAAAGCCCTTGTCGAAGTTACGCAATCGGGATAGATTTGGATTCGAATGAATAGCAGCGGTATGATAACCATTGGCTTTAAGAATCTCCGCTATCGTGGTTCGGGACTCATGGAGGTACCAATGACCACCATAATCCAGTGGCCAGGTGCCCGTCAACATAGAAGCCATAGAAGGTGCCGAACTAATCCCCTGAGCGAACGCCCGGTCGAAGTTCACCGCTTCGCCCCTCAACTCGTTGAAACGCGGCATCAGGTCAGAAGCTATGAAATCGGCTCGCAGTGAGTCAATGACAACCAAAAGAACATTTGGCTTCATTTCGTCCATTTAGGCTACATCTCCTTGGTGTTCGGGGTTTGTATCAACAGGATATGCTGGGTTAATGCCGGAAGCGACCTTTTTACGCGCAATTGCACCAATAGCAACGAGCTGTGCCATTGCCATCCACAAATGTCGGTGACGCAAACCGAAATGGGTCAAGCCATAGATCAGGCTTAGCAGAATCGCCAAAGCCAATGCGCCCCCTATGTGTCGTAGGTAGGGATTGCGAACTCGGAGGATCACGAATACGGCCTCACGGCCGATAAGGAATAGTACCACTAACAATGTTGTGATCCCTAATATGCCCTCCTCTGCCCAAACACCTAGATATGTATTATGCATTTCCCATGGTCGGGCATCGGGGAAAACGGTCAGAAAGTAGTTATGGAGATCTCCTACCCCAATACCAGTCAAAGGATGTTCATGCAATGCCTGCTGCCATACGAGGATCATGACATAGCGAGGTGGGCTCAGCACTGCCAGGAGTTTCATTGCGCCTGATGGATCCCTATATTCGCCGATTTTGCCCATGTAGGTCTCGAATTTCTGCTCAGCCCTGGATGGCTCTTCCTCGAGTGTCAAACTTATCAATGATAACGCCCGTTGGGACTTCTGTGGCCCTTTGCCTCCCGACACAGTGAGCGACACTGATAAGATGACAACAGCGACTAGGCTGCAGACCAACAAGAAACGCAGGTTGAAGCCTTTCCAAACCAGGAAGACAAACCCTCCGGCCACAAGCAGTACGATGGCAGCGCGTGAACCGGTTGCTAGCATCACCGGAAGGGCGGCCAAAGTAAGAATCAGCGCGCCTAATCGCATGTGTAGCGGCTGCTCACGATCTACTACGTATGACAAAACCAGAGGGAAGGGCATGATAAGGAATGATGGTAACTGGTTAGTAGCACGTAGGGTAGAAGTGACGCGCAAGCTGCGGGAAACGAATAGCCCTTCAATGCCCGTAGTTTGTTGCCAAATACCGACCCACCCCAAAACGACCACCAGAAGCATGGACAGGACCCACATCCTTTCAATGATCCGGAGTTGACCCTCTGTTCGGATAAGCTGGGTGACAACGGCAAACAGGCCGAACAAGTAGACATAGATGCCCAACTCTAGCAGGCTGAGCCTCATGGATCGGGTATTCAGAAGCGACAAGGTGCAGCTCAGTAGAAAGAACACAATGGGTATGTAGAAAGCATTGAAGTTGTGCAGTTTCTGGCGTGTGACCACGAGGCGGAAGAACCAAGCCATCGCCGTAATCAGTACAATAGGCTCGATGATGGTCAACTGTTTAGCAACCACCGGTAAATCCACTGTTTGCAGGACAGGCAACAATAGGGTAGCCAAATACACACCACGGACTGGCTTCTTGAGAATCCAAATTAGAATCATCCCGCCGACGGCGGCAATCACCGGTAGCAGTAGAGGGAGCCAAATGTTCATCATGTTAATCAAAATACTAGATATCTTACCCTGTCCAGCGTGGGTAACCACGTAATTTGCCTAATTCTGTGAACAGCCGAGGCGACAGATTGGCTAACTTGACGACGGCATTCTGCCAATAGCAGCGCGAAGGTATGGCTGCCGCTTGGCGTACCAGCGCCCGTCCACGAGGCCATTCCCCTTGGACAAAGGCACGGAAGGCATCCTTTAACACCCACCACTGTTTGACTTCGAAGAAATCGGTCGGTGACAGTGGGCTATCTACGTTCAAGAGCGAATTCCACTTGCATATAATGTCACGGTGGGCCTTAACGACCTTGTCCAGATCCTTGCGTAGGCTGCCTGGCCGCTCATAGAAAACGTAGAGGGGTTCATTGAGGTTAAACAAACGCTTGTCAGCGGCAGCCATACGCAACCACAAGTCGTGATCCTCAACAGCAAGCAAGGAAGAATCAAAGCCGCCCATTTCGTCGAAATCTGAGCGCCTTACCACTACAGAGGAGCCACAAATGCGATTCCCTCGGATGAGTTGCTTGAATGACACTTCCACCAATCGCCCGTCGGCACGTGGACTAGGTTGGCGGCTGAGGACGTTCCAATGCTCATCAACCTTGACCCTAACGCGATGCGTGCCCAGCAGGTCCACGCGGTTATCTTGGAGGAAGATGTGCATCTGGCGTTCGATCTTGTTTGTCACCCATTCATCATCGGCGTCGAGAAAAGCAATATACTCGCCTAGAGCGTGACCTACTCCAACGTTGCGTGTTCTGGCCAATCCCTTGTTCTCCTGATGAAAGTAGCGCACCCCAGCGTATGCTGTTGCTACTGCTTCAGTGCTATCAGTGGACCCGTCGTTGACAACGATGCTCTCGATGTTCGGGTACGTCTGGTTCAGCACCGAGTCAATAGCTCGACCAAGAGTGTCCTCGGCGTTGAAAGCGGGTATGATGGCACTTACAAGCGGCCAGTCTGTCATAATCGTCTCCTTAACCCAATGGATTGTCAATTCAAGTATCCTAGATTCCGTAGCCGATCCTCGACCTTGCGCTGCTCGTTCCTTGAGTAACTAGCTGCACCAATGGCCTCTCCCCTAGATGCCACTTCCTGGTATATCACTTCACGATCGCCCGTCACATCTGGCCGGAAGATATTACGTAGCACCATGCCGTCCGTATCTTTAGGCACTGGCACATCCAGAGCATAAAGCACGGTTGGGGCGATGTCCACAATACTCGCTCGTGGTAGTTGCACATCTGAGGCGATAGTGTCCCCCCAAAACAGCACTATCCCGTCTATGTGGTGCGTACCTACGCCGTAGTCGCGATTAGGACGAACATCAGTGAATAGCTCATCGGAGAGGCGAGGCAACATGGTATAGCCTGGCTTCAGCTTGACAACGAGATCGGGAACGGTCGGGCCACTGGTCTTGTACAGAGCTTCCGCCGGCCGAATCCACTCAATCAACGGCTCACTTGTTTGCGGATCGTGAAGTGAACAGAGATCCCCAATCAGTTTCTCAGCCAGGGCCATGCCTTGACTAGGCTGCCCGTTGGGGAAATACAGGAGCGCATATTGGGTCGCCGCCCCCCCCGTGGCATAGACTTGTGTTTGATCCCAGTCCACGGCCAAGGAGGCCTCCAGATCCAGGAATTTGACCTTAGCCCCCCGATCTAAGAGTCGATTACGTAAGTTCAATTTGTCTAGCTTGCGGATCGCGCGAAAGGTCATGCCAGCCAGTTGGCCCGTTAGGCTCTTGCGTTGCGGCACAAGATAACCCTGCTTCAGCAACCAATTGTTCAACAACACGTTGCGTTGGCGACGCTGGAAGCCGTGGTCGGACATGATAATCCCAATCGGCGCGTTGGCAGTATCGCTCACCTGATCGATTGCCTCATCCAGTGCAGCGTAGAACTCTGCGGCAATCATGTACTTCTCCGAGGTAAACAGTGGATGCTGAGGATCCAGATAAGGCCACATAGGGTGCTGGAATGCATCAACAGCTTGGAAATGCACCATGAACAGGTTCCAGTCGTAATGTTCCAACAACCAGAGAGCGATTTTGGTCCGAAACCGTACGATCTCTATCAGGGTATCTGTGAACTGCCGCACGTCCTTAGTCAGGTGCCAGACATCCTGGCCCTTCATAAACTGGTACCTACCGAAGCGAGCCCTCAGCTCATCACCCAGTTCAGGTGGGTAAGTGAACTGGACCTGGTCATCGGGCGTTAGCATGCCAGTTATCATAGCGCCGTTGATGCGGCGCGGCGGATAGGTCATGGGCACATTTATGATGCTGACCTGTCGGCTGGCATCGCTAGCTAAGTCCCAGAGTGTCCGCCGTCTTAGCGCATTCCCATTGGCTAAGCAAAGCTGGTGAGTGCTTTTGTCGAAATTGACAAAGCCAAATACGCCATGCTTATCCGGTTGAACACCGGTTTGGAAGGAACTCCAAGCGGTCGGAGTAATAGGCGGTACAGTGGATGTGAGTACTGTAGAGACCCCCTTATTCTTGAGGGACTTCAAAGTGGGCATAACACCAAGTGCGATCAATCGATCCAAGATATCCCACGTTCCTCCGTCTAATCCGATGATCAGCACTTTTTGTGACACTTCCACCTCCTTTGTAAGAGACAGCCTAGCGCTCGGCTATGCCCCATCCCCTCACCTTGTTTTTTGGGTAGTGGCTAAGATTGACTGATGGCTTCACCCAGTCCAGATCAACGAGAATCCCAATAGAGCACAGCCCCCGCTTTTGGGGTGAAAACCGACGTGGTTAGGGAGCAGAAACCTGCTTCGATCCAGTTTTGGGCTGTTCTGTGTGTGTTGTGTCCCGCCACCAACATGGGTTGTGTTGAACGCCATTTGGCCATCAGTCAAAATCCATCACTACCGTTTTTTATGTACCCGAGTAACTATCTCGATAATGCCACACTCGACAGACGTTCTACTGGAACCGCCATGAATCTCGGCAATAGCAGGCCAGTCTCCCATGCCCGGCATCCAGCGGCGTCGGAGCACCCTCTACTGAAGATCACACGAAGTCTTCCAGTTCTTGACACTCGTTTGCTGGTAGGGGACGCACGGACTGGTTCATGGTCAACTCCCCCGCATTGGATCGCATTGAAGAGATCATACCCGATTCGTCAGTGCCGGAAGGAGTTTGTGCTACCCACTTAGTTCTGTAACCTTACAGAACTTCGCTTACATGTGTCTATGCTCTTTTCTAGCTACCACGAATAACTTACCCCGCCTGAAACCCACTAGAAGTCGCATTATACCTGGAAGGACTCCCCAGTGCTTGGACCGAGCAGATGACCACGTCCTGCATTCATGAGTCTCCAAACGAGTATTATGAGCAGCAATCATGCGAAGGATGTCATCCCGGGTGTAAAAGGAGGTCACAGGCGCGCCCAGGCCATGTACTCTTCTATGTCGAGTAAGTAAGCACACTAGTCTCTTCAACCAGAATACCAGAGATCCTGCAAGAGCGGGCTCATAGAAGTTTTCCGCCACGAACAAATAGCCTCCAGGCCTGAGAACACGCACCGCTTCATGCAATGCTTCTTGGCCCCGCACACGGCATTGATTTCTGGTGGTTCCGACAAGATGGTGCAGTACACTGTCGAGATGTGCGACGTCAAAGGAATCTCGCCTGAATGGCAGGTGCCACGCAGAACCAACCACCAGACTCCCCACTTTCGGGGCAGCTAATAGCATAGCGAGCGAAATGTCAAGACCGACTAATTCACTAGCAGCACATGCCTCGCGCACCAGTTTCAGGAAATTCCCTGTACCAGATCCGATATCTAAAAGCCGCGTGGGATTTATGTCTTGGGCAAGTCCAATGAAACCACTTACCATATGCTTTCTCACAGAGGTGTATTCTTCCCTTAGAACTGAATCGAAATACTGTTGAGTGCGTCGATCTTCGATATGTCTTCCCTTTCCATCCCCAGTCGGCTTCGATGACTTTTTTGAACAGTGCAAAGCACAAGCGCGATCCATAGTAGTCTCTCTTCCCTCGTCACCGCGGGTGTACAACATCTGCGCCGCACATCAGCCATCTGAGCAGGTTACGAAAGATTCTTGTGGTTTTCCTGACAGGCCATGTCCTGGGCAAGAAACCAAAACAAGGCTCGTGGACCAAACTTGCGCTGGATTACATCCGCTTCACTACTTATAGAGAGAGTAGATAGAGTTCGGACAATCACTTGCGGCTGAATCCCTGGGTTTTGGCCGAGAAGCCTCGTTTTGACGCCGAGATCAGCGTTTCCCAAGGCAGAAACGGGCACCTTTGAGACGACGATTTGTCCAAGTTCTAAGTACTTTCTCTATTAGAGCGGTATTGTCTACTCCAGTACGCTGCCGAAAGAGTGGGCAGAGCTTTTTACTACCTATAGGCGATTGGCTCATGTCAAGATCTAGTGCGAGGCGACCAATGCTGAGATGAACGACGGCGTAATTCGCTTGAGATTGATGCCAAACTCGCAGACAGCTATGTAACCGCTGAGG
>CAZEBW010000084.1:0-14845 GCA_964510205.1 uncultured Anaerolineae bacterium
AGAGAGGGTGGTCGTACGGTAGGCGCCGGCGTGATCACCGAGATCTTGGATTGAGGAATGTAAATGGCTAAGAAGAAGGCGATACGACACGTCATTACCCTTGCCTGTACAGAGTGCAAGGAACGCAACTACACCAGCAGCAAGAACAGGAGAAACGACCCCGGTCGGTTGGAGCTGAGGAAGTACTGCACCCGGTGTCGAACGCACACGCCCCACAAGGAAACGAAGTAGAGATTGGGTATGGCATAGGCACCGGGTAGTCCAGTGGGATGGGGGCGTAGCAACATGAACCTCATCTTGCAAGCTGGAATACACAGGGGGTTAGCTCAATTTGGCAGAGCAACGGTCTCCAAAACCGTAGGTTATGGGTTCGATTCCTATACCCCCTGCCTTTTAGATAATGGCTCTTCTTCAAGACACCGTCCCTGAGGCGGTGTCTTGAACGATTGGGCTGACCATCACGGAGCAGGAGAGAGGGATATTGGCTAAGGCACCGGTCAAGAGAGATAACTTCATTGTTAAATATCTTAAGGAAACCAGAGCAGAGTTAAGGAAGGTAACCTGGCCTACTCGCCAGGAGGTGATGAGCCTAACCTTCATCGTGGTTACTTTCACGATTTTTATGGCCGCTCTCCTGGGCATCATAGACTATATCTTCGCCTGGGCGTTCGGCCTGATCATCAGATAAACATGCCAATGGCAGGCGGAAACAGCGCGGGAATCACGGTGGACAGGGTTCAGCCTGCCGGTGGTCTGAGTTGGAGCGTATTCTTAGTGGAAGCAAAGTGAACATGGAAGAGTTGGCAGAAGAAGTAGAAGTCAAAGAAGAAGAGGAAGAAGAAAAGCCAGAGTCAAAAGGAGGAGACTGGTACGTCGTCCACAGCTATTCCGGCTATGAGAACAAAGTGAAAACCAACCTGGAGCAGCGTATCGAGTCCATGGGGATGCAGGACAAGATATTTCAGGTGGTTGTGCCCACAGAAGAAGAGATCGAGATAAGGGACGGCCAGCGGCGGACCACTGAAAAAAAGATCTTCCCCGGCTACATCCTGGTAGAGATGCTCATGACCGATGACTCCTGGCACGCTGTCCGCAACACCCCTGGGGTGACCGGCTTCGTCGGCATGGGTAAGAAACCCACCCCCTTGCGTCCTGAGGAAGTCCAGAAGATCGTGAAACGCATGGAGGAAGAAGCGCCCAAGATCAAGGTGACCTTCCAACCGGGGCAAAGAGTGAGGATCATAGACGGCCCCTTCACCGATTTCGTGGGCAGCGTTGACGACATAGATATGGACAAAAGCAAGGTACGCGTACTGGTTGCCTTCTTCGGCCGGGATACGCCAGTTGAACTGGATTTTCTGCAAGTGGAGAAGATGTAGGTTCGTAAGTTCGTAAATTCGTAGATTCGTGGATTCGTAGGTTCGTGGATTCACATTGAGATTTTCAGCAGAGGTGGCTTCCATGCCCGATCTGCTCGAAAGAGGAGAATGAATGGCTAAGAAAGTTCAATCAGTGATCAAATTGCAGATTCCGGCTGGCAAAGCCAACCCTGCCCCGCCGGTTGGGCCGGCCCTGGGCCAGCACGGCATCAATATCATGGCCTTTTGCAAGGAATACAACGCGCGTACATCCGGCCAGGTAGGCAGCATTATCCCTGTCGAGATAACTGTCTACCAAGATGGGTCTTTCACTTTTGTGACCAAGACGCCGCCCACCGCCGATTTGCTGAGGAAAGCATGCGGTATAGAGAAAGGTTCTGCGGAGCCCCGCCGGCAAAAGGTGGGTACCATCAGTCGAGAACAGTTGCGAGACATCGCTGAGTTGAAGATGAAGGATCTCAATGCGCTAAACATGGCCGGCGCTGAGCGACAGATCGAAGGCACGGCCCGCAGCATGGGGATAGAGGTAGTAGATTAGTAGGTTGGCAGCAAGTAAATGGGCGCTATTTCCCAACCTGCCGACTTCTGGGGAGAGAAATGTCGAAACACGGTAAAAAGTATCAAGATGCACTCGAACAGGTAGATCGAACAAAATACTACTCGCCGGAAAGAGCTATCGAGCTGGCTAAGAGCACGTCATACGTCAATTTCGATGCCACGATGGAAGTACACATGCGCCTGAGCGTGAATCCTCGCCACGCCGACCAGCAAGTGCGGAGTGTGGTGCTTTTGCCCCATGGGCTGGGTAAAGAAGTGCGCATCCTGGTCTTTGCGGAAGGCGAGGCGGAGAAGATAGCTCGCGAGGCTGGTGCGGACTATGTGGGCAGCGACGATCTGGTTGAGAAAATCCAGGAAGGCTGGCTAGATTTCGATATCGCCATAGCCATACCCCAGATGATGGGCAAAGTGGGTAGGCTGGGCAGGATCTTGGGACCTAGAGGGCTGATGCCCAACCCCAAAGCTGGCACCATCGTCCCCCCCGAGGACTTGCCGCGAGCCATCAGGGAATCGCGCCTGGGGAAGGTGGAGTTCCGGATTGACAAAACGGCCAACCTGCACGTGCCCATAGGCAAGATCAGCTTCCCCACGGGCAAGCTAGTGGACAATATGGCAGCCTTGTTTGAGGCCGTCAAGAAAGCCAAACCGCCTAGCGCCAAGGGACAGTACGTCAGGAAAATCACCCTGGCCACAACCATGGGGCCAGGCATCAAACTCGATACCTCTCAGGCGTTGGCGTTAGAGGTCGCGTAAACGTGAGGCGTGAAACGTGAAGATGTGAAACGTGATGCGTGTTGCGTATTTCGTGTCAGGAGGCAAACCCTGGCAGGGTAGTTGATAAAAGCAAGCCTAAGACAGCAGGTGCGCGGGAGCGCTTAATTGAAGGCCTGCCGAGGCGAAGACAGAGAAGAGATAGCTTTTCTATGAGTCTTTGTGTCGGCAGCACAAAGACTTTTGTTTTTGAGGTGCTCCCGAAAAGTCAACCATCGCCGAGTGCCCCGCTCCCGCTGGATCGCCAGATCCAGCGGCTTGGCGGCGGGATCTGGCGATCCCTTTAGAGCAATAACGAGGAGCAACACTTAAGGGGGAGACTATCCGTGATCCAATTCAGTCGAAGGGAGGTGAGGAGAGATTGGCAGTATCAAGAAAGAAAAAGGAACAACTGGTATCCTGGTACACCGATCTATTCTCGCGCAGTAGCGCGGCTATTCTGACCAACTATCAAGGTCTGACGGTCGCGGATATCAGCGAATTGCGCGCGAAGCTGCAGGAAACCCAGAGCGAATATCACGTGACTAGAAACAGGCTGACGAAGCTGGCCCTGGAAGGGGCGAAGCTGCCTGTTCCCGAGGATCTTCTAGAAGGTCCGACAGCCATTGGTTTCTGCTTCGAAGAGGTACCCGCTGTGGCCAAGGTGTTGGTAGACTTTAGCAAGGAGTCTAAGATTCTGGCCATCAAGGGTGGGCTTCTGGGCGACAGGATAATCAGCGCTGATGAGGTCACGTCTCTGGCCGAGCTGCCGCCCCGTGAGGTCCTACTGGCCCAGGTCTTGGGTGCTATCCAGTCGCCGGCCAGCGGAATCGCCAGGGCCATTGCAGGCAATATCCGCGGCATTCTGTACGTGCTCAAAGCGCGAGTTGAACAACTAGAACAACAAGCTAGTCAAACCTAAAGGAGGTAAATCTAAATGTCAGAAAAACTAGAGAAGATCGTTGAGGAAATTCAGGGATTGACCCTTTTAGAGGCTTCTGATCTGATCGAGCTTCTGGAGGAAAAGCTGGGGGTGAGCGCGGCAGCGCCGATGGCTGTGGCTGCTGCTCCGGCTGCGGCCGCCGAGGCTGCGGAGGAAGAGAAGACCGAGTTCGACGTCATCCTGAAAGAGATAGGCCCCAAGAAGATCCAGGTCATCAAGGTAGTGCGCCAGATCACGAGCTTGGGTTTGAAGGAAGCCAAGGAGCTGGTAGACAGTGCGCCCGGCCCCGTGGTGAAAGCCGTTGCCAAGGAGCAGGCTGAGGACGTCAAGACCAGGTTGGAAGGCGAAGGCGCCGTCGTGGAGATCAAATAACGATGAGTAAACCCGTAGCTGTTACCGATGAGACTTTCGAGGCCGAGGTTATCAAGGCGGACGTGCCCGTGCTGACCGACTTCTGGGCAAACTGGTGTGGTCCTTGTCACATGGTCGCCCCCGTGCTGGAGGAGATCGCTGTTGAGTACGCTGGCCAGCTCAAAATAGCGAAGCTCGACGTAGACAGCAACCCGAACACGGCCATGCAATTCGGGGTGATGAGCATCCCCACCTTGATCCTCTTCAAAGATGGCCAGGCCGTCGAGCGGCTGATCGGCGCCATGCCCAAAAAGAGCCTGCTGGACAAGATAACGCCCCACCTGTAAGATATAAGACTTCCGAAGTCTGCCAGACTTCGGAAGTCTTGTTTTGGCCTGGTTCACTGCTGGGTTATGAATTCTGAGAATTGATTTGGATAGCCGCAGGTGATTTTCGTTGCTGCACTACACCTTGGAAAGGTGTAGTTTGGGCCAGTTCGTATCGCCAAACAGGCTGCCTGCCGCCCAAACTACATCATTGATGATGTAGTATCGCTTTATCAGATCACCGTCTCATTACCCGATTATTTTCTAAAACCTCATAACCTGTGAACTGCACCCTCATTTCTAATCGCCCTCCAGCGCTTCCAGCTTCTGGGCGCATTCCTCGCACTTTGGGTCTAGGAGCAATGCTGTCTCGAAATGCTCCTGGGCCTTGTTTTTTTCCCCAAGTTCGAAGTAAAGCATGCCAAGATTGTAGTGTGTGGCATGAAACTTAGGATCAATCTCCAAGGAAAGCTGCAACTGCCGTAGAGCCTCCTCATATTGGCCGATGTCGAAGTAGAGTTTGGCTAGCTGATTCCGATATCGGACATCGCGGGGGCCGAGTTCAAGCGCCTGTCTATAGAACTCAACCGCCTGCTCGAATTTACTAGGATCAACCGTCCTGCCCCAATAACCATACACCTTACCAGCGCCGCCGTAGTACATCGGCTCCAAAGGCTTTAGCTCCCTAGCCTTTGCTAGGGTATCAAGGCTAGTTTGGAGAAGCTGTGCTCTCAGATCGACCTCATCATCCGATATGCTTTGGGCCAGTTGGTAATAGGCGTCTGCTTTGAATTGGTAGAATCCGGGCTCGGTGGGGAAGGCTTGGATAGCTCTATTATAAGCGGCGATGCTTTTCTTATATTGCCGAGCATTCACAAATTTTATCCCTTGCCCATAATACATGTCGGCAAGCAAAAAGTTAATGTTGCTAAAGCTAGCGAAGAAGGGAATAACGCAAACGATCAGCAGAGAGAGAATGCTCCGCAGCCGATTAGCGCTGTTTGCGCTTGCTTCGGGAGGGATCGAGTCGACGAGGTCCATCCTCTCTTCCTCAGCTGTTGCGGTCTCGATTATATACATCGCGCTCATCAGAGCCAAATAGAGCCAGAGCAACATTTCGGTGGCGGGGCGCAGTATGCCAAATTGGGCCTCGACGAGGTGGGCAAGCATGGCGGAGAGCAGGGCAATCACGGTAATCTGGGCCTTGAAAGCCCTTGACCGCCGAAGGAGAGAGAACCCGTAGTAGAAGAAGCTCACCAATAGTAGGAGGAAAGCCAGCAATCCCAATGCCCCGGTGGTGATCGCGAGATCGAGCAACTCGTTGTGGGCGCGGTCAACTATCGCTTCACGCGCTTCGACATAAGCCAGATCAGAAGGGTAGACCTGAAGGAAGATAACTTCCATCATCTCAGGGCCATAGCCGATGAGGAGGCGGAGTGACCTCAATGGATCAGCAGTGAAACCGATATTGGGTCGAGACTTGATAAGCTCCAGAGTACCCCGCCAGATGAACAACCTGACCCATTCTGTGCCTGTGCCCGCCGCCAGATTGTCAGAGAATGCCAGCCGCGATAGATACGGCGACTCAGTGAGCGGCTCCAGCGGTGTATTGGGCAGATTCAGTGCGACCAGCAAGACCATAAGAGCCACAGCCGTAGCGATGATCACCAACAGCAGTCTCTTCAACCCATACTGCAATGCGACCAGAATAGTGAAAAGCAAGGCGCCGCCCCAAAGCCCGAACCACGGCCCACGGGCCTGGGTGTAGAGGAGGCACGTCAATTGCAGCAACAGGAGCGACGAATAACCAGCAACCTCAAGGAGCATTGGACGGCGCGATGACGCAAGCTGCCCCCCTCCCAGCAGCGAGCGCAGGCTAACGAGTAACCGACCAAAGGTGAGAGGGATGACCATAATCAAATAGGCACCAAGGAAGATAGGGTTGCCCATAGTTGAGACAACCCGGCTGCTGTGGTCGAATTGAGGAAAAAGGGGCTCAATGCCAGAGTGCTGTAGTACTCCATAGAGGGCCACCGGCAAACTGGCGAGCAACAAGACAGTGATTAGTCGTTCAAGTTGCCTTGGGGTGCGCACATTAAGGATTACTAGGAAGAAGAATATGGCATAGCAAAGCAGGTTGTAGGTGCCCCCCACCCTAGCGTGTGTCCCCCAGAAGCTGAGACGGGGGATTATGGATGCAACTGTGGCCAGGATGTAGGCCAATGTGAAGAGCAGCACAGGGAGTACAAGCGGCCTGGCAAGTAGCTTCCGGAGCGAAACAGCGGAGTTCCTGGAATTGATCTGGTCTACCAACCAGGCAGTCAAGAGAAGTAGGACAGCGAAGCGGAGAAAGGCGACCTTGAGGAGTTCATAGAGGCGGCAACCGAAAGGATTGACTAAGAGCGGAACCAGCAGGATGATCACTGGCAACCCGAATTCGATGGCCTTCCTAGACAGCAAGTGAAGCTTCATCTGAATGGATGCCCCCAAGGCTTCAGTCGAATAATATTACAAAAAAGACGGAGGAACCACAACATCTCTTGCGGCTCCTCCGCATCGTTCAACTGTCTCCAGCGACAGTCTTAGACCACTTGCGTTGCGCTACGGATTGTAAGTCACCTGGGCAACCAAGCCTTGGTTATCCCAGGTGTAGTAGCCAGTGCTTCGAGAACGCAGCTTCAAGGTGGCACTCTTCGTGCTCCACACATCATCCCCATTTGCGTCTACCCCGATGATGTACGATATCCGAACAGATTCCACCGATGTGAGTTGTTCAGCGGGGCTTAGCGGTGCAACTGTTACCCCCTCGTTGCTAGCTATCATGCTGTCCATAGCAGTCTGTACTGTATCCAACTCCGCCGCGGCGGCCGTTCCCCTCGCCCCACCGGTTATGCCGGCCAGGTTGGGGACGACGACGGCGATTAGGATGGCCAGGATGGCCAGAACGACCAACAACTCTACAAGTGTGAATCCACGCTCATTACGTATTCTCTTTAACATTTTTAGAGCCTCCTTTTGTTTTGTCTAACTTTCTGTTTTGACCGTAAATCGTAATGCCTAATCAGAGATGAAACGTCTTGGTATCCGTAGTTTTGTTCCGGTTTTGCTCCCTCGCCTCCTTTCTCCACACAGCTAGATCACGTTAGCTTGCTCGCTATTTCTTTTTTCTGCCCCCATTATAACACAACTGGAGAGCTTTTTGTGTGAAAATAGCGTGAAAATGGTGTGAATTCTTGGTGAAGAAGAGAGGCTCAGCGGCGGCGGTTTCCTAGCCACTCCCGCAGTTCGTCGGGGTTGTCCGACTTGCGGAACGCATCCGCCTCGGTGATGAGACCCCGCTGACAGAGGTCTCGCAAGGCCTGATTGAGGGTCTGCATGCCGTATTGCGCGCCGGTCTGAATGACGTTGGGCATCTGATAGGTCTTTCCCTCCCTGATGAGGTTGCAGATGGCGGTGGTGGCGATCATCACCTCCACAGCCGGCACCCGCCCGTTGCCACCGGCCTTGGGAAGCAGCGTCTGGTAGAGCACCCCCTGCAGGGTGGTCGAAAGCTGGGCGCGGATCTGGTTCTGCTGGTACGGCGGAAAGACGTCAATGATGCGGTCAATAGCCCCAGCAGCGCTGGGAGTGTGCAGGGTGGCAAAGACCAGGTGCCCAGTCTCTACTGCCGTGAGTGCGGTAGCGATGGTCTCTAGATCGCGCATCTCCCCCACCAGGATGACGTCCGGGTCCTGACGAAGGACACGCTTCAGAGCGGCGGAGAAGGATAGGGTGTCTGCCCCCAGCTCCCGTTGGGTGATGAAGCACTTTTTGTCCTTGAAGAGGTACTCTATCGGATCCTCGATGGTGACTACGCGGCGGGTTTCTCTCTCGTTGAGATAGTCTAGCATGGCCGCCAAGGTGGTGGATTTGCCGCTGCCGGTGGGACCCGTGACCAGGATCAGTCCATCCGGCTTCACGGCCAGAACCTTGCATACTTCCGGCAGCCTCAGCTCCTCAATAGGGGGGATCTTCCAGTTCACCTGGCGAAAGACCAGGCTGATGGTGCTCCTCTGGAAGGCAGCGTTGACGCGAAAGCGGGCCAACCCAGGGATGCTATAGGCAAAGTCTAATTCCATTTCCTCGGCGAAGCTCTTCCTCTGTCTCTCAGTGGTTATGTGCTCCAGAGCCTCTTGTATCTCCTCAGGCGTGATCCGCATGTCGCCATTATGGGGAACAAGCGCACCATGAACGCGCAGTACGGCGGGGCTGCCCACTTTGAGGTGTAAGTCAGATGCCTCACGCTCAACTACAGCACGAAGCAGGTTGTCAATGTCCATAACAGATGGTAACCTCCCCGCTACTTGTGTTTTCTTCAGTGACTCTCCTGAAAAAAGCGGCGTGGAGACCCTAAAGGTTTTGAAAATGAAGGTTCGCACTGATTTTCTTGCATTCAGTGCCTGTTCCAGGCAAAGAAATCAAGCTTTCTATCGAAAACCTTTAGGGTCTTGCCAGCAGCTCACCTTCTTTCATAGAGTCTTCAGTGATCTCGCTGAAAGAAATCGCTTCAGTGTAATCCTCAGTTATTATAGCATACCTTGGGATTTCTATGAGTGAAAATAGCGTGAAAGTGGTGTGAATCTTACGTGAGGAAAGAAGGCTCAGTGGTGGGTTTTGGGGCGATTTAGAGCCGGGAGTGGTCAATCGTAGTACGGGGTGCGCCCGCCGATAGGTGCAGGTCGGATGGCTCGCGCCCCACCACGACGCGAGGTAGGTCGCCAAGCGGAGGACTGGCCGCGTTCACAATAGATGATTCACGTACCAGTCTATGACCTGCTGCCCATACAGCATGGCCACCATCCCTCCTGTGACCAAGAAGGGGGCAAAAGGGATGGCGTCTTTGCGCCCCCTCAGGCCGGTCAGCAGCAAGCCGCCGCCCACCAGCCCGCCGGCGACAAAGGAAACGAGGAGGGCGGCGAAGACAGCGGGGAAGCCGACCACCAGTCCAATGAAGGTGGCCAGCTTGACGTCGCCCATCCCCATCCCGGCTGGATAGATGAAGGCGATGAGGAAGAGCACTCCGAAGCCGATGGCTCCCCCGCTGAGCAACTCGACTGCACTATGGTTGGGCGTAATGGGAATAGCCAGCAAGGCAAGCAGGATGGCCGGGTAGATCACCCGGTTGAGCACAAGCTGATGCTCCAGATCAATGAAGAAGATGACGATGAAGAAGCACGTGTACAGCGTAGCCAACACCAACTGAAGGGATAGGTCATAACGAACCCACAGCAGCACGAAAAGCAGCCCTGTCAGGGTCTCGACCAGCAGGACGCGCCGGGGGATGGAGGCCCCGCAGTAGCGGCATCGTCCCCTCAGCACGAGATAGCTCAGCACGGGGATCAAGTCGAGCGGGGTCAATCTCCGTCCGCAGTCGGGACAATGGGAGGGAGGCGAGACGATGGAGGCCCTCTCCGGCAGACGGTCTATGCAGACGTTGAGAAAACTGCTGACGATCAGTCCCAGTACAGCGTAGAGCAGGATCATCAACCGTTTAAGCCTGCCTCTTGAGAGCCAGCCCAATGTTGACCATGAACTGGGGAAGGGGCAGCGACTCCGGATACGTTAAGGGCGCGGTGGGCATCTTGATATCGTAGCCCATCTCGGCCTGGACGGTCTCATAGACGGCGGGCATGCCTGTCAACTCCCCCGTCAGGAAAACAGGCACCGTAGGTTCGAGCAGGTTGTCGGGATGGCTGTGGTTGTAGAAGTCAATGGTGCGGATGACCTCTTCGACCAGACGATGCGCTTTCTGTTGTGGGTCAAGAGCCTCTCTATGCAGAACGGCGCTGCGCGTGATGTCAGGGACACCGTTTCCCACCACAACGACGTGAAAGCTTTCATTCTCTAGGTCAGCGATAACAGCGTCCCTCTGATTGATGGCCCTGACCAGAGCCAGCGGCTTGAGGTCCATGGCCTTGATCTCGATCTCGGCCATTTGGAAAGCGGTGATGTGGGCGTCCACGAGGTCCCGTGGCGCACCCAACACATAGACCTGCTGTATGTCCCCCTTTTCACCGATCACCTGGTAGGAGAGGTAGAGTTCATCCACGGGCACGGGCATCACCCGCTTTGCCTCGCGAGTGATGGCGTCCGCCAACAGGTTTGGCCTCATCTTGGGTAGTTCAAAGATCTGAGAGGTCGAGCCTAGTCCTATGACCGTGAGGCTGGTGATGACGCCCTTCTTGGAAGCCTTGTGTTCTTGGAAAAGGTTTTCAAGAGCCAGACCCACCTGCGCAGGGTCACGGACCAGGCCGTTATCTATCAACCCAGGCTCCAGGGGCATCTGTCCCCATTTTTGAACCTCGCCGCCCTTGACCGTGAGCAGCCGCAGGCTCGTTTCCTCGATGTTGACGGTTACTGTTTCTTGTCTACCACCCAAACTTAGTCTCATCGTTGCACCTTCCTTCCTAATCAACAGGGATCACCAACTCCTGTCCGGGATGAATGGTGGTGCTGGTCAGGCCGTTGGCGACCATGATGGCCTGTGCAGTGGTGCCGTAGTCGCGGGCGATCTGGTACAGCCACTCCCCCGGCTGCACAACGTGGATGGTGGGCTGGCCCCCTGGAACTGGCGTCGAGGTTGCGGACGGCGCGGGTGCGCCACCCGCTGCCAGCGCCTCCAGTTCTGCCACAGCTTCGCCGCCGCCGGGCTTGACCTCCAGGGCGCGGGTGAACTCCGCTTTCGCTTCCTCAAGCCGGCCCTCGGCGGCGAGTTGGCGCCCGTAGTTGACGTGGGCCGCGTACAGCTTCTCGGTCATGTCGTCGTAATCGGGGTTGATGACCAGAATCTGCTGGATGATGCCGACGACCGTTGGCCAGTCTTTGGCCGCCCACGGCTCGTCCAGGCTCTTGGCCAATTGCCCTTCCACGGTCATCGTCCGCGCTGGCGTGCTGGTGGGAGTAGCGACGGGCGGCGCCCAGGCATCTGCTCGTTCTAGCCCTACCTGGGCTTCCGGGCCATCGGGTTTGATCTCCAGAGCCTGCTTGAACTGCGCTTTCGCCTCGTCAGGATCGCCCTCTGCCAGGAGTTGGTCGCCGTAATTAACGTAGGCGGCGTACAGCTTTTCGGTCATGTCGGCGCGATCAGGCTCTAGGGCCAGGATCTGCTCGACGAGGTCTATGGCCAGCTTCCAATCCTTCGAGTCCCAGGCCGCGTCCAGGGCTTCCTCCATCTCCGCCACGCCGGTTGCTGTCACTGTGACGCCGGGCGTCGGCTGCGCAACCACTCCGGAGGAGTAAGGGGAGGTGTAGAGGGCGATATCCATACCGAGCGTATGCTGCTGCTCCTCGCCCTCCGCCACGCTCACGTTGCTGATGACGAAGCTTTCAAAGACAGCCTCTTCGATGCTTGACACGAAGTCCGTCAGATTGGGGATGGTCCCGCGAGCCTGGAGCCGGTGCTCCCTGACCTCGTATGCGCTCTCTCCCTCTTCTTCCCCTCCTTCTGGAGCGGGTTGGGTCTCTAAGCTGGTGATCTCTACCTGGCTGTCGCTGGCGTATTGATAGATGTCGTTCAGGATTTCAGCCGCCTGGGACTCGCTGAGGAAGACGCTGGCCGCATCGTCCAGCTTAGCCTGGGCGGCCTCCACCTGCTTCCGCAGTTCGTCGGGGCTGGCCTCCTGAGCGGCAATGGCCTTCGCCAGCTCCTTTTCCGCCGAGGCCAACTGGGCGGATAGGTCTCTCTTATCCTGCCAGGCGGGCAGCACAAACCTCCAAGCGACGAGGACGTTGGCCAGCACCAACACGATCACCACAACCAGAGCCAGCAAAGAAAGGCGGTCAGCGATCTGGATGTTTTCTTGCAAGTTTCTCAGAGAGTCCATGGCTATCCTCCCTCCAGAATTATGTTGCGCGGGCAGACCCTAAAGGTTTCAAAAACCTTGAGGGTCTTGGGGTTTCTATTCTTTCCAATAGAGCGGGAGAAAGACTCCCGTCTGGTTGACCATCATTGGCTGGCGGGGCGGCAGGTGGGCCACAACTGGCGCTGGAGAGGAGGCCGAAGTCGTGGTGATGGACAGGGTGTAGCGGTATTCCGGCCCGCAGCCGCCGAAGCTGGGATCAAAGTGTTTCACCCTAATGAAATAGGTCCCGGTCACAGGGAAGGCGTAGGTGATTTTAGAAAACGGGGGATTGGTCGGGTCATCATCGTTGTAACCCAACTGCGTGGTGTGATCGGTATCATAGAGGGTGAGGGTCGTATCTACATCATCGGAACTGAGCGCCGCTGTGGTCCGAATGGTGTAGGTCAAAGGTTGCGCGACGAACTTGACCCAGTCCTGGTCTGCCGCGACATGGAAGCTGTGGATTTGGGCCTCCCCTGGTTCTATCAGCTTGGACTGCTGCCAGTCATCGTCTGGCTCGTACGTGTCAGTGCAAGGGGTCGCTGTGGGCGTCGGGGTTATGGTGGGCGTATTGGTTGACGTCGGCGTGCTGGTTGGCGTGGGCGTGCTGGTTGGCGTCGCGGTTGGCGTCGCTGTGTTGGTAGGCGTTGAGGTGGGTGTCGGGGCAGCTTCGCCGCTGACTCTAATATCGTAGGTCGTATTGCATCCGGCGATCTCCGTGCCAAAGGGAGCGGCCTTGACGAAGTAGGTTCCCACTGTAGGGCTCATAGGGGCTGTCCAGACTATCTTTGAAGCTGGAATGTTGTCTGGATCATCGTCGTTTTCGATTATCTGTGTAGTGCCATCAGTACCGTAGAGGGTGAGAGTTGTATCGTTATCAGCACTCAGATTCAGGGTCCTGATGGTATAGACGTAGCCTGCCTCCGCAACGAATTTTACATAGTCCGGATCGCCGGAGGCGTGGAAGCTGTGTGATTGTGACGCCCCGTTGACTTCGATCAGATTGGCTTGCTCCCAGGTGTCATCTGGTTCGTAGGTGTCAGGGCAAGGAGTAGGTGTGGGAGTCGGAGTAGGCTCTATCAGCCTGATACTCAGCTCGACTGGGACTGTGCGGGAAAGGCTGTCTTCACACTGGGTGGGGCAAGCTGAAGAGGGCCTTATCACAATGGTAATGGTACCTTCGTAAAGACCGACCGGTAAGTCAAGAATGTTATCCGCCCATACTGTTACCTCCGAGGGAGTCTTGCCCTCAGCCGGGCCTACGAATAACCAGTCAGCATCGTCCTCAATACTCCAGAGTAGGTTCCCACCGCCAGGGACAGTGACATTAATGTCCTGCGGCTCGGGGTAAGCGCAAGGAGGATCACAATTCGGAAACCATGTGAATTCTAGTGACTCAGGCTCGACCTCTATGAAGGGCTCTTCGACTACCGTGATGGTATACCACTTGGTGGGGCCAAACTCATAGAGGTTGGTAGTGGTCACTACTGCCCAGTCATAGTCATGGTTGGAAGGCGCTTGGAAGCAAACTGTGGAGGCGAAGTTACCGCTGCCAGGGTCATAATCATCGCACTCCCCCAACGGGGTCCCGTCCATCACCGTGACTTCAAGGTTGGTATCCACGCTTGGCGCTAGGCCTGAGGTAAAGACACCGTACCAACGATCTTCTTTGACCGGGAACTTGACAACGTCCTCGTCGCCATCGGGATAGAAATTGTGCTCCTGCGGTTCTCTGTCGTCAATAAACTTGGGCCTGACCTCGTCGGGCTCGTACTTGTCAACATGCACGGAGAGCAAGGTGAGCTCCAGGTCGTAGGTTTTGTCCGGCCCGTAGTAGCCATTGATGCCCTTGCTGACCGTCGCCACCGCGCTGCCATCCTCGTCTGGCACGAAGCGCACCTCTGAGGCAAAGAATTCGGGATCAATCCACCCCGGCTCGGGCAATCCGGTGCCGATATCGTCATTCTCGCACCAGTAGTAGTCGGTTTCCTCGCACACGGCGCCATTGACCTCCACGGAGATCACAGTGTCCGTGCCGGTGATCAAATGGGAAGTGCCCAGGGCGTACAAAAGATCTTTTTTGACTCCAAACTTGACCTTGTCCACGTCGCCTTCGGGGTAAAAGTTGTGCGTCTGCGTCTCGCCGACGGCGATGGGGCTGGCGTCATCATCAGTGTCGTCCGGCTCGTATTTGTCCACCAACTGCTCGACGGTGACCCAGTACGTGTGATCCGCCCCCCCTTGACCGGCGGCGTCGGCAACGGTCACCACGGCCAGGGCGTTTACTGTAGTGGAGAAGGTAACCCTGGAGGCATGTTCGGTCTCGCTCAAATCGTCGTTGTAGTAGACGTCCGCGCCGACGGTCACGGTCATGACCGTGTCCACGCCCAGGGCCAGACCAAAGGTGCGCACGTCGTACCAGTAGCCTGCCTTGGCCGCGAATTTCACCAAGTCCCTGTCGCCTGCGGGATGAAGGTTGTGTCTCTGCGCGCCCGCACTGAGGGGGGGGATGGGCGGGGTTACGATGGCGATGGGGCTGGCATTCTCGACGGTGTCGTCCGGCTCGTACTCGTCAAGGCCGGGGATGGGCGTGGGCGTGCCGGTCGGCGTGGAGATCGGAAGAGCGTCGTGTAGGGAAAGAGTGTAGATCTCGGTGGT
>CAZEBW010000085.1:0-14334 GCA_964510205.1 uncultured Anaerolineae bacterium
TTCCTCCGCCAACAGCTTTTCCGCCAGCTTCGCCGCCGCCTCTGCGACGGTCTGGCCCTCAACGATCTCGGCCTCCTCCTGGCGAGGCGGCGGAGTGAAGACGCGCACGACCTGGGTGGGCGAGCCCTCCAGCCCGCACTGGGACGGATCGGCCGCGGTCAGAGCGCACGCATCCCACACCCCAATCTCCACCCCCCGCGAGCGCATAACGCCTTGGAAATCGGGATAGCGCGGCTGGTTGATGTCCTTGTTCACCGTGACCACGGCAGGAAGGGTACTGACCACAACCTCGCGCCCTTCTTCCACCAACCGCTCCACGGTGATGGTCTGATTGTCGAAATCAATCTGGCGAATGTTGGAGACGTAGGTGAGCTGGGGGATTTCCAGGCGGTTGGCGATGCCTGGCCCCACCTGACCGGTGTCGCCGTCAATGGCCTGGCGGCCGCAGAGGACGAGGTCGTAATCGCCGATGCGCTGGATGGCCTCAGCCAGGGTGTAGGCCGTGGCCAGGGTATCCGCGCCGGCGAAGGCGCGGTCGGAGAGCAGGACAGCCTCGTCAGCGCCCATGGCGATGGCTTCTCGCAGGGCGTCCTCGGCCTGGGGCGGCCCCATGGAGAGCACCGTCACCCGCCCGCCGAACTTCTCTCGCAGACGCAGCGCTTCCTCGATGGCGTAGGTGTCGAAGGGATTGATGATGCTGGGCACCCCCTCGCGGATCAAGGTCCCCGTCTCAGGATTGACGTTCACCTCGGTGGTATCGGGCACTTGTTTGATACACACTATGGCGTGCATTGACTTCTACCCCAACATGGCGTCAATCTGAGCCATGATCTGGTCGTGGGTGAAATGGCTGAGGACCATCGAGCCGGAGGGACAGACTGCTGCACAGGCGCCACACCCTTTGCACAGCACCTGGTTCACGGTCATGATCCCCCGCCTGTCGTCGCGGGTCAGTGCGCCATAAGTGCACAAGCTCTCGCAGATGCCGCAGCCGGCGCACATCTCCACCTCGACCACGCCGGTGACCGATTCGACCTTCACCCTGCCCCGCGACAAAGGGATCATGGCCGACGAGGCGGCGGCCTTGGCCTGGGAAATGGTATCGGGGATGTCCTTGGGCCCCTGGCAGCAGCCGGCCAGATAGACGCCGTCGTTGACCGTATCCACCGGCCTCAGCTTGGGATGCGCCTCGGCGAAGAAACCGTCTGGAGAGCGGGGCAGCTTCAGTAGCTCGGCGATACCCTGAGAATCACGGCGGGGAACGAGGCCCGTAGCCAGCACCACCAGATCGGCCTCCACCTCCAGCGGCTCGCCCAGCAGGGTGTCCTCGGCCCGCACCACGACTCTATCCCCCCGCCTGTAGACCTCCGACACGCTGCCCCGACGGTAGCGCACGCCCTCGCGCCTCACCTGATCGTAGAACTCCTCGAATCCCTTGCCGAAGGCCCGCACGTCCATGTAGAACACCGTCACGTTGGCCTGGGGCAGCTTCTCTTTGACCAGGTGCGCCTGCTTGGCCGTGTACATGCAGCAAACCCGCGAGCAGTACTCGTTGCCCACCGTCTCATCCCGCGAACCCACACACTGGATGAACACCACGTCCCTCGGCCGAATGGTCAGGTGGTCAGATGGTCGGGTGATCGAGTCTTCTCCCTCACCCCCTTTGAGCTTTAAGCTTTGAGCTTTGAGCTTCAGGGCTCCCCTGCTCCCCTGCTCCTCTGCTCCCTTGCTCCCCTGCTCCCTGAACAGGCGCTCGAATTGGGGGGCGGTGAGGATATTGGGGTATTGGCCGTAGCCCAGCTCTGGCTTGATGCAGGCGTCGAAATGGTCGTAGCCGATGGCTACCACAATCGAGCCTACATCAAAATGCAGGGGGGAGGAATCTTGCCCCTTGCCTCTTGCCTCTTGCACCGTGACCTGGAAGTTGCCGATGTAGCCCTCGAGGCTCACGACTTCTGACGAGGTGAGCAACTCGATGTTGGGGTGCTCCGCCACTGCCTGCATCCTGGGGCCCAACAGCTCCTGGCAGCTCTCCAGGGTGGGGAAAGTGCGGTTGAGCTGGGCCACCCGTCCGCCCAGGGTGGGCTCCTTCTCCACCAGGTACACCCTGAAGCCGGCGTTGGCGATGTCCAGGGCGGCTTCGATGCCGGCGATCCCCCCGCCGATGACCAGCGCCGCCGGAGTGACATCCACCTCCCGCTCCTCCAGCGGCTGCAGCAGCGCGGCCTTGGCCACCGCCGAGGCCACGAGCTGCTTGGCTTTCTCGGTAGCCCACGTCCTATCCTGGTGCACCCACGAACACTGCTCCCGGATGTTGGCCATCTCGAAGCAGTAGGGATTGACGCCCTCTTCTTCCACCGCCCCACGGAAGGTCGGCTCGTGCATGCGAGGAGAGCAAGCAGCCACCACCACGTGGGTCAGCCCGTGCTCCCGGATGTCGCTCTTGATCAGTTCCTGGCCAGGATCGGAGCACATGTAGGTGTACTCCGTGGCCACCGCCACGTTGGGCAGCGTTTGGGCAAAGGCAGCCACCGCCTCTACATCTACGGTGGCCGCGATATTAATGCCGCAATGGCAGACATACACCCCAACTCGAGCTCTCATCGCCGTCCCTGTCCACAGAACTGTCATTGCGAGGAGCGCAGCGACGAGGCAATCTCCAGTTCGCAGCATAGGAGATTGCTTCGCTACGCTCGCAATGACACTTTGCCATCAGCCCCCCAGTTGCTCCGTCAGCGCCGGCACTACTTTGAACAGATCTTCCACAATGCCGTAGTGGGCCACCTTGAAGATGGGCGCGTCGGGGTCTTTGTTGACGGCCACGATGGTGCTGGCGGCCTTCATGCCCACCACGTGCTGGGAGGCCCCGCTGATGCCCAGCGCCAGGTAGAGCTTGGGCTTTACCGTCTTGCCCGACTGGCCCACCTGGCGATCGGGCGGCAGCCAGCCAGCGTCCACCACGGGGCGGGAACCAGCTATCACCCCACCCAGAGACTCGGCCAACCGCTCCGCCAGGGCCATGTTTTCCGCTTCTTTGATGCCGCGCCCCACGGCCACCACCACATCGGCCTGAGTGATGTCCACGTCGCCCACGGCGGCTTCCACGTATTCGATGAACCTGCGGTATGCGACGTCCTCTGTCAGGGGGGAATCCACGGCCACGACCTCGCCGCCCAGAGGCGCGCCCTCCTCGAAGGGAAAGGCCGCCTGCCGCACAGTGGCCATAGCCACATCGGCCTGGCGAAAGGCGACCCTGGCGCTCACCTTGCCCCCGTACATCTCCCGCACAGCGAACGGCTGAGCGCTAGGCCCATCCTCGAACTCCAACCCCACGCAGTCGGTGACCAGCGGCAAGTCCAGTTGGGTGGCCAGGCTGGGAGCCAGGTCCATGCCATAGGCGCTGTGCCCCATCAACACCAGCCTCGGCTTGCGCTGGGTGATCAGATGGGCCAGAACCTGCTGATAGGCGTCGGCGTTGAAGTGCTCCAGCCGCTCATCGGAGACGACCAAAACTCGGTTGGCGTGCTGGGTCAGCTCCGTGGCGAAATCGTCAACGTCGTGGCCAAGGAGCACTGCCGCCAGAGGAGCATCCTGGGCGGCAGCCAACTCTCGCCCCTTGCCCAGCATCTCAAAGGTGATGTCCCTCAGCTCGCCCCGCCTGTGTTCTGCTAAAACGAATATCTCGCCCATTTAGACAACCCCCTCATTCTTGAGAACCGTGACCAGCTCGCTCGATACCTCTTCCGGAGAACCCTCCAGGATCGTGGCCTGGGCCGTCACCACGGGGATGAACAGCTCGACCAGGCTGGTCTTGGATCCTGCTTCGCCCACCGCCTCCTCGGCCAGATCGAGGTCGTCCAGGTCCAGCACCTCGATCTGCTTCTTCATGGCCTTGCGAATGCCGAAGATGGAGGCGTAGCGCGGCTCGTTGATGCCCGTCTGGATGGTGAACAGGGCCGGCAGTCCGATCTCCAGCACCTCGTGCAGGCCGCCCTCCAGCTCGCGGTGCACCGTCATCTTGCCGTCCTCCGCCTCGGTGCTCACCACCAGCGCGGCGTGGGGAATGTCCAGCATCTCGGCCAGAGTGACGCCCACCTGAGCAGAAGCGTCGTCATCGGCCATGCAGCCGGTCAGCACCAGATCGTAGTCCATGTCCCTGATGGCCTCGGCCAAGATGCGGGCGGTGGCGTAGCTGTCGGAGCCCTCGAAGCGCTCGTCGGTCAGCCGAACGGCGGTGTCCACACCCTTGGCCAGGCACATGCGCAGCGTCTCATCAGCTTCTGGCGGGCCTACGGTAAGAACCGTGATCGAACCGCCGAATTCCTCTTTGAGAAGCAGGGCCTCCTCGACGGCGTAGTTATCGGCCTCGTTGATGTCGAACACCAGGCCCTCTCTCTTGATGTCCCTCCCATCGTCGCGGATGGCGATCTCCGCCTCCGTCGTGTCGGGCACGTACTTTACGCACACAACTATGTCCATTTTCTTCCTCCCTATCTGTAGTACGTATTGCGTAGTACGTATTGCGTATTGCGTATTGCGTGTTGCGTATTCCGTTACGCAGTACGCAATACGCAATACGTCTCATATTGCCTGCGCCACCAGTTCAACGACGTCCAGCACTTGAATCGCCTCCTCCGCCCCCGTGGTCTTGACCGCGTCTTCCAGGGTCAACATGCAGAAGGGGCAGGCGGTGGCGATGACCTCGGCGCCCAGCTCGAGGGCGCTCTTGACACGTACTTCCGCCAGCCGCTCGCCAACGCCGCTAGCCTCCACCCACATCCGCCCTCCGCCGCCTTCGCAGCACAGGCTCCGCTCCCTGGAGCGGTCGAACTCCACGAACTGCAGGCCGGGGATGCTCTGCAGGATCGCCCTCGGCTCGTCGTAGACGCCGTTCTGCTTCCCCAGATAGCACGGATCGTGATAGGTGACCACTTTGTTCACCTCTCCTGAGAAAGCCAGCTTCCCGCGCTCGATCAAATCCGCCAGCAGTTGGGTGTAATGCTGCACCTCGACATCCAGCCCTTCGTACTCTTTCTTGAAGCTGTTGTAGCAGTGGGGAGAGGTGGTCACCATCTGTTTTATGTCGTGCTGCTGGAAGAGTTCCAGGTTGTCCTCCACCAGAAACTCAAATAGCCCTTCCTCCCCCATCCTTCGCATCTCGCTGCCGCAGCAGATCTCCTCGTTGCCCAGCGTGCCGAAGTCAACGCCTGCCTCATCGAACACCTTGACCATCGCCTGGGCCACGGCCTGAACGCGGTCGTCGTAGGCCGGGGTGCAGCCCACGAAGTAGAGTAGCTCTGCTTTGGCACCTTCAGTCAGATTCTTCACGTCCAAACCCTGAGCCCACTCCGACCGTTTGGCCTTGCCCCGTCCCCAGGGGTTGCCGAACTTGAACGTGCTCTCCAGCGCATCGCGGACGGTGGGCTTGACGTGGCCGCCCTCGGTCAACACCCGCCTCATGCCGATCAGGACCAGGGCGGGGTCCACGCCCTTGGGACAACGCAGCGTGCACGTCGTGCAGGTGGTGCAGTCCCAGATCTCAGGCATCTGATTGATGTCCAGCTTATCGCTGACCAGAGCCTGGTAGATGATACGTCTGATGTTGAGGGGTGAGGTCAACGCCAGGGGACAACCTGCCGTACATCGCCCGCATTGGATGCAGCCCAGCAGGTCATATTGTTGTACGAAGTTTCGTGTTCTCAGCATGGCAATCCTTTAGGTCGGTGGATCGGTAGAATCGTAAATTCGTAGACCAGTTCCCCGAATCTACGAGTTTACGGGTTTCCGAATTGACGGATCTCGCCAATCTACCAGCTAAGCCAACCCCAAAGAACGAAGCAGCGGCCGCGGGTCTATGGCGTGCCGCTTGAACCACTTGTCGGCGTCCGGCAGGTCAAGGGCCAGGCCCAACAGCTCGGTGAAATAGAAGATGGGCATCTTATGGCCTTTCTGGCGGGTGTCCAGGTTGATCTGGCACATGCCACAGGCCGAAACGATGCTGTCCGCCCCCGCTTCTTCAGCCGCCTGCACCAGCTTGTTCACCAGCGTGATCACCACGTCACTGCGGTTCAAAGTCAGGCTCGCCCCGCAGCAGTCCACGATGTACGACCACGACACGGGCTCGGCCCCCATCGCCCGCAGCAGGCGATCCATGAGCACCGGATGCTCAGGATCGTCCCAGCCCGTCAGCTCCGGCGGGCGCACCAGCACGCATCCGTAGTAGCTGACCGGCTTCAGGCCCTCCAGCGGCTTCTTGACCTGGGCGGCGATGTCGTCCAAATCGAAGTCCCGGCCCATGATCTCCAGCAGAGACCGGGGCCGCGCCCGACCCGTGTACTCGAAGCCCAGCAGCTCTTCCATCTCTGCCCGCCAGGTCTCGTCCTCTCGGAATCGCTGATCGGCGGCCAGGGAGCGCTGGTAGCAGGCCGGACACGGGATGGCCAGGTCCAATCCAGCCGCCTGGGCAATCGCCACGTTACGGCCCGGCAGCGAAGTGGCCAGTTCATGGCTCAAGGCGTGGCCTGAGGTCGCCCCGCAGCAGTTCCAGTCTTCTAGCTCGACGAGCTCGACGCCCAGCGCCTCGCACACCGCCTCGGTGGAGAGGCCGTATTCAACAGCCGTGGTAGCCGCCGTACAGCCGGGATAGTATGAATATCTCAAGGTGGTCTCCTTCAGGTTGGTAGATCGGTGGGTTCGTAAATTCGTAGATTCGTGTATTCGTGGATTCGTGGATCAGTTGACGAATGTACGAATCTACGAATTCACGAGTTTACGGATTTACCAGCTATTGGCCTGCTCTTCGGTAGAGTTCCTTCACCTGCTCCAGGGCCTTGACCCGTTCTGGCAAAATCGGTATCTTGCGGTTGACAAGCAGAGTGAGCGCCACACCCATATTGGAGCGAAGAATGGAGAAGATGTCTTTGCTCCTCAACATGTACTCAGCCAACATAGTGGTCTCGTGCACCCGCCCGAAGAACTTGATGCTATCCAGGAAAGAACGATGCAGGGCGTAGACCGTGGTCTCTGGCGGCGCATAGCCCGCCTCCAGGGACATGTGCTTGAGGGTGTCCATGACAGGTGCCAGGCGGATCTCATTGGGACAACGAGTGCCGCAGGCCTCGCAGCCCACGCACAGCCAGGGAGCCGAGCTCTTGAGCAAAGGCTCCCTCAGGCCCAGTTGGATCATCTTCAGCACCTGGGCCGGCTGATAGTCCATGGCGTAGGCGGTAGGGCAGCCGACGGTGCATTTCTGGCAATAGTAGCACCGAAAGACGTTCTCCCCACTACGCCGCTGTACCTCCAGGGCGAAGCTGGAGGTTGGAAGTTGGAGGTTGGAAGTTGGAGGTTGGAAGCTGGAGGTTGGAGGTTGGAGGTTGGAAATTGGAGGTTGGAGGTTGGAGGTTTGACGTTTCACGTTTGAAGTTTTAGCTTTCATTCTCTCTCTCCTAAACTGGTCAACTCATCTTCGCGGAACGTCGCCACCGGCAGTTCGTCCTCCAGGCTCCGGCCCGGCACGTAGTCGAACAGGGCCTGCACCTTCTCTCCCACGGCGCGGAAGATGGTGGCCACGGGCAAGTCGTTGGGGCAGGCACTCTCGCACATCCCGCATCCCACGCAAGAGCTGACCATGTGGTTGAGGCGCGTCAACTGGAAGATCAGGGTGTCGGTGGGCATGCGGATGGAACCCTTGCGAGCCGCCCATCGGAAATATCGGTCGGAGGCGTGGTCAAAGGTTGCCGTGCGGAAGATGCACTCCTTGCAGTAGCAGATGGGACAAGCTATCATGCAGTTGTGGCAGCGGATGCAGCGAGAGAACTCGGCCAGCAGGCTGGGCATGTCCGCCACGCGCTCGCGAAACTCGGCGAAGCGGCGGTCACGCTCGGCTGTGCGTTCTGCGACCAGCCGATCTATAGCCCCCCCTCTGTCCCCCCCAACCTCAGGGGGGAGGTCAAGCGTCTCTCGGTCTAGCTCCAACTGCTCGGCCAACTCGTCGCTGGCAGCGACCAGTATCTCGCTGGCTGTATCCACCCCGATCAGGCCCAGGGCCAAGTCAACGCCCTGGGGAACGGGATACTCGCACATCTGGCAGGCCACCCGAAATTGATGGCCCTCGTGTGGGATGAGGCGGCCCTCTTTGGCCTGCGCCAGCAAGTCGGTGGACAGATCGCCACTGCTCGCTGCCAGTTCGGCGTAGTCGTTCATCTCGTAGGTGCCCAGGCAATCCACCCCGATGAGGAGCACGTTGTCCAGGCTGGCCTGCTTGAGCTTGACCAACTCGATGAGAGCTCTGATCTCGCAGGAGCGCAGCACCGCCCCCAGCCGTCCCACTGCTCCGGTAGCAGTCAGGTTCGCCACCAGCTTGGCCGAGTTCACCGGCAACACCGGCGCAATGGGGTCAACATTCTCCAGCTTGGCTGGGTCGCTGAACAGGGTCTGGACGACGTTGTCGCCGGTCGGCGTGTGTCGGGGCGCCAGCAGAGCATCCACGATCCCCTTCTCCAGCAGCCCCCGCAGGAAGGCGGTCATCGTCTCCAGAGCGCTGTCTTCTACTTCGAGAGTGTAACTGCTATTCATTTCCAAGTTCTATCCCCCTTGCCCCATAAAGTGGGTGAAGTACCTGAGATGTTCTATCGCCTCCGATAGATTTCTCTGCGATGACCGATTTCATGAATCACGATAAGCCGTTCATCGTAGAGAACCTCGTAGATGACGCATTAATCGCCCACACGCAGCTTGTAGAAACCTACGAGGTCACCCGTGAATGGCTGTAATCTGACGTCATCGAGATTCGCAGCCAACCAATTGACGCGCTGAGCGACTCGATGCCCAATGGCTCTGTCCAGTCTTGCCAGCTCACGGGCAGCCCCTTCCAAGATGCGAATACGGTACACAGTAGTTACTCCAACGCCAGTCGGCTGACGACGCCTTCAAATGGTTCGCCACGTTCACCGGCCGCTACCGCTTTCTGCTGACGCAAAAGTCTCTCTCGCACAGATTCTCTAATCTCCAACCCTTCATCGGGATCACCCAGCAGTTCGAGTAGCTTCTGTTCGAGAGTTACTTCGATCATTTCCCTGAGTTCATCCCTACTCATCTGAGCAACCGAAACAGTCATGGCAAACTCCTTATCCTTATGCGCAATTACTACGTCCCCCACAGCTCCCGCACGGGATTCGGGCCCTTCTCCTTGAGCGCGGCCACCATCTCCTTCACCGTGTCGGCGAAGTACTGGCCCTCGCTGGCGCTGATCCAGCGCAGCCACACGCGGTCGTCATCGAAGCCCATCTGCTTCAGGATGCTCTTCATGATGGCCACGCGCCGCCGGGCCTTGTAATTGCCGCTCTGATAGTGACAGTCGCCGGGATGACACCCGCCGATCAGCACGCCGTCGGCTCCTTCCAGCAGCGCCTTGAGAACGTAGGTCACGTCCAGGCCGCCGGAGCACATCAGGCGGATGACGCGGATGTTGGGCGGGTACTGAATGCGCGAGGTGCCCGCCAGGTCCGCCCCGGCATAGGTGCACCAGTTACACAGAAAAGCAATAATGCGCGGTTCGAAATCGTCCATGTACTCTCTCTCCTTGTTTGAAACTTGCCGCAGTGCGGACGTAAGTCCGCTGGCGAAGTGGTAAATTCGTAGATTCGGAAACCCGTAAACTCGGAAATACAGAAACTCATCTACGAATCTACGATTACACGAATTTACGAGTTGCCCACCAACGCATCCACGGCCATCAGCATTTGTTTGGGCGCGAAAGCCACCTGCGCCGTAGCCTTGTTGGGGCACACCATGGCGCACACGCCGCAGCCCTTGCACAGCACCTCGATCACCTGGGCCACGCGCTCGTCGTAGTCCAGATAGCGGGCCTCGTAAGGGCATGCCTCCACGCACAGCCCGCAGAAACTGCACAGCCTGGCGTTGACCTGCACCATCGTATCCTTGCTCTCCAGGCGCGGCAAGCTGAGCAGCGCGGCAGCACGCACCGCCGCGCCTTTGGCCTGGGAAATGGCTTCATCAATGAAACGCGGCGAATGGGCCAGGCCGCACAGGAAAACGCCCTCTTTGAGGAAGTCCAGCGGCCGCATCTTGGGATGCGCCTCCTGGAAGAAGCCGTCCTCGTCCAGAGGCACGCCCAACACCTCGCTCAGCGCCGCGTTGTCATTGGGAGCTATCCCCGTGCTGAGGACCAGCAAATCGGCGTCCAGGGTGATCTCCTGACCCAGGATGGGCTCGGTCAGACGCACCCGCAGACCATCGCCCGCCGCTTCGACGCGGGGCTTGTCGGGCAATTCATAGCGAATGAAGACCACGCCCCTGTCCCGCGCCTCCTGATAGTACAGCTCATGGAAGCCGTAGGTCCTGATCTCGCGATAGAGGACGACCACCCTGGCCTCCGGATTCAGCTCCTTGAGCTTGAGGGCGTTCTTGATGGCGTGGGAGCAGCAGACGCGGCTGCAATAGGGACGAGCGTCGTCGCGGGAGCCGACACACTGGATCATAACCACCGATTTCCGATTTCCGATTTCCGATTTCCGATTGTGGGTTTCGGATATTTTAGCTTCCAGTTCTTTCTGGGTGAGGACTCGGTCGTGCTGGCCGTAGAGGTACTCGGTGGTGGCGGCGGGCTGAGCGCCTGTGGCCACGATGACGGCGCCGTGCTCCAGCACCTGGTCGGCGCCGTCGGCCAAAGCTAACGTAGTCAGGAAGTTGCCCTTGCTTCCCCTGAGTTCCCTCAATTCTGTGTTGCGATACACCTTGACCAGCTCGTTGGCTTCCGCCCGCTCAATGAGCGAACTCAGCAACTCCTGGGGCTTCCCGCCCTCCAGCGTATAGTGCGCGGTGCGCAGGTTGCCCCCCAGCTCTCCGCTTTTCTCCACCAAATCCACGCCGAAGCCCAACTCGGCCAACTCCAGGGCCGCGGTCAGGCCAGCCAAGCCCCCTCCGATGACCAGACCTCTTCTGGATATCGGAGATTGGACGCTGGAGATTGGATATTGGAAGGCAGCGCGGGTCACGGCCATCTCTACGGCGGCCTGGGCCTTGACTGTGGCTTGCTCTGGCTGATCTCGATGCACCCAGGCCACACCCTCGCGGAGGTCGGCCCGCTCCAACAACTGCGGGCTTAATCCCGCCTGGCGCATGAGGGCGGCGAACTCAGGCTGGTAGAGACGCTGGGAGCAGCCCGCCACCACCACCCGATTCAAGCCCTGCTCCTCCACGGCCTCTTTGATCGCCGCCAAATCCGCAACACAGGCATCGTCCACTACCTGAGCCAACGCGACGCCGCTGAGCCGCTCCGCATATTCCGCCACCGCCCCAACATCCACCACCTCCGAGACCTGGCCCCGGCAGGTGCAGACAAACACTCCAGTGCGGGGTTCTTCGTCGCTAACATCTCGCTCAGGTGCAAGAGGCAAGATGCAAGGGGCAAGATTCCTGCCTCCTGTCTCCTGCCTCCTGCCTCCTGCCTCCTGCCTCATGCTTCTTGCAGCTTCCCCCACCACCCCCGCAGCCTCGGCCACCGTCTCAGGGACATCTTTGGGCTCCCGGAAGGCGCCGCCCACAAACACGCCGCGCCGCGTGGTCTCGTGGGGCGCGAAGCGGTCGGTCAGGCAGAAGCCGAACTCGTTCAGCTCGACTCCCAGCTTGTTTGCCAGAGCCTTGAATCCCTCGGGCGGGGCCAATCCCACTGAGAGGACCACCATCCCGAAGTCTTCTTCGAGAAGCGTGCCATCCTCGGTTGCAAAGGCCACCCGCAGGTTGCGGGTCTGGGGCACTTCCTTGATGGAGGAGACCATGCAGCGGCGATAGGCCACCCCGGGCAGGGCCTCCACGCGGTTGAAATAGCGCTCGAAGTCCTTGCCAAAGGTGCGGATGTCCATGAAGAAAACCGTGGCGTCTAGATCAGGGGCTATCTCCTTCGCCGCCGCCAGTTGCTTGGCGGTGTACATGCAGCACACCGACGAACAGTAGGGGTAGCCGATGGCCTCGTCTCGCGAGCCGACGCACTGAATGAAGGCCACGCGGCCAGGAGCCGTCCCATCGGAGGGACGCACCAAATGGGCCTGGGTGGAGCCAGCCAAGCTGACCATGCGCTCGAACTCAATGCTGGTCAGCACGTTGTCGTAGTGGCCGTAGCCGAACTCGCCCTTGAGGCGGGCGTCGAAAGCCTGATAGCCGGGACTCAGGATCACGGCCCCCACCTCGATCTCGGAGCTTCGCTCGGCCATGTCCAGATCAATGGCCTCCGTGGGGCAGACCTCGACGCACTTGCCGCACCGCGTGCAGTAGTCCATGTCAATCACGTAGGCGTCGGGCACGGCGCGCGTGGGCGGACGGTAGATGGCCTTCACCTGGTGCAAACGGCCTTCGTGTTCGCTGGGTCGCTCCACAGGGCAGACCTCGACGCACAGGCCGCAGTTGTTGCACTTCTCAACATCAACGTAGCGCGGTCGGTGATTGACCAGCGCCTTGAAATCGCCCGCTTCCCCCTCCAGCGATTCCACCTCAGCGAGGGACAGTATCTCGATATTGGGATGCATCCCGCACTCCAGGGTGGGGCAATAGGCGGGCTGGTCGGGCAGCATGATGCAGATGCCGCACGAGTCGGTGGGGAACGTGCGGTCCAGCAGGTGCATCGAGCCGCCGATGCCCGGCGCGCTGTCCAGCAAATAGACCTTGCATCCCAGCCGGGCCAGCAGTTGGGCCGACCCCATGCCGCTGATGCCTGCTCCTACAATCAAGACCGAACCAGCTCTGTTTGAAGTTACCATTTAGGACTCCTGATGCTGGACATTGGGTATTGGAGATTGGATATTGATTTGTCGCAATACGACGATGGTCGAGGAGGCCGCGGCTTTGGCCTGGGCCACGGTGTCGGGAATGTCTTTGGGACCCTGGCAGCAGCCGGCCAGATAGACGCCCTCGTTAGCGGTGTCCACCGGCCTCATCTTGGGATGGGCCTCGGCGAAGAAACCATCCGGCGAGCGCTCTAGATTCAACAGCCCCGCCACGCCTTCCACATCCGCCCGTGGCACGACGCCGGTGGCCAGCACCACCAGGTCGGCCTCCATCTCCAGCGGCTCGCCCAGAATCGTGTCCTCGGCCCGCACCACCACCCGATCCCCCCGCTTGTAGATCTCGGACACGCTGCCCCGGCGGTACATCACGCCTTCGCGCTTCACCCGGTCGTAAAACTCCTCAAATCCTTTGCCGAAGGCCCGCACGTCCATGTAAAAAACCGTCACGTTGGCGTCCGGTATCCTCTCCTCGACCAGGTGAGCCTGCTTGGCCGTGTACATGCAGCACACCCGCGAGCAGTACTCGTTGCCCACCGTCTGATCGCGCGAGCCCACACACTGGATGAACACCACATCTTTGGGCTGCTTGCCGTTGAGGGATATTTTGCCTCTGGTGGGACCTGAAGCCGAGGACAGCCTCTCGAATTCCAGGCCGGTGATGACGTTGGGGTAGTCGTAGCCCAGCTCGGGCTTGAGGTGGGGATCGAAGGGGTCAAAGCCAGTAGCCACGATAGCGGTCCCCACGTGCAGATCCACTAACTCCTCTTTCATTTCAAAGTCAATGGCCCCTGCATCGCAGGCCCGTTCGCACTTTCGGCCACATTTGCCTTTGGTCAGATAAAGGCAGGTCTTTTCGTCAATAACGGCTTTCAGGGGGACAGCCTGGGGAAATGGAATGTAGGCAGCGCTGCGGGTGGCCACGCCCGCATCGAATTCAGAGGGGATGTTCTTCCAGACACAGGCCTCGGCGCACAGCCCGCAGCCGGTGCAAAGCTCTTCGTGGACGTAACGGGGCTTCTTCTTGACCTTGACCCGGAAGTCCCCGACCTGCCCCTGGAAATCAACCACTTCGCTGTAGGTGAGGAGTTCGATGTTGGGGTGACGGCCCACGTCCACCATCTTGGGCGTGAGGATGCAAGCTGAACAGTCCAGGGTGGGGAAGGTTTTGTCCAGTTGGGACATGCGCCCGCCGATGCTGGGCTCCCTTTCTACCAGATACACACGAAAGCCGGCATCAGCAATGTCCAACGCAGCCTGGATGCCAGCGATCCCGCCTCCGATCACCAGGGCCGCTGGCGACCCCTCTATCCGCCCCGCCTCGATTGCCACGTTCTGCTCTTTTTTCGAAGTCATCTCATCCTTGCGAAGACCGCTTTGCCAGGAAGATAGCCAAGCCGATCCCCCCCAGCACCGAGCGATAATTATACTACCAAATCCGCTGATAGGCAAATGCCAACTCTAGCTTCCGGCTATTTGACACTAGCCACCTATCACTTTTGGCACAGTCCGTCAGCGACTCGCATTCGGGGCAGCT
>CAZEBW010000086.1:0-14130 GCA_964510205.1 uncultured Anaerolineae bacterium
GGGCGTCGGGGTGAACGTGGGCGTGTTGGTCGGCGTCGAGGGGGACGTAGGCGTGCTGGTCGGGGTGGGGGTGTTGGTCGGCGTGGGGGTAGATGTGGGTGTATCGGTCGGCGTCGGAGTGTGAGTAGGCGTGTTGGTCGGCGTCGGGGTGAAAGTGGGCGTGCTGGTCGGTGTGTCGGTCGGCGTGGGCGTGTCGGTGGGTGTGGGGGTGGACGTAGGCGTGTTGGTCGGTGTCGGCGTATTGGTCGGCGTGGATGTGTTGGTCGGCGTCGGCGTGGGGGTGTCGGTCGGTGTGGGGGTGCTGGTCGGCGTGGACGTGTTGGTCGGCGTCGGCGTGGGCGTGATCTCCCGCACGTTTTTGTAAATGTCGTCGTCATCCTGCGGATCGTACCAGAACTTGACCCGCACAGGAGCCGCTTCATCCGCCGCGAAGAAAGGACGGGGGGGCGGAAGCACGGCGTTAGGGGCAGGGATGTCCGGGTGCCAAGTGCTGAGCTGATCCTGTGAAAGGAAACCCCCTGCCGGGTCGCAGCCGTAGAAGTGCCGCCAGCTCTGGTCCGACCGCCAGTCGCTGGTCAGCAGGTACAGTTGCCCGGCCGGCAGCTCTAGATCGGTGTAATGATCGGGCACGGTGTGAAACTGCTCCGTCACCCATATCTGCTCAATCTCTTCGTCCTCATATTCCCAATACTTCTCCTTCAACTCCCCAAAGAGCTGCTCATCTCTGTCCTCGTCCACAATCTCGATCAGGAGCGGATCCACATTGGCTTCCAGGTCCCCCGCGCAGCCACCCGCGTAGAAACCCAAATCAGCAAACTCCCCCTCTTGAAGCCTCTGGATGTCCTCCAAGCGCGTGTGGCGGAAGTTGAAGGGCGGCATGACCGAGATGGTATCCCCTATGCCATAGCCTTGCAGATTTTGCGAATCCTGGGTGTTGACGAAGTTGACCTTAGGCACTGGCGTCCTGATGGTGATGTACTTGAACTCGTAATCCTCGTCGCCGGGGTTCATCACATCGGCGGCGACGGTCTTGATAGCCACCACGTTGTACTCGTGGCCGTCCACGAAGAAGCGCTTGAGCCACCAGGGATCGCCCGGCTGCACGTCGTGTCCCCCGGCCCCGTTGTCTATGGCCGAGTGGGTGGCGCCCAAAGCGCGTCCGATGGTCACCACCGCCGTCTCCGTGCCTGTGTTGGTGGCCTTGAGATAGACGAACCAGGGCCCCGCCGTGGACGACCCCCCCGTCCAGCCGAGGTTGTTTTCACCCTGGCTCAGTTGATTCGCCACGCCCCTGTAAACCACCGCCAGGTCCCTCTGCTCGAGACTTGCCGTGTCCACGTGGTCTGGATGCAGCGAGAAGGGCGATGCGTGCAGGCCCCCGCCCGTGTACCAGATGTCGAGGTCCGCGCCGCTGGCAGTGACGTTGGTCAGCGTGACCATGTGATCCAGGAACATGGCGCTTTCGTAGCGGCTCAGGGTGATGTTCTCCACGGTGAAGACCACCAACTCGTCCCCGCTCAGCTCCGTTCCGTCTAGGTCGAGCTGGTCAATGAAGCCATTCCCATCGAAGTCCACGCCGATGTCCAAGGTCCGGGAGAGGGTTTGCTCGCTGTGGATGGTGACGATGTCGTGGCTGCCGTCGAAGTCGGCGTCGAAGGTGGTCAGGCCATAGCCGAAGCTGGGCGGACTGACGGGGGGCAGGGGCAGCTCGTCGGCCGCCGTACCGATGGGGAAGGCCAACTGGCTCGTTTTCGGCTGCCCGTGGCTGGGCCAGCCCTGGGTGTCCAAGAACATGTAGGTGAACTCCTGCATCACCGCGGGGAGGGTGTAGGCCTCAGTGATGGTGATGTGGTTGGTTGGAGTGTACACCTCACCGACCAGGATTTTGTCCAGATACCGTGGTTCGTACCACATCCTGAGGAAGACCTTCTCCCTGGCGTCGCGCTCCTCAATGGCTATCTGGCGATAGAGATCATACAGATCATCGTGCGGCTGGCTGAACTCATTCATGAAGGCCGGATTGAAGGTCAGCGAATCCTTGCGCGGCGCTTCGGGAAGTTGGGGGTTGAAGGGAGCCCAGGGGTCGGTGTAAGGGGGGACCTCCACTGGATAGTCAATGCTGACTGTGTCCGTGGCCAGCAGATTCCCAGGGCCTGTGTAGAAACTGCGCAAGGTGTCTGTGGCAACCAACTGACTCGCGCCGCCGAAAATCCGCAGCCCCTCTTCATTCTTGTACATCTTGTCCGCCCCAGACGGATCGAACCAGAGCTTGACCCGAGGCTTCCAGCCAGGCAACTGCGGCGTGATGGTATCTGTGGTGACGTGCGTCCACTCCAACCCATTCCAAGACAGGTTGTAGCGCAGAGGCGAAGCCTGATCCTGAATCCAGTACAGGTACTCGGCCTGCGGGGCAGTGAAGGCGCTGGCCAGCAAGTACAGGTCCGGGTCATCTACGCCGGTGATGTCCTCTCGGATGTCCGGCAGCACGAACTCGGTGTACTCCCACGGCAGGGTCCACCACTGCTCCACGTACCAGAACTCCGTTTCCTCTCCGTCCTCGCCGTACTTCTCCTTCAGATCGCCCAGGAACTGCGGGTTCGCGTCCTCCTCCAGGTAGCTGAAATACATTTCACTCTCGTCGTCGTAAGGGCTGTGGGGCCCCACGCCCACGTAGGGGATGGGGCCGTTCTTCTGCAGGACAGGCGGCACGGGCCCTACCAGCTTGCCGAAGTAGTCCACTTCCTCCTCGCTCACGTCGAAGGCGCTGATGGCCTGGACGTCCTCGATGATGTAGTGCTCGTAGTTGTAGGGCGGCATCACCGACAGCCAATGGCCCAGGGGATAGTCCTGCAAGTTCACCGAGTGCTGCTCGATGATCACCGGCACTTTGGGAATGGGTGTGCGAATGGTGATGAACTTGAACAGGGTGGTGTCTGTCTCCGCAGACGTATCAACCACGCCATCGTTGTCGTCATCCAGATCGCAATCGTGGCCATAGGTTGGGCCGGATTCGTCTGTCTTGATGGCCACCACGTTGTACTCGTGGCCATCCACGTAGAACCGCTTCAGGAACCACGGGTCGCCGGGGCGCTTGTCGGGCAAGCCGGGTGCGTCCTCCATGCCGCTGTGGGTGGCGCCCAGAGCGCGGCCCAGCATGAGCAGGGCGGTCTCCTCCTCCGTGTCCACGCTCTGCAGGTAGACGAAGAAAGGTCCCGTGGGGAAGTCGCACATGTTGGTCCCCGGCCCGCCGTTGGCCACCGACTCGATGCGCTGCGGCGGCCCTGCGCTGCCGGCCAGGGCCATGTCCTCCACACCCAGCGCCACAGAACCCAGCGATTTGGGCACCAGGTCTCCGGTGTAGAAGATCTCAATGGCCACGCCGTCATCGAATACCGAGTCCAACCTGACCAGATGGTCCAGGAATTGAATGTAGTTCACAGTGGGGGTCACCGGCACAGAGAGGCTGTCCAAGCGGAACACCACCAACTCGTCTCCGCTCAGGTCGTCCCCATCCGTGTCCAGCGGGTCTATCACGCCATCCCCATCGAAGTCGGCGGCGACGTCGGTCTTGTTGAAGAGGGTAAGCTCGCTCTCCACGTGCACGATGTCGGGGGTGCCGTCGAAGTTGGCATCCAGGCTGGTCAGGCCGTAGCCGTAGGAATCGAAAAGATCATCGTACCTCATACCCACGGGGAAGACGAAGCTGGCGTAGCCAACCTCTCCTGCGATTGGTTCCGGCTTACCCTCCAGGCTGTTTGGCTCCATGAGCAGGTAAGTGAACTCTTGCATGATGGCTGGATACCACTCGTCAACGTTGGTGGGCTGCCCGGTGATCGGATCCCGATCGAATTCGCCATCGGCATCCACGTCCTTGTCCCAATGCTGCGGCTCATACCACATGCGGGCCCACACCTTCTCCGAGGCATCCAGGTCCGAGGAGCGCATGATCCTCCCGTAGAGCCCTTTGGCTTGGTTCTCGTCTACGGTTTCCCCCGCGTACATCCAGAGGGGATTCCAGGTGACGGAGTCCTTCCTCGGAGCTTGGGACAGTTGGGGATTGAACACGGACAGCGGATCGGTGTACGGTGGGTCTTCCGGCCGCAGATCGGTTTCGGGATCGGCGGCAGTGTAATCACCGGCCCCCTCGTCGCCTCGACCATAGACCCGAAGGGTATAGTATGTACCCACGTATGGCTGCGCTGCCCCAGCGGGGTATTGTGCGCGGGTGAACACCACCGCAACCACCGCCACAAGCAAGATAACCAAAGCGACTTGCACGACCGGCCTTCTCACTGAGAGTACTCTACGCATGGCTCCCCCTTTCCTTGTATGCAATATCTCGAACCTCTGGACGAAACCACGGAAGCAGACCAGAATCAGGCTTCGTCCTGATACACTTGCTGCCGCTTGGGCTAAAAGATCCTTGAAAAAGCTGGTTTCTGAACGTCCACCGAGCTTGCCCAGAGTCCAGACGGTTCACTCGACCACCCTATTATATCACGCTCCAAACAAAAAGGGAAGGGCGCTCGTGCAGCCCTTCCCTTTCTTCAACTCTTAGCCTGAAAGCCGATCAGTAGCATACCTCGACCGACACATCATCCAGGTACATCGCTGTCTTGAGATTGCCCTGCCCGTCGTTCTTGACGTTGAAGTACAGCAGGATCGTCTGCCCCTTATAGGCCGTCAGGTCGAAAGTGTGATGCGTCCAAGTCTGACTATTGGAGCAGACCTGCGGCAGCGCGTAGGCCAGCTTGTGAGTGAAGGAGGCGTCATAGATGATCACCTCCTGCCAATCGTACAGGACGGAATCCTGGCAGATGGGGTAGTACCAGAACGACAGGGTAGCGCTCGCTGCGTTCCAGGGGATAGTCACCTGCTGACGGATGGAGGACCAACTGTAGGCATCGCTCAGGTAGGTGATTCCCAGGCGCATAGACCAGGAGCCCGAGTGAACCATGGCCGTGGAGTAGGTCGCTGGCCGCGGCGTATTCCCGATGGTCCAGCACTCACATACCTCAAAGCCGCCGTTGCAAACCTTCTGTTCACAGGGAGGAGGTGTGGGGGGCTTGGGCGTGTTGGTGGGCGTGGGTGTGTTGGTCGGCGTCGGCGTCGGTGTGGGGGGTGGATAGAGCTTGTTGACTATAGGCAGGTACACTTCGTAGGAAGTGGGCGTCTCAGTCGGCGTCGGCGTCAAGGTAGGCGTGTTCGTCGGCGTGGGGGTACGCGTCTGCGTCGGCGTGGAGGTAGGCGTATAGGTTGACGTGGGTGTGGGCGTGTTCGTCTGCGTTGGCGTGTTGGTCGGCGTCGGCGTATTGGTCGGCGTGGAGGTGATGGTGGGCGTATTGGTTGGCGTGGGCGTGTTCGTGTTGGTCGGCGTACTGGTCGGCGTCGGCGTGTTGGTCGGCGTCGAGGTAGACGTGGGCGTGTGGGTCGGTGTCGAGGTGGGCGTGGGCGTGTTGGTCGGCGTGGAGGTGGACGTAGGCGTCGGCGTAGGCCCAGTGTACCAGGTGTTTACGTAGATATCCTGGGTGTCTTCTGGATCGTACCAGAACTTGACCCTGAGAGTTTCTGTCACACTGGCGATGAAGAAGTCTTCCAGGCCGGGAATTGCGGTGTTCGTGGCCGGGATACTGGGGTTCCACTCATTCAGCTCGTTTTGGGTCAGGTCGCCATCGGTTGGGCGGCAACCATAGTAGTGCGTCCAGCTCTGGTCCGATTCCCAATCGCTGGTCAGCAGGTACAACTGCCCAGCCGGCAGCTCCAGGTCGGTGTAACGATCAGGCAAGGTGTGGAACTGCTCCGTGCTCCATATCTCCGCCTCCTCGTACTCCCAATACTTCTCCTTGAGCTCTCCGAAGAACTGTGGTTCCCTGTCCTCATCCACGATGCGAATCTGGAGTGGATCCACGTTGCCTTCTACTTCTCCAAGGCAGCCCTCCACGTAGTCATCCGAATCAGCGAACTCTCCTTCTTCGAGCCTCTGAATGTCCAGCACCCTCGTGTGATTGAAGTTGAAGGGCGGCATGACCGAGATGATGCTGGTATCCTCGCCGTGGACCATGCCCAGGAAATACCCCTCCAGCTTCTGCGAATCCTGATTGTTGACGAAGTTGACCTTGGGCACCGGCGTCCTGATGGTGATGTACTTGAACTCGAAGGCTTCGTCGCCCGGATTCACGACGTCAGCCAGAACGGTCTTGATAGCCACCACGTTGTACTCGTGGCCATCCACGAAGAACCGCTTGAGCCACCAGGGATCGCCCGGCTCCACGTCGTGCCCACCCGCGCCATTGTCTATGGCCGAGTACGTGGCGCCTAGAGCGCGTCCGATAGTTACAAACGCTGTCTCCTGGCTCGTGTTTGTTAGATGTAGATACACAAACCAGGGCCCCCACGGCCCGCCGGGCCAGGCAAGGTTATTCTGACCCTCGCTGAGCGACTTGATGTTGTTCTTGTAGACCACAGCCATGTCTTTTAAGCCAAGACTCTCCGTCTGCTTGAAATCTGGATGCAGCGAGTAGGGCGCCGGAGAATGCAGCCCTCCACCTGTGTACCAGATATCAAAGTCTGCACCACTGGCGGTCACGTTGTCCAAGCGGATCAAGTGGTCCAGGAACATGGCGCTCTCGCCTCGGCTCAGGCTGAAGTTCTGCACCGTGAAGACCACCAACTCGTCCCCAGTCAACTCCACCCCATCTATGTCAAGCTGGTCAATAGAGCCATTTCCATCGAAGTCCACCCCGATGCCTAAAGTCTCAGAGATCGTTTCCTCACTGTGGATGGTAACGATGTCGTGGCTGCCATCGAAGTCCGCATCGAAGGTGGTCAGGCCATAGCCGAAGCTGGGCAGGTGAGCAGGAGGCAAAGCCCCGCTACCCTCCTCCGGCGCCGGCAATTGCTCGGCCGTTGTACCGATGGGGAAGGCCAGCCGGCTCGTCTTCGGCTGCCCGTGGCTGGGCCAGTCCTGCATGTCCAAGAACATGTAGGTGAACTCCTGCATCAAGGCCGGGAAGGTGTAGACCTCAGTGACCGTAATGGAGCTCGTCGGAGTATACACCTCGCCAACCAGGATCTTGTCCAGATACTGTGGTTCGTACCACATTCTGAAGAACACCTTCTCGCCGGCATTGTCCTCCTCAATGGCTATAGCATCATAGAAGTAATCCGCTAACTCCTCGTCACCGTGGTAGAACTCGTTCATGTAGGCCGGGTTGAAAGTCAGCGAGTCCTTGCGCGGCGCTTCGGGAAGCTGAGGGTTAAAGGGAGCCCACGGATCAGTGTAGGGTGGTATCTCCACTGGGTAGTCGGCGTTGACTGTGTCCGTGGCCAGCGTAGTCTTACCAGAGCCTGAGTAGAAACTCTCAAACGGGCCGCTGGCCACCGGTCGATTCTTGCCGCCGTAGATTCTCAGGCCATTCTCATCCTTGTACTTCTTACCTCCTACGGCTGGATTGAACCAGAATTTGACCCTGGGCCTCCATCCATCCGGCATGGTGTCTACCGGCGGGTTGTAGATCAGAGGCAGAGCCTGATCCTGTATCCACTGCATGTATTCAGCCTGTGGCGCAGTGAAGGCGCTGGTCAGCAGGTATAGGTCTGGATCGGCTAATCCGGTGATGGCCGCACGGATGTCGGGCAGCACGAACTCGGTGTACTCCCAGGGCCGGGTCCACCACTGCTCCACGTACCAGAACTCTATTTCTTCTTCTCCTTCTCCCAAGCCCTCACCGTACTTCTCCTTCAACTCGCCCAGGAACTGCGGGTTCTCGTCCTCTTCGATGTAGGTGAGGTACATTTCCCCTTCGTCGTCGTAGGGGCTGTATGGCCCATGGCCCACGTAGGGGATAGGGCCGTTCTTCTGCAGGATAGGCGGCACCGGCCCCACCAGCTTCCCGATGTAGTCCACTGTGCCCTCGTCTACGTCGAAGGCGGTGATGGCCTGAACATCCAAGAGGATGTAGTGCTCGTAGTTATAGGGCGGCATCACCGACAGCCAGTCCTCAAGGTCATAGTCCTGTAGGTTCACCGAATGCTGTTCAATGAGCACCGGGACTTTGGGAATGGGCGTCCTGATGGTGATGAACTTGAAATCGGTAGTGTCCTCAGCCGGCGCAACGTCAACGATGCCATCATCAGCAGTGCCCAAAAAAGTCTCCGGGATATCTGGCGGGTCATTCTCCTGATAGCCATCATCTAGATCGCAGTCGTAGGGATAGTCATCTGGGCCAGACTCTTCTGTCTTTATAGCCACCACGTTGTACTCGTGGCCGTCCACGTAGAACCGCTTTAGGAACCAGGGATCACCCGGCCGCCTGTCAAGCGAGCCAGGCGCGTCCTCCATGCTGCTGTAGGTAGCGCCCAAAGCGCGGCCCAGCATCAGCCTGGCCGTCTCCTCCCCCGTGTCCACGCTGCTGAGGTAGACAAAGAAGGGCCCCGTGGGGAAGTTGCACATGTTGGTTCCCGATCCGCCGTTGCGCACGGCCTCGATGAGCTGCGGCGGCCCCGAACTGCCAGCCAGAGCCATATCCCCTATCCGCAAGAGCTGGGTACCCAGCGATTTGGGCGCCAGGTCGCCGGTATAATAGACCTCCACCACTACGCCGTAGTCGTAGACGGAATCCAATCTTACCAGGTGATCCAGGAACTGAATGTAGCTCTCTGAAGCCGGCTCCACCGATACGGGCATGGTATCCAAGCGGAACACCGCCAGTTCGTCCCCACTCAGGTCGTCCCCATCCGTATCCAATGGGTCTATCACGCCATCCCCATCGAAGTCGGCGGCGATGTCGGTCTTGTTGAAGAGGGTAAGCTCGCTCTCCACGTGCACAATATCTGGCGTGCCATCGAAATTGGCGTCCAGACTAGTCAGGCCGTAGCCATAGGAGGCGTCGAAGAGATCGTCGTACCTCATGCCCACGGGGAAGACGAAGCTGACCGTGCCGGCCTGCCCCACCGTCGGTTCCGGCTTGTCGGCGATAGGACGCAGCTCCATCAGCATGTAAGTGAACTCCTGCATGATAGCAGGGTACCACTCATCAATGTTGTTGGGAGTGGGGTTGACAGGAGCCACGGGTTCCCCCGTGCTGTATCGGTCCAGGTCGCCGCTGGCATTGAGGTCCTTGTCCCAGTGCTGCGGCTCGTACCACATGCGGAACCAGACCTTCTCCGAGACATTGATCCCTGTGGCGAAAAGCCGCTGGTACAGACCTTTGGCCCAATTCTCGTCGAAGGTCTCTAGCTCCGACATCCAGATAGGATTCCAGGTGATGGAATCCTTCCGTGGGGCTTGGGCCAGTTGAGGATTGAATATGGAAAGCGGTTCCGTATAGGGCTGGGTCTCGGCCAGAAGTCCAGTGAGCTCATCGGTGGCCACCCCAGATCCGGCCCCCATATTGCCCGGCAGCTTAGGCCACCCTGGCCCCCCATAGACCCTGAGGGTGTGGTAGGTGGCTAGACTCGACGTTGACCAGGTGTATCCCTCCTGCGCCCTGGTAAACACGACTGCAACCACTGACAGCAGTAAGACAATCAGAGCTACCTGCACGACCGGCCTTTTCACTGAGAGTGCTTTACGCATGGCTCCCCCTTTCATAAAGCTACAAAAGAAGTGGCTTATAATCCGCTGCCTCACATCTTATTACCCGCCGCCGAAATACCAGTCCAAGTACCCTACATCACTTCAGCCAACAAGTTGCCTGACTGTCCTCTTATTATAATCTGTTTGCTACCGGACACTTTTTCAGAATGGCTCAGAAACCAGGTTTTTTGGCATTGCGGTAAAAGTAACACTTCCACGCTCGCGATGGATTGTCAAATCCATCGCCCGGCGGCTGGATCTGGCGATCCAGCCGGAGCAAAGTGTGACTTTTACCCTAGTGCGTTTTTTGGCTGTAGAAAGTGGTTCTCTCGCACTATAGCGCGTTCCAGGGGCAACGCTCTGTCTATTTAGAGGGAAAAAACCTGGTTTCTCAAAAAGTGTCCGGTAGTGAGATAGTCTGGGGAATACCGGTATGGATAGCATGCACAGCTTAGGAAGGGAGTCACTAATGAAGTGATTATACTATGGATTTTTGCAAAAGGCAAATACTCTAAAATGAAATGTTCGGACTAGAAACGCAATCTGCCGACGCGGAAGTCATCGGTCCATCGCCCAAGCATCGGCCAGCTTAAGACCTTGGAGACGGCCGGCCGAGTTGACACAGGGTCTCCTGCCCCCTATAAAAACAGTGAAACGTGATGAAACACCATAAAAAATCGGCGGGGCGGTGGAAAAAGGCGCCAAACCAACCTCTCTATAATATAACATCATTTCGCTCGATTGTCAATGAAATTGGCGTGAAATTGATATGAATTCTACAGAAGCGCTATCAGAGTGGGAGTTGGGCTTTGTGGATAGACGCAGAAAGCCGCCCCGAAGCCTGAGCGGCGGCTTTCTCGATTCAACAGCTTTCATCCAGGCCCAGGATGGCGGCGCCCGGTCGGTGCCGATGGCACTCACCGCATCCCACCATGGGATCGGCCACCGGCCTCATCTGCAGGGTGCAAAAAGCTTCGAGCTGCACGCGGCGCAGCAGGAAAAAGCGCCGCCCCACTCTGGCCTCCAAGACCATATTTGGGCAGGCGTTAGCCTGCAAGATGCGGGGCACCGGGCAGGTCTTGCACAGGTCCGCAGTCCATCGCTCCGAAGCCCGGTTGCGGGCGATGAGGCGGCACTCCTGCTGTTCCCGCCCCCGGTAATAGTCCTCGTAGTAGAAGCGACACTCCACTCCTGCTGGATTGCGCATTGCTTTGACCCACCCTTGTCAAAATACAGACCTTGGGGGTTTCCCATTCGGAACCGAGGTCCCGCTCCCTCATGGTGCCGCGAAACACAATAGAACTCGCAGCATTCGCCGACAAAACCCCAAAGGTCTCAGAGGGGCTACACGTCCAGATTCCTCACTTCCTTGGCGTGAGTTTGAACAAAGCGCTTGCGCGGGGGGACGCTCGAACCCATCAGCATGTCGAAGGTGCGATCGGCAGCGGCAGCATCCTCGATGGTCACCTGCAAAAGCGTCCTCTTCTCCGGATCCATAGTCGTCTCCCAGAGCTGCTCGGGGTTCATCTCGCCCAGGCCCTTATATCGCTGGAGGCTCACCTTGGAGCCATTGAGCTTCTTCAGCAGGCGCTCTCTCTCCGCCTCGGTATAGGCATAGTACACCTGTCGCTTGCTCTCGATTCGATAGAGGGGAGGCTGGGCAATGAACAGATGACCATTCTCGATAAGAGGTTCCATATAACGGAAGAAGAAAGTCAGCAGCAAAGCCCGGATATGAGCACCATCCACATCGGCATCGGTCATGACGATGATCCTGTGATAGCGCAGCCCGCTCAAGTCGAGTTGTCCGCTTATCCCCGCCCCCAAAGCCGATATCAGAGCGCGGAGCTCCCTATTCTTGAGTATCCTGCCCATACGAGCCCGCTCGGTATTGAGAATCTTGCCCCTCAAGGGAAGAATAGCCTGGAAGTGGCGATCCCGGCCTTGTTTGGCGCTTCCGCCAGCCGAATCGCCCTCCACAATGAAAAGCTCCGTCTTGGCCGGATCGCGCTCCGAGCAATCGGCTAACTTGCCCGGCAAGGTGCTGCTCTCCAAAGCGCTGCGGCGGATGACCAGGTCGCGAGCGCGGCGGGCGGCTATGCGAGCGCGAGAAGCGTTTAGACACTTCTTGACGATCGCCCTGGCCTCGCGCGGATTCTCCTCCAAAAATGTGGAAAGGGCTTCAGAGATCACAGATTCCACTTGGCCCCTGATCTCGGCATTGCCCAGCTTGGCCTTGGTCTGGCTCTCGAACTGGGGGTCTGTCAGCTTGACACTGAGGATGGCCGTCAGGCCCTCGCGGGTGTCCTCGCCAGCGAAGTTGGGCTCGTTGTCCTTGAGCACCCCACTCTTGCGGGCGTAGTCGTTGAGCGTGCGCGTCAGCGCGGAGCGGAAGCCGGTGAGATGCGTCCCCCCATCAACGGTGTTGATGTTGTTGGCAAAGGCGTAGACCGATTCGGAGTAGCCATCGGTGTACTGGATGGCCACTTCGACCATCGCGCTGTCTACCTCCTTCTCTACATGGATCGGGGCGTGTAGGGCATTGCGATTCTTGTTGAGGTAACGGACGAAGGAAGTAATGCCTCCCTCGAAATAGAAGGACATCTCTCGGGCATCGCGTTCGTCAAGGAAATGGATCATCAACCCTCGGGTAAGAAAGGCCATTTCCCGAAAGCGCTGCACCAGGACGTCGAAATTGTAATCCAAGGGGTGTATGATTTCGGGGTCCGGCAGGAAAGTGGTTGTGGTTCCCGTCCCCTCGGCCTTGCCAATCTCCTTCACGGGGGTCACAGGCAGGCCCCGCTCATAGCGCTGGCTGTAGACCTTGCCCTCTCGCTTGACCTCTACCTCCAGCCACTCCGAAAGGGCATTGACCGCCGAGACACCAACGCCGTGCAGCCCCGAGGCCACTTTATACCCTCCGCCGCCGAACTTGGCTCCGGAGTGCAGAATGGTGTGCACCACTTCCAGGGCCGACTTCCCCGTCTGCTCATGAATCTGCACCGGGATGCCTCGGCCGTTGTCCACCACCGTTACGCTGCCTTCTGGATGTATGGTGATGTCTATGTGGTCGCAAGCGCCCGCCAGGGCCTCGTCAATCGAGTTGTCCACTACCTCGTAGACCAGATGATGCAAACCTCGCCTGTCGGTGCTGCCGATGTACATACCGGGGCGGCGCCGTACCGCTTCCAGGCCCTCCAAGACCTGAATGTCCCCAGCCTCGTAACTTTCTATAGCTACGCCAACATCCCTTAATCTCTCCTCCACCATTCACCTCCTCCGACAAGATAGCACCCAGCTCATCCGAAAAGAGAAATCCCCCTAGAACCTACTGTATTATATCGAACACTGGTTCACTTGTCAAACTACCTTGACGAGAATCGTCCTCTGGGGTACAATTAGGGCGGAGGTGAGAAACGGTGAGCCTGATCACCTTGACCACCGATTTCGGGCTGGCGGACGGCTACGTGGGGACGATGAAGGGCGTCATTCTGGGCATCGCCCCCACGGCTACCATAGTGGACATCTCCCACCACATCGCGCCCCAAGATGTGAGGGAAGCAGCCTATACTCTCTACGCTGCTGCCCCTTACTTCCCGCAGGATACCATCCACGTGGTGGTCGTTGATCCGGGCGTGGGCGGCGAGCGGCGGGCCATCGCCCTGCGGACGCCTCAGGCCGCTTTCGTGGCCCCCGATAATGGTGTGTTGAGCTATGTAGTCGAGGGCCACAAAGTGGAAGAGAGGGTGAACTTGACTAACTCTCGCTGCCACCTCTCCCCGGTCAGCCGCACCTTCCACGGGCGCGACGTCTTCGCTCCCGCAGCCGCCCACCTGGCGCGAGGCGTCCCCCTGGCCGAGCTGGGCCAGCCCCTGACCGAAATCGTCACCTTCCCCCTACCCCGGCCTCAAATCCGTCCCGACGGAACCCTCGTCGGCCAGATCATCCACATTGACCGCTTCGGCAATCTGATCACCAGTATCAGGGCCGCGGATTTGGCTAGCCACCCCCGCATGGGAGAGGGAGTCATCGAGATCAAAGGGCAACGCATCCGGGGCATATCAAACAGCTACGCCGAGATGGAGGCGGGCAACCTGCTGACCATCGTCGGCAGTTCGGACCACCTGGAGATCGCCGCGTCCGGAGGCAGCGCATCCCAGGCCCTGGCGGCGAAGGTGGGGGACGAGGTTGTGCTGAAGGCCAAGTGACGCCTTCCTGGTCCAGCGGGAAGTAGACTCAGTAGATCCAATTTGGGTGTGTTCAATTTCAGTTGAGCTTAGACTTCGGAAGTCTTCGGCCAAGCGTCCTGAAGAGAAAACACGATCCCAAAATCGCCTCAAGAGCAGCTAGATAGAGCACTTCGAGACTTCCGAAGTCTTTTGTCTAACTCATTTTGAACACACCCATCCAATTTTGCTCGGCCTGGATCGCCAGATCCAGGCCAAAGGCGGGAGGCAACCGCAGGTTGCACGCAATCCCCTTAGCCTATATTTCGCACCTTAACAACTGAATAAGAGAACTCCAGAAAGTGGCAAATGTGCCCCAAGTGTGGG
>CAZEBW010000087.1:0-13955 GCA_964510205.1 uncultured Anaerolineae bacterium
AGGTGGCCCTGCGCGACCCGCTGCCGCCGCTGGGCGACGTGAAAAGCTTTAGCAGCGTGGTCGTCAACGTGCTGAAAAAGATGGGGCTGACCGAGTACGTGCCGGAGGGCATGGGCGGCAAGGCGCTGGCCGCGGCCCAATTGGAAGCCCTGGGCACCAGCGCTGAAGAGATCCGCGGCGCCGGCGGCATGTGGGGCGAGGAGAAACCACTGGAGCCCAAGACCGAGTTCGGCACGCCGTCAGGCAAGATCGAGCTTTATTCGACGGTGTTGGAGGAGAACGGCTACGACCCGCTGCCGCGCTGGGCGGAGCCGCGCGCTGTACTGAACGACTCGTATCCGCTGCACCTGCTCATCTGGCGCAAGCCGTGGGAGCGTATGTCGCAGAGCCAGAATGACCCCATCTTGGCCGAGTTCTGCCCGGAGAACTGCGCCACCATGAACCCCGAGCTGGCCAGGAAGGTGGGCGTCGGCGAAGGCGATTACGTCTGGGTCGAGTCGTCCGTGGGCAAGATCAAGGTGCGGGTCTATCTGACGGCAGGTATCCGCCCCGACTGCGTGGCCGTGGATCACGGCTTCGGCCACTGGAGCCCCGGCTACAGCGTGGCCTACCAGAAAGGCGGCAACGACGGCGACCTGATCCCCAGCCAGACGGTCGCTCAGCAGTTGGAGGCTGGCTGCCCGGCTATGGCGGCCTTCATGGAAGACGTAGCGATAAAGGTGTATAAAGCGTGACGGACAACGGGCCGTGGGCGGCAACCGAAGAGGGGCAATGCTGGCTGGCCGGGGTGCGCGGGCTGGCGCGGGGGTTCACCTATCCCGACCGCGGCTGGGTCGCTACCCTGCTGGACAGGCAGTGGCCGGAGGCGCTGGCCAGCGTGCTGGAACCGCTCGGCCTCTCGGCGGAGGGCGTGCGGCAGGCCATCGCGGCGCTGCCCCAGGAGGAAGAGGCGGCGCTGCAGGCCCTGGAGGTGGAACACACCTACCTGTTCATCAACGCCGTGCCCCACGTGCCAGCCCCGCCCTACGCTTCGGCCTACACGGGCCAGGGATTGCTGATGGGCGAGCCGGCCGAGGCGGCCCTGGTGGCCTACCGTCAGGCGGGCCTGACCCTGGCTGAGGACTACCGCGACCTGCCCGACCACGTCGCCGCCGAGCTGGAGTTCCTGGCCTGGCTGGGCGAGCAGGCCGTGGCAGCCCAGGAAAGCGGCAATGAGGAGCAAGCCGGGCTGCGGCTGGCCCAACAGCAGGCCTTCTTGAATCAGCAGGTGCGGCCCTGGCTGCCGAGCTTTTGCCGGCGCGTGGAGGAGACGGCTCGGTTGCCCTTCTACCGCGAGCTGGCCCGGCTGGCCGAACTGCTCGTGGCCGTTGTCCCTACATCAACGCCATCACGCTAATTCTTGGGAGGAAAGAACACTATGGCGAAAGCAATGTTAATAGATACGTCGAACTGTCTGTACTGCAACGCCTGCACTGTGGAGTGCAAGCGAGAGAACAACGTCGTCGTGGGAAAAGACATCTTCTGGACGAGGATGGATGTCCACGAAGTGGGCCAGTACCCCAACGTGCGCCAGTACTTCATCAAGCGGGCCTGCAACCATTGCACTCAGGCGGCCTGCGTGGATGTGTGCCCCACCGGCGCGCTGTATCACCACCCCGATGGCTTTGTGGTCCTGGACCAGGACAAATGCAACGGCTGCGGCTATTGCACGCAGGCCTGCCCCTTTCACATCCCGCAGTTGAACGTGGCCAACCCGCTGACCGGCGAGGCCAAGTCGAACAAGTGCACCTTTTGCGTGCAGCGCACGGCCAACGGTGGCGAAACCGCCTGCTCGCTGGCGTGCCCCTTTGGGGCCATCACCTTCGGCGAGCGGGAGGAGTTGATCGCCAAAGGCAAGGAGCGGGTAGCTGCGCTCCAGGCCAGGAGGATGAGCAAAGCCCGCCTGTACGGTGAGAACGAGATGGGCGGCCTGCACGTCCTCTACGTGCTGGAGGAAGAGCCCGAGGTCTATGGCTTGCCCAGCCAACCTCAATACCCGACGATGGTCACTCTTTGGCAGAAGGCTGTCCAGCCGTTGGGCGGGATCGCTGTGGGCGCGACAGCTTTGGGATTGGTGATCAACTGGCTGATAGCGCGTAAACAGATCAAGGTGGAGGAGGCGTAAGATGGCTAACAGAAAAGAAATCCTGATGTTCGGCGCCGGCCAGCGCTTTGTGCACTGGCTGCACACGGCGACCTTTGCCGTGCTGATGCTCACCGGCGTCATGATCTACGTTCCCTGGTTTGGGAACTCGATTGCCCGAGGGGATGGCGGTCATATAATACGCCTCATCCATCGCGTTGGCGCCATTGGCTTTATGCTGGTGCCCATTCTCTACGTGATCTTCGATTTCGAGGGACTGCTGGCTGCGATGAAGCGCATCTTTACCTGGAACAAGGATGACCTGGGCTGGCTAAAAGCTGCCCCGGCCTACTACTTCTTGGGCGACGAGGAGGCCATGCCACCCCAGGACAAGTATAACACTGGCCAGAAGCTCTTCTATCTGACGGTGGTCATCTGCATGGTAGGCTTCATCGTCACCGGCCTGATCATGTGGTTTGGTAAGGGGGGCGTGTCCCCCACCCTGTTCCTGTGGAGTGTGTTCATCCATGACCTGTGCACCATCGTCTATGGGGCGTTTTTCCTGGTGCACTTCGTGCTTTCGGTGATGCACCCCCTGATGAAAGGCGCGATCAATGGCATGCTCTTCGGCTGGATGCCTGAGGAGTACGTCAAGCACCACCACGCTCGCTATTACGAAGAACTGACCTCAGAATAGCTCGCACGGACGGTCGGAGGCTGATCCATCCAACTTTGTCCTACCACCCTCTCCCCGGAGGGTTTTAGGAAATCTCTACGACAGAAGAACTCGACACCAACGGTGTCGAGTTCTTCTTTATTGCAAGTTTTCACGTGCTGGGCACGTTTATCAGCGCGCTGGGCCAGGGGATGAGAAGATGACAAGTTGCCTTTTGTCCCCTTTTGCTTTATAATTGTCCATAACTTGCTCAAAGAGGATCGTGTGCAACCGTGGAGGAGGGCTTCCCGCGCTGCCTTCCCGTCCAGAGCTCTCCCGGAAAGTCCTTGGGAATGCTCCCAGCCCCCGTCCCCTGTTAGCGAAGCGGCGGCGTCGCCAGCGAAATCACCTCGCGGAAATCGCCCCGGGGACGGGGCTCAGAGCACTTTCCGGGAGATCTCGTCCAGCGAACGGAGGTGGAAACATGAGTGCGAGCGTCGTAGGCCAGAGTCTGCCGCGCATTGACGCCCAAGCTAAGGTCACCGGCCAGGCCAAGTATCCTGGCGATTTCTACATGGAGGGGATGCTCCACGCCAAAGTGTTGTGGAGCGAGCACGCCCACGCGCGGGTGCTGCGCATTGACACCAGCCAGGCCGAAGCATATCCGGGCGTGGTCGCAGTCCTCACTTACCAAGATGTCCCCGTCAACGAGTACGGCATCAACATCAAAGACCAGCCGGTGCTGGTGGCCGAGGGGGGCAAGGTGCGGTGGGTGGGCGACCGCATCGCCATCGTGGTGGCCGAGAGCGAGCGCATCGCCGAGGCGGCCCGTAAGCTGGTCGAAGTGGACTACCAGCCGCTGCCCGTGGTGGACGACCCACGGGAGGCGATGGGCCCCGATGCGCCCCTGGTCCACCAGGAGAAGGGCGCTAACGTGTTGGAGCGCTTCAGAATTCGCAAGGGAGACGTAGAAGCCGGCTTTGCCCAGGCCGACGTCATCGTGGAAGGCTACTACGTCACCCCCTACGTGGAGCACGCTTACCTGCAGCCCGAAGCTGGCCTGGGCTATATTGACGAGGAGGGGCGGGTCGCGGTGGTTGCCGCCGCGCAGTGGGCCCAGGATGACCTGCATCAGATCGCCCACATGTTGGATCTGCCCCAAGATCGCGTGCGCGAGATCGTGCCGGCCATCGGCGGGGCCTTTGGCGGGCGGGAGGATATGTTCATCCAGCACCTCCTGGCTCTGTGTGCCTACCGCTTGCAGCGCCCGGTGAAGATGGTCTTCAGCCGCGAGGAGTCGGTGTGCCGCACCGGCAAGCGCCATCCGTTCTACATGCGCCACAGGACGGGAGCCACGCGGGACGGCAAATTGACGGCCACGGAGATCGAGCTCATCTCCGATGCCGGGGCCTACGCCAGCACCAGCACGGTGGTGATGGCCAACGCCACCACCTTTGCCGCCGGCCCCTACGTGGCGCCCAGCGCCAAAATAGACACGTACACCGTCTATACCAACAACGCCGTGACCATGGCCATGCGCGGGTTCGGGGCCACCCAGGTTGCAGTGGCCTACGAGCTGCAAATGGACAAGTTGGCCGAGGCTCTGGGCATGGATGCGGTGGAGTTCCGCCTGAAGAACCTCTTTGAGGATGGCTCCATCGCCGTCACGGGCAATCCCATGCCAACCGGGGTGGGCATCCAAGAGACGTTGCGGCAGGCCGCGCTGGCCGCCGGCTGGCGCGAGGAGGACGGACACTGGGTGCGGCCGGATTTGCCTGCTGGGGACGGCAAGCTGCGCGGCCTGGGGGTGGCCTGCGCCTATAAAAACGTGGGGTACAGCATGGGCTTCGACGACAAGTCCACGGCGCTGGTCGAGCTTACCCTGGACGAGGCTGGGCAGGCGGACGGGGCGCTGGTGAAAATCGCAGCTTCGGAAGTGGGACAGGGGGTGCACATGGCCCTGGCCCAGATCGCCGCCGAGACGCTGGGGATCGAGGTGGGGAGGGTGAACGTCGCTCTGGTGGACACGGCGGAGACACCCGACGCCGGAAGCTCCTCCGCCTCCCGCCACGTCTATCTATCCGGCAACGCGGTGATGGCGGCTTGTCGGCAGGCTAAACAGAAGTGGCACGCGGCCTTGCGAGCCGAGGAGGGCGAGACCCACATCGAGGCCCGCTACACCTTCCACGGCCGCCACGCCAGGCCGACCACGCCGTTCGACCCTGAGACCGGAGAGTGCGATCCCCACATCAGCTATGGATACGCTACCCAGATCGCCCTGGTGGAAGTGGACGCCGAAACGGGGGAGGTGGGGGTGCTCAAGCTCTACTCAGCGCACGACGTGGGACGGGCCGTCAATCCCCAAATGATCAAAGGCCAAGTCGGCGGCGGGGTGCACATGGGGCAGGGGTACGCGCTCATGGAGGAGTACGTCCAGCAGCAGGGAGTGGTCAAGACCCGCAAGTTCAGCGAGTACTTCATCCCCACGGTCTTGGACATGCCTCGCGAGCTGGCGCCCATTATCATCGAGGTGCCCGACCCGACGGGCCCGTACGGGGCCACAGGCGTCGGAGAGATGACCACTCTGCCCACCGCCCCGGCCCTACTCTCCGCCATCCACGATGCGACAGGGGTATGGATCGAAGAGCTGCCAGCCACGGCGGAGAAGGTGCTGATGGGAATGCGTGAGGGGTGAAGCGTGAAGCGGGAAACGTGAAGCGGGAAACGTGAAACGTGATGATTCTATGTCGTGCGGGTCTCACGTTTCACGTTTTACTGTATGGAGACGATGACCCAAGAGGTGAGAAAGCCCACGACCAGCCCTGCGGCGACATCGGAGAGGTAGTGGATGCCCAGGGCTACGCGACAGAGGGCGACGAAGAGGGCTGAGGCGTAGAAGATCACGGCCTGCCCTGATCCCCGCCCAAGGGCCCAGTCGGGAAACTGGTGGCTGAAAACCAGGGCCAGGCAGGCGGCCCGCGCGGCGTGCCCGGAGGGAAAGGAATAGCGATCGTATTTGATCGAGTAGAAGCCGGCCGTCTCTCGTGGCCGGCGGCGTCTCATCAGGAGCTTGAGAGCAGCAGTTACGCCCCCGGCCGCGATGACGGGCACGGCGGCGCGCAGGACGAAGCGCTTGGTGGCTTCGTTGCCCAGTCCGAAGGCTAGACCGGCGATGATAAACCACAGAAGCCCATCCCCCAGATGAGCCCCCACAACCGCAATGCTCCGCCGCCGCTTCGCCTCTTGGCCGAGGGTCAGGCGGTCGCTCAAGCCACGGTCCAGAGCCGCCAGCCGGTTCAGACGCTCACTCCATCCGCTGGGCAGACTCATGCCGACCTGCCTTCGAGGACGGCCCGCACGATGTCCAGTTGGTGCGCCTTGTCCACGTCCATGCCCATTTCGGGATAGGGGGCGATGATGGCTCTCCCCTGGCAGTTCAGGGCTCGGCTGGCCGCCCGTTCCGCATCGGCGATGCTGAGCCTTCTACAAGCAAATTTGATCAGTGTACCCCAGCCGAGCAGCCTGACCTGCTGCCAGATATTCTTGCGGAATCCCATGGCTTGGCGAGCCAGGGGCAGGTTGGCCCGCACAGCGGAGACCTTGACCATATTGATGTCGCCGCCGGCGAAAGAGCCGCCGCGCAAAGGCACGAAGCTCCTCCTTGATCCGGGGAAACGAGCCTCGATGGTTGATTTCTCCACGATAGTGTAGTACAAATCGTGGTCGGTTTCCAGACAGGTGTCAATGAAATCGTCCACCATCTTGGTGGTCAGAAGGGGGATGTCAGCCGAACTGACGATCACTCGTTTCGCTTCAGGGTCAACTTCCGTCACCCGTTCTATGCCAGCCACGATGTTATCCAGCATGTTCCCCGCTTCTGCCACGTACTCTACAGGCGCTGCGAACTCTACTCCGTCCTCAGGCCCCAGTCCAACGACGAAGGTGCGCTCTACCCGCGATGAACCGGCGATGGCCTCTGCCACGTAACGCACCATCTGCTTGCCGGCGATTTTGATCAGCGATTTCTTCCGCGCCTGGGCGCACTCGGATAGGGGATCGGCTTCGTCGAGCACTCCACCGGCTAGAATAACGGCGTCAAACCTCTCTTCCATCTATTCTCCCTCTGAAATTTTGACGTAAGGCGTAGCAGCCCCACCGCGCCGGGCGTCAGGGGGCGCAATCACCCGCAGCCGGTGGGGCAGGATGGTGTATTCGATACGAGTTGCGGATGGCTCGAACAGCTCGCCATCGGCCTGGATGGGGGTGGGCGTGTCGCACTCGATGGTCAGGCGGGTGGTGCGGAGGTAGGTCACCTCCGCACGCTCGACGTGGCTGCCGTCGAACGTGGTGGGCAGCAGGCGCAGCAGCTTGATCCGCCCCAGTCCGCCGGTGAACACAAAATCCAGGTAGCCGTCGTCCATCTCGGCGCGGGGCGTCATCCAGAACGCGCCTCCGGTGCGGCGGGTGTTGCCCACCGAGACCAACGCGACTGGCCCCTCGTACTCTCCATCGTCCCAGGCCAGCCGCATGTGCCAGGGCTGGTGGCTGAGGATGGTCTTGAGCGCGGCCAAGATGTAGCGCGGCGTGCCCTGAACCCGCTTCATCGCCGCTTGGGTGATGGTCACCATTGGCTCCAGCCCAACTGCCGAGTTGTTGTCGAAGTAGCGGCCGTTGACGCATCCCACGTCAATGGTGCGGGTGTGGCCCGCCAAGATGCGCCGGCAGGCTGCTTCGATCTCTTTCTCCAGACCGAGCATGTCGGCGAAGTCGTCGGCTGAGCCCAGGGGGATGACGCCCAGTGGACCAGCTATGTCGTCCTCGGCGGCCGCTTGCATCAGGCCGTTGACTACCTCGCTGATGCTCCCGTCGCCACCGGCGGAGACGATGGGGGAATAGCCCGCCATCGCCGCCTCCCACGCCAGCTCAGTGCCGTGGTTTGGTCCCTCGGTGACGACCAAGTCGTAGTCCAGGCCGATCCTCTCACACGCCCGCTCGATATGCGGGATGGCGCGTTGCGCCTTCCAGCGGCCCGCGTATGGATTGACGATGATCTTAGTTTGGCTCACCTTCTCCCTCCAAAGTATCCGCGCCTCTTGAGCACTAATTCAGCTTCTCGATGGTCGGTCTGAGATCCAACTCCTCGATCAACTCTTCCAGCTCGCTCGTGGTCAGCTTTCGCCCCCGGCCCGCTGCGGCTACCAGGGCTCCCTCCATGACATTGGTGCCGAAGGAACGCCCTTCCAGTCGGGGTGTGGTAGTGACCAGATATTTCACCCCTCGCTCCGTCAGTATCTTCACATCCTCTGAAGTGGTGGTGTTGGTCACTACGACCTTGTCGTCCACACACAGAGGCAGGTGGCGCTTGACGTACAGGAAATCGCCGGCCACGACCGAGGCCCACTGGTAGTACCTTTCCCACTTCGGCTGGTTGATGGTCTGCTTCTCCCCCGTGGGATAGATGAAGCTGATGGGCAGACGGCCGAGGATGGGCAGCAGGGCGGCAGCCAGAATCTCCACGCTGCGGATCGTGCGCAAGGGGATGCCCAGGCCCAGGGCGAACATGAAATCGGCGTACACCATCTCGTAGCCCGCTTCGGTGAAGGACAACGCCATCCCGAAGCGATCTATAGACGAGGTAAGCATCCCCTGTTTGGGCGATATCTGGTCGCCGATCTCCTGCTCCACGAACTGCATCACCCGCCGCTCCAGGGTGTGCTTCAGCCCACCGCCGTCCACCACCGGCGTGTGCTTCACGTCCTTCACCAGCTTGAGGGCCTGGTACAGCGGATAGTGTTTGTCGCGCACGCGCAGGGTCAGGTCAATGCCTCCTACCCCGAAGGCGTCAATCTTGCCGTCCAAGTCGTTGTAGAGCTGGCGGGCCTTTTCTTCGTCGCCGTCGGTGCCGATGCGCTCCAGGCTGATGTCTTGCCCCAGGAGCGTGATCTGGGCCTTGTGATCGCGCGTCGAACTCCCCAGGCTGACACTGAACACCCTTTTCATGATTTGGCCGTCCTTTCCGAGTCTCTATTTCCACATAATATAACCCCACGCCTCTCAAAAGGATACGGTGAACGGTGGGATTATATCAGTTTTCGTGAGAAAAGTAAAAGCTTGCCACATTGGTCAGCTTGTAGTAGAATTAGGGGAAACTGACGAAGGGAGTATGAGTGAGGAGGCATAGGATGAACGTAGCCAACTTGATCACCATACTGCGGTTTCCGCTGCTAGTGGTGATCGTGCTGTTGTTGTATTTTGGTGGATCCGTGGGCCAACTACTTGCCGCGCCGCTCATCGTGGTGCTGATCTTGATGGACTCGCTGGACGGCATCGTCGCCCGGCGGCGCGGCGAGCAGACCCTCGTCGGCAGCGCACTGGACATCGCTGCCGATCGGGCGGTGGAGATCGTCTTGTGGGTGGCCTACGCCGATCTCAAGCTGATTGTGGCGGCCATTCCTCTGACCGTCATCATCCGGGGCGCGCTGACCGATTCCATTCGCAACGTGGCCCTGCAGCACGGACAGTCGGCCCACAGCATGATGCGCGCTTCGTGGAGCCGCTGGTTGGTGGCTTCAGGGGCCATGCGCACCACCTACGCCGTGGTCAAAGCCATCGCTTTCACGCTGTTGGCCCTGTCTCTGGGGCTGCGGACGGGGGGGTATGCGGCCTGGCACGGCGTATGGATCGCTGCGTCGGCGGCGAGTTGGGTGTCGGTCGCGCTCTGCCTCGCGCGAGGGCTGCCCGTGCTTATTGAGGTGCGGGGGTTGTTCCGCTCAGCCGAGTTCCAGGTGACTGCGCCGTCTGTGTCTGAAGAGTGAGGGTGAAGCTCTGATGCGTCTTCAAGACTTCATCAGCAGCAGGCCGATGACGCGGCTGGGCATCGGCATAGGCCGCCACATGCCGCGACGGGTGGGCTACGGGCTGGCGCGAATCGCCGCTGGCATCATTGTTCGCCGAAAGCCGCAGATCTACTGGACGGTGCGGGGCAACTTGCGCCAGGTCCTCGGCCCAGAAGCCGACGACGGCTTAGCCACAGCGTGCGAAGCTAAGCCGCACGCTGTGGCTAAGCCGCACGCTAGGTTGCACCAGATGACGCGCCAGGTCTTCTTCCACGCTGGGCAGACCTACTACGACTTCTTTCACGCCATCGGTCAGCCGAAAGAGGTGATGGCCGCGTCCGTGCGGATTCCAGAGGAGGCCTTAGCTCTTATCCGCTCGACGACGCTGCGGGGCCGGGGCGTGCTGCTGCTGGCCAGCCACATGAGCAACTTCGACCTCACGGGCCTGTCTTTGAGCGCACGAGGCCTGCCTGTCCAGGTGCTCTCCCTGGCGAATCCGCAGGCGGGATTTCACCTGTTGAACCGCCTGCGAGCCACGTCCAGCTTTGAGGTCACGCCCGTCACGCCCCAATCGCTGCGGGCGGCCATCCGACGCCTGAAGAGCGGCGGCGTCGTGTTGACGGGTGTGGACCGTCCCATTCCCGTGGATCGGGAGCTGGTCGAGTTCTTTGGCCGACCGGCCTATCTTCCCGTCGGGCCGGTGCGCCTGGCGCTGATGACGGATGCGTTGGTCATCATGGGCAGTTGTTACTATGAGCCTGGCCAAGGATACGGCCTCAAGGTCACAGAGCCTCTCGAGATGATCCGCACCGCTGACCGGCGGCGTGACATCCTTGCCAACGTCCGCCGGGTGGCGGACATTCTGGAGGAGCACGTGCGCGCTCGCCCGGAGCAGTGGATGATGTTTCATCCCTTCTGGCCGGAGCCGCCAGCGAGCTGAGTTTGGACAAGTGGGGGGCAATCAGAAACCAGGTTTTTTGAACCCTTTGCGTCTCAGAACTGCGCGGTCACCGGCATCTTCGAGGCTCCTAGAGGCACTCTTAAGCGAAAAACCTGGTTTCTAAAGCAGGGTGAAAGGATTCGGTACCGATGATGGATTGGAAGCTGCTGTGGAGCACGTTTGCACTGTTGTTCGTGGCGGAGCTGGGCGACAAGACCCAGTTGGCGGTGATTTTCACCTCGGCCGGCTCCGACTCCCCCCGCATGGTCTTTTTGGGCGCGGCGTTGGGCTTGGTGGCGGCTACCCTGCTGGGCACCCTGGCGGGGCAGGTCGTGGCTCGCTTCGTTTCGCCCGACGCCCTGCGCAAGGTGGCGGCAGCGCTGTTCGTGTTGATGGGTGGGTTGATGTTCTTTGATAAGATTTAGAACACGGATTGGCAGGATTCACGGATCAAGAGTTTGTTGACTCAAGCGATGTCACAGAAACGGCCCTTGCCACTTTCCATCAAGCTCAGGAACATCGTCCTCATTTTCATCTTATTGGCGGCCTTCGCCCTCAGGCTCTATCGCCTGGATCACCAGGAGATCTGGGGCGATGAGGCCCACAGCGCGTACGTGGCCAGCCTGCCTCTGCTTTCTGCCGTTTCCCCTGGCATGGAAACCAACCCCCCGCTCTACCACCTCCTCCTCTGGCTCTGGGTCAAGCTGACCGGTCCCAGCGTTTTCGCCCTCAGGTTTCTGTCCCTCGTCCTGGGGGTGCTCACCGTGTTGCTGGCCTATCGTCTGGCGCGGCTGGCCTTTGGCGAGCGCGTGGGCCTGTTGACTGCGCTGCTTTGCGCCATCTCGCCCTTCCTGGTTTACTATTCTCAAGAAGCGCGCATGTACGCCCTGGCGACGTTTGCTGCCACGCTCTCCATGTTTCTCTTGGCCAGGATTGTGTCCGGCGAGAGAGGACACTCTAGACCTCGGAGGTTTTCGGACGCGATTTTGCCAGCAGACCGACCAGATCATCAAAGCAACTTTGCCAGCAGGGGGACTTTCGGAAACCTCCGAGGTCTTAAGGGCTTGTGGATCTACCCTGCTACAGAGGGGCGTCCTCGCCCCGATTTCGCGTCCGAACAACCCTTGGGCGGGGCGGGGACGCTCCTTGGCAGCGATCTTATGTGGCTCGCCTACTTTTTGGCCACGGCGGCGGCCATTTTCACCCACTACTACGCCCTGTTCGTGGTGGCGGCTCAGAACGCTTTCATGATAGCGCTCTGGAGGCGCCATCGAAAAGGGTTGAGACGCTGGTTGGCCGTCCAGGCCGCGCTGGCCTTGTCGTTTGTGCCCTGGGCGCTGGCTCAAAGGAGTGTTCTGGGCGGCAAGGCCAGCGCGCGGTTCGACGAGCTGACGCTGTCGGGCCTGGGCGGCATCGTCAAAAGAAGTCTGGTGGCTTTCAGCGTGCAGACCACAGTGGAGCCGCCCCTGGCACACTATCTTACCCTGGCCTTTCTATTGTTGGCGGCCCTGGGCTTTGTCGCTGCTGTAACGCCTCCCCCTGTCCGGTGGAGGTTGGAAAGGGGTGAGGATCCACCCTCCCCTGGCCCCTCCCTGGGAGGGAGGGGAAAGCTGCTCTGGCTTCTGCTGGCCTGGCTGGTGATGCCATTGGTCTGCGCCTGGTTGGTCAACCCCATCATGCCCTTCTTCCAGGAGCGATACCTGCTGATGGTTGCTCCGGCCTTCGTTGTTCTCGTGGCCCGTGGGATCGAATGGATGGGAGATAGGTCGCCGTGGCTCTTGTTTCTGGGGTTGCTGCTGGTCGTCTCCGCCAGCGCTTTTTCGCTGCACAACTGGTTCTTCGACCCTGCTTACACCAAGGGCGAATACGGGCTGATGATGGAGTATGTGCGGGATCACGCCGAGGAGGGCGATTTGCTTCTCCTCAACAACCCGCTCCAAGAGGCGTTGTTCGACTACTACCGTCCGTCTGGTGTGCCGTATCGTCTTCTTTCCCGCCACGATCTGCGCAGCGAGGAGCGCGCGGACCAGGCGCTGGCCGACTTGACCGAAGGCTGCTCGCGGGTTTGGCTGGTGATGTTTGGCTATGTGGAGCAGTACGATCCCCAGCACCTGGCGGAGCGGTGGCTGAGCGACCACGGCTACCGCAGCTCCTATCGCAGCTTCCTGGGGGCCTACGTCACGCTGTACGCCATGTCGCCCGATGACGCTGTTTTCCCCATGCAGCACACCGTGGCGGCTAACCTGGACAACAAAGTCCTGCTCGCGGGCTATGGCTTGGCCGATCAGGATGTGACAGCGGGGGGGACGCTCAGGCTGACGCTCTATTGGCAGGCCCTGGCCGAGATGGACAAGCGCTACACCGTCTTCGTCCACTTGCTGGACGCCGACAACCGCGTCGTGTCCCAGATGGACAGCGAGCCGCTGGGCGGCACCCATCCCACCACCGAGTGGCAGGTGGGTGAGATGGTGCGGGACAACTACGGCCTGCTCATCGCGCCCGACACCCCGCCGGGGGAATGCCTGCTCGAAGTGGGGATGTACTACCTGCCGACCCTGGAGCGCTTGCCCGTGCTGGGCGACTCAGGAAATGTGGGGGACGATCGGGTGGTGTTGGGGAGGATTGTGGTGTACTGAGCAGCCACGAATTGCACGAATTGACACGAAGAATGAGAGGGTTAGTGGAGATTCGTGTCATTCGTGGCAAATGATGGACAGCAGAGAGGGACTGGTCGAGATTAGATCAGTCCCTCTCTTATCGGTATCGAGCTACATCACGTGCGGATTCATGCAAGCCGTAGCATGATGAACAGCGCCAGATAGCTGGCCGTGTTGGCCGCCAGCGCCGCGGTCCAGTTTTGGCGGCCCCCGTCGCGCTTCATCAAGGCCAGCACGCTGCCTTCGATGGCTACCGAGAGCGCCCAGGTCGTCAGGATGAGCCAGACCCCCAGGCGGTTCAAGCTCGAGAGTCCAAATTGCCAAATCAGCCCAAACCCCGCCAGCGTTGACGGCACGTTCATCAACAGCGAGGCCAGCAGCGAGCGCGCAAACGCGCCCCATTTGAGTAGTCTCAGTACGATGGACTCGATCAAGAAAAGAACCAGGTAGGCGGCGATGCCGAATCCTGCGAACAGGACAGGGCCGCCTACGTCGGCAAGCACGCTGAAATGCATGGTTCTAACTCCTTGGGGGTCCAGACCCTAAAGGTTTTGGAAACCTTTAGGGTCTCTAAACAAGCCGCCGCCACTTGCCCGGGAAGCGGCTTTGTGCCGTCACGTCCCCAAGCCTGTCTCCGGGGCCACCGCAAGCATAGTATATCACGTTTCGGCGCGTTTGGCAACAGCAAAAGGGGGAGCGTTACGCATTTGGGACAAGCTCCTGGAAGGCTTCAGGAGGCCAACCC
>CAZEBW010000088.1:0-13897 GCA_964510205.1 uncultured Anaerolineae bacterium
TAGGGTACGAGTTTACAATGATTCGTACAGGGGTACGAGTTTACAGTGACTGACACCATCTGAACAAGATTATCTACGGATGATCCAGGCGGGCGAATCCCAGTTCGTGGAGTTCAAGCGTGCCGCTGTGGAGGCCAGACATCTGGCCGAGGATCTTGTGGCTCTGGCTAATGCTGATGGTGGTACGGTATTCATTGGCGTAGAAGATGACGGCCGTGTCAGCGGGATCAAGGGTTACCAGGACAATGTGGACGAGCTGCTCCGCGCTCCTTATCTCCATTGCGTTCCACCTGTGGAAGCCCAGAGCTACACCTTCACGGTGAAGGGGAAGACTGTGCTGGCACTGGATGTCGCCTACAGCACCCAGGCGCACGAAACCACTGGCAAGGCAGTTCTACCTGCGTGTCGGTCGCAAGAACCAGCGCCTGGGAGTCAACGACATCCTGCGTCTGGCCTATGCTAAAGGTCAGGCAGCCCTTGAGACCAAGCCAGTAGAAGAAGCTGCCTTTGAAGACCTGGATCAGGCCCTGATAGCCGACTACTGTGCTGGGATCGGCGCTACAGGGGATCCTCGTGACGCCCTCTACAGCCGCGACCTGCTAGTGCGGCGAGGAGATTGGCTGGTGCCCACTCTGGGCTGTGTACTTCTCTTTGCCCAGAAGCCGCAGCGGTATCTTCCTCGCTGTGGCCTGGATTTTCTCAAGTTCGAGGGAACCAGGCAACTCGTGGGCCAGGAACTCAACATTATCAAGCGGGAGATCATCGAGCGGCCTTTGCCGCGCCTGCTCGAACGGGCCTTTGAGGTCATTGGGATGCACGTGCGGGAATACAGCCGTCTGAGTCAAGATGGGGTCTTTCACACCGTCCCGGAGTATCCTGCTTTTGCCTGGCAAGAGGCCATTGTCAACGCCGTGGCCCATCGGGACTACAGCATCACCGGCAAGGCCATCCAGGTGCGCATGTTCGACGACCGGCTGGAAGTGGAAAGCCCAGGCAAGCTGCCCGGACACGTGCGGCTGGACAACCTGGTGCAAGAACGTTTCTCCCGCAATCCGCAGATCGTGCGGGCGCTCATCGAGTTCGGTTATATGAAAGATATTGGGGAAGGCATTGACCGCATGATCGCCGAAATGGAGAGATCCGGCTTGCCCGCGCCGGAGTTCAGCGAGCCCAACTACAGCTTTACCGTGGCCTTGAAAAACACGCCGGTGGGGGTGGAAGTACCCATTGCACTGCCAGCGGAGGACAGGCTGCGTCGGTATCTCCGGGAACACCGGTGGATTACCAACCAGGAGTATCGGGGGTTGATGGGGGTTGACCGCCAGACAGCATGGCGACAATTGACCCGCTTGGTCGAGGCCGGTGTGTTGGTGAAAGAGGGAAAGGGACGCTATACTCGCTACAGACTGCCCTCGCTGTAGCATAGCTGTAGCATAGCTGTAGCATAGCTGTAGCATAGAAGCCGTTAAGAAACAACTTCCCGTTTCTGAAGCTATCGGTCACCGTAGCCCCGCTGGCCCTCCCCTTCTCCAGTGTGATGACCGAGGAGCAGGTGGAGTATGTGTGTGAGAATCTGGTGGCTGTGCTGGAATCGCCCCCCTAACCCCCCAACTTTGGGGGGAACCCCTCTGTGCTAACATAGATGAGACAACTCCGTCCGAGAAATTAGTGTATAATAGAGGGCGAAGAAAGGACGGAGCATGTCCCATAACAAGCCAACTCAAACTGATGTAGATAGCGAACGCGGACTGTTGTCCGCTTAGAGCGAGGGGGGGAACAGATAAACGGAGGGGTAGGGGAGCAAGGGGAAGTGACAAGTCTGGCCTGCGTCATGAAGCCACCGCCAGGGCGTCGGGCAGGCGTGACAGCACACGCGGTCTGATCAGACGCGACCGAACGGGCGCCAGTTCGCCGACGTCCACATAGACCAGGGGGCGGTCAGGTCTGTCATCGTTGCGCCGATAAGCTCGCACCCGTTCGAGATTGTAACGGTTGAATTCAGGATCATTCGGATCAACCAATACGATGAGAGCCTCATCAGGAATATCGGCCAGAAACTTGGGGTTTGTCATGACATAGCGGTTAAACTCGGTCAGCAATTCATCGTATTTTATGGCAAAGAGCTCATTCATTTGTCCATCTCCTCTTCGTACTGCGTCCGGTAGGTTTGCCAGTTGCGCTTGATGTCTTCCTGGCCAAAGGTGAGCACTTCAGCATTGGAACGTCCCGGATATTCTGTCTTCTCCCGCGGTCGGTTGTGGTGGAGCAAGTCACGGTGGGGAAAGCCGTGGGCCGTGTCGTAGCGAACGATTGGCCGCCACTCGCCATCAATGAAAGCCTCATATTGAACCCGAAAAATGGCCACCTGCCCTCTTTCGGTCACGCAATACAGGCGGTAACGATCGGAATCGCTCTCGCCCAAGGGGACGAGGAAGCTTTTTTCGCCCAAGTGCCCGTCCCTAACATAAGTGGTTGGACTATTCTACTCTGAATTATACTTGTCATCCTGAATTCTGTCAAGGAGAGCTTGATGCGACGACCCAAACGCCTGACATTGGAAATGCTGGAACGCATCGTCGCCGACGCGGTGATGGTCAACGTGGCCCTGCTGACGGCCTTCGCCCTGCGCTTTCTCTCTTTTCGTCCTGGGCACGGACGGAGAAGGGGGGCGGGGGAGCAGGGGAGAGGAGGAGACAAGTCACGTTTCACGTAGATGCGTTGATTGCTGCGGCGGAGCGAGCTTGACACTCCCATCATATTGACTATAACCACAGGGGTCTTGAAGATCACCGTTGGCAAGGTGGAAGGCAAAATGCTATCTTATGAAGAGCCCTGATCTGACCTACCGCACCCTCTGCCAGCTCCTCTCCGGCCAATCTTGTCCTGAGCTCGGTCGAAGGGCCGACGCTGCCCCCACCTCAAGTCTCAGCCCCGACGACTGGCATCTGTTAGCCGCCACCGCCTGGCGACAGGCCTCGCCCTACCGTTCTACGTATCCTATCCAACGGCAGAGGCGGAGAAGAGGTGGGAAGCCGAGAAGGAGAGGAGCGCGGGAATGAGCAATACGGATAGCGGACGCGAAGGCGTCCGCGTTTTGATTTTGGCGTAAGTTGGGGTATAATTAGGGAGCAGTGGGAAGGCGAGCCGTTAGACGCAAGGGATCATAATGGGTGGGAGGTGAGGAAATGGAGCGAGTTCGTCAAATAGTTGGCTCTGAGGGATTGCAGATTCCGTTGTTGATCATACAGCGCTATGGCCTGCAGCCAGGAGCCGGGGTCGTGCTGGAGCTAGAGACAGACGAGATTCGTATTCTGCCAGCTGTGCCTGGACAGGAAGAGATAGAGAACCGAGCCCTGCGCTATCTGTTAGCGCATTTGGGTGATGCGGCCATTGTCAAGGCGGAGAGGCGCAACGGCGATTGGCATGTGTCCGTATACGGTGCTGGTATTGCCGATCCCTTGGGTCGGTTGGTCTATTCACCAGCCGGCGAGCTCTTGCCAGATCGCTCGACATCAGTGGAAGAGATGCGTCAACGAGCGACAGAGGTTGCCTCATCACAATGAAGCTACCAGTGCCTCACTTCAAACAACAGCATTCCTATAGCTGTTTGCCCGCCTGTGTGCGGATGGTTCTAGCCTACTGGGGCCAAGAGCACAGCGAGGAAGAACTGGCGCAAGCTCTTGGTACCCTGCCAGTATGGGGAACCCGTCCGGAGAGTGTTGTTGCCGGATTGGACAAACTGGGCTACCATGCCCTGTGGTTCGAGAGGGCCACACTTGAACGGCTGCTTGATCTGCTTGCCGAAGGCTGGCCGGTGATCGTCTTCGTGCGAGCAGCCGATCTACCGCATGGCCGTGTTGGCCTGCACGCTGTAGTTGTAGTCCGCATAGAAGGTGGGCAGGTCACATGCCTGGACCCCACCCTTGACCACGAGTTGAGTGTTGAGCTGTCTTCGTTTCTGAAGGCATGGTCCAGTCTAGAGCATCAGGGCTTAGTGGTGTGGGTTTAGGAGATCACCTTTGGCGGGAGGAAAGGACAAGAGGCTCTGATTCTACTTACAGCACTCTCTGCCGACTCCTCTCTGCCCAAGTCGAGACGGTCCTCACATCAACCCTTGACCCCGACGATTGGCGCCTCCTCGCTTCCACCGCACGGCGCGAGGGCGTCGCCCCTCTGCTCCACTACATCTTGAGCGAAGCTGAGTCGTTGGCCGGCGTCCCTCCCGATGTCCAGGCTGACCTACGTCGGATCTACTACGCCACCACAGCGCGCAACCTCCTCATCTACCGAGAGCTCTCCCGCATCCTGAATGCTCTTTCCCCTCTGCCTGTCATCGTCCTAAAGGGCGCTGCCCTGGCCGCTACCATCTGCCCCAATATCGGCCCCTCCGCCCCATGGGCGACCTGGACCTCCTGGTGCCCGAGGAGCGTCTGGCCGAGGCCGTGGCCTGCCTCAAAGCCCTGGGCTACATCGAGCCCTACCCGGAGATGGCCGACGGCTTCAACACCTGTGTCTCTGGGCACGTTCACGTCCAGGGCGACCGAGACGTCCACCTGGCTGTAGAGCTGCACTGGACCTTGGTGGGCGGCGATCGGGACTGGCGCTCCCCTTCCCTTCCCTGGTTCTGGACCCAAAACGAGCCGCTCATCCTCTCAGACTTCCTGCCCCCAAGCTGCCCCACCCCCTTGCCTGTCCTGAGCCCCTCGACTTTGCTCGGGATAGATTCTGTGAGCTGCTTCGACGTTCATACCTGGTGCGATACTGGTCCCCCGTCTTCATGCGGATGGCCGGCATCCCTTCGACAGGCTCAGGACGCAGCTTCTATTTCTCCTCCCGCCCCAATCCGTTGGGCATCCTCCCTTCGTCCAGGGACAGTAATGACATTGACAAGCTGGCCCACATCGGCGAGTACGCTGGCCTCGCTGTTCTCCTCCACCGCGCCCTTTCCAACAGCCGAGGGGGAGACAAGGAGGAAGGGAGACAGGGAGAGGGCATGACAAAGAGATCCTCTCCCCCTCCCCTTGTCACCTTGTCTGCTGTCTGCTCTGGCCCACGCCCTTTTCGACGAGTTCCATCAGGAACTCAGTCCTGGCCGGAGGTTCGAATTGGCCGACATTTCGACAAGCTCAATACAAGCATCGTCTACGACCTGGCGGGCACCATCGCCGCCCTGGGGCTGATTTGGTTAAGGGAGAGAGGAAAGGCGAATAGAAGAGGGGGGAGCAGAGGACATTGAGATCGTGTTCAGCGGTCTGAGGCCTGGGGGAAGTGGACAGCATTTCTTTTTTGGGGTACAATAGGATCATCAAACATGTGCTCATCCTCGTCGCCGAGACAGCGGTGAGGAGACGAAGGAGGCAAATCCTAAAGCTCACCCATCTGCAATCTGCTATCAGCCATACGCCACCCACCTGAGGAGAGATCTGATGCAGACAGAGAATCTAAGCCGCGAAGACCGCTCCATGCTAGGTCTGCACGACCTGATCCTCTCAGCCTTTCGCCAACACTTTGGGGAGGAGATGATCATCGGGGTCAAACTGACGCCCATGGCGCACGAGTGCGGGATCACGGTGCAGGTGAAGCAGAAGACCCAGCCGATGGAAGACCTAGCCCAGGAACTCGAATCCGAGCTTCTGGAAGAAGCGGGTAGACACGTGGCCATCTTTTTCGAGCAACCATGGAAAGTCACAGTTGCAAATCTGATCAGGAAAACCCTCAACTTAGGCCGTTGACCGCTGGCCTCCCCGCTGGCAGAGGGGAGAGGGGAAAATGGAAAGGGGATGACGGAAGAGGGAGAATGGAGGAGGGAAAGGGGAAGGGGGAGAACTGAGCAGGGGGGAGCAAGGGGGCGCCGCTTCGCTTACTGGAGCATGGGAGCGGGGTGAGGGGGAGACAGGGAGAAGGGGACACGCAACACGCAACACGTTTCACGCTTCACGCTTCACGCAAACGAGTTGATTGCGGCGGCGGAGCGGTGCGATGCCGACGAAGTGCGGCGGTTGTTGAAGGTGTTGGTGCCGGAGTATCGGATGGCGGTGCCTGAGCAGGGGAGCAAGGGGCAGGGGAGCATGGCGTTTGATTTTGGGGGCGTGATGCGGTATAATATCAATGACCAATGACCAAGGACAAATGACCAAGGACGTAGGACATAGGAGGTGGCGACGATGAGCGAAATGAGGTTACTGGAACACACCCGACAGTTTGTGGCGCATCCCCTTCCCAGGTTACGCAGTCTGCCGACTGCTCTTCCACTGGAGGGGGCCGTGCGCATCGAACTTGAGGAAGGGATGCCCGTATTCAGAGCCTCTGCCTTCATTCAGGCCCGCATTGAGGAATTGCTTCTCAAGGAGCGAGGCGCGCGGTTGAGCGTGCAGGAGAAAAAGGAACTGGATCAATGGGAAGAGATGGACGATTATTTGAGCCTCATCAACCGTGTGGTGCGGAACCTGATGCGGGTCCAAGCTGACGAGTGGATGGATGTCTCGACGACGCAGAATCCCACCTGAAACACAGCGACTGGTTCGACAGCGGGCCAACGAGCGATGTGAGTACTGCCATACCTCAGAACGATGGCAACTATGTACGGTTCACAGTGGATCACATCGTTCCTCTTGCTCAGGATGGTTCGGACACTCCCGATAACCTCGCTTTGGCTTGTTTTCACTGTAACCGCAGGAAGTCTGACCGTCTGACGGCTTTGGACCCTGATTCCGGGCAGGAGGTTGCGCTGTTCAACCCTCGTCAGGATGACTGGGATGAGCACTTTATGTGGTCAGCCGATGGTCTCTTCGTTATCGGTTTAACGCCGGTGGGGCGGGCGACAATCGAGGCGTTAGCGTTAAACCGCGACCGGGTCATCAATATTCGTGCGGCTGACCGCATGGTCGGTCGGCACCCACCCTTTGGCGACCCAGTGCAGGGAATAGGTGAAGCGGGAGAGCAGGGGAGCAAGGGAGCGAAGGAGAGGGGGTGACAAGGAGAGGGGGAGAAAAGGGGAAAGGGGAAGATGGACGATGGAGGGGGGAAAGGGGAAGATGGAAAGGGGAAAACGGACGGGGGAAAATAGATGAGGGAGGAGAAGCCGCGTAAGTGGGTTGGTTGTGAACCCTGGATATTCAATGGGGAGAAATGGGTTCCTGAGAATGGGAGCACGAGGAAACAGATTCGCTCATACCGGGATTTGGACGCCTTCAACTTAGCCTATACATTGGCAATGGAGGTTTTTCGCTTGACGACTCGCTTTCCGAAGGAGGAGCGTTACGCGCTCGTGGATCAGATGCGCCGGTCGTCTCGTGGAGTGTGCGGAAATATTGTGGAGGGCTTCGCCAAGTGGCGCTACGAGGCTGTGTTCAAGAACAGCCTCAATGACTCCCTGGGCGAGTCAGAAGAGACGAAGCTCTGGCTTGACTTCGCCCTCGATTGCGAGTACACCTCAGCCGATGAACACAAGAGGCTCACTATTGGCTATAAACAAGTCAGTGCCATGCTCTGGACATTGATGACCACTTGGCAAACCTTTGGGTAGAAAGGGGAAAGAGGGGGGAAAGAGGAAGGTTGTCCATTCTCCATCCTCCATTCTCCATTCTCCATTTTCCATCATCCAATGATTAAGACAGTCAAAGTCAAACTCCACAACCCCTCGAACCACAAGCGTGCCATCCTGGATAAGGTCTTCCTGCGCTGGACCCTGGCCGCCGACGTGACATTACACTGGGCCCAGGAGCACCTGGACGCCTTCGACGACTGCAAGGATCGCCAGGACAATTACCGGGCCTACCTCATCGCTGGCTTGTTGCGGCAGCGCGTCCGTCCCAGGATCAAGCGCCTTGGCCTGCATAGCTCCCTGGAAGAGGCCCTGTGGCGCGACATCGGCAAGGCCATGGCCTCGTACTTCGAACGGCTGAAGCAGGATCCTAACACCGGCTTCCCCACCGTCCCCCGCGCCAAACCCAACCCGGCCCGCTACGAAGCCGCCCTTGCTGAGCTGGCGAGCTGGGGAGCCCTTCGACGGGGCTCAGGACAGGCAGAGGAGCAGGGGAGCCTTCTGAGACAAGGGGACAAGGAGACAAGGGGACAAGGAGAAGGGGAGAAGGAGGGAAGGGAAGAGGTCACCACCTTGTCACCCCCCTCTCCCTGTCACCCCCTCACCCTTGCACCCCAGCACCCTCGCACAGTTGCAGGGGGAACTGCTGGCCGCTGCGCGGGAGTTAGACTTCCGCGCCCGCCCCATCTACTTCGCCCACACCGATGCCGTCCCTAACCGCCGGGGCTACTCCATTCTCTACGACGAGGAGCAAGGTCGCTACCTGGCCCTGCTGTACCTGCTGCCCAGCTCCGCCTCGAAACGCCATCGCGAACCCCTCACCGTTCGCAAGCCGCTGCTGGCCCTCAACCGGCACGAGGAGTACCTAACCGAGACCGGCCGTGACGTCGGCGCTCTGCTGTTCCCGCTGGAGATGGGGAGCTGGCAGGAGCAGGTCTTCTTCGACCTGGCGCGTGACGATCCCCTGGCCATCCGCACCGCCCACCTGACCCGCGAGATCAACCGCCAGGGCGAGGTGGAGTACTACCTGGCCATCGCCGTGGACTTCCCCCAGCCCAAGCCGCTGGAGGTGGTCAGCTTCCTGGCCGTGCACCACACTCTGGAGGGCGAGGTCTTCGCCCTGGTGGCCGACCCCCAAGGCAAGGTGCTCCACTACGAGCAGGTGGCTGGCCCCCTGGAGCTGCGGGATGCCTACCAGCAGCGCCGCGCCTGGAAAAGGCGGGGCAAGCGCACCCCCCACCGCGTCGCTGGGGAGCGCACCGACCACCACTACCACGCCGCTTCCAAGCGCATCGTGGCCCTGGCGGTGGAGCACCGCGCCCGGGTGGGGGTGGAGGACCTGAGCTACCGCCGCACCAAGACCGGGCGCAAGGGCATTGACCGCAAGCTGTTCGGGGCCGCCGTCGGCCGGCTGAGCACCTTCCTCGGCTATAAGCTGCCCTTCGCCGGCCTGCTGCCGCCTCTGGAAGTGGGCGGCATCAGCCCCCGAGAGTGTCACCGCTGCGGCAAGGAATCCCGCGACAAGACCCTGCGGGCCGAGGGCCGCATCACCTGTCCCCTCTGCGGCCTGGAGATGGACGAGCACGAGAACACCACCCGTCTGGTGGCTGCTCAGTTACCCGTCATCGTGGAGAAGAGCGCCGCCGCGAGACGGAAGAGGGAAAGTGGACGGGGGAAAATGGAAGGGGGAAAACGGGAGACGGATGACGGGTGATGGAGGGGGGAAGAATGAAATTCAAAGAGTTGCTCAGCAAGCACCAATGGGATGATATTGAGCCTGTCCTGATCAAACTTTATGCGGACCAAGAGAAGAACCTGCCAGGCTATCGGCAGGTTTTTGAGACATTACGCACTATCCAACCTGTCGAGACCAAAATCCGCTTAGTGATCGAGGACGTATTGGACGAGTTCACGGGTGAATACTACGCTTCGGTCTCTGGCAAAGCTTGTGCTGAGCCCTTCGACACAGCTCAGGACAGGCTTGGCCGAAGTGATGGCGCGTTGATGAAAGACCTCATTCCGCCTGTTCCTATGGACGAAGAAGCTGGCAATCGAGAGGTATCTTATGGCCTTGAGTTCACCGATTGGGCCGAGTGGCTGGATATGGAGATCGAGCCTGAGACGCTATCGAGATATGCAGAGGTAGACATCATTGGGCATTGTCTGTGGGAAATGACCTTTTTCGGGTACAGCCAAGAGGACATCGAGAAAGCGGTTGAAGAACTTGAGCGGGAGCGAGAGAGCGAGGGACTCTGGCTTGAATGATCACCGATGACCAGGAACTGCAGGTAACCCAGGAGCGCATTGCCCGCCTGCAACGGCTGCTGTTGCAGTTGCGGAGCACAGCCAGGCCGGCTGAATTCCAGGCCCTGGCCAGCGGCTACCGCCTGGAGATCGAGCGCAGGGAGGCCGAGGTGCTAGACTACCTTACTCGGCCGCTGGAGGCAGAGCCCCCTCTCGGAGGTGTGGCGAGCGTTACACAGCTGGGACACGAGAATGGGGAGTCCTCGCTTGACCCCAAAGGCGTAACGTGCTATAATCCCCTTAAAGCTGGGGCGACTTAGTCACACGCCCCGTTCCTCGCCCCCTGGCAGAGATCGCCTGTGACCCTGAACGTGCCAGCATGTTGCGTTCAAAGGAAGCTGGCGGCGACCGGGGGGATAGGGACGAAGTCGGGCCTGCTCCCGGGCGGCCAAAACCCAGCGGGGCTATCCCCCCCATGGGTATTCGCGTGGCGGGCCACAGGGAGGCGCAAGGCGCTGTGCCGACTGTGACTGGTCTGTGGTGCGGGTGGTTTCATCGGCGGGCACCTGCCAACAGCGATAGAAATAGTCTCCCTCAAAGCTGGGGCGACTTAGTCACACGCCCCGTTCCTCGCCCTCCGGCGGAGATCGCCTGTGACCCTGAACGTGGCCACCTGTCACCTTCAGCGGAAGCCGGCGGCGACCGGGGGGACAGGGACGAAGTCGGGCCTGCTCCCGGGCTCTGTGGAATATGCGATGCTCTAGGGCGGACCGTGTAGAAGGGCCTATTCCACAGGGCGGGCGGCCAAAACCCAGCGGGGCTATCCCCAATGGGTATTCGCGTGGCGGGCCATAGAGAGGATATGCTGGCAGATAGCCTACGGCGTATAACAGATGGCAATTGGGCATACGCCATCAGCCAGCCATGTGCAGACTGTGACTGATCAACCTGCATATGACCCGCGCGGCAACGACGGCTAGCAGTGAAGTGCCAGCTTGCACTGAGCCTTGTCCTGAGCGTCGTCGAAGTGCTTGTACTGATGAGGCCGCCCCAGTAATGCCATACCAACTATGAATTGCGGGCCTTCATGAGCCGCCGGTGACAGCCTTGACTGTCTCGCCGGCGGCCTTTGCTTTTGTGGGCTGTGCGCACGTGGAGGGGCTGACTGACTAACCACCAGTGGCGCGTGTTTCCTTGCCGCGACAGCGAAGCCGCCGGACGACCGACTAACGGTCCGTCCGGCGGCTTTTCTCTTCGGACCTCTATCACCTACTTTCAGGAACCGAAGACTTCCCTGTGCGCCCGGCGATAGTCCTCCCGCTTTGTCTGGACATAGATACGAGTGGTGGTCGGCGAGGCCTGGCCCAGGGCATATTGGGTGAGGGCCAGATCCCCGGTCTGGCTCAGGAACTCGGTGGCGAAGAAATGGCGTAGGGGGGAGATGTCGCTTGCCGAAACGCACCCCCAACCGCTCAGCCAGAAGCTGCAGTTCCCGTTCGGTGCTGACCAGAATGCCCTTTTCCCGGGCGTACTCTTCGGCCGAAGAGGTCAGCCCGGTTTTGGCGATGAACCACGGCCTGGCCTTCAAATCAAGGGCCTTGACATGGAAATGGGTCACATCGGTGTAGTCCGCGCGGCTGTTGCGCCACTTGACCTCGACAGCCCAGCGCTCGCCGTCACTTCGACCGGGCCTGTCCTGATCTGTGTCGAAGGGCTCAGTGCAAGCTTCTGCCAGGCCGTCTAGTTCCCAGGCATTGTCGGGGGCCACGTAGGGTTCGACGCGGGTGAAGGTGGGCAGGGTGAGCTTCCCGGAGAGGCCGAAGATGGCGCCGTCCACCGTCTGGCCCGCAAAAGCACGCAGCAGTTCTCGCACCGTTCGGCTGAGCTCACGGCGAAGCCTGACTCTCCTTGGCCAAGCCGAGTTCACTGGCCACCCGCTGATACAGGAGGTCCAGCTCCTCGATCAGGGTCACCAGATTCACAGGCGGTGTGGCCGGCGTGACTTCGATGCCGCGAGTGACCATGGCCACCCAGTAGCGCAGCACTGGATCACGGAAGTAATATCGTTTCTGCCTCTCGATGACCAGGTCTACCTCGAGGAGCCAGCGCAGGTAATTGCGGGCGGTCCCGGGAGTCACCTTGAGCTGACGCGCCACCGCCGACGCGCTGAGCCCTTCCTCTCCCGCCAGGATGCGGAGCACGGCCCTGATGGAAGCGTAGCCAGTGGCGCGATGCAGGGCCACATCTGGTCGCACCTTTGCCATCACCCGTAGCCCACCGCCCTGCCGACGGCGTCTCGATCATGAGTTGATCGGCTGGGTGGTCAGCCTGCTGGCCAACGGTTGTCCCAAACAGGCCCTAGTGGCCACCTGGGACCTCGATCCCCGCACGGTAGATGACTTGTGGGAGAGCAGCGGGGAGCATAGCCAGCGGGTTCACGAGGCCACCGTCGCCCAGAACCGCATGGACTTGCAGCAGGTCCAGATGGACGAGATTCGCCACCAGGTGCAAGGGGCGGTCATCTGGATTGCTATGGCTCTGGCCGTTCCTACCCGCCTATGGTTAGGAGCAGTGGTGAGCCTGCACCGAGACAAGCCGCTCGTTGTGACCTTGGTGGAGAAAGTGAAAGCGGCTGCTCTGTGTCGTCCCTTGCCGATCTGCTTCGATGGCCTGAGCAACTATCTCACCGCCTGCCGCCAGGTCTTTCGCAGCCCGCTGCGCACCGGCAAGCCCGGCCGTCCACGCCTGATTCCCTGACCCGACATCTGTTTGCGACAAGTGGTCAAGCAACATGCCAAGCGTCGCGTCGTAGGCGTGGAACGGCGACGGGTGCAGGGCGGTCAGGCGTTGGTAGACCGTCTGTTGATCTTGAGCCAGAGAAGCGGCGTGCTGAACACCGCCTTCATTGAGCGACTCAACGGCACTTTTCGCTCACGGCTGTCCCTCCTGGTGCGCCGCACGCGTCACCTGGCACGGCGACCGGAACGCCTTGAAAAGGCCGTCTATCTGGTGGGATGCGTGTACAACTTCTGCACCTACCATGCCTCGCTGCGGTCGCCTTTGTACTTCGTCCAAGATGGCTGCGAGCGAAGACGGTGGGTGCAACGGACGCCCGCAATGGCAGCCGAAATCACCGATCACTGCTGGACGGTGCTGGAATTGTTACAGTACAAGGTGCCTCCCCCACACTGGAAAGGAGCAGCAGCGTGACCACGATCAAATGTGGACTACGCCCTCCCGTGCAGCTTGGAAAAACCATCGCTCACCTGGCAGCGATGCGTTGGCGCACACAGGCAGCAACCTGGCCCGTTTTCTTGTTTTGTGCTAAAATAGTGCTATCAAGTAGAATCATTGTGCTAAAAAGGAAGAAACTATGGCTCAACCTACCCTGCCTAGATCCCTGAGCGAGCGGGAAGCCAGGCTGTTAAGCCAGCTATCAGCGACCGGACAACGCATCTTCACCATCCAGGACGCTCATGCCATTCTGGATGAAGAGGAGGGCGGCGCTCGCAAGTTGCTCCACCGCCTCTGTGCCAAGCGATGGGTGGAGCGACTGGAACGGGGGAAGTACCTGATCATCCCCCTGGAGGCCGGGCCCGAGGGCGACTGGGCGGCGCATGAATATCTGGTAGCTGCTTCGCTGGTAGCGCCCTACTACCTGGCCTATGGCACCGCTCTCAACTATTACGGCTACACCGAGCGGCTGCCGCGGCCCATCTGGGTGGCGACCACGAAGCGTAAACGGTCGCTAACCATTGAGGGTGTGGAGTACCGTTTCGTCGCTCTGGTTGAGCGCAAGTTCTTTGGTCACACGGCCATCGAAAGGAACGGCGAGCATATCTAAAGCCCAACTTGCTTCAGAGCCTGGGAGAATATGTTGCCGAGAGGAAGATGGGGACATATCTCTTCCCAGGCCGGGGTGGTGACAAGCCCATCACGTACCGCAACATGGAGGATCGTTTCAGGAAGTACGTCAGGGCTGCGGGCTTGCCGGATCAGGTCACGCCTCACACTCTTCGCCATTCTATCGCTGTCCACTACCTGATCAATGGGGTTCCTATCACCTTTGTGCAGAACCTTTTGGGCCATGCGAGCTTGGCCACGACGGGG
>CAZEBW010000089.1:0-13857 GCA_964510205.1 uncultured Anaerolineae bacterium
AGCCCCGGCAGCGAGCCGTCGTCGAACACGGTGAGAATGTCTTGGCCGAATCGCCGCCCCAGAACCATCATCTCCTGGGCCTTGGGGTTTTCGTAAACGAAGTCCGACTCGGAGAGATGGCCAAACGCTTCGTGAATAAACACGCCGGCCAGCATCGGGTTGAGCACGACGGGATATTGACCACCGACCACCGTGTCCGCGCTCAACAGATCCACGGCACGTTGAGCCGCTGCCTCCGCCAGTTCCTCGCGTCCCTGTGCGAAGTCGAACCCTTTCTGCCCAGAGCGATTTTCTGAAGCCGTCTGCACGTTGTCGCCGTCCCGCGCGATGGCGAAAAAGCGGGTGGTGATCATGGGCCGCTCTTCTTCGATGAACGCGCCTTCCGAGTTGGCGAAGAGGACGCGGCTGAAGGCGTCTCTGTAGCTGCACTGGGTGTCCACAATCTTGTCGCTGTGGCCGAGCAGGATGTGGTTGTATTCCTCGGCCAGGGCCTTTTTGTCGGCCATGGTCACGCCTCGGAAGTCGTGGGCCAGCTTGGCCACGATGCGGTCCTCGGAGACAGGGATGGGCGCCAGCTCAATCGGCTCCTCCACCTGCACCACCTTGGCGCACTGATATGCCTGCTCGACCTTGGTCAGCAGATCGTCACGGTCGTTGAACGTGGCCATGCCCCAGCCGCCGTCTTTGCACAGGCAGCGCACGATGCCTCCCGCATCAATCACCGCGCTGGCCGTCTCCAGGTCCTTGCCCCGATAGGCGACGGTGGTGGCCTCGCGCTCTTCTATTCGGATTTCGGTGTAGTCCGCTTTGCTGCTCTTCAGTGCTGCTTCGATTTTGTCTCGCATATGCTCTCCTCATTTCGTTATCCAACGTAGCAGTCAGAAACCTGGTTTCTCTCCATACACCGGGCAGTGAATCTCCTCAAGTAACTGCTCAGCCCGTGTCATTGCGAGTCGGCCATGGCGGGGCCCGCCATTCCTTCGGCTTCGCTCAGGACAAGTCTAAAGGGCAGAAACTACCGTTCATGCTGTCATTGCGAGGGCGCGGGGTTTGCGCCCGAAGCAATCTCCAAGCTGCAAGTGGTGTCACCGGTGGGGATTGCTTCGTCGCTCCGCTCCTCGCAATGACACTTGGCCCGTAATCTAACATTGTCAAGGTAGTCACCTCCTCAATTTGAGAGTCGCCATCCGTGCGATTCAACGTTGGGCGCGGGCCGCCCACCAGGCTTGGGAAGGCTAGGCGCCCACCTCGCCAACCATCTCGTGCACAAAGTCGTGGGCGATGGCCCGCCAGTGTCCCCACCCCGTTCGGGGCGGCGGCACGTGGCGCAAGTCCTCGGCCACAGCGGGCAAATCGGCTATGGGAACGTCTCGGAATTCGCTAATGTCTTCAGCGCCCTGAGGTAGCCGCAGCACGCCCTCGGTGTGCGGCAGGTAGAAGACGTAGGAAGCAAAAGGGACCTCGCGGGAGTCGTAGTGGATGCGGCAGTCTAAGACGCCGAGGAAATAGGTGGCGCCCAGGGCCAGTCCCGTCTCTTCCTCTAGTTCGCGGGCCAGCGTAGTGGCCACGGCCTCGTCCAGGTCTATGCCCCCACTCAGCAGGCGGTAGACGCCTGGCTCGTACCAGCCCTTGCGGTGCAGAAGCACGCAGCGCTCCGGCCGCCCAACGGCCATCACCACTTCGCCGCGACGGCTTCGGGAGCGATATCGTCGGCTGCCAAACAGATATTCGTCTCCTTCGATCTCGACGATCCGCACCTCGGGCTGAGCGACGGCCGCGGAATCGGGGCGAGGTCGCCCTTGCACAGCGGGGGAAAAGGCCGCAGCCAGTTGCCTTAGCTCGCTGCGGTCCATACGACTGCCAGTGGTCAAGGCGCCCCCTCCTTCTTGTCTCTTGTCTACATCAGCCCACGTTCTTGACCCAAATTAAGAAAGGCTGTTGGAGATCATCTTCATCACCCCAACAGCCTCTCTCAGTCCTTCAACCGGTCAGCGAAGCGGTGGCCTCGGGACGTCGCTCCAAGGGCTACAGATGACCAGAAGCCGATGCTATCTTACTTCTTGGTCCAGCTAATCAAGCCCAGGATGTAATGCTTTTGTCAGGCCACAAAGCTGAGATGCGAGTGGCGGAAAACCCCGCTCGGGAACCCGCTCTGCCCAGAATTCGGACCTACTGAGCCTAGCGGATGACCTTCTCGGTTTGAGGATCGAAGGCGTGCATGTTGTCCATGTCCACCACCACGTCTATCGTATCTCCAATGCTGGCCTTGGTCCGAGGATCGAACCGAGCCGTGAAGTTCTTCCCCCCTGTGATCATATGGACAAAGACCTCATTTCCCATCAACTCCGTCACATCCACTTCGGCCTGAATCTTGCCGGGCGTGATGTCGGGCGGGGTAAAATTCGGGTCATGGAGATCATCGGGCCTAATGCCGAAGACCAACTTTTTGCCCTTGTAAGGAAGGAGTGTTTCCCGCCTCTCTGGAGGAACCTTCAGGCGGAAAGTAGCCCCATCCACATAGAGATTTCCATCCTCGGCCACCAGGGTGGTATCGAAAAAGTTCATGGCTGGGCTGCCAATGAATCCGGCCACGAAAAGGTTAGCGGGGTACAGATAGAGGTTGCTGGGCGTATCCACTTGCTGCAGGATGCCGTCCTTCAGCACCACAACCCGGGTCCCCATGGTCATGGCCTCCACCTGGTCGTGGGTCACGTAGATGAAGGTGGTCTCCAGCCGCTGATGGAGCTTGCTGATCTCGCCCCTGGCCGTTACCCTCAGCTTGGCGTCCAGGTTCGAAAGCGGCTCGTCCATCAGGAACACCTTCGGCTCCCGCACGATGGCGCGGCCCACGGCCACCCGCTGCCTCTGACCACCGGAGAGCTGCTTGGGCTTGCGATCCAGAAGCTCCTCGATTCTCAGGATGCGGGCTGCCTCCTTCACCCTTCTATCAATGTCCTCCTTGGGCGTCTTCCGCAGTTTCAGCCCGAAGGCCATGTTGTCGTAGACGCTCATGTGGGGATAGAGCGCGTAGGACTGGAAGACCATGGCGATGTCCCGATCCTTAGGGGGGACATCATTGACCAACTGGCCGCTGATGTAAATGTTGCCCTTGGTGATCTCTTCCAGGCCGGCCAAGAGGCGGAGAGCGGTGCTCTTACCGCACCCCGAGGGGCCGAGTAGGACCAAGAACTCCTTGTCGGCGATCTCGATGCTCAGATCGTTGACGGCCACCACATCGCCGAAACGCTTGGTCACATGTTCATAGGTTACTTCTGCCATTGAGAATACTCCTTTCCTTTATTACATTATTCAATTCTCTGGTGACTGCCCACATTTTGATTCAAAAAGAATGCACAGGGGAGCGCACATATTATATCCGCAAATTGCCCCCTTGTCAAAGAGCCACGAACCTCACGCGCCCTGCAGGCCACTTGCTGGCGGGGGCAAGGGGCCAGTGTATGGTCCCTTGCCCCTCGTCGTTTCTGTGTCCGTTTCCTATCGTATCGCCAACTCTGTCTGCTTGTCGAAGATATGCATATTGTCCATATTGAAAGCCACCGCTACGGTGTTGCCCACCTTTGCCTGTGTGCGCGGGTCGAAGATGCCCACGAACTGGACGTTCTCCGACTTCAAATGGACGTTGACTTCTCTGCCCAGCAGCTCACTTACATCCACCTTGGCCTCCACCAGCGACTTGCTGATGCCAGGCGGGACGAACTCAGCGTCGTGCGTATCCTCGGGACGGATACCTACGGTGACGTCCTTGCCCAGGTGCGGACGGTAGACCTTCTCCTTGTCCTCAGGAACATCCAGGACAAAGTCCTTGCAATCCACGGCCACCTTTCCATCCCGATCCACGAGCTTGGCGTCTATGAAGTTCATGGCGGGGCTGCCGATGAACCCAGCGACGAAAAGGTTCACCGGGTAATCATAGAGATTCTGCGGCGAGTCAATCTGCTGCTTGACGCCGCCCTTAATGACCATGATACGGGTGCCCATGGTCATGGCCTCCACCTGGTCGTGGGTCACGTAGATGAAGGTGGTCTCCAGCCGCTGATGGAGCTTGCTGATCTCGGCGCGGGCCTGCACACGCAGCTTGGCGTCCAGGTTGGAGAGCGGCTCGTCCATCAGGAACACATTCGGCTCCCGCACGATGGCGCGGCCGATGGCCACGCGCTGCCGCTGACCGCCGGAGAGCTGGCCAGGCTTGCGCTTCAGCAGGCTGCCGATGCCCAGGATCTCGCTCGCCTCGCGCACCCGCCTGTCAATCTCACTTTTGGCGGTCTTGCGCTGTCTGAGGCCAAAGGCCATGTTCTCGTAGACCGACAGGTGGGGATACAGCGCATAGGACTGGAAGACCATGGCGATGTCCCGGTCCTTGGGCGGCACATCGTTGACCAACCGGTCGCCGATGTAGATTTTCCCCTCAGTGATCTCCTCCAAGCCGGCCAAAAGTCGAAGAGCAGTGGACTTGCCGCAGCCAGAAGGACCAACGTAGACAATGAACTCCTTATCCTCAATGTCTATGCTCAGGTCTTTGACTCCCACGACATCGCCCCACCGCTTGGTCACATTCTCATATCTTACGCTTGCCATTTGAGTGTTCTCCTTTTCATTTTCACTGATTTGCCACCGCCGTAAACAGGCGGTGTCCAGACCGACCCTATCCCTTGACCGCCCCAGCCAACATGCCGCGCACGAAGTAGCGCTGCAAGCTGAAGAACACGATCATGGGCAAGGCCATCGAGATGAACGCCGCAGCCGTCAACAAGTGCCAGCCTGCACCCAACGAACTCACCATGTTGCTGATCTGGTAAGTCAGCACGGGGCTCTGCCCTCCCAGGAAGACCAGGGCCACCAGCAGGTCATTCCAGATCCACAGGAACTGGAAGATAGCCAGCGAGGCGATGGCGGGCACTGACAACGGCAGCGCCAGCTTGTAGAAAGCCGTCCAGTGGGACATGCCATCGAGATACGCCGACTCGAAAAGCTCTCTAGGCAGTGACCCGATGAAGTTCCGCATCAGGTAGATGGCGTAGGGCAGGCCGAAGCCGGTGTGGAACAGCCAGATACCCAGGAACGTGCCGCTCAATCCCAACTGGGCGTACACGCGCGAGATGGGAATCAGCGTCATCTGCAGTGGCACGATCTGTAGGCCGACCAGCAAAGCAAACAGCAACATGCGGCCGCGGAAGTGGAGCCAGGAGAAGGCGTAGGCGGCGAAGGAGGCGAAGAGAATGGGCAAGATGACGCATGGGATAGCAACCAGCAGGCTGTTGACGAACGCCCGGCCCATCCCTCTAGGGTTCATCACGTCGCTGACGTCGCAATTCAGGTCGAGAGCTTGCTCCCCCGTAGCGCAGTCCTCCACATAGGTTTTGGTGCCTCGATAGCCCATCAGGGCATCAATGTAGTTGCTCAGCGTGAAACGAGGGCGCGCCGAGATCCCAGAAATGCGCTTCAGGTAATCCGCGATGTCGGCCGCTTGCTGCGGCTCCGGTATGGGCGTGTCCTTGAGGTGCGGTTCCCCCTCAATTTCATCCTGAAGCATGGCCAATAACTTGATAGAGCGCGGGTATTGGCTGATTAACTCTGGATCGGTGAGATCGGCGGCGGCGATGGCCTTGCCATCCGAGCCATGACAGGAAGCGCACGTCTGGGCGTACGCCTCAGCTCCTTTGGGCGGCGAAAGGATCGTCCACCAGCCGCTGTCGTTGATGTCTTGAAAAGGTCGCAACGAGGTAATCAACAGGCCAATGGTAGGTATCAGCCAGATCACGCAGAGCCCAATGAGCACTGCGTGGGTCGGCAGCTTCCCCAACAGCATTTTGATACGGTCCTTACTCATCGTATGGCCTCCTGTTCCCGGAAACGACGAATGTTCCAGATCATAAACGGAATGGTGAGCAGGATCAGAATCACGGCAATGGCGGCCGATCGCCCACTCTGATGGCTGATATACATCTCGCCGTACATACGGTTGGCGATAACCTCCGTGCCATAGTTGCCGCCGGTCATCACGTAAACGATGTCGAATATCTTGAGCACGTTGATGACCATGGTGGTGACGACCACGGCGATAGTAGGCATGATGATCGGTACCATGATTTTCCAGAACACGGACCACTCGCTGGCCCCATCTACGCGGGCCGCTTCGATGATCTCCGTCGGCACGCCTTTCAGGGCCGCCGAGAGGATGGTCATGCAGAAGCCAGTCCACATCCAGACGCCTACTACGATCAGGGCATAGTTGTTGACCGCCGGCTCGGTGAGCCAGGATATGGGCTTCCCTCCCAACGAGGTGACGATGCCATTCAACAAGCCAATCTGGACCCGGCCGCTGCCGTAGGCGTAGACGAACTTCCAGATGATGCCTGCGCCCACGAACGAAATGGCCATGGGCATAAAGATGATGGCTTTGGCCAGCGACTCATATTTGACGCGGTCGGCTAGGACGGCGATCAGCAGCCCCATGCCCACCGTGCCGCCCACCATCAGAATCACCCACAGCAAGTTGTTTCGGAAAGCGTTCAACATCTTGGGTGTGGTCAATGCGTAGCGAAAGTTCTCGAAGATACCCCAACACGGTTGTCCCTCTACGCAGGCGGTGGCTGCGGATTGGGTTGCGTTTGCGTTCTTGAAGCTCAGGAGAAAGGTGTTGATTCCCGGATACACGATGAACGCAATCATGATCAGCAAAGCCGGAGCAATGTACAACCACGGAGCGATTTTGCCCTGCTTCATGATTTGCGGAATCTGGACATCACTCATTGATAACCTCCTTTTCTAAACTCTTGGTCCAAGGCATTAGGTGATTACCTCGACAATGTTAACTTTCGCGTCAAGCGTCATTGCGAGGAGCGTAGCGACGAAGCAATCCCCACCGTTGCTTGCAATTGGAGGCGGGAGATTGCGTGCAACCTGCGGTTGCCTTACGCTCGCAATGACATTAACTTAACATTGGGCAATTACTCAGCCTGCTCGGCTTGGATCTGGCAATCCAAGCCACAGTGCGCAAGGGTGGCCTGCCCAACCGCTGGATTTGGCAATCCAGCGGGAGCCTGAGTAGTTACGGTGCTGGCGAGACGAAGATCCACCTCTCCTCGATTGACGAAAAGTAGGGGCGATTCCCTATCAGGAATCGCCCCTTTTGAACGTGAGTGTCTCTACTGCAGGGCTTCTTGCTGCACCTTGGTCGCCTCAGCCAGCGCAGTGTCCAGATCCGTGGCGTCGTTCACATAGTCCACGATCGCCTTCCACTCCGCACTGCCAAAGCCACCAGGGATGGTGTCCCCGATGTCTGGCGTGAATCCCTCAGCCGTAGCCAGGATGTCGGCCTTCTTCGCCAACGACGCATCGGTGTAGGCACCCACCGCCTGCTTGTTCGGCGACAGGTCAAACCCTACCTCCGCCCACTTCTTCGCCCCAAGCTCGCTGGTCAGGTAAGCCACGAACGCCTTCACTGCCGGCGTGTTGTTGAACACCATCATGTTGTCCGTGCCTCCCTGCAACCCCTTCGCTCCAGGTACCCCGAAGAAGTCGTAGTCCACCCCATACTCCAAGTCCGGATACTGCTCAGCGACCGCTCCCCCAGCAAACCCAGACTGCTTCACCATCATCGCCTCGGGCGGATCCGAAAATACCTTGTAGATGGCGTCCAGGAACCCTATAGATAACGTCCCCTGCGCACCCCCTACCGTGTATGTCGCATCCTTCGCCCACTTCCCATACGTCTCGTAAGCCTGCTTCACCCCAGCATCATTGTAAGGCACCTCGCCCTCAATGATGTCCATCACGTACTCAGGACCCTGCTGCACTAACAGAATGTCCTGGATGAAGTCAGACCCCGTCCACCCAGTGGCATCCCCCGACTCCATGCCCATTGACCACGGCACGTTGCCATCGGCTACCATCTGCTCTACTAACGCCTCTAACTCGCCCCACGTCCCAGGCACCTCGTACCCATAGGCATCGAACACCACCGGACTGTACCAGATGATGCTCTTGATGTCCGCCTTGACCATCAAGCCTACCCACTTCCCACCTCGCGTCCCCATCTCCTTCCAGAACCCAGCATAGTTGCCCGCATCGCCCCCAGCCTCGTCTATCGGCACCAACCGATCCTGGTACAGATCCATCGCCGAGGCCGTCCAGAACGCTATGTCCGGCGGCGTCCCCGCCTCCACCCGCGTGTCCAGCAGCGCGTGGTCCCGCGTGGACTCCGGCGCCAATACGATGCCACACTCGTCCACTAACGGCTGCAGTATCTTGTTCAGATTCTCCTCCTCACTGCCCGACCACTGGTACAACAACGTCACCGTGTCCCCAGACGACGCCCCCATGCAGTCTATGGCAGCCGCTTCCGCCGGCGGTCCCAGGGCCTCCTTTTGCACCTTGGTCGCCTCAGCCAGCGCAGTGTCCAGATCCGTGGCGTCGTTCACATAGTCCACGATCGCCTTCCACTCCGCACTGCCAAAGCCACCAGGGATGGTGTCCCCGATGTCTGGCGTGAATCCCTCAGCCGTAGCCAGGATGTCGGCCTTCTTCGCCAACGACGCATCGGTGTAGGCACCCACCGCCTGCTTGTTCGGCGACAGGTCAAACCCTACCTCCGCCCACTTCTTCGCCCCAAGCTCGCTGGTCAGGTAAGCCACGAACGCCTTCACTGCCGGCGTGTTGTTGAACACCATCATGTTGTCCGTGCCTCCCTGCAACCCCTTCGCTCCAGGTACCCCGAAGAAGTCGTAGTCCACCCCATACTCCAAGTCCGGATACTGCTCAGCGACCGCTCCCCCAGCAAACCCAGACTGCTTCACCATCATCGCCTCGGGCGGATCCGAAAATACCTTGTAGATGGCGTCCAGGAACCCTATAGATAACGTCCCCTGCGCACCCCCTACCGTGTATGTCGCATCCTTCGCCCACTTCCCATACGTCTCGTAAGCCTGCTTCACCCCAGCATCATTGTAAGGCACCTCGCCCTCAATGATGTCCATCACGTACTCAGGACCCTGCTGCACTAACAGAATGTCCTGGATGAAGTCAGACCCCGTCCACCCAGTGGCATCCCCCGACTCCATGCCCATTGACCACGGCACGTTGCCATCGGCTACCATCTGCTCTACTAACGCCTCTAACTCGCCCCACGTCCCAGGCACCTCGTACCCATAGGCATCGAACACCACCGGACTGTACCAGATGATGCTCTTGATGTCCGCCTTGACCATCAAGCCTACCCACTTCCCACCTCGCGTCCCCATCTCCTTCCAGAACCCAGCATAGTTGCCCGCATCGCCCCCAGCCTCGTCTATCGGCACCAACCGATCCTGGTACAGATCCATCGCCGAGGCCGTCCAGAACGCTATGTCCGGCGGCGTCCCCGCCTCCACCCGCGTGTCCAGCAGCGCGTGGTCCCGCGTGGACTCCGGCGCCAATACGATGCCACACTCGTCCACTAACGGCTGCAGTATCTTGTTCAGATTCTCCTCCTCACTGCCCGACCACTGGTACAACAACGTCACCGTGTCCCCAGACGACGCCCCCTTGCAGTCTATGGCAGCCTCCGGAGCTTTAGTCGGCTCGGCCGGCTTGGGTGTGGCCGTCGGCTCTGCAGGTTTGGGTGTGGCTGTCGGTGGAACCGGCGTGGGCGTGGCCTTGGGCGCACAGGCGGCCAAGATCATGCTTGCCGCCACCAACAGAGTCAAAGTTGTAAATAGTAAGCGTTTCATCGTTTATTCTCCTCCTTTGTTTTCTTTCCTCATTGAATTTGAGGGCCCGGTTGAAGATCGTGAAGTTCTCCCGCGCCCATCGTAAGGATCGGACCCTTGTCCTTTCCCCACCGTGCCAAGCTGCCAGTACCTGGCAAACTGTGGCGTGATCCTATTTGTATTGCAGCCCATCACCTCCTTCGCAGTAGGTCACCACTTTATGGGCGGGGGCTCACGTGAGCCCCGCAAGATTGTCGCACGACGAGTTCGGTCTGCAAGAGTATCTCTTGTTCCTCAACCGGCTCGTCGCCGATTAGTTGGGTCAAAAGCGTGGCGGCCCCATAGCCCAGGTCGTATGCTGGCAACTGTACCGTTGTCAGCGGCGGATCTACGTAGTATGCCAGCCGCACATCGTCGAAGCCCGCCAACGCAACATCATCGGGTATGGTCAGCCCTCGCTGTTTGATGGCCACCAAAGCGCCAAAGGCTACCAGATCGCTGGCCACGAAGACGGCGGTGGGAGGCTCAGGCAGATCGAGCAAATGATTCATGGCCAGGCGGCCGCTCTCTTCGCGGAAGTCGCCGCAGCGCACCAGCTCTTCGTCGAAGGGAATGCCAACCTCCTCCAGCGCCTGGCGGTAGCCGGCCAGCCGGTCGCGGGCAGCGGTGTAGGCCAGCGGGGCGTTGGTGATCATCCCCACTCGCCGATGTCCCAGGCCAAGCAAGTGATTCACCGCCTGTTTCGCCGCGCCCATGTTGTCCACGTCCACGAAAGGGATGTCGGAGCCAGGCAGTTGCCCCAGGAGCACCACCGGGAAGCTCTCGGCTTTCAGAAGCGGCAGTTGTTGGTCGTCAGAGCGGGGGCCGGAGAGGATGATGCCGTCAGCGTGTTTCTCGCGCACCAGGCCTATGTAGGCTTCGGGTGCGGCCATGTCTTCCACGGAGTGCAGCAATACGCGAAAGCCGCTCTCTTGAATGGCATCCCCTACGCCACGCAGCACCTCAGGGAGAAAGGCGTCGGCGAAGATGCGATCATGGCTCTGACAGAGGACGAAACCAATGGTCCAGGTACGGCCGCTAGCGAGGGTACGGGCGGCAGCGTCGGGGTAGTAGTTCAAGCGGTGAGCTACTTCGAGGATATGCTGGCGTGTATCTTCACCGATTTGTGCACCTGGGACATCGTTGAGCACGAGGGAAACGGTGGTACGGGATACGCCGACCTCTTCGGCGATCTGGCGCTGAGTGGGACGGGACCTGGACACAGCTTACCCCCTCTGGCAGCGATAGCTTGATTCAGTAACACGGGTCAGTAACACGCATTACTATTATACCCAAAAAAGGGGATTTGTCAATTGAAAACCGCAAAGGAGGCATATTGCACTTCGGGAGCGAGTGTCATTGCGAGCCGAAGGCGAAGCCTGTCCTGAGCGTAGCCGAAGGGCAATCCCCACCCCGCGAATTGGAGATTGCTTCGTCGCAAAAAGCGCTCCTCGCAATGACACATGACGCTGTCTCTCAATCTTGCCCCCAAATTGAAATACACGTCCGCAAAGAGGATACGCCAGTCGCATCGTTTCCAGCACGACGATGGGGGGACGCTCCTGCGAGGGAAGCATCTCCCCGCCAGCCACAGCCCCAATGCCGGACTATCCTCCCCCTTTGATCCCGCTGGTGGCCACGCTCTGCACGAACCACCTCTGGAACAGCAGGAAGACGATAAGCACCGGGATGGTGATCATGGAGGCGAAGGCAAAGATATCGCCCCACACCTTGGGGTCAAAGCTGAAGAACTGCTGCATGGCCACGGGCAGGGGCCTAAACTGCTCGCCTCGGGTCACCATCAGCGGCCACAGGAATTTGCCCCAGTTAGCCAGGAACTGCAAGATGGCTACCGTGGCGAAGACAGGGCGCGATAGAGGCAGGATGATGTTCCAATAGATGCGGAGCGGACTGGCCCCGTCCACCAGCGCCGCCTCGTCCAGGTCTTTGGGCAGCCCGATGAAGAATTGGTAGAATAGGAAGATGGAGAAAGCGTCGGCGATGAAGGGGATGATCTGGACGTGGTAGCTATCCAACCAGCCGAAACGATTGACCATCAGCAACAGCGGGATGGCTACTGCCTCGAAGGGGATGATGAGCAAGGCAATGATCAGCGTCAGGATCCATTGACGCCCTTTGAAAGGAAGCCGGGCCAGGGCATAGGCGATCATGCTGTTGACCAGCAGCCCTCCCAAAACCGTGCTGCCCACGACGAAGACCGAGTTGAACATGAAACGTCCAAAGGGCATCTGGTCGAAGACATCGCGGTAGTTCTGAATCCCTATCTCGCCGTAGGGCACAAAGGCCACCAAGCGGCTCATGTCGCGCACGATTTGTGTCTCGTTGATCTTGACCGAGGACACGAGCATGAAGATAATGGGAAACAGGAAGAAGAAGCCCAACAGGATCATCACCAGATAGGTGATTCCTAGTCGAGCCCCCTTCCGAACTCGATAAGCCGTACCGTAGGGGCTTGCGCTCACTGTCGTAGCACTCATCTCAGCTCACCGTCCTTTCTTCCCGCAGGAACACCCGCTGCAGCAGCGAAACGCCCAGCACGATCAAGAAGAACACGATGGAAATGGCGGAAGCATAACCCACTTTGAGCTGCCTGAATCCCTCTCTGTACACCTTGATCATGGTCGTCATGGTGGCCATTTCCGGGCCGCCCTGGGTCATGACCCACACCTGATCGAACAGCTTGAAAGCCAGGATCGTCGTGGCGATCACCACGAAAATGGTGGTGTTGCGCAATTGGGGCAGGGTGACATTCCAGAACTGCTGCCAACGGTTGGCGCCGTCCACCTGAGCAGCCTCGTACAGCTCGTCCGGGATGCCCTGCAGGCCAGCCAGGTAGATCACCATCTGGAAACCCACCCCCTGCCAGACGGACAGCAGCATGATGGCCGGAAAGGCCAATTTCGTGTTAGTAAGCCAGTTGTAAGGACCCAAGCGGCCAAACGAAACCGTCTGGATGAAGGCGTTGATCAAACCCTGCCCAGGATTGTACAAGAAAGTCCAGATGATAGCCACCACAACCATGGTCGTTACCACTGGACTGAAGTATACAGTGCGAAAGACGTTGACGAAGCGGAGTTTTTGGTTGACCAGAATGGCCAGCAAGAGAGCGAAAGAGGTCTGGAGTGGGACGACGACGGCGGCGAAGAGGAAGTTGTTGATCAATGCCCGATGGAAAGCCTCATCATCGAGCAAGCGCACGAAGTTGCGGAGGCCGATGAAGCGAGTGGGCAGGTTGGGGTTGGGGATGAGTCGCTGATCCGTGAAGGCCAGACCAAAGGCCATGAAGAACGGAATGAGCAAGAAGATGACAAGCAACAGCAGCGCGGGGGCAGAGAAAAGCCAGGCCATGATCGCCTCTCTCCGTCGGCGGCTAGTCAGCGCCCTCGCGGCAGGTGCTGCTTCTGCGGTCGGCGCCTGTACTGTCATGATGTCCTCCTAATTAAGCAGCTGGGGGACGGAATCCCGTCCCCCAGCCATTTACGTCCGACGTAAGCCTATTGCGGATATCCCTGGTTGTCCTCAATGTCCTGGTCAATCTTCTTGACCACCTTGTCCAGCTCCGCCTTCACATCGGCGCCCGTCACGATGTTCTGTACCGCCTCCGCAAACGCCGTGGTGATCGTCGGATACGCAGGCGTGATCGGCCGAGGCACCGCCACCCCACCCTCCAACTGCTGCACGAAGATGTTCAACGGACCACCCTCGCCATACAGCTCCGACTGGGCCAACGCCGACTTCCGAGCCGGCACCGCACCATTGGCATTCGTCATCCGCAAGATCTGATCGGGCTGGATCAAGTACTCCAGAAACTTCCACGCCGCCTCCGGATGCTCTGACTGCGATGTGATCCCCCAGTTCCAAGACCCCATCCCCGTCACTGCCTGGTCGCCAAGCTTCGGCATGGGCAGCAGAATCAGATCATCGCCCAACCCCTCGCTGTGCGGCGTCCACATCCAGTGACCCACAAACGACAACGCGCACGTCTTGGTACCGTAGAAACAATCATCCCCAGCAGGCTCCACGTTGGCATACCCGTCCTCGAACAAACCCTGGAACCACTCCATCGCTTCCACCGCCTCCGAACTGTTCA
>CAZEBW010000090.1:0-13821 GCA_964510205.1 uncultured Anaerolineae bacterium
CGCTGGCGGAGCAGCAGCACATCCTGCTCTACTCCGAGCCCAGCTCGCCGCTGCAGCAGTCGGAGACGGCGGTGGACAAGCTGCTGCTGATGGCCGAATACCAGTTGCCGGTGGTGCACTCGCCCGGACCGCTGATGGGCGGCACCGCGCCCATCACCATGGCCAGCGGTTTGGCCATGTCAATGGCCGAGATCCTCAGCGCGCTGGTGGTGCACCAGTTGAGGCGGCCGGGCGCGCCGTTCGTCTTCGGCGCGGGGCTGCATCACATGGACATGGGGGCGGCGCAGATCTGCTACGCCTCGCCCGAGTTTCAGCTCACCAAGGCTGCCATCGCCCAGTTGGGCCGTTGGTACGGCATGCCGACCTGGGGCTACGCTGGCTGCTCCGACGCCAAGCTCATGGACGGACAGGCCGCGCTGGAGGCCATGCTGTCGGTGCTGATGGCCAAGTTCAGCGGCGCCAACCTGATCCACGACGTGGGCTACATGGAGAGCGGCTTGACCACGTCTTTTGAGATGATCGTGTTGACCGATGAGCTGATCGCCATGACCGATCACATCATGAAGGGCGTTGAGGTCAGCGAGGACACGCTGATGCTGGACGAGCTGCACGAGGTCGGTCCCGGCGGCCATTTCTTGAACACGGAGCAGACCCTGGAGCGATTCCGCGACTTTTGGTTCCCCAGCCTCCTGGATCGCCAGCGGCGGCGGCAGTGGTTGGAAGCAGGCGCCGCCACGCTGGGCCAGCGGCTCACTGCCCGCGTCCAGGACATCATCCAAGAGCACCAGCCCCAGCCTTTGGATGCTGCCAAGAAGCAGAAGGTGCAGGAGATCCTGGCTCAGGCGGCGGGATAGTCGCAATCGCTGGCTGAGTAGGGGGAGGAGAGCCGAGTTCCCCCCTCGCCCAGGGTTGGGAGAGGGGGGAGGGGGTGAGGGCCGTCTGCGCAATCGCCATGCTGTGCCGCTTTTTCCAATTGGCCATTTTAGCTACCTATCACTTTGCTGTGAGTGCCACTTCAAGCATGAACCGATGTCTCTTTTGTCATTGCGAGGAGCGCAGGAAGCGAAGCGGCTGCAGCGACGAAGCAATCCCCAAATTGCTGGTAGGAGATTGCTTCGCCTTCGGCTCGCAATGACACGGTTGCAGCTTTGATTACGGTTGGGTAGCTGCCCCGAATGCGAGTCGCTGACGGACTGTGCCAAAAGTGATAGGTGGCTAGTTGGCCATTTTGCATTAGATGTCGAGGCGTGGTATAATGGATCGCGAAGAGACGGCCTGATTTCCATCATTCGACCTCACGACGACTTGACATCCACTCGTGTCATTCTCTGTGCGAACCATCTGACTCTCCCCATTTTCCCTGGAGATTTCCGAAATGAAGAAAACCATGAAAGCCCTGGTGAAAAAACATCCCAAGCCTGGTTTGTGGTTGGACGAGGTGCCGGTCCCCGAGTTTGGCATCAACGATGTGCTGATCAAAGTGCACAAAACGGCCATATGTGGTACCGATGTGCACATTTGGAACTGGAATGCCTGGGCGCAGAAAACGATTCCCGTTCCAATGGTCGTTGGACACGAGTTTGTGGGCACGGTGGCGGCCATGGGCAGCAATGTGCACGACCTCTCGATCGGGGACATCGTCTCTGGAGAAGGACATATCGTCTGCGGAAGATGCCGCAACTGCCTGGCCGGTCGCCGCCATCTTTGCAAGGATACCAAAGGGGTGGGAGTAAACCGTCCAGGCGCATTTGCCGAATACATCTGCATCCCGGTGACCAACGTGTGGCACGCCGATCCCAACATTCCGATGGACATCTTGAGTATTTTCGACCCCTTTGGGAACGCCACGCACACGGCCCTGGCCTTTAGAGTCCTGGGGGAAGACGTGCTGATTACGGGCGCCGGTCCCATCGGCATCATGGCCACAGCCATCGTCAAACATGCGGGGGCGCGCTATATTGTCACCACGGACATGATTCCTTACCGTCTCGAGCTGGCCAAGAAAATGGGGGCCACCGTGGCTCTCAACATCAAAGAGGGCAAGAGCATTGCCGAGGTTCAAAAGGACCTGGGCATGAAAGAGGGTTTCGACGTGGGCCTGGAGATGTCGGGGAGCGGAGAAGCCTTCCGCGATATGCTGGCCAATATGTGCCACGGGGCGAAAATAGCCATGCTGGGCATCCCCTCTGAAGAGCTAGCCATAGACTGGCATACCGTGATTTTCAATATGCTCACCATCAAGGGCATCTATGGTCGCGAAATGTATGAAACGTGGTATTTGATGCAGTCCATGCTCCAGACCGGTCTTGACATCCGTCCGGTGATCACACACAAGTTTCACTTCACAGAGTTTGAACAGGCATTTGAAGTGATGGCGTCTGGAAATTCGGGGAAGGTCATCCTGAATTGGGTGGATTGATTGACGTTTGACATTGTGCTCAAGTATGATATAATGGGTGTCAGTCCATCACAATTATTAAGCAGAGCGGGCTCCCATGCCCGCGTTTCGGCGGCATGGGAGCCGCCTCTGCTGGTAAGATTGTGATCTACTTGGTGGGGAGCTTATGCATCATCCAGGTGAATCTGCCGATTGTCATTTGCTGTGTGATATGCCGAGGCAGTGGTAAGCAAGAAAGAAAGGAGGTGCTGCTGAGAAGATTTCTGGGGCTGAATAGTGTTAGAGCAAGAGCAGCGTCGGCTGCGCATCCTGGCCGTTCTTCTTTGCTCTGTACACTACGAGAAAATCAAATCGAAAGCTAAAGGAGGAGTATCTAAATGGAAATTCTCAAGAAGAAAAAGAGAGACGATGTACATGCGTACATCCCAGAGTTAGAGGATCTCTATCTCAAGGGCCGCATCACCCGCCGCGAGTTCTTGCGGAACGCGACCTTGCTGGGGATGTCCGTGGCCAGTGCCAGCGCGTTCTTGGCTTCCTGTGCGCCGGCGGCAGAGCCTACAGCGACACCCAAGCCAGCGGCGACCAAGGCGCCAGAGCCCACGGCCACGCCCGAACCGGCTGGCCCCAGGCGCGGCGGCACCTGGAAGAGCTCCATGAAGCTTCAGCTTCTTGACCATCCTGCCCGTTTGTCCTGGGTTGAGGGGGCCAACGTCGTTCGACAGATGTGCGAGTACCTGACCCTGACCGGCCCCGATAACATCACCCGTCCGTACCTGTGCGAGAGGTGGGAAGCCAGCGACGACGTCAAGACCTGGGACCTCTACTTGCGCAAGGGCGTCAAGTGGAACAACGGCGATGACTTCAGCGCTGAGGACGTGATGTTCACCTTTGGCGAGTGGCTCAACGAGGATGTCGGTTCCTCAATGTTGGGGCTGCTGGCCTATCTGCGGGGTATGCAAGATGTGGAAAAGGTGGACGATCATCACATTCGTCTGCACCTGCAATACGGCGACATCGCCGTGCCCGAGCACCTGTTCCACTACCCCGCCGTCGTCCTGCACCGCGACTTCGAGGGCGACATCATCAAGAAACCCGTCGGCACCGGCGCCTTCATTCTGGACGAGTATGCTGAGGGTGAGCGCGCGGTGTTCAAGCGGCGCGAGGACTACTGGCAGATGGGCGAGGACGGCAAGCCGCTGCCCTACCTGGATGAGCTGATCTACATCTCCACCGACAAAGACGCCGGCTTGGCTGCTTTGCAGTCCGGCCAGGTGGATACGCTGTATGCGCCGCGCCCCAGTGATTTCCAGGCCCTAAAGAATGTGGATGGGCTGACGGTACGCCCAGTCGCCACCTCTCAGACCCTGGTTCTTCGCATGCGCGTAGACCTGGAGCCGTGGGATGACAACCGGGTGCGCACAGCCCTCAAGCTGTGCCAGGATCGGGCTAAGACGCTGCAATTGGCTTACTTCGGCGAAGGTGTCCTTGGTCCTGACGCACACATAGCGCCGGTTCACCCAGCCTATTGCGAGAAGCCGATTCCTGAATATCAGCCCGAAGAGGCCAAGAGGCTGCTGCAAGAATATGCTGATGAAAAGGGCATTGAGCTGCCGCTCAAGGTCACACTGGCCACCAAGAACGACCAGGCAGAGCCGGAGATCGCCCAGGTGTTGAAGGAAACGGCGGCCGCAGGCGGCTTCGATATCACTCTGGACATCACCGAGCCGGGTGGTTACTGGGATCGCTGGACCGAGGTAGACCTGGGGATCACGTCCTGGACGCACCGACCTCTGGCCGTGATGGTTTTGCCTCTAGCCTATACCGAGGAGGCTATCGGCAACTGGAACGAAACACGCTGGACGGACCCCGAGTTCGAGACACTGCTCCGCGAGGCGCAGCGCACGCTGGACGTCGAGGCGCGTCGCAGCATCTACTGCAAGATCGAAGACATCATGCAGGCGCGCGGCGCGATAGGCATTCCCTTCTGGAAGAACGTGTGGAACATCACCCGCGACGAGTTCAAGAACGTCAAGGCTCACCCCACAGACTACGACCTGCTGTACGACGTCTGGAAGGAAGCATAGCGTCACTGTTCACAAAAGTGTCGGCTTGCCGGTACCGGCAAGCCGACACTTTTCAGATATGAGACCTGACTCTACTGAAAGAAGGTGGGCTGCTGGCAAGACCCTAAAGGTTTTCGCTTCCAATCCTCAAACAGGCTCTCGGAATGGATAGGGCAGCGGTCGGTTCTAGAATAGCCAGGTCTCATAGCTCAAGAAAGGAGCAAACTCATGGCTCGTTTTCTTATGCGCAGTATCATTTCCACGATTATCACCATGCTGCTAGTCTCCATCGCACTTTTCTTGCTCCTGGAGGTAGGCAGCGGGGATATCACCATCAAGATTCTGGGAGTCTTTTCCACCCCAGAACAGCGAGCCTCCTACCGCGCCCAGTTGGGCCTGGATGCGCCGGTCTGGCAGCGGTACGTTGACTGGCTGATAGGCAATGACTGGCGGGCTGAGCGCCAGGTGGGCCATCCGCTGGTCACGGCTGTCAACCCCGAAACCAATGAGAAAGAGTGGTGGGCCGACGTAGACGGTCAGTTGACCCGCTGGAACCTGGTTGAGGGGCGGTTGCAGGCGTTGAAACGCCAACCCGATGGGAGCATCACTTCCCACCTGGTGAGCGGCGCCTGGGAGACGAACGAGGAAGGGGAGGAATACTTCTGGGGAGTGGACACTGACAACAACGCCGTCATGTGGCAGCGGGGCGCGGGCGCCGAAGTCTGGAAGCTCACCAAGGCTGGCCTGCGCAGGGAGAAAGGTGGGCCGCGGAAGTACATCCCGCTGAAGAAAGGACTGCTGCGGGGCGACCCGGGCGAGTCTCTGCAGTACGGTCGTCCGGTCGCCGTGACGCTGGTCCCCCGCGTGCGCAACACGCTGGTTTTGGCGGGGGTGGCTTTCGCCGTCGTCATGCCCTTGGCCCTCGTGCTGGGCATCCTGGCCGGCATCAATGAGGGCAAGCTCGTGGATCGCGTCATCTCTGTTGGCGGCTTGGCGCTCACGGCCACACCAGAGTTCGTCACTGGCATCTTCATGATCTTGATCTTCGGCATCTGGCTCAAGGTGCTACCGGCTGTAACCATCTTTACCAGCGCCGATGCCATCTTCGAGAACCCCACATTGCTGGCCCTGCCGGTGCTCACGCTGACGGCTGTGGAATTGGGCTACGTGGCCCGTATGACGAGGGCCAGCATGGTCGAGGTGATGGATTCGCCTTACATCCGCACGGCGATTATCAAGGGCATGCCCAAGACGCGGGTGGTGATACGTCACGCCCTGCGCAACGCCCTGATGGCGCCCATCACGATCATCATGCTGCACGTCAACTGGCTGATCGGTGGTATCGTCGTGGTCGAGGTGATCTTCGGCTACCCAGGATTGGGTAGCTACATCTTCGACTCGGCCATCTTCGGCGATTTCAACGCAGTGGAGGCAGCAGCCATGGTGACCGTTGCCATCGCCATCATCACCCGGCTGCTCGGCGACCTGGCGTATACGATGCTCAACCCGCGTATTCGTTACGCATAGAAAGAAACCTGGTTTTTCCCAAAAACCAGGTTTCTTGACCAGTAAAGGAGGTTCACTATGACTGTAGCGCAACCAACCGCAGGCGCCGCGCCACGTCCATCCCGTTTGCAGAAGCTACGAAAAAGCCTGTCCATTGTCTTCGAATCCCGGGTGGCCACTGTGGGTCTGGTGATGGTGCTTTTCTGGGTCGTTCTGGCGATCATCTCGCTCTTCTGGACGCCCTTCGATCCCAATGCGTCTAGTTTCGTGCAGAACCTGCCCCCCAACAGCACGAACTGGCTGGGCACCGATCACATGGGCCGCGATATCCTCTCTCGCCTGATGCAGGGCACCCAGGTGATTCTCCTCAAGACCCGCTTGCCGGGGGAATCGACTATCGCCATCCCCGGCGGTGTGGCCCTCTGGGGCGTGTTCGGATCGCTGGCTCTGGGGGCAACCTTGGGGCTCAACGCCGGCTATCGAGGCGGCTGGTGGGATCAGGTCATCATGCAGTTCCTAGATGCGATGATCGCCTTTCCTCGCATCGTGCTCTACCTGGTGGTCATCGCGGCGCTGGGACAGGGTGACCTGGTGGTTATCTTGGCCATCGCCATCACTGGAGCGCCTGGCGTGGCCCGTCTGGCCCGTAGCCTGGCCATGGACATCAAAACGCGCGACTACATTCGCGCCGCCGAAACGCGGGGCGAGAGTGTGTGGTACATCATGTTTCGCGAGATCTTGCCCAACGCGCGCGGTCCCCTGATGGTGGACGGCATGCTGCGTGTGGGCTATGCTATCTTCGCCATCGGCACACTGGGTTTTCTGGGCATTGGGCTGCCGCCGCCCGACCCCGACTGGGGCAGCATGGTCAACGATGCGCGGAAAAACATCTTTTCCAACCAGTTGGCCGTCATCTGGCCCGCGTTGGCAATCGCCACCCTGGTTATTGGGTTAAATCTCTTTGCCGATGGTTTGCGCGAAGAGCTAACCCGGTATCAAAAGTAGAGGAGGACAAATGGCTGAAATGAGATCAGGCGTGGAAAGCACGAAACAGAAAGCATCCGCCGCTTCGCTACCAGTCCTCGAACTGGATAACGTGGCGGTGGCCTACAAAATACGGGGTGGGGAAATCGAAGCCGTCCAGGACGTCTCCTTTGAGATCCGGCGTGGCGAAACGCACGGCATCGTCGGTGAGTCGGGCTGTGGCAAAAGCACGTGTGCCTGGGCTGTGCTCAACTTCCTGGGGGCCAACGGTTACGTTAAACGAGGCAGCATCAGGTTCCAAGGCCAGGAATTGGTCGGCGTGACCGGCGAAGAACTGCGCCGCCTACGCGGCGACCAGATCGCCATGGTCTACCAGGACCCGATGCAGGCCCTCAATCCCTCCATGCGTCTGGGCGACCAGATGTCGGAGATGTTGACCGTCCACCGAGGAATGTCTAAGAAAGAAGCCGAGGAGCGCTGCATCGAGATGCTGGAGCGCGTCTATATGCCCGACGCGGCTAACGTGATGAAGCGCTATCCCCACCAAATCTCCGGCGGCCAGCAGCAGCGTGTGGTCATCGCCACCGCTCTGCTCAACAACCCGGCCCTCTTGATCATGGACGAGCCGACCACCGCGCTGGACGTGACGGTGGAAGCGGCTGTGCTGGACCTGATCGCCGAGCTGCGGCGCGACTTTGATACCGCCAGCATGTACATCACCCACAACCTGGGCGTCGTGGCCCGAGTGTCCACGCGCGTGGGGGTGATGTATGCCGGCGAGATGGTGGAGCGGGCGACGGTGGAGCAAGTCTACACCAATCCCCAACACCCCTATAGCCAGGGGCTGATGCGCTGCGTGCCCAAGCTGGGGGCCGACAAGGCCGGCAGCGTGCTCTACCCCATCCGAGGTCGGGTGCCGCCGCCCAATAATCGCCCGGTGGGTTGCGTCTTCAGCCCCCGCTGCGATTACGTGCGGGAGATCTGTCGCCAGGAACGGCCCGAGTTGCGCGAGACGCCCAATGGAGCTTGGGTGCGCTGTCACTTCGCCGGCCAGATTGACGCTTCTCAATGGACCCCCACCGAAGATATCCTGCCGCCCACCATCGCCGTTGATAGGGGCGAGCGAGAGCCCATCCTCAAGCTGGATAACCTGAAAAAGTACTACGAGGTTCAGGGCAGCTCACTGAAGGATGTGCTGGGTCTAGGTGAGCCGGGTTACGTGAAGGCGGTCGAAAACGCTGACTTTGACCTGCCCAAGGGAACCACGTTGGGCGTGGTGGGCGAATCTGGCTGTGGCAAGAGCACGTTGATCAAGACCATCATCGGGCTGGAGAAAACCACCGATGGCCATGCCGAGTTCATGGGGATTGATATCACCGACGACATTTCGTCCCGCAGCGAGGAAGTCATCAAGGAGCTGCAGATGATCTTCCAGAACCCCGACTCGACCATGAATCCCTCGTATTCGGTAGGGCAACAGATTGGCCGGCCAATGCAGCGCTTCGGCACGGTGCCCAAGGATCAGATTCGGAGTGAGGTTATCAAACTCCTGAAGGCAATGCGACTGGGTGAGAACTACTACGATCGGCTGCCGCGCCAGCTCAGCGGCGGGGAGAAGCAGCGTGTGGGAATCGCCCGCGCCCTGGCCAGTCATCCCAATCTCGTCTTGTGCGATGAGCCGGTCAGCGCCCTGGATGTTTCGGTGCAGGCGGCTCTTCTCAACTTGCTGCTGGAGATCCAGCAGGAATATGACACGACGATGATGTTCATCGCCCACGATCTGAGCGTAGTGCGCTTTTTCTCCGATCAGGTGGCGGTGATGTACCTGGGCCAGATCATGGAAATCGGCCCGGCCGAGGCCATCTACGCGCCTCCCTATCATCCCTACAGTGAGGCCCTGCTCTCGGCTGTGCCCATTCCCGATCCGACAGCCGAGCAGAAGCACATTCGCTTGGAGGGAACGGTGCCCAGCGCTATCAATCCTCCTAGCGGGTGTCGTTTTCATACCCGCTGCCCTCGCAGGAGCTTGCTGCCCGATGGTGGTCAGATCTGTGAGGACGAAACGCCGCCCTGGCGTGAAGCTGGTGGGGGGCATCGCATCTTTTGCCACCTGCCAATGGAAACCTTGCGCAGCTTTGATCCAGTTGTTAGCCAACCAAAGGAGGGGTCCTGACCATGTTAGTAAAAAACTATATGACGCGACATCCAATCATGATTCCGCCCACGACGTCCGCGGCCGAGGCGCAGAAGCTCATGATTGAAAACAAGCTTCGACATCTGCCCATCGTCGGCAGCGGCAAGCGACTGTTGGGACTGGTGACGCGGGAGAGACTGCGCATCCCCCCCACCGACTTGGGCAGCCTGAATGTTTGGGAGATCAGCCGCTTTCTGTCCGACCTGACTGTCCAGGACGTGATGGTGAAGGGTGATGATCTGATCACCACTGGCCCGGATACGACGCTCGAAGAAGCAGCTCAAGCGATGGTCGAAAACAAGGTCGGCTGCCTGCCGGTGATAGAAGAGGACGTCGTGGTAGGCATCATCACCGAGACCGATATGCTGGTTCAGTTGGCTGACCTGCTGGGAGGATACGTGCCTGGCGTGCGCGTCACGGTGCGTATGCCCAACCAAGTGGGAGCGGCTGCCAAAGTCACCAACGCGATTGCGTCACAGGGCTGGGGAATCTACGCCAGTGGCAGTCATGCTGCTCCCAAGCATCCGGAATATTGGGACATCGTTCTCAAGATACAGGGTGGGTCCAAAGAAGAGGTCGTCGCTACTTTGGAGCAGGTTGAAGACCAAGAGATCATAGACGTGCGGGAAGTCTAGTAGCGCTTCCGCTCGCTGTCTAGTCATGTCGCCGTGAACGACTGCCACTTGAGAGGACATGGGGATAACGCCGCTTCGCTAACAAGTGTCCCCATGTCCTCTTGTTGTTTTGGAGGTTATACCATGGCCAAGCGGGAATACGCCGCAAATTTCACTGACAAACCGATGCATTCCGAAAATCGCCGAGCGGACGCGCGCTACGTGGACAAGGACATGGCCACCCAGTGTCTGCACGCCGGCGAACGCTGGGAGAAACCGGACTTCTGGACCTCCAGCACCCCCATCTATAACTCGACGACCTTCTTCTACGACAGCGCGCAGGACCTGGACGACCGGGTCTACTACCGCAAACCGGGCTACGTCTACTGCCGGGGGGGCACGCCGACCAGCACCGCCCTGGAGCGTGCGCTGTCCACCCTGGAAGGCGCGGAGGTGACGCACGTTTGCGCTTCGGGCATGGCGGCCAGCCACCTGGCGCTGTTGACCGCCGGCGCGGGCAAGGGCGAACTGATCCTCTGCTCCAGCGATGTGTACGGAAGCGTGTACACCATGGTGCAGAATGTCTTTCCCCACTTGGGATCTCCCAGCATCCTCATGGACTTTACCGATCTGAACAAACTGGAGGACGCGATCAAGCGCGAAAAGCCGAGCGTGGTCTACTTCGAGGTGGTCACCAATCCCATGACCAAGGTGATTGACGCCCCCGCCGTGATCGAGATGGCCCATCGCCACGGGGCGACGGTGATCGTGGACAACACCTTCACCACGCCCTACCTGTTGAAACCCTTTCAGCTTGGCGCCGATTACGTCAGCCACAGTGTGAGCAAGTTCCTTTCCGGGCATGGCGATGTGCTGGCCGGGTCGGTGAGCTGCTATCGCCGGGACTTCGACAAGCTGCACGACATGCTGATTCAGGTGGGATGTACGCTGGGACCTAATGAAGCCTGGTTGGCCCTCCGTGGGCTGAAGACCTTTCCCCTGCGCATGGAGCGACAATGCGCCAATGCCCTGGCTGTGGCCAGCTTCCTCGAAAATCATCCGCTGATTGAGAAGGTGCGCTATGCCGGCCTGCCCAGCCATCCCCAACACGAGACCGCCAAGCGTATCTTTCCCGCAGGCAAGTATGGGGCCATGCTCAACTTCGACATCGCCGACGGCGACAAAGCCACTGTCGCTAACAAAGACAAGGCCGCTGGCGCTAACAAGGACAAGGCCGCTGGCGCTAACAAGGACAAGGCCGCTGGCGCTAACAAGGCTTTCCGCTTCCTGGATTCCCTCCAGCTCGTGCTGCCTGCCACCACCCTGGGCGACATCTACTCTCTGATCGTCAATCCCGCCCGGACGACCCATCACTGGCTCAGTCAAGAAGAGCTGGAGGCCGTCGGCATCGGCCCTGGGACGTTCCGCATGTCGGTGGGCATCGAGAACGTCGAGGACTTGAAAGAAGACCTGGATCAGGCTCTGAGGGCCTGTCAATAGAGAGAAGGAGAGAGTGCAATGTACCGCAATCGAGATATGGGCATCAACTATATCAAGGCCCGTAAGGACCACCGCTGCTATGGGATGGGCCTGGGCATCATTATCCTGGACGACGTCTACCCCGGTTTCCCCGGCGACGTGCGCAACGCCAGCGCCTACGATTTTCCCATCCAGTACGAGATTGCCGAGGGGGTGGACATCTGGGCTCTGGTTCACGAAGAGGACAAGTCGCCCTGTCTGGAACCGATCAGGCGGGCCGCCAAGAAGTTGGAGAGCATGGGCTGCCGCGCCATCGCCGCCGAATGTGGTTACTTCGCCTACTTTCAAAAGGACATCGCCGGCTATGTGGATGTGCCGGTGTTCATGTCCAGCCTGCTCCAGGCGCCATTTGCCCAGCAGCTCATCGGCCCGGACAAGGTGGTGGGCATTCTCGTGGCGCGGGAGAAGCAGTTGACGCAAGCCCATCTGGAAGCGGTGGGCATTCAGCCAGGCAGCAACTATGTCATCACCGGCGCCGAAGGCGGGGGCCGCTGCCCAGAGTTCGAGCATCTGTGGTACGAACCCAAGCGCACTGATCCGCCAGCGGCCTACTACGACAAGGCGGAGCGGGAGTTCCTGCAAGTGGCCCGCGATTTCTACCTGGCCCATCCCAACATGGGGGCCATGATGCTGGAATGTACCGGCATGCAGCCCTTTGCCCGCGCTGTCCAGCGGGAGATTGACATCCCCATCTTTAGCTGGGGCACTCTGCTGGATTATGCCTACTCGGTGGCGGTTCACCGCGATTACTACGGGCACGTGTAATGGCGTCTGAGTCTACCCGGGAAGCGCATGCCCGGCGGAACGGCTCCGCCGGGCTGACCCCATCCGCCGTGTTGGTCTTCTGGTTGCCGTTGGCGACCAGTTGGCTGCTCATGGCCACAGAAAGCGTGGCCGTCAATGCCATCGTCGCCCGCACGGCCGAAGCCAAGCTGCAACTGGCCGCGCTGGGCGTTGCGTACTCCGTGGCGCTGGCGGTGGAAAGCCCTATCATCTCCTTGCTCACCGCCAGCAACGCGTTGGCCCGCGACCGGCGGTCGTTCCGCCTGCTGCTTCGCTTCACGCTGGGCCTCAACGCCGCCGTGACAATGGCCATGTTGCTGTTGGGTTTCACGCCCCTGTTCAATGTGGTGGTGGTGCAGCTCATCGGAGCGCCGGCTGAGATCGCCGTCAAAGTGCGCCCGGTCCTGTGGGCATTGGCTCTGTGGCCCGCGGCCATCGGCTTTCGCCGCTTTCATCAGGGCTTGATGATCCGGCATGGCCAAACACGTCAGATAGGCTATGGCACCGCCATCCGCCTGTGCACTGCGGTGGGCGTTTCGCTGGCGGGGCTGGCCCTTCAGCAGGGCTCAGGGCAGGCCTGGGGCAAGCTAGACGGCGCAACGGTGGGCGGGCTGGCATTGGGCGCGTCGTCCGTAGCCGAGTCGGTCTACGTCTGGTACGTGGCGCAGCCGTCGGTGCAGAAGGCCAAGAGGACAACCATCCTGGCTGAAGAAGATCCTTTGGGCTGGCGTGAGTTGCTTCGCTTCTACGCCCCCCTGGCCCTCACGTCCGCCATCGCGCTCTCCACGACTCCGATCATCAACTCTGGCCTGGCTCGCGGCCTTCATCCCATCGAATCGCTGGCCGTCTGGCCGGTGGTCAGCGGGCAGTTGTTCGCCTTGCGTAGTTTCGGATTGAGTCTGCAAGAAGTGGTCGTCGCCCTCTTGGATGGTCCGGCGGTGATGAGGACGCTGCGCCGCTTCGCCACGATGGTGGGGGTCGGATCGCTGGCCCTGCTGCTGGTCATCGCTTATACGCCGCTGGCGCCCTGGTGGCAGCAGCAGATCGCTGGCCTGGATGAGGACCTGACCGTCTTCGCAGTGGCTGCGCTGCGGCTGGCGGTGTTGCTGCCCGTATTGGCCGTGGTGGTGAACATGTTGCGCGGCATTGTCGTCACCGGCCAGGCCACCAGCGCCATCGCCCAGGCCACGATGCTCAACTTGCTCGCGCTGGGGTCGGTGCTCCTGATCGGAGCCAGGCTGGGCCTGCTGCCCGGTGCATCGCTGGCCGCCGTGGCCCTGACCGTCTCACAACTGGCCGAGAGCGCGTGGCTGTGGCGCGGTGCGCGCTCTTAAACCGTTTCGATCCTTCGACCAAGCTCAGGACAAGGTTTGGAAGTGAGCAAGTCAAATGACACGAATCACTCGCATCTTGGCCGTGCCGGCCGTGGGCGCGTACTATTACGATGATCTGGCAGCTCTCCAATCTGAGGCCATGCCCCTGTCCGAGCGGTACGCTGCTGCTGCCGTAACGCCCGGTTTCCGCCGCGTGCGCGAGGTGGCCGAGGCTGTCTCTGTGGGCCTGGTGCTGGATGATGGCCGAGTGGCCTGGGGCGACTGCGTGGCGGTGGAGTTCAGCGGCAAAGCGGGCCGCGATCCGGTTTTCCGCGCTGAGGATGGCCTGTCTACCGTGCGTCGCGTCGTGGCCCCGCTGCTGCAAGGCCGGGAGCTCACCGGCTTCCGCCCACTCGCCGAGGAGGTG
>CAZEBW010000091.1:0-13734 GCA_964510205.1 uncultured Anaerolineae bacterium
CAAACCCGTCCATGCCAGCGCAGGGGCGCGAGTTCCACGTCATCGGCGACGAGGATGCCCTGTACTGCTCCGTCCAGGACAGTGTGGCGCTGGATGAGGGGCGGTATTTCTGAAAGCGGAGGGCGCGATGAAGGTAGGACTGTTGTGGTTCGACAACGATCCTGAGCGATCCATTGAGGAGAAGGTGCAGCGGGCGGCCAAGCGGTATCAGGAGAAGTTCGGGCAAGCGGTCAACACCTGCTACATCAATCCCATCAGTCTGGACGGCAATGGCGACGTGGGGGATGAGTTTCGCTGCGGGCGGGTGAAGGTGATCGTGACTCCCCGCACCCTGCCTCACCACTTCTGGATAGGGGTCGCGGATCATTCCGAAGGAAAAGAGCAGACTGGCCCTCTGAAGACCTCGGCTGATACAGGAAATCCGTTGAAACGGATTCAGAACAAATGCGATTGATCGCATTTGATGTCTCAGCCGGGCAATTCATTGCTCGGCAGGGCCAACAACACTCTACGGGGAGACTACCAAAATCCTGTCGGCGCGTTTTCTATTCTTTGGTCCCAACCAGGTACACAGCCGTCCAGGGCTGATAGCGGCTGAAGAATTTCTCTCTGGAGATCACCTCGCCGCCCTCTTTGATGATTCGGTAGACGGTGACATCCACCCCATCGCGGGCCCACTCGACTTGCTCGGTCGTCCCCTTGGGCAGCGTGGGATCCTCTTCGTATACGGGCGGATCGTGGGGCACCACGTTCTCCTCGAAAGGCCCCTCCATCTCTACGGTGCGTCCGGTCTTGGTGCTGTAGAAGCGGAAGGTCAGCGACCCCGCCTGCACATCGGTCTCGGTTTCGATGAGGAGATGGTGCGCGGTGTCATTCAGAAACTTGAAATCAACCCACGGCGAATAGACGGTGGCGTCCAGTCCCACGGGCGGTTCGTACCAACTCACGCGGAAGCCGTGAGCATAGCGTTCGAGGATGGGAAAGCCACCCCAGAAGGCGGCGCGGAAGGCGGTAGTAGATACCTGGCAGACCCCACCGCCGATGCCCACCCGCGTGCGGTCGCCAAAGATGATCACCGATTCTTCGTACCCAGTCTCTGCGCTGACCTCGCCCAGGTGCTCGTTGAAAGAGAACGTCTGTCCTGGGGGGATGACCAGGCCGTGGAACTTGGAAGCAGCAACCTGGATGTTGTGTATCCGGCCCGCCGAGGAGCCCTTGAAATAGGTAATCCCCTCGCTGACCAGCTCCACGATTCCCAGGTTAGGCCCGTCGTCATCGGCCACCTCAGGTCGGACGGGCAAGATGGGCAGGGTGATCTCTCGGTCGGCCGTGGTCACTTGCGCATTGATCAGCCGCACCGTCTCGGCGATGTCTAAAGCCCGCCCCTCTCGGCTGTGGACGATGGGGGTCAGACTGCCGCTGGCATCATCGAAATCAAAACGAGCATTCCGGGGAGCCTTTTCGATCTGAGCGGCCAGGCTCTCAGCATAGGCCTCAAGCTTCTCCTGGTCCAGATCGGCCTCCAGTTTGGCCTGGTTCTCATCCACTTTGACCTGACGGATGATCAACAGGTCAGAGATGGCCTCGCGGCTCAGCGTCCAGGGTTCCAGATCCGCCACCAGCGCCCCCTGCGCTTCGAAGTTGGGGCTGAGGACCAGGGGGCTGCCGATCATCGTTTCCACCACGGCTTGGGTCTCGCTGACGTCGGCGATAAGCGGCGGCTTCTCCCGTACCACCAGCGCCACTTCCCCTCCTGAGAAATTGGCCATGCGTTGGTAGAGAAGCTGGTAGGTGGCTGCCAGGTCCACTTCCCATCCCACCTGGCTGGACGTGACCTCGACCTGAAGGCCGTTCACCGTTAAATCGGCGTTGCGGACGGGCCGGTTGACCTCGCGCGCCAATTGGCTCAGGAACACCATCGCCTGGCCTGTGTCGAACTTGAGGATGGGTTCGACTTCATGGCCGCGCATCAGCGTTTGAGCCTGAGCCTGCAGGCTATCCCAAAGGGTGGCCTCTCGCCCCACCGCGTGGGCCGAAACCGCCGTGGCCGCCGCATCGAGGCTCACTCCCAGGTCGGAAGGCGAAATCTGCCACGATTGCTGGCCGTGGCGCAAGATCAACGGCTCCCCCTGGTAGGGATTGAACTGCTGATGCAGGAGGGTCATCGCTTCGTTCAGTGCAAGCCCGCTCAAATCAACGCCCCACATGGTGACGCCAGGATAAATGCGATCTTCGTAGCGCCATTCGTAGACGCGCACCACCAGGACGGCAATCAAGACAATGCTGGCCAGAAGATAGGCCATAAACAGGATCAACTGGGTTATCCAGTGACCGATTTGTCTCCAGGACATGGGTTCTCATTCTCCGTTAATAGATTCAGCATGGTCTCGTGGAGGAGGCCGTTGCTGGCCAGACAGTCTTCATAGCTGAGTCGCCAGGGCCGGCCAGCCAGATCGCTGATGACGCCTGCGGCCTCTTGGATGATCACGCTGGCGGCTGCCACGTCCCAGGGGTTAAGCGAGAGATGAAAATAGGCGTCCGTCCAGCCCGCCGCCACAGAGCACAGACCCAGGGCGGCTGACCCCGTGTTGCGCAGCGTCCGGACCTGGGGGGCAACCTGGGCCACCAACTGAGCCACCCGGCAGCGCGCCCCTTGCTCGTGGGCCCAATCAAAGCCGATCACGGCGTCCATCAGCTTCTCGGCAGCGCCGACGTGGATCACATCGTCGTTGAGGTAGGCGCCCTGACCGCTTTGCGCTCGGAACAACTGGTCGCGGAGCGGATCGTAGACCACGCCCAGAACGACCTCCTGCCGATGGCTCAGGGCAATCGAAACCGAGAAACACGGGAAGCCACGGGAATAATTGGTGGTGCCGTCCAAGGGGTCAATGATCCAGCAATAATCGGACACACCGTCGGGCGTTTGGCTTACCTCTTCGGCCCAAATATCGTGGTCGGGGTGCTGCGATCGGATGACGTCTATCGCTTTGGCCTGAGCCGCCAGATCGGCCTCAGTGACGATGTCTCGCAAGCCCTTGAAACGGACCTCCTGGGGCTTGCTGAATTCTTCTAGCAGGACTTGGCCCGCCTGGCGAGCGGCTTCAATGGCAGTCTCCAACACCGCTGAACCTCCAAACCGCTTTATTACCGCTGAGACCACAGAGAACGCGGAGAATCAGGAAAATCATTGGGGTGTATTTCAAACGAGTTAGCTGGTCTTGTTGGTCGGAATGGTATTCCGACGAGTTGACGGATTACCAATCCGTCCTACAACCGAGATGAAACACACCCAAGGCATTGACGAGCCACCGAACAACAACCTTTACTTTTCTGTCATCTCAGCGTTCTCTGCGGTAAACCGGCTATTCTCCAACGATCTCGATCTGCCCCGGCTCCTCGACGATGATCTCCGGCGCGCCCTGGTATTCCTTGACGCGGCCAGTGACCCGCACCAGCTTGTCCAGAAAAAGCTCCTCCGGCGGCTCCGGGAACTTGTCCCAGTCGTCGGCGAAGATGACGGCGGTGAAATACCGGCTGTAGTCCTGGTGGAAATTCAAGAAGACCACCTTGCCGGAGTTGTAAGTCGCCACCACCGTCCCCTCGACAGTCACCATCTGGCCGTAGTACTGAGCGGCGTCTTGCCAGGAAACCACACCTTCCGACGGGGTAGGCGTGGCCTGAGCGGGAGGCGAGGTGGGCGTGGCTAGCGGCGGGGTGGGTGTGGCCGACGGCTGGGCGGGCGCAGCTGATGGCTCAGGCGGCGCAGCCGACAGTTGGGTAGGCGTGGCTGATGGCTCAGGCGGCGTGGCCGACGGCTGGATGGAGGCAGGGGTTGGGGACGGAGGACAGGGGGAGCAAGGCGGGCAGGGTGGGCAAGCGGGGCAGGAGGTGTCCACTGCCATTTCGATCTGATCGGGATCGTTGACGATGATCTCTGGCGCTCCCTGGTATTCGGCGATCACGCCCGTCACGCGCACCATCCGCCCCAGGTACAGCTTCTCCGGCGGTTCTGGAAACTTGTGCCAGTCGTCGGGGAAGATGACGGCCTTGAAGTAGTTGGGATATTCCTGGTGAAAGTTCAAGAAAACGACCTTGCCCGAGTTGTAGGTCTCCACCACCGCGCCTTCCACGGTCATCGTCCGCCCGTAGTACTGGTCGGCGTCTTGCCAGGAGACGACGCCGTCCTTCGAGCCGCTGGGCCAGACGAGCGCGGGCGAGGAGGGGGCCGGGGTGTAGGTGGGATAGGGGGTGTAGGTGGGGTAAGGCGTGTAAGTCGGATAGGCGCCAGAGCCGTCCGACGATGCGCAGCCGGCGACCCCCACTGCGGCGATCAGGGCCATGATGACGATGGATAGAGAGGCGTTCCGCATTTGTGGCATTTGTCACCTTCTTGTCGTGAGCTGCCGCCATTATAGCAGAAAGCGCCAGTTCGGTCAAGAACCGAAAAAAACGAAGGCCACGAAAGCATCTTCTTCCTTTCGTAGCCTTTGGCTTGCCCTGATCCTGCTTGTCTTGAGCGTAACTGAAGGGATGTGGTAGTACCTCTATCCTTTCTTTCGGCACCTACACAAATCTTTCTTCCTCTCCATCCCTCACCAGGAAATAGAGAATATCGCTTCACACCAGGGCCATGTAGCACACAAGCTTTAAGTCTTCCTCAGTGAGATTGGGCACCTCCGGACGCTCCGGCAGTGTGAGGGGATTGTCGCGGGCAAAAGCCTGTAGATCGCCCAAGAGAACCGCTGGATCGCCTCGATTGCGCCAAATCTTTCGCAGCTTCCGCAGATAGGGAACTGGAAGCGGCTCGGAGAAATAGGCTCTGAGCCCCTCGATCGCCTCGGTCTGCCGCTGGGTTTTGAGCCAGTTGAGGATGTGGTTTTGGGGCGATTGAAGCCGGGGCAATTTTAACCGAGCACGGCGCAAGCGGCTCGCGATGTGGCGCTTGGCCCGCTCGATGATGGGATAGATGTCGAGATCAGGCTCCACGACTGGCTCATCCTCCCCACACCTCACCAGCCGCATCACCTCCAGTTTTCGCTCCAGAAATCTCCCCCCAGCTAGATCGTAAAACAGCCAGAAGTGGTGACTGCCACCCCTGAGGTGGATGAACACCCCCCGCCGACCATGAGGCGCCCGCTTCCCCGTTCCCACGCCCAATGGAATGTCCTTTAACTTCTCCTCACCCATGCGCTTCAGGAAGTCCAGTAGTTCCTGCCTCAAGAACTCACCTACGTCGAGTTCGGAAAGGGACTCCAGTTCATCCCATATCGTCTGATCCTCATCGGCAATGCGACGAAGCGCATTGAAATCCTGCGGGGTTGGCACCTCACCCAGCACGGGTGCGTCCAACAAGCCGCTGCGGTTGATGTTCTCCAACCGCTCCCTGAGCCTCCGCGTCAGGTCAAGGAGGGAATCCAGGCCTTTCTCAGGGAAGAAGTTATAAGCGTGGACGACGTCAAAGTCGGAGCCAAGGCGATCAACGCGCCCGATGCGCTGTACCATCCGCACGGGATTCCAGTGCAGGTCATAGTTGACCACCGTGTCGGCATCCTGCAGGTTTTGTCCCTCGGAGAGCACATCGGTGCTGATGAGCAAGTCTATCTCTCGCTCGGTGCCTTTGATCTCTTCATGCTCATGGACTTTAGGGGCAAAGCGGATGATGCGATCTTTGCGCTCCTGGGGTTTGATGCCGCCGTCGGTGATGCTCAGGCGACTGTGACCAAGTGCTCGCAAGAAGCTTTCATCGTTACGCAGCTCTCGATATAGGTAGCGGGCCGTATCTTTGAAGAATGTAAAGAGAACAACTTTCTTCCCCTTGAGCTCGCCAGTGAGCAGCTTTTTCAAAGCGGCCAATTTATCGTCCTCTCTAGCAGTCAACGTCTCCAGCTTTTGGCACACGACCTCCAGGGCCCCAATATCCCTGCTCACAGCGGCCTCAAGGACGTTAATGTCATAACGCGTCGGATCTATCTCCGGGAGTTGGGAGATGAGGGCTTCGACCTCATCTCCGGCTTCCTCCCACTCCTGATCCACATCCTCGCCCGCCATGCTGCGGACGACGCTCTCGATGCGTCGGAAGGATGTGGCATCCAGAAGCCTCCCCGCTTGCAATCGCTCCAGGAACCGCCGCTGGAAACGCATCTGCCGTTCCAGGCTGACTCTGAGGGACGCGACCGAGGATTCCAGGCGCTTGAGGTAAAGGGTCTTGAGGATGCCCACCAGGGATGCCTGTCGGCCCATGTCCCATGCCAGGTCTTCCGCTTGCTTGGGCGATAGCCCTGCCTCCTGTAAAGCCTCTTTCAAGCCTTCCCAAGGGCCAAGTTCCAGCAGACCTCTCCGATAGAAGTCGAGATGATAAGGCGCCACATGCAGATCCTCGATGAGCCGAGCGACCTCGACATAGAGTCCCTCGTAGACGTCCTCGAGGCTATAGTGGACGGTGTGGAGCTTCCGTTCTGGGAAGTTGATCGGATGGCCGTCAATCTCGGCATCGGGGTAATTACGATGGATGAACCCCCGGCTGCGGCGCACGGCAATGGTCTCCAGGAGATCAAGGAGAGCTTCTCTGTTTTGATCAACCTGGACAAAGTAGCCCCGCAGGCTGGGAATGCCTACCCCAGCGAAGTAATCATCTTGGTCTCCAGTAATGAGCTGCACTTGCTGATAGAGATCAAAGACGCTGGTGTTGACGGGCGTAGCAGTCATCAAGACGAGTTTCTTTGGCTTGTCCGTGGAAAGAAGATGAGTAAGGTTCTCGTAACGATTGGTGGATGGATTGCGGAAGTTGTGAGATTCATCCACGATGACCAGATCGCAGTCCGTGTAGTCGCCTATTGGAAAATCGGTCTGGCTGACACGCTCCTGAGATTCCACGTGGGCATAGATGCGGTAGACATCGAGCTTGGGCCTCCACCAAACATCCCTGAGCTGGGCCGGGCAGATGACCAGGGTCTTCTGACGCAGTTGATAGGCGTAATCGTCCAGGAGGCGCAAGGCCAAATAGGTCTTGCCATAGCCGACGGGATCAGCCACCAGCACGCCGCCGTAGGTCTCCAGGATGTCCTTGGCAGTGAGATAACCATCGTGCTGGAAATCGGCCAGGGAGATGGGGCTTGGCCGTTCCTCGGTGGGAGCCAGATCTGCTCCCAGCCTATCAGCGAAGGTCTCGTAGAGGGACTTGATGTAGATGAGATAGGGGGAGTACAGCTTTGTGGCGCGTTTGTAGAGCTCGATGAGGGCTGGCTTGTAATCCTCGGCCTCGGACCAGAAGCGGTCGAACCAGCCGACGAAATCCTTGGCGACGGCCTCTTGCTTCTGCACCGCGTTCAGCTCGGTGTTAGCGGTGAGGCCAGCAGCGGTGAAGTTGGACGAGCCGACGATGGCCAAGGCGCCAAACGGTGGAACGCCTTCCAGGATGTAGGCCTTGGCGTGGAAGAAGCGTCTGGGGTAGAGGCAGACTTCGACGTCCTCTCGTCCGAGGAAGTCCAGGAAGGATTGTACCAGTTTGTGGTCACTGCGCTTGCCGGTGGCCATCGCCTCCTGCATATCGGCGTCTATCTCGTCGGTGACCTCTTCCAGGTCAACGGTGGTGTCCAAATCCACGCCGGAGGGGGAGGGTTCCTTGCCCAAAAGCAGGCATACCTTTCCTGCCTGCTCCAGCCCCTGGCGCAGGAGGGCGTAGCCGCCCAGGTTGAAGAAGCCGGTGGCGATGCGCACCGCCGGCCCTGCAGCCAAGAGGCGATTTAGCACCGTGCTCAGGGTGCGTTCAGGAACGCTGTTGTCAATGAGATCAGGAATAGTGAAAGATTGCTGGTTATCATTCGCCATACAGCTAATCCTCCTCGCGTGGTGTTTCTTAGAGCGATAGCCTATTCTACACACTCCTCGCCTTTGCCAGCCGGTTCTTCACCAACTCCACCACCGCTCGGTACACCTCCAGTTGCTCCTTCTCCGTGAGCCCCAGCGCCTCGAAGACCACTTGGTCCAGCGCCCGCCGGTCGGGGAGCACTTTGTCTAGCGACACATCGTTGGGGTTGATGTTGCTGTAGTCGCGATTGGGCTTGGGAAGGCCAAGTTCTTCGAAGATGCCGTGGATGTCGCGCCGACACATCTGGTCAAATGCTTGTAACAGACGCTCCTGATGGGACAACGTGAGATGAGCTGGGTCAAGGAGCAGGAGGCCGTTGACTTCAGGCCCGTAAAGGTACATCACACCAATACCATAGGTTTTTCTCCCGAGGACGTCAGCTACGAGCACAGTAAGCGTGGAGTTAAGAATCGCCAGCCCCATCATTGGATTTTGGCCCAGCTGGTGGCGGTTAAAATACCCAATGAAGAATACATCGCAAACCGGGAAGTCAGAGCCCTCGACAAATAGAAACCGCTCACCGATGAATCGGTTTGATATAAAATCTGGCGGCTTCTGCTCTGGCAGGGCATACCAAACTTGGCGACCGCGCAGACTCGGAGCATCCGGAAGCCGATCACCACTCCTGGTAGTTTGATTTTCACCCCACGCGATGTAGCTCAAGACATGGATGTGTTCCAGCCGTCTCAGCTCAGATTTTGGTCTGCGGCAAAGGAAAACCAAGTAGCGGAAGTTACGAGGATCAAGCCTGATCTCGGGGCATTCCTTTAGCGAGAATAGCATTGGCTTAAGGTATTCCGCCTCCAAATAGCCCTCCCATCCCGCGCCGTTGCGTACATGCACTAACCCCTCAGGGGCAGGCTGGCCCGTGGGCTCCAGGTAGAAGAAGTCGTTGGCACCGGTCTTGATGCCAAAGCGCACCTCGGCGATGTCGCCCAGGCGGACCAGCTTCCCCTTGCCCCTCTCCAAGATGGTGAAGAAGATGTCCGGGGCGCGGAGGAACTTGCCGCCCCACTTGCCGCCCTGGTATTTCACCGCGTCCAGAGCGGCGAAGTCCATGGCTGTCTGCTTTTCCTCTTCGGAGAGATCGGCTCCGTCCAGCAGGAGGTCTCGTTGGGTAATGGGATAGACCCGCAGGTCGTCGGTTCGGGTCACCTCGGTAGCTCGCTCGATGGCCAGCAAGTTGGAAACAGTAAGGATTTCCTCAAACGGCTTCCGGTAAGCGATGAACCGGGCCACGTGCTGCCACTGAGACCCATCGGTCTCGGGCCGCTGCAGCAGGACGATGATGGTGTTGATGTCGGCCTCGAAGGAGCGCCTGGCATGGTTGTCAATCACTTGCAGGATGCGCATTCGGCGAAGCAGGAACTCTTGGAGATCTGCTCCATAGCCTACATCCAGCCAGGAATTGGAGTTAATGAAGCAGAAGACACCGCCTTCCCGCAGGAGGGAGAGGCCGCCATGATAGAAGTAGACGTACAGGTCGCTCCTGCGGCTCACCTTGAGGGCGCTTCCCCAAAGGGCCTGGACGCCTCGGTCCAATCGGTCTTTGTAATCTCCCTTGCGCTCCCGCCACTCGTCCGGCCCGTAGTCGTCTGGATTTTCGGTCGGTGGGCCTATCTCCTCCTGACGCACGTAGGGCGGGTTGCCGATGACGATGTCGAAGCCGCCCTTCTCGGCGAAGACCTCGCCGAAGCCCACGTCCCAGAGGAAGAAGGGGGGCGTTTTGCCCCTGCCCAACTCCCTTCGCACCTTGATCAAGTCTTTGCGCTGCTGGGTAAAGGTACGAATCTGCCTCTTCCGTTGTTTCTCGCCCAGTTGGAGTTGCTTCGGGGTTGGGACCTCCATCTCCTTGAAAGCGGCTTGCTCTTCCAATGGAGTGCGCAGTGCGTCCAACTGACGATTGATGCGGTCAATTGCGGCGTTGAGCACCCCCTGCAGCAGCTTCGACTCCTCGCGCTCGATCTGCTCCGGCTTCAGCGGCGAGCGACCACCGAAATAGTCAGCCTTCATCTCCGCCAGCTTGTTAAGCCTGTGTTCGAGCCGTGGCGAGATGTAGACGCCGGGCATGGCCTCTCCCCTGCGCAACACTAGCGGTATCCCCGCCACCTCCTCCACCAGGCTGTCGCCGCAGCGGACGCGGAAGGAGAGCTTGGGAAGCACCGGGCTGGTATAGAGTCCGATGTCCCGCTCCTCAGCCTCGATGGTCAGCGACAGCCACAGCCTCAGTTCGCATACTCGTACCGCCCATTCCTTCACGTCCACGCCGTAGAGGTTCTCCATGATGGTGCGCCGCTTGAGGTCGAACTCGTTGAAGCGTTTGCGCTCCAACTTTCGGGCGATAGCCTTCTGCAGTTCAACCAGCACCCTCATCATCCCCACCAAGAAGGAGCCAGACCCGACCGTCGGGTCCACCACACGAACGTCCTCCAGCGCTTTGTCAATCTTGCGAAGCCGCTTGGCGGAGAACCCAGGGAATTGGACGGAGCTGCCTTCCATCAGGCGATAGGGGTCCATCACCAGGGGGATGAGGTCGTCCTTTGAGAAGTCCGTTTGATCGTGCAGGTATTCGATAAGAGCCAGGCGGCACATGTAGTCAATCTCTGCGCGGGGAGTGTAGAAGATGCCGCTGCGATGCCGCTCCTCCTCGGCGATTAGTGACTCGTAGACCTTGCCCAGCATCTCGGGGTCAACGGCCACCTCCACCTCAAGCGGGGTACTCTCGTCCACGGTGAAATTGTAGCGCTCCAGGAAACCGGGCTCCTTCTTCTGGAAGCGGTCAAAAAGCATTCCGAAGTACCCATTGGGGACAGAGAAATCCAGCGCGTCCAGTTTGTTTTCCTCGAAGAGGCCGCCGTTGAGATAAGGCACCCGCAGAAAAGATTCCTTGATCTCCGGGGGGAGATGGGTATTGGCGCGGATGTCCGCTATCCGCTTGTTGAAAGCATCCAAGAAAAGCGGGCGCAGCCAGTGGGCATAGAAATAGCCTTTGGGCTGGCGCTGGTCGTCGCCGTAGGCTCGCCACAGGCTGGCCAGGTAATGGGTGTCAGGTGTGCCGTCGCCCCATCGCAGCCAGCCCTTCTTCTGGACGAAATAGAGAAACATCAAACGGTTGAGAAGTTGCTGGGCAAAAGCGTGGATTTCAGCGGGTTTTGCCCCGACGCGGCGCTGACGGGTCAATTCGCCCTTGAGTGTGGCTAACACCTCTTTGTAGTCCTCGTAAAAGCGGCGGGTGACCCGCTCGACGTCGAAGGCGGCCAGGTGCTTCCGCCAGATAGCGTCGGCCTTTTGCTCGTGGGGCTCCAGCCGTATCTCCCTCAGAACCCAGAGGTCGGTGTGGTAGAGGTGGCTGGGGTCAAGGGTCAGGATGCGGAGCTGGAGTTTGGGAGCCAAGCCCTCCTCGCGGCGGATCCGCTTAGGGCTGACAAGGGCCACGTTGGTGTAGTCCGGTAGAGCGAAGATGAACAGGTACTCACCCTGGGGATAGCGACGGTAAAAGGGGTCGAGGATTATCCTCAGATCGGTGCGGCGGATGCGCTTGACCTTGTGAGGTACATCCAGTTCAATCAAGAAAGCCTGGAAAGGCGCCACCCCATCACCGTAGTGAGAGACGAGGATCATGGCGCCGATCAACTCTTGAGCACGGCCTGGCAGATCGGAGACATCCCAGGGCGTGCACTCGACCCGATAGCCCCAGTCGTGCAGGGAATCGAGGACACCTTCTTGCGAACCAAAGTTATGGCCAAAAGGCAAAGCACTCTCATCCATATTAAGCAATCTCCCCGCTGTCATGAGCGCATAGCTGCCAACCGATCCTCGAGCCGCTGGGCCAGCAGGTGCAGTTCGCTTGTCCCAAGTTGGTCAATGGCTTTCAGAATCACCGTGAAGGGTACCTGCAATTGCACCTCTTGCTCCGCCCGCTGCCGATTGCGCCACAGTAACTCCCGCAATCGTTCAGCATCTTGAATGGCGTCTTGGGCGCTGAGCAATGGCGCGTTTGGCTCGTGTATGCTCTCTAGCTTGCCCACACCTACTTACCTTCCTGTAAGGAAAATGGTAGACTCTTTTAGCAGCTCAACAGCTGAACAGTCACAACGCTGATGGGGAACGTGCGCTCAATGGGTTTTTGATTGGGCATGGAATTCCCCCTTGACAAATGTCAAAAAACTCGCTACAATATCAAAGAATGACGGATCGGGAGTACCCGGTCGCGAGAGGAGAGTCACGCAGACTCTCCTCTTGTTGTTAGAACGCGCCCGTTAAAACGCGACTCGCAGCACCGGCACCGGGCATTCCAGCAGGCTGATCCCTCTGTGCAGCATCACCCTCTCGCGGCCAACGCGATAGGCCCTCAGGTCACCCTGAAAGTTCCCGGATAAGACATCGGGTCGAGGCTCAACAACATCCTGTATCAGCATTTTGGCCTCCTTCTTCTGCAGCAAAGCGATTCAAGCCCCATTTGAAGCTGCTTGCCTCGTTTTATCACCCCAGCATTATACCATACGCCGGATGAAACGTCAATGATGGATGACACGCTGAACAGTCACAACGCTGATGGGTAACGTGCGCTCAATGGGTTTTCATTTGGGCATGGATAGTCTCCTTGTTTCTAACGACATTCTAACGACCAGTTTGTCGTTAGTGCGATCATGCAAGCTCATATCGGACTCACCCATCACCTTTCGCTCGGCGATGCGGTTGACCTCGCTGATGGGGAAGGTGCGCTCAATGGGTTTTTGGGCTGACACAGGACCTCCTTTTCCGTGCCCCTGCCAATGGACTTGCATTGACTAGGCTACGGCCAGAGATGAGCACCTTTCTGAGTCTTTACCCTAGGTCCCTAGATCAAGCCTAGGAATCTATTCATTAAGAATAGCGTAAAGATAACGATAGTTGCTAGAATTAAGAAAGCAAGGAGCGCTCCGGTCCAGCCTCTAAGGGAGCTGGGCCCCGGCCTTGCTACAGTAGGTTCTGAGATAGAAATGTAAAACTGTAGTACTCGATTCCAATAATATAGAATCTGCCGGGACGCCCATCCCACAACCAGGGCCATGAACAATCCCCCAAAGAACCCCGAACGGAACGATCTATCGTGAGCGAGTCTGTCAAGGATGGTCTCTTCAATCGCTTCCACGAGGTGGACCTCTTTTACCTCGGCAATTCTTGCGTCAACATCGAATGGCTGTGCATCGCTGTTGAAGGGCATGTTGGTCACCAAGAGTCTGACGATGGCTCGATCCTGTGCATTCAATAAAACCGGCGACAAGGTGGCATGATTCTGATCCCACTGCACAGTCATTCCGATGTTTGGAGGTCTGGATTCTACTATGTCGGCTTCGACGATTTCTGCCTGCGGTGGGAACGTGAACTTGATAGGCCGTACATAGTCTTCCTCACGGATTGCCTGATTACCAGCATTCTCTATCTTTATCTGAAAGAGGGAAAGGTTAGCAATAGGTTGATCTCTATAGAGCACATTGATGTCCTCAGTGATGCTTTGCTCCACTTTCACCATGGATGTGCTGGCTAAGGTCACTATGTGGAGGGCCTTGACTTCTCTCTCCAAGAAGAAGATGTTGTAAGTTGCCAGGATCGCCAGAAGACCGGCGATGGTCCCAAGGAATTGCCAGATTGGATCGCGGAGAATACGGCGAATACTCATCGAATACCTCCAACTTCTCAGGGGGCGGCGGACGACATACAGGAACGTCGCCTCATTGTTTGGGTAGACGCAGAGCAGGGAGCACAGAATTGAACGGGTCTTCCACCATTACATTATATCAAATCTAGGCGCAGACGTCAATGGTACAAATGGGAGCGTTACGCATTTGGGACAAGCTCCTGGAAGGCTTCAGGAGGCCAACCCA
>CAZEBW010000092.1:0-13168 GCA_964510205.1 uncultured Anaerolineae bacterium
GGGTTGGCCTCCTGAAGCCTTCCAGGAGCTTGTCCCAAATGCGTAACGCTCCCCCACACCGACTAGCGCAGATGGGCGAAAGATAGTATAATACTCTGCGGAGGGAAAACAGCAATGAAACGTTCGCGAAGCAGAAAACAGCGGATCATCTTCAGTGTACTGGGCCTGGTGGTCGTCGCCAGCATGATCTTGAGCCTCATCGTGGCGCTGATACCCGAACCAGAGCTGCCTACGCCCACGCCCACACCGCTGCCGAGGATCACCCTGATCCCCACACCCACCCTGACCCCCACGCCGGCGACCAGCAGCTCATAGCTGAGACGTGCGACTCTCTAGCTGGAGTCTGCCCCAACCTGTTGGCAAAGAGATGAAATGATGCTAGCACAGTTTACACCCCTTGTCAAAGGAGCATTTGCCAAAATCCTCAACTAGCATTACAATTAGGGCGATGGAGCAACGAGATGCTGAGGGAACAAGTGGAGGTTATGATGATTAACGTAACGTGCTTCAAGTGTAGCTGGAGTTTCACCGTAGACGAGGAAGTCCTGGCTGAAAGCCTTGACGAGGGCGAAGCTCCTCCCCGTCATTACGTGGTGGAGTGTCCCCGCTGCCGTCAGGCCAACAAAGTGTCGGTCAAGAGGAGGAGGCGGCGAAGAAGAACCACTTGACAACATCGGCCTTTTGTTGTATAATGACTGCCAGTCAGTAAGTGACCGAAGGTTTTCAACAGGAAGGCCGGGGCATGTCCACAGCGCAGCGGCGCGCTCGCGAGAAGGCGAGAAGGCAGCAGGAAATCCTAGAGGCCGCCAGGGAAGTCTTCTTCGACAAAGGCATCCATCGTGCCACGGTGGATGACGTAGCAACTCAGGCCGAAGTCAGCAAGGGAACCGTATATCTTTATTTTGAGAGCAAGGAGTCCATCCTTGCTCATTTGCTTTTAGAGGGCCTGTTCATTCTGCTGTCCGAACTGAAGGCCGCCTACGCCCCCCAAGAATCGCTTTCCGCCGAGCAACACCTCCGCCAATTGGCAGAAGCCTATTGGCAATTCGCCCAAACCCATCCCAACTATTTCCGCCTGCTGCTGGCGCTGGACCGGGGGCGTTTCCGGCAGAGAGTACCCCCAGAGCTATATCAGGAAATCCTGACGGAAAGCATAAAGGGGTTGGACCTAGCGGCAAGAGCGATACGCCAGGGGACGGAGGAGGGCGTGTTCGCTGCCGACGACCCCTCGCTGACCGCAGGCGTGCTCTGGGGGGCCCTCAACGGCGCGCTCACCCTGATGGCCAATCCCGTGCGGCAGGAGATGATCCCCGCAGAGCCTAAAGCGGTGTTCGACGAAACCTTCGAGCTGTTCCTGCGCGGCCTGCGAGCCAACAGTAACTAAATCCGATTATCGAGGAGGAGAAAATGAAAGAAGTAGTCATCGTCGGGGGAGTGCGCACCCCCATCGGCAGGCACGGCGGCGCCTTCAAAACTCTGCCCGCCCAAGAGTTGGCCGCCATCACTATGCGAGAGGTGATCCAACGCACGGAGCTCGATCCCCACCTGATTGACGACGTCATCCTCGGCTGCATCGGCCAATACTCCGACGCGCCCAACATTGGCCGCGTGGCCGCGCTGATGGCCGGGGTCCCCACCCACGTGCCCGGCTACACCGTGCAGCGAAACTGCGTCTCGGGCATGGTGGCCATCTCCTCGGCCTGCCAGGCCATTCAGGCCAACGATGGAGAGGTCTTTCTGGTGGGCGGCACGGAGAGCATGAGCACGGCCCCCTACGTGGTGCGTGGAGCGCGGTGGGGGCTCAAACTGCGCCACGATCAGTTCACCGACACCCTGTGGGAAGGGCTGACCGATCCCGTTTGCGGCATGATCATGGGCTACACGGCGGAAAACCTGGCCATGATGTACGACATCAGTCGCGAGGAGCAAGACCAGTTCGCGGTGCAAAGCCACAAGAAGGCCTTCCGCGCCACCCGGATGGGCAAGTTCGAAGACGAGATCGTGCCCGTGCGCGTATCCAAAAAGGTAGCTGGTGAGGAGGTAGCCTACGAGAATATCGTCAACGACGAGTGCATCAACCCGGCCCTCTCGGTTCAGAAGGCCGGCCTGTATCCCACCGTGTTCAAAAAAGGCGGATCGGTCACCCCGGCCAACGCTTGCCCCATCTCCGATGGCGCGGCAGCCATGATCGTGATGACGGCGGAGAAGGCCAAAACGCTGGGCTACGAACCGCTGGCAACCATCCGCAGCTACGCCTACGCCGCCGTGCCGCCGGAGATCATGGGCATCGGCCCCAGCAAGGCCGTGCCCAAAGCGCTGGACAGAGCGGGGCTGAAGCTGACGGACATTGACCTCATCGAGCTCAACGAGGCCTTCGCCGCCCAATCCATTGCCGTGGGCATCGAACTGGAAAAGGACGGCTGGGACTGGGATAGGGTCAACGTCAATGGTGGAGCCGTCGCCCTGGGCCACCCCGTGGGCTGCACCGGCACCCGCTTTGTGGTCACCTTGCTCAACGAGATGATCAAGCGCGACGTGAACCTGGGCCTGGCCACCGCCTGCGTGGGCGGCGGGATGGGTGGGGCGATGGTTATCGAGAGGAAGTAAGCCCGTAAACTCGTAGACCCGGAATTCGTAGATTCGTGCCAGACCCGAATTCACGAATCTACGAGCTTACGAATCTACGATTTCACGAACCTGGAGGGAGGAAGACGCATGGCCAATACGGCGTTGTACAAGGATAAGGAAGCTCGTGGGGCGTTCATCGCCAAGGGCAAGGAGGTTTTCGAGGGGATCCAAGGGAAGTTGGAAAGCCAGGAAGGGGTAGTGGCTATCGAGCCTGAGAGCGGGGAATACTTCTTAGGCCAGACGCTGGGAGCCGCCAACGATGCCGCTTTCGCCAAGTATCCCGACGACTGGATGTACTTCGTGCGTCTCGACGATCCGCAGGCGGCGATCATGCTGGCGACGTGGTAGTTAGTGAGGCAACAAGGCAACAAGGAACGAGGCAACGAGTGCACTCGCAAGCTGCCAACTCATCGCCTCATTGCCCCGTTACGTCGTTACCCGTCAACTCATTCACGACAAATCAAAGGAGGTTGAAACATGTACATTTTTAAGGCCGGAGTAGTCGGCGCGGGGTTCATGGGCGGGGAGATCGCCCAGGTCATCACTTACGCGGGCTTGCCGGTGGTGATGAAGGACATTGATCAAGAGATGCTGGATAAGGCCATGGCCACCATCCGGCGCATTTACCAGCGGCGAGTGGACAAGGGCAAGATGGCGCCCACCACCATGCAGGAGAAGATGGACTTGGTCATCCCCACCCTGGACTACGACGAGTTCGCCGACGTGGACATCGTCATCGAGGCCGTGCCAGAGATCATGAAGATCAAGCAGCAGGTCTTTGGCGAGCTGGACGAGATCTGCCCGCCGGAGACCATTTTCGCCTCCAACACCTCCGCGCTGTCCATCCAGGAGATGGGCTCGGCCACCAAGCGCCCCCACAAGGTGATCGGAATGCACTTCTTCAGCCCGGCCCACATTATGAAACTGGTGGAGGTCATCCCCAGCACGGACACCGATCAGGAGACCGTGAACGACGTGGTACGCTTCACGGAGGAGCTGCGCAAGATCCCCGTGGTGGTCAAGGAGTGCCCCGGCTTCCTGGTCAACCGCTTGCTGATGCCCTACCTCAACGAGGCCGTGATCTGCCTGCAAGAGGGTGCGGCCACCGCAGCCGAGATAGACGAGGCCATGACGGACTTCGGATGGCCCATGGGCCCCTTCACTCTGATGGACATGATCGGCATTGACGTGTGCGCCGACGTAGGCGAGTACCTACACTCCCAGTACGGCGACCGCGTAGCCCCCGCTCCTCTCTGGGAGAAGCTGATCGAATCGGGCCGCTTTGGCGAGAAGGCGGGCGCGGGCTTCTACGGCTACGGTGAGCAGACCGACGAGCCAGTCAAGCAGATGATCAAGGAGCTGCAGGAATCGGGCCAGGTGACCACCGGCACAGAGTTCAGCGTGGACCGGCTGATGATGCCCATGATCAACGAAGCCGCCATGTGCGTGGAGGAAGACATCGCCAACGTCAACGACATTGACATGGCCTGCATCGCCGGCATCGGCATGAAAGTGGGCGACCAGCGCATGGGTCCCCTGGAGTACGCCGACGGCGTGGGCCTGGACGTCGTGGTGCAAAAGCTGGAGGAGCTAGAAGAGAAATACGGTCCCCGCTTCCACCCCGTGGACCTGCTCTATCAGAAAGTGAAGGCCGGGGAATTGGGGAAGGAGACGGGCCGGGGGTTCATGGAGTGGACGGTCTGAAGTAGATTCGTAGATTCGGGATTCGTAAATTCGTAATCAATTCCGAGTCTACGAATTTACGAGTTTACGAACCTACGGATGGAAAGGAGCACAGCAAATGGGAGAATATCAGTACGTGAAGATCGCGGTGGAGAGGCGCATCGCCACCCTGACCATTGATCACCCGCCGGCCAACGCTTTCAACAAGCAAGTGGTCAGCGAACTCGGCGCCGCCTTCGACGAGGTGACGGCCAACGACGAGGTCAAGGCCATCATCATCACCGGGGCGGGCCAGTTTTTCGTGGCCGGGGCCGACATCAACGAGATTTACGCCGTCAAGGACAAGCCCGAGGAGGCAGAGGCCTTCATGCGCAAAGGCAAAGAGGTGTTCGACAAGATCGAGGCCTCCAAGAAGCCGGTCATCGCCGCCATGAACGGCCGCTTTGCCCTGGGCGGCGGAAACGAGCTGGCCATGGCTTGCCACATCCGCCTCGCCGAAGACGGACTGCGCCTCGGACAGCCCGAGATCAACCTGGGCATCATCCCCGGCTGGGGAGGCACTCAGCGCCTGCCGCGCATGGTGGGCAAGGGCAAGGCCCTGGAGATTATGCTCACCGGCGACCCTATCACCGCCCAAGAAGCCTACCGCATCGGTTTGGTGGACAAGGTTGTGCCGACAGGGCGAGTGCTCAAAGAGGCCACGGGGCTTGCCCGGCGCATCATATCTAAGAGCGCGCTGCCCATCGCGGCCATCATTGACGCCGTGAACGAGGGTTTGGACCAAGATCTCCAATCCGGGCTGGAGATCGAAACCCAGCAGTTCGTCAACTTGCAGGGCAGCGAAGACATGGAGGAAGGGCTCAAGGCCTTCCTCGAGAAGCGCAAGCCGCAGTTCAAGGATAAGTAAGAGACGGTTTGTAGTAACGACTTTAGTCGTTCAAGCGACTGAAGTCGCCACTACGAGCCTTCAAGTAGCGAGGTCCGGGACGGGCCCCCATCACACCCTTGCATCGCACGTCCCTTCCTCATGAGGGCCAGGCGTCCTCGCCATCATCGCCCAAGCACCGCAGCCACGGCGAGGACGCCTCCCCTCTCAATCGAAGACACCTTCTCCTTGCTCGCCGCCAGGGTGAGCAGCGGCGGTGATACGAAGCCACGACCGCTACTCGACCACCAGGACAATGACGTCCAAACATCGAGCGGGGTCTTTCAACGAGCCAACCATCAAACCCTTTAGACCCTCACCGCGTGCTGCCACCCTGGCGGCCTAGATCGCTGAAGGCCACCCAACAGTGTGGGGAGGATAAACCATGGACTTTGCACTCAACGAAGAACAGCGGATGTTCCAGAGAATGTTCCGCGATTTCGCCGCCAACGAGATCGCCCCCCTGGCTGAGGAGATAGACCAACAAGAGAAACTGCCGCCGGGCATACTGCAAAAGGCGGCCATGCAGGGCTTCCTGGGGGCGCTTCTCCCGGAGGAGTTCGAAGGGGTGGCTCTGGACGCAGTCAGTTATTGCCTGCTGCTGGAGGAGATGGCCAGGGCCTGCACGTCCACGGCCGTGGCCATCAGCGTGCACAACGGGCTGGCGGCTAAAACCATCCTGGACCACGGCAGCGACGAGCAAAAGGGCGAGTACCTGGAGGCGATGGCCTTCGGGGAGAGCATAGGCTGCTTCGCCTTGACCGAACCGGCGGCCGGTTCCGACCCCACAGCGATGGAGACCAGGGCCAGCCGAGATGGCGACCAAGATTACGTGCTCAAGGGCCGCAAAACCTGGGCCACCAACGGCGAGATGGCCGACGTCTTCCTCGTCTTCGCCGTCACCGACGCCGAGGCAGGGACCAGGGGGATCAGCGCCTTCATCGTGGACAGAGACACGCCCGGCTTCAAGGTGGGCTACCGCGAGCCGACGATGGGCCTGCGCGGCCTCACTTGCAACACCCTCTATTTCGACGATTGCCGCCTGCCGACAGCCAACCTGCTGGGCCAAGAGGGAGACGGATTAAAGATCGCGCTGAAAGCGCTGGACTTCGCGCGCCTGAGCCTATCGGCCATCTGCCTGGGTGGGGCGCAGGCCGCGCTGGAGGCTGGCGTCCAATTCGCCATCGAGCGCGAGCAGTTCGGCGGGCCCATCGCCACCAAGCAGGCCATCCAGAACTTCATCGCCGATACCGCGGCCGAGGTCGAAGCCCTGCGCTACCTGGTCTACCACACCGCCTGGCTGGCTGACACGGGAGCGACCTACACCCGCGAAGCATCCATCGCCAAGCTCCTTGGCTCCGAGATAGCTATGGAGGCAGCCCACAGAATGCTGCAGGTGCACGGCGGCTTCGGCTACATGAAGGAATACGCCATCGAGCGCATGTACCGCGATTTCCGCGCCCTGAAAATCATGGAAGGCACCAACGAGATACAGCGCTTCGTCATCGCCAGAGATATCCTAAAGGAAAAGGGGTTGGCGATTAAGCCATAGCTAGAAGCTAAAAGCTAAAAGCTAAAAGCTGAAAACTGGAAACTCGCTTTCAGCTTCCAGCTTTCAGTATTTAGTATTCAGCTTTCCGAAGTGGAGGTTTCCAATGGACTTTACCTTTCCCAAAGAATACCAACTATTTCGTCAGATGGTGCGCGATTTCGCCGAGAACGAGGCGCGGCCCCTGGCCAGAGAGATAGACGAACAGGATCGCATCCCTTTCGAGACCATTGAGAAGGCGGCTAAATTGGGCCTGATGGGCGTTCCCTTTCCCCAGAAATACGGCGGCTGTGGGGCGGGCGAGATGGGTTATTGCATCCTGATGGAGGAGATGAACAAGGTCTGTCCCTCAACAGCCACCATCATCGGCGCTCACACCGGCATCGGGGCCATGGCCATCTATCTCGGCGGCACAGAGGAGCAAAAAGAGAAATACCTAAAACCCCTGGCCAAGGGCGAGAAGATCGGGGCCTTTGTGCTCACGGAAGCCGATGCCGGCTCTGATGCGGCAGCCATCAAAACCAGAGCCGTGCGCGATGGCGATTATTATGTCCTCAACGGCACCAAGACCTTCAACACCAACGGCGGCCACGCCGATATTCTCAGCGTCATGGCCGTCACCGACCCCTCTTTGGGAGCCCGAGGTGGAATAACGGCCTTCATCGTGGAGAAGGAGTTTCCGGGCGTCCAGGTGGGCAGCGAGGAAAACAAGATGGGTATCCGAGGCAGCCAAACGGCGGAGGTCATCTTTGAGGACTGCCGCGTGCCCAAGGAGAATGTGTTAGGTCAGTTCGGGGCCGGCTTCGTCACCTTTATGAAGACCCTGGACGTAGGCCGCCTGAGCCTGGGAGCTGCCTGCCTAGGTGGGGCGGACGCCTGTCTGGAGGCCAGCATCCAGTGGGCCAAGACCCGCCGGCAATTTGGCGTGCCCATCGCCCAAAAACAATCCGTCCAGTGGATGATCGCTGACATGGCCACCGAGATCGAGGCGCTGCGCTCTTTGGTCTATCGCACCGCCTGGTTGGTGGACACCGGTCAGCCCCACACCAAGGAGGCGGCCATGTGCAAGGTCTATGGCTCCGAGGTGATCCACCGCTGTGTTGACAAGGCCCTCCAGATCCACGGCGGGACGGGCTACAGCCGCGACTTCTGGATCGAACGCGCCTTCCGTGACCAGCGCATCACCGAGATCTTCGAGGGCACCAATGAAATACAGCGCATCGTCATCGCCAATCAGATCTTCCGCCCAGAGGGAGTGCGTATCAGTGCATAGCTGGTTGCTGAATAGCAGTACACCATCTTGGGCAAGCAGCTTAACAAATTTCTTCAATCAATCATCAAGGGCCACCAGGAACCCTACAGGTGAACCCAGCTTCCAGCTTCCAGCTTTTAGCTTTCAGCTTCTAGCTTTCAGTCTCCAGAAAGGAGTGTTTCCCCATGCGAATCATCGTTACCATCAAGCAGATACTCGACCCCGCCGGCTTCACCGTCCACCGTCGGCTGGAGCGGGTCTTCGTCAACCAGGAGAACTACATCATCAACCCCAACGACAAGAACGCCCTGGAAGAGGCTCTGCGGCTGAAGGACACCCACAGCGCCGAGGTCGTCGTCCTCAGCCTGGGGGAGCCGAGGGTGGATGACGCGCTGCGGGAAGCGCTGGCCATGGGAGCCGACCAGGCGTACCTGCTGACCGATGAGGCGTTCGCCGAGGCGGACGCTGCCGCCGCCGCACGAATCCTGGGCAAAGCCATCGAGAAAATCGGCGACTACGGTCTGATCCTGACCGGCCAACGAGCCCTCGACACTGGCGCCAGCCAACTCGGCCCGCGATTGGCCGAGTACCTGGGCCTGCCGCAGGTGCTGGCAGTCCGCGAGGTTTCGGGCCTGGACAACGGGACGCTGAGAGCCAAGCGACGCTGGGGAGAGAGCTACGCCGAGGCCGAGGTGAGTCTGCCTGCGCTGCTCAGCATCGCTCCCCAGGCCAGCCAGCCCCGCTACCCGCACGGAGCGCGCATCATGAACGCCTATCGGGAGTGGGAGGTCACCACCTGGGGCTCGGCCGACCTGGGCCTGACCGAAGAGGATCTCAATCCCCTGATCCGTCTCCAGCGCGAGGCATTTCCCCCGGAGAGAACGCTGGGGGAGCTCATCACCGGCGCGCCTGATGAGGCGGCGAGGGAGTTGGCGCAGCTCTTGGGAGACAAGGGTGTTTTCTAATGGTTTTGGCTTGGGTGTGTTTCATCTCGGTTGTAGGACGGATTGGCAATCCGTCAATTCGTCGGAATACCATTCCGACCAACAGCACCAGCCAACTCGTCTGAAACACATCTCTTTGGCTTCATCGAATCTTTGCTCCGGTTGGATCGCCAGATCCAACCGATGAGCGCCGGATTTGGCAATCCTTCGCGAGCGCGAGAGTGTCGCTGAACGATAAGGAACGGAGGCGCTAATGGACATGGAATACTGGGAACTTCTCACGGGCGAATCAGTTGAGGAAGAAGAAGAGGAGGTCACCCACCGCGACATCTGGGTGGTAGCCGAGGTGGAAGATGGTACTCTAACGCCAATCAGCCTGGAGATGGTGGGCAAGGCGCGGGAAATGGCTGCCGGCTTGGGCGCTTATGTCCAGTCCGTCCTGCTGGGGGAGGACCTGGAGGATGTGGCTGAGGAACTCATCAAGTACGGAGCCGACAGCGTCTACTTAGCAAACGACGGCTTATCTTCGCACGCTACCGGCTTAGCTTCGCACGCTACGCTCAGCAAATACCATCTGGAAACCTACGCCCAGGTGCTCAGCGACCTCTTCCAAGAGCAGAAGCCAGAGATCATCCTCTTCGGGGCCACCGAATTGGGGCAGGAGCTGGCCCCCCGCCTGGCCCAACGCTTGGGGACGGGCCTGATCTGCGATTGCCTGGACCTATCCATTGACGAAACCGAGCGCGTCCTGGTGGCCAGGCATCCGGTGTACGGCGGCGAGTACTTCCACGTCAGCGCCTTCTTGGGCGCCAAACCCCAGATAGCCACGGTGCGCCCCGGCGCCTTCCGCCTCCCCTTCGCCGACGAGTACCGCTACGGGGACGTGGAGGAGCTGGACGTGGATTTGGGCGGCGTCACGGGCAGAGTCAACATCCTCAGCGCGTTCGCCGAGGATGTCCGGCCCGAGACGCCCCTGTCCGAAACGTCGGTGATCGTCGCTGGCGGGCGGGGCGTGGGAGATGCCGACGGCTTTGCGCTGGTCGAGAAGCTGGCAGAGACGCTGGGCGGCCAGGCAGCCGGCTCGCGCGGGGCCTTCGACGAGGGCTGGATCAGCGCGGAGCGACTGGTGGGGTTGGACGGCGCTACAGTCAAGCCCGACCTTTACATCGCCTGCGGCATCCACGGCGACGTCCACCACTATTTTGCCATGCAGGAGGCCAAGTTCGTGGCGGCCATCCACGACGACCCCCAGGCCCCCATTTTCAAGATAGCCGACGTGGGCGTGGTGGGCGATCCCCAAGAAGTCATCCCGCCGCTGCTGGCGGAGTTGAGAGCAGAATAAGAACTCCTCGCCCTCCCCTACTAAGAGACAAAGTGGCTGTGTCATTGCGAGGCGTCTTTTTGCCGAAGCAATCCTCTGGATTGCCGCAATCCCCTGGATTGCCGCAATCTCCACCCCGCGAATTGGGGATCGCGCCGTTTTCACTTCCAAGTTCGTCGCAAAGGCCGCTCCTCGCGATGACACCTACAGGGGAAATGGGTTACTCGCTGAACGCCTACACGGGTAGATGAGCAGAGCTTGCCATCTACCCGTTTGCTTATCTGGGGGGAATGTGCTATCATAATCTTGGCCGGATACTGGGCATCGAACCCTGAGGAGCGGGACCATGTTGAGCTTACGAGACATTTTGGCCGCCCAGCAGCAACTCGGCGGCTCAATCGCCAGAACTCCGCTGGCATATTCTTTCCTCTTGAGCCAGCGGGCCGGCTGCCAAGTGCATCTCAAGCTGGAGAACTGGCAGAAGACGGGATCGTTCAAAGTGCGGGGCGCGATCAACAAGGTCGCCAGCCTGACCGAGGGAGAAAAGGCACGAGGCCTGGTGACAGCTTCAGCGGGCAACCACGCCCTGGGTGTGGCCTACGCCGCCCGAGCCGTGGGCGGCGCGCCGACCACCGTGTTCATGCCCGTCAACGCTCCCACCTCCAAGCTGAACAAGCTGGAGGAGTACGACTGCCACGTTGTCCTCTCGGGAAACAGCTACGACGAGGCCCACCACGCTGCGGTGGATTTCGAGCGAGCTCACGGCGCCACTTACGTCCACGCCTACGACGATCCCTTGACCATCGCTGGCCAGGGCACGGTGGGTCTGGAGATCATGGAGGACCTGCCCGAGGCCGAGGCCATCCTGGCGCCCGTGGGGGGCGGCGGGCTGATCGCCGGCATCGCCGTAGCCGCCAAAGCCATCAACCCGCAGGTGCGGATCATCGGCGTGCAGCCAGAGGCTTCGCCGGCGGCCCTGCTCTCGCTGCGCGACGGTCGCCCCTACGAGGAGTACGACGCCGCCCCCACCATCGCCGACGGGTTGGCCGGGGGCTTTGGCCGTCTGCCCTTCGAGGTGGCTGGCGACTTGATTGACGAAATCGTGCTGGTCAGCGAAGCGGAGACGCGCGCCGCGATCTTTTCCCTGCTGGAGCTGGCCCAGCTCGTGGTGGAAGGCGCCGGCGCGGTGGGCATAGCCGCCCTGTTGGCCGGCAAGGTGAACCTGGCGGGAAGAAAAGTCGTGGCGGTGCTGAGCGGGGCCAACATAGACGCCAGTCTCCTTTTCGAGATCATGAAAGACGGACTTGCGTAGGTTAGACATCGAAGCGCCAGGAGAAATGCGAGATGAACGACGAGAGTAAGACAAGAGCGCAGCTCCTCAAAGAATTGGCAGAAATGCGCCAACGCGTGGCTGAATTGAAAACACTGGAAGCAGAGCGCAAACGGACAGAGGACGCGCTGCGGGCGAGCGAGGCACGCTATCGGGCCGTGGTCGAGGATCAGACGGAGCTGATCTGTCGCTTCCAGCCCGACGGAGCGCTGACTTTTGTGAACGAAGCCTACTGTCGCTACTTCGGTAAGAGGCGAGAAGAATTGCTCGGCCATAGCTGCATGTCCCTCATTCCCGAAGAGGACCGAGAAGTCGCCGTCAGTCAATTCACTTCCTTATCCCCTGAGAATCCCATTGCAAGCTACGAACACCGCGTGATAGCGGCCGGCGGGGAGATTCGCTGGCAGCAGTGGACCGACCGGGCGATATTCGACGAGCAAGGCGACATCGTGGAATACCAATCGGTGGGGCGCGACATCACCGAGCGGGTGCAAATGGAGGAATCGCTGAAGCGGCGAGCTGCCCAGTTAGCTGCGCTAAATCACATTGCCCACCACGTAGCCTCCATTTTCAATCAGCAGAAGTTGCTCCAGCACACCGTGGACGCCGTGCGGGATGACCTGGGCTATCCCCGCGCCGCCGTCCTCCTGATGGACGAGGAAGCCGGCGAGCTCTACGCAGCCGCCGCCACCGACAACTTCTGGAAGGTTATTCCCCACGGGTATCGCCAGACTCTGGGCAAAGGCGCCATCGGGATAGCCGCTGAGACGGGGAAAGCGGTATCGGTCAAAGATGCCCGCAGCGATTCTCGCGTCTATCCAGTAGGAGAATGGTTCTCCCCCTCCTCGCTCTCAATGCCCATCAAGGTCGCTGGGCAAGTGATCGGGGTTCTGGAGATAGAGGCCGAAGCCCCCAACGCCTTCGACGAGGACGATCAGGCGACCCTACAAACACTGGCTGACCAGGTTGCCGTCTCCCTGCAGAACGCACGACTGTACGAGGAGACCCGCCGGCGCGCCCTGGAGCAGGAAACGCTGCGAGAGACCGCGCTGGCCCTCACCACCGCCCTGGACCGCAACCAGGTGATTGACCGCATTCTGGCCCAATTGCAAAAGGTGGTGCCCTACGACAGCGCATCTATCCAACTCCTCCAGGGAGATATGCTGACGATCATCGGCGGGAGGGGCTTCCCCAATCTGGAGGAGGTTCTGCGCTCCTCCTTCCCCGTGGACGGCGACAACCCCAACAGCGAAGTGATCCGCACCCGAGCCCCCCTCATCGTGGATGACGCTCCCACCGTGTACGAGGGCTTCCGAAAAGGCCCCCACCTGCAGACCGTTATCCGCTCCTGGCTGGGGGCGCCCATGCTGATCGGCGAGCGACTGGTGGGCATGATCGCCCTGGACAAGCGCGAGCCGGGGTTCTACACCCAGGAGCACGCCCGGCTGGCAGAGACCTTCGCCGCCCAGGCCGCCGTGGCCATCGAGAACGCGCGGCTGTACGAGGAGACCCAAAGACGACTGCACGAGCAAATCG
>CAZEBW010000093.1:0-12998 GCA_964510205.1 uncultured Anaerolineae bacterium
ACGTTGCCTAACTCGACGGCCGCCGAGGGCTTCACACTTTGTCTAAACTCAAGTATATTATAAAAAGCCATATACGTCAAACGGGCGAGTGGCGGGTGGTTTTGGTGGTTTTCGCTGTTGCCAAACCAGCCGAAATCTGATATACTATTCGGAGCAAAATACGCAGGACGCAAAGGGGATCAGAGAAATGAATCAACCTTCTAAGGACGCTTCGCCGCTGCTGTCGGTGATCATGCCCGTTTACAACGAGCGGGAGACCTTGCCGCAGATCCTGGCTTTGGTCAGGGCTGTTGAGATGGAGAAGGAGATTGTGGTCGTTGACGATGGCTCCACGGATGGCACGAGGGATGTATTGAAGGAAGAGGAGAAAAAGGGTGATCTGAAGATCTTCTATCACCAGGTCAACCGGGGCAAGGGCGCCGCAGTGCGCACGGCTCTCGAACACGCCTCTGGCGATTTCATCATCATCCAGGATGCCGACCTGGAGTACGATCCCCGCGATTACCACAAGCTGCTCAAGCCCCTTCTCGAAGGCCAGGCCGAGGTGGTCTACGGTTCGCGCTTCATGGTGTCTGGGGAGACCATGTTCTTCTTGCAAGCTCTGGGCAACAGGATTGTCACCCTGGTCACCAACGTTCTCTACGGCACCGCCCTGAGCGATATGGAGACCTGCTACAAGGCCTTCCGAGCCGAGGTCATAAAGTCCATCCCGTTGTTCTCGCGCCGCTTTGAGCTTGAGCCAGAGATCACGGCCAAGCTGCTGAAAAGGGGCTATCGCATCCACGAAGTGCCCATTTCCTATCAGGGAAGGGAATATCACCAGGGCAAGAAGCTGACCTGGCGGGACGGCATCACGGCCCTGTGGACGTTGATCAAATATCGGTTCGTTGATTAATCGTTTCATGAGGGGAAGAGGCTCGATTGGCGGCCGCTGGGCGGCGGTGGGTCTGCTGTTGCTGATGGCTGTGGGAGCAGCCCTTCGCCTGGCTCCCATCGGCGCCAATCGCTTCCACCAGGACGAGGCCCTGTACAGCTTCTGGGCCCTCCAAATCGTCACCGGCCGCGATCCGATCTTGATCCATTCCCCAGTGGATAAGCCGCCCTTGTTCATTTACACCCTGGCCCTGTGCTTCAAGCTCTTGGGACCCTCGGAGGTGGCCGCCCGCCTGCCCAGCGTGCTGGCCAGCGTGGCCAGCATCGCCCTTCTCGCCTATCTGGCCCGGCGGCTGTACGGACGCGCTGTGGCCCTCCTGGCGGCGATCCTGATGGCGCTCTGCCCTTTCAACATCCTGTTCGCTCCCACGGCCTTCACCGATTGTCTGATGGCGGCCTGGGTTTTGGCGGCCCTCTGCTTTGCGGCGCAGGGGAGTGTGGCTTGGTCTGGCCTCATGCTGGGGTTGGCGGCGGCCACCAAGCAGCAGGGCCTTCTGTTTGCGCCCCTGGTGGTAGCTATCGCCGTTGGTCGCCACAATCTCCCTCCCCTAACTTCAGGGGAGGGGAGTCCGCTTCCCTCCCAACCTTGGGGGGGACTGAGGGCGGGCCTCTCCTTCGCCCTCGGCTTCCTGGCGGTGATGGCCCCCGTGGCTTGGTGGGACTCGCTGCGCTGGCGATTGCAGCCCAACTACTTCGAGCAGAGCCTCATCAGCTATGGTGGACTGGCCGTGGTAGACCCCGCCGAGCTGGTCGAACGGCTGGGGGATTGGGTCCGAATCCTGCATTACATAACCGCCTCACCTGTTCTCAACCTCTTGTTACTGGTCGGCCTGCCCTGCCTTCTGTTCTACGGTCTGGCCAGGCAGAGGCGAGATTCCGCAGCGTTTTTTGACATAATTCTTATCACTTTCATCACCCTTTTCCTGCTGGGGCACTGGCTGTTGAGTTTCAACGTTTGGGATCGCTACCTGCTGGGCCTGGTACCTCTTCTGCTGATGCTGCTGGCGCGAATCGTCTGGCTGGGGAGCAGCGCGCTGGCGAGCGTTCCCCCCTCCCTTCCAGGGAGGGGCAGGGGGAGGGTGAATACCCGTATTCGGCTGGTCCTGGCTGTCGCCTTCTTGGCCGCCACATTGATCGGTCCAGCCCTGACGGCGGCGGGGAGCGGCTATCCCATAGGCGGAGACCACGGAGCTTACGATGGGATCGAAGCCGTGGCCGACTACTTCCGGAATCGCGTCCCAGCCGGCTCTGTGCTCTATCACCATTGGCTGGGCTGGCATTACTCGTTCTACATGTTCGATGTCCCGCTGGTTTTCCGCTGGTACCCTTCGCCTGGGGAGCTGGCTCAGGATGCCCGCCAGGTAGACGACGCCCAGCGCTACGTCGTCCTCCGTAAGCGGAGCGGCGTCTTCCCCAGCGGGAGATCAACCGTAGGCGTGAGGGCTGCCTTGGCTGAGGAGGAATTGGCGCTGCGCCGTGTCTATCGAACCTACCGGCGTGGCGGCGGCGTCTCCTTCACCGTTTATCGCATTGAGGATCGAAAGTGAGAGATTTCACGCTTCACGTTTCACGCTTCACGGCTCGAGTGAGCAGAGGCCTTTGCGCTTTGGCCGCCTTGCTGGCTCTAACCCTGATCTTCTTTTGGAAGATCGCCTTCACCAACCTCATCCTGGTGGGGCTGGACGTTTTCACCTATTTCTATCCCTACAAGGCTTACGCTGCTGAAATCGTGCGCCAGGGCCGCTTGCCCTTGTGGAATCCGTATCTCTTCATGGGCGCGCCCTTTCTGGCCAACGCCCAGACTGCGCTTTTCTATCCCCCGAATTGGCCCCTCTACTGGTTGGCTGTGCCCAAGATGGTCAGTTGGTCTATCGTGCTGCACGTCTTCTTGGCGGGCCTGTTTGCCTACCTCTACGCTCGCTTCTCGCTGGGGCTGGGGCGATGGGCGGCCTGGCTGGCGGCGGCGGTTTTTGCCTTCAGCGGCTTCGTCGGCGCCCAGGTGGAGCACGTCAACCAGTTGAATTGCTCCGTCTGGCTGCCGCTGCTGTTTCTCCTGTTCGATCTGGCGCGGGAGAAACGCTCGATCGCTCATCCGCAAGACCCTAAAGGTTTCGAAACCCTTAGGGTCTCGCGCTGTGAAATCCCAGAGAGCCTCCAGGCCCAGCGAGGTAAAACGCGGCTGTACGTCTTGCTGGCCGGGTTGGTGGTGGGGCTACAGTTCACGGCTGGCCACACTCAGTCGTCGTACATCACCCTGTTTGCTTTGGGGGTTTATGCAGTTTTTCCGCCACTGTGGAACAACGGACTGGTAGGATTCAATGGACGTAAGTGGAGGGAGCTAACTGGGAAGCTGGGGCGGAATTTGCTGCTCTACCTTCTGATCGTGATCATCGGCCTGGCCCTGGCCGCGGTTCAGTTGCTGCCGACCTGGGAGCTTTCGCAGCTCTCGGTGCGGAGCGGAGGGCTGTCCTATCGCGAAGCGGCCTCCTTCTCTCTCAAGCCGCGCTTGTTGCTCTTCTCCCTGCTGCCCACCTTCGGCGGCGAGGAGGTCTTCAGCGAGTACGTTGCCTATTTGGGCATCGCAGCGCTGGCCCTGGCCCTCTGCGGGGCCCTCTTCCAACGACGCCATCCAGCGCGGCCTGTCCTCATCTTCCTGACGGGCCTGGGCCTGTTCTTGGCGCTGGGGGCCTACAATCCCTTCTACTTCGTGTTGTACAAGCTGGCGCCGGGCTTCGACCTCTTCCGAGCGCCGGCTCGCTGGCTGTATCTCTACACCTTCGGCGGAGCCATGCTGGCGGGACTGGGGGCGGATTTTCTGAGCTGCTCCCTCTCGGCTAAAGCGGACTTGGTTGGTTGTGGCGTTGGGGCGCTATCGCGCCTCATCCGCCGTCGCTTGCTGATAGCCGTCGTCCTGCTGGCCGCTCCCCCGCTTCTGCTCTCCCCCTTCCTCGATTTCCCGACCCGCGCCACTTTGTTGGCCTGGCTCCCCCTGGCTGTTTTGGCTGTGATCGTGCTTTGGATGGGGGGATCGCCTCGGGCCGCGCATCCTGCTTTTCGCCCGGTGATGGCGCTGGTTGTCGTCGGGGAGCTCTTCGCCGCCAGCCGTGGCCTGGCCTACAACCATCCCACCGCGCCAGAAGCCTATTCCTCGCTGCGCACCGCCCCGGCTCACCTGCTGGCCGTTGGTCAGCCAACAGATCGCGTCCTCAGCATCTCAGGCCTGACGTTCGACCCCGGCGATCTGGCGGAGATCCAGCAGATTTTCGGCCATCAACTTCCCCCTCAGGCTGTCTACGATTACGTGGTGGCCACCAAGCTGAAGGAGATTCTGGCTCCCAACCTGCCGCTGATGTACCAGATTCCCAGCGTGGATGGCTATGACGGCGGGGTGCTGCCCCTCAAGCGCTACGTCGAGCTGCAGCGACTGTTCCTGCCCGAACCTTCGCCCGACGGTCGCCTGCGCGAGAGCCTGAAGGAGATCCCGCCTGCGCGGATCCTGAACTTGCTCGACGTCAAATATGTCATCACGGACAAGGTTCACGATCTCTGGGTGGACGGCGTCTACTACGACCTGAGTCACGAGGCGGTCTTGGGTCCAGGGGCGGCTTCTCAGGTGGAAGTGACGGAGCTGCCCGCGTTTGCCGCTACCTCTCTGGGCCTGGTCTCCCATCTGGAGGGGGCGGGGGATTTGGCCAGCGGTGTGCCCGTAGCTCAGGTGACGATCACCGATGAGCGGGGGGCGATCCTCAGCCGTCTCCTGCGGGCGGGCATGGAGACGGCGGAGGGGGAGTATGCCCAGGGCGCGGTCCAGCACGACCAGGCCAGGGTCTGCCGGCGCTGGCCTGAGAACCCCGGAGGCAGTGATTACGTCGCTCGCCTGGAGCTTGGCGAGGCCCTTGTCCCTCGCCGAATTGTGATTGAATACTTGGCTCCCTCTGGCCGGCTGCGCCTGCGCGGTCTCAGCCTGATTGATGAGAGAACGGGTACGTTTGAGCCTCTGATCGTATCCACCGAGGGCCGCTTTCGCCTGGTGCACAGCGGCGACGTGAAGATCTACGAGAACCTGGACGGCCCGCCGCGAGCCTTCATCGTTCATCAGGCGCGGGTGCTGGACGATGAGGCGGCTGTGGCGGCGATGAGAGACCCCTCCTTCCGACCTGAGGCGGAAGTCATCCTAGCTTCGGGCGAAAGCGGGCTGCGCTCCCATGACAACCCTGAGAGCGAGGCGGAGATCCTCTCCTACCAGCCGCAGCGCGTTGTGATCTCCGCCAGTCTGGCGGCGGACGGCTATTTGGTGCTGACCGACGCGCATTATCCCGGCTGGCGGGCGCTCGTTGACGGTCAGGAGACGCCCATCCACCGCGCGAATCTTCTCTTCCGGGCGATCCACTTGCCTGCGGGCCAGCACAGCGTGGAGTTCGTCTACGATCCCTTCTCTTTCAAGCTGGGAGCCGTCATCAGCTTGGCGGCGCTGTTGGCTCTGGTGGTTGGCATCGTTGCCGTCGCTGGACGAAGAAGAGAAGATGGTGTATAATTGGGGTAACTATTCACCTGCTCCCGTCGGATCGCCAGATCCGACGGGTAGACGGGTTGAATCGAGCTGATTTTGCCAGCTTGGGCCTGGATTGTCAAATCCAGGCCGAGCCAAATGGAAAAAGGAGGTCTGCTGATGAACAGATTCAATCGCGTGGTAGTGGTTTTGCTCCTCTTGGCGACCATCATCGTCATGACCGCGGTACTGGTCGTCCCTCGGCCGATCATCGGCCTTTTGCAGCAGTGGCTGTGGAACCTGGACATGAACCTGTCCTTCGTCCCCCCGCTTACGCTGCTGGTGATCGGCGTCGGCCTGGCGCTGTTGGTAGACGTCGTCTGCGCCGTGCTGATTTGGCTTGAGATCAGGCGGCGGCGACCCAGGGCGGTCAAAGTGCAGAGCGTCAGCGGCGGCCAGGCGATGTTGGCTGTGGACTCGGTGGCTAGAAGGCTGGAGCACAATATCGGTCAGCTCGATGGCGTCATCTCTATCGAGCCGGATGTCTTGGGTAAGAGACGCGGCGTCGAGGTGGAGATTGGCCTGGAGACTATTCCGGAGGTGAATGTCCCGGCCAAGACCGAGGAGGTCTGCCAGGTGACCAGGAAAGTCGTTGAGGACGAAATGGGGCTTAAGCTGCGCAAGGTCAAGGTCAACATCCAACACGCGCCTTATCCCACCGAGCCGCCGACGATCCCAGGGCGCCCCCCTCGTGTTACGGAGCCGCCCACGGTCTCCGAAGACGTCTCCTCTCTCTTGAAGCCACCGCTGGCCTCGGATCTCCCTGATGTGACGGAGCCAACGGTGTCCACTGAAGATGTCTAGCATGCCTCCATCCCCAACCTCTCCTCCCCAGTTGGGCGAGCGGAGCCTGGAAATCAAGTCTCTGGTCGAGAGCTTGCTTTTCGTGGCCGACGAGCCGGTGGGCGTGGAACGCTTAGCGTCGGCCATTGATGTGGACAGCAGAGAGATTGAGGACGCGCTGCAGGAGTTGAGTGAGGAGTACGAGCAGCGGGGGCTGCGCTTACAGCGTAAGAAAGGGCGCGTGCAGATGGTCACTGCGCCCGGCGCCTCTCCCTACATCGAGCGTTTTCTCGGCTTGGAGCTGAGCAGCAGGCTCTCGGAGCCAGCGCTGGAGACTCTGGCCATCGTCGCCTACCAGCAACCCATCACCCGCGCCCAGATTGAGGCTGTGCGGGGGGTCAATTGCGACAGCGTGTTGCGCACCCTGGTCAGCAAGGGCCTGATCGAGGAGGTAGGACGCTTGCCCCAGGCCGGTCGCCCCATCGTCTACGGCACCACTTTCGAGTTCTTGCAGTATTTCGGGTTGCAAGAGCTAGACGAGCTGCCGCCGTTGGAGGAACTGGAAGCGTGAAGCGTGAGGCGTGAAACGTGAGACGCGAAGCAAATCATTGACAGGAGGCAGGATAATGCGTCTGAAAGACAGAGTAGCCCTCATCACCGGCGGAGCAGCCGGGATTGGTAAGGCGACGGCGAAGCGGTTCGTCGAAGAAGGGGCCAAGGTGGTCATCTGCGACGTGAACCAGGAGGCCGGCCAGGCCACGGCCCAGGAGCTGGGTGCCGATGTGGCTTTCTATCAGGTGGACGTCGCCGACCGGCGGGCGGTGCAGGAGTGGGTAGAAGAAGTGGTAGACAAGGTTGGCCGGGTGGACGTGCTGGTTAACAACGCCGGCATCTTGCGCGACAACCAGTTGGTCAAAGTGAAAGACGGCGAGCTGGTCAAGCAGATGTCGGAGGCCGAGTTTGACCTGGTGATCGCCGTCAATCTCAAGGGCGTGTTCAACTGCGCCCAGGCCGTCGCTCCCTACATGATCCAGCAGGGCAGCGGCGTGATCCTCAACGCCTCGTCCGTCGTCGGCCTGGACGGCAACTTTGGCCAGACCAACTACGTGGCCACCAAGGCCGGCGTGATCGGCATGACCAAGGTTTGGGCCCGCGAGCTGGGCCGCTATAATGTCCGCGTCAACGCTGTGGCCCCTGGCTTCATCGCCACCGAGATACTGAAGTCCATGCCCGAAAAGATCATAGAGCGCATGAAAGCGCGCGTGCCGCTGGGTCGTATGGGTCAGCCGAGAGACATCGCCAATGCCTATCTCTTCTTGGCTTCGGACGAGGCCAGCTACATCTCCGGTGCGGTGTTGCGAGTGGATGGGGGCATCGTCGTCGGCACGTGATGCGGCGGTTGTCTGACAAAGGGAGGGTTCATGCACGCTGGTGATCTGTTGAGCAAGCGGGCCTACCTGACACCCGATCGGGAGGCGATGCTGGAGCTGCCGTCCGGTCGGCGCTGCACCTACGCCGAATTGGACGCACGGGCCAATCGCGCGGCCAATTTCCTGCGCCACAAACTGGGGGTGGAGAAGGGGGATCGCGTCTCGATATTGGCCCACAACGGCGTGGCCTATGTAGACCTGTTCTACGGCCTGGCCAAGATTGGCGCCATTTTGGCCCCGCTGAACTGGCGGCTGGCGGCGCCCGAACTGGTCTACATCGTCAACGACAACCAGCCCAGGATGCTCGTCTGCGGGCCTGAGTTCGTGGACAAGCTGGCTGAGATGCAGCCTGAGATAGATGTGGCGCATTACGTCAGCCTGGAAGGCGCCGAGATTGGGAAGACTTCCGAAGTCTGGTGCTACGAAGACGAGCTGGCCCAGGCCTCCAGCGCTGAGCCGCAGCGCCCGCCTCTGGAGGCCGATGACACCTGCGCCATACTCTACACCTCCGGCACCACGGGGCGTCCCAAAGGAGCCATGATCCCCCACCGTCAAGTGCTCTGGAATGCCATCAACACCGTCGTCAGTTGGGGGCTGAGCGAGAACGACGTGTCGCCCGTGTTTACGCCCCTGTTCCACGCTGGCGGATTGTTCATCTTCATGACGCCCCTCTTTTACGTCGGAGGACGCATCATCCTGTTCCGCACCTTCGACCTCGATGCCATCTTCCAGACCATCCTCGACGAGAAATGCACCGTGGTGCTGGGCGTGCCGACGATCTATCGGATGCTGATGAACCATCCAGGTTTTGACGACGCCGATTTTGGCCACGTGCGTTTCTTCATCAGCGGTGGGGCCCCGCTGCCGGTGGAGCTTGTGGAGACTTGGCTCAAGGCCAAGGGCGGCGTCTTTCGCCAGGGGTACGGCCTGACCGAAGTGGGGGCCAACTGCTTCAGCATGACCAATGAGGAATCGGTGTGGAAGCTGGGATCGGTGGGCAAGCCCATCTTCCACAGCAAGGTGCGGCTGAGGAATCCCGACACGGGTCAAGACGCGCCCGTCGGCCAGGAGGGCGAGCTGCTCATCGCCGGACCCCACGTCTGCACCGGCTACTGGCGCAATCCCCAGGCCAGCGCCAGGGCGCTGCTCGACGAGCCGGGCGGGCCGTGGTTTCGCACCGGCGACATGGCCCGCAGGGACGAGGATGGCTTCTACTACATCATTGGACGCTACAAAGACATGATCAAGAGCGGCGGGGAGAACATCTACGCCGCCGAGGTGGAGGCCGTGTTCACACAGCATCCCGCCGTCCGCGAGGCCGCTCTCATCGGCATGCCGTACGAGAAATGGGGCGAGGTCGGCCTGATGGTTGTGGTGCTGGAGGAGGGCCAAACGGCCGCCGAAGAGGAATTGAAGGCCTTCTGCGGAGAGCATCTGGCTCGCTTCAAGATCCCCAAGAAAGTCGTCTTCGCCGATGCGCTGCCCTATTCGTCGTATGGCAAGGTGATGAAGGCAGAACTGAAGAAGAAGTTTGTGGGCTAGAAAAAGGAGGAAGCCATGCCTAAAGCACGTGCCAATGACATTGACATCTACTACGAGGTTCACGGCGCTGGTGATCCCCTGGTTTTGATCAGCGGGCTGGGGTATGACCATTGGATGTGGCACCGGATGGCGCCCGGCCTGGCGGAGCATTTCCAGGTGATCGTGTTCGACAATCGTGGTGTGGGGAAGACCGACAAGCCGACGGGGCCGTACACGGCGCAGATGCTGGCCGACGATGCCGCCGGGCTGATGGAGGCGCTGGGCCTCAGCAGTGCAGCGGTGATGGGCCACTCCATGGGGGGATTCGTGGCCCAGGCGCTGGTGCTCAGTCGGCCAGAGATGGTGAGCAAGCTGATCCTGTCGGCCACCAACTTCGGCGGGCCGCGCCACATTCCCGTGACCCCGGAAGCGCTGGCCGTGCTCACCGACATGGAGTCCGATCCCATCGAACGGCTGCGGCGGGGCATCGTCATCAGCACCGCGCCGGGTTTTGCCGAGGCAAATCCTGACCTCATCGAAACCTGGCTGGAGTACCGCGTGCAGAATCCCATCCTGCCCGCGCCCTATCAGGCCCAGTTGGCCATCGGGTTGGCGCTGATGGCCGAAGAGGCCTGTTTCGAGCACCGACTCAAGAACGTCCAAGCCCCCACGCTCATCCTGTTTGGCGAACACGACAAGGTGGTGCCGCCCGGCAATGCCGAGCTGCTGGACAAGGAGATTCCCAACAGCACGGTCGAGATTCTGCCCAACGCTGGCCACTTCTTCCCCCTGGAAGTGCCCGACGAGGCCGCAGCCGTGATTGTCGAGTTCCTGAACCAGTGAGTTAGCTCTTTTTGGGAGGTGTGACATGGTTTTTCCTGACGCGTTTTATCGCTGGCGACCTCATCCCTGGCACGGACTGGAGGTTGGCCCAAATCCACCCCGCATCGTGCACGCCTACATCGAGATCACGCCGTTCGACCTGGTGAAATATGAAATAGACAAGGTCACCGGCTACATGCGCGTGGACCGTCTGCAGCGCACCTCCTCCCTGCCGCCCACACTCTACGGCTTCATCCCCCGCACCTACTGTGGCCGCAGAGTGCACGCCTTGTCCCCCGAAGCTGAGCGCGGCGATGGCGATCCGCTGGACATCTGCGTCATCAGCGAAAGGCCCTTCACGCGCGCTGAGTTGATCTTGAACGCACGGGTGGTGGGAGGGATTCAAGCCATTGATGGTGGCGAGGCCGACGACAAGATCATCGCCGTGCTGGAGAACGACGAGTTCTGGAGGAGCATCGAGGACGTCTCGCAGGTGCCCGACATCCTGGTCGAGCGGCTGCAGCACTACTTCAGCACCTACAAGATGATGCCTGGAGGGTCCTCGCAGATGTCCATCAAGAGGGTGTTCGACCGCCAGTACGCGCTGCAGGTGGTGGCGGCGGCGATAGAGGATTACGACGAAGTGTACGGGGGCTAGTCCGACCGCCGGTTATGGGGGGATTAGGCAGGGGGTTGTCTGTGTAATAGCGAGTTAGGCGGCCTCTTGGTCCACTGATCTAAAGGAGAAGGCAGGGGAATGGACACTAATCAGAAGGCACTGTATTACTTCCGCAAATTGGTCTACTGCTTGTATCGTGAGATTGGTGTTCTTCTGCCTCGGAACCACCGTGAAATTGCTGCGAAAGCCCGGTTGGATAGCGGTTTCTTCAAAGGCGAGCGGAAAAAGCAAGCTTCAGCGTTGTATCACCTGACTGAAGATGAAGAGAATACTGGAGTCATATTGAAACCGTATGAGGAGCGGACAGGGCTTTTACTTGAGGATATCCATAGGGCGTTCGCCGAGGGAGATTGGCGCAACAGTTGTGGTTCTTACTCTTTTGGCGGACCGAAGTGGGCTTCAATCGCAAAGAAGGTTTTGGAATTGAGGCGAGTGATTGACAACCAGGATTGGGGAACTGTAGACTCATTGATTCGTGAGATTGATACACTTGAACACAACACAGGGCTAATTACTGAAAAGTTCGGCCAAACGGAATGGTATTAGCAGCGGTGCTAGAGGTGTGAGGCCGCCTAACCCGTCGCTCAACCCGACTGCCCTGTCGAGAGTCAGCTTGTTGCCGGGTTTGGTTGTGGAACGTGCTTTGGCTTGCGGGGCACGTCGGGTCAGCCGGGCGGCAGGTTAGCTCACAATCGTTGGGCGGGCATCACTCAGGATTGAGGAGGAGTTGGAGAATGAAGACTGAGCCTGCAAATCTTACTGAGTGGGTGAATCTGGAATCTGAGGCTACTGGCGGTCGGCTTTTCACTTGTGGACGTCCTGGTCGAGCGAAATATGGAACGAAGCGGGTGGATGTAGATCAGGGTACTATAGACCTCTGGGTAAGTGGTTTGCCCGAAGGACAGCTTCATCTTGTGTCCTTGCTGGGAAGAAAACCAGATGGCTTCTCCGAGTTTGGTTACTATCCTTTCCGTTCTTCGACTGAAAAGGGAGGTCTTCCCACAATGCAAGAATGGTTCGATGAGCGCTATGAAGGCAAGTTCAGGATTCATGAAATCCCCACTCGAGATATGCAAGGTATTCCTGCAGCTACCCTTGAGATGGCGGGCAAGCTGATTCTGAAACTGATAAGAGCTGGCGAGGTAATTGTCGTCATGGACTCAGCTGGAGCAGAACGTACCGCAAGAGTATGTGAATCAATTGGCTACTTGCCGCTCAATTAAGTGAAAACGCCCACTCATACAGCTTGTTGTGTATGGAAAAGGAGCTTTCCATGAATCGCGCTGGAGGATATGCGGATTACGCATTCATCGCCGATCTCTACGACCACGTCGCGCCGTACCGCGACCGGGCAGATGTGCCTTTCTACGTGGCGGCTGCCCAGGAATCGGGCGGGCCGGTGTTGGAGGTTGGTTCGCGATGTGGGTTTGAGGTTGAGCAGGTTTATGCCGACAATGACAGAAGCCCGTATGGGTCAAAGTATCCGGGCGAGTTGATCTTCGTGGCTAGGAAGGGAGAAGAATAGAAATGCTCATTGACGTTTCAATGCCCATCACCGCTGGTTCTGTGTTTCGTCGGGGAATGCCGCCGGTCGAGATCGCCTCGCGCAAGTTCTACCATGAATCCGAAGGGGAATACGAATCCATCGTTCTCTCCCTGGCAGCCCACACCGCCACCCACGTGGACCTGGTATTTGCCGAGAACCGCATCGAACCCGACCGAATGATCGGCAGGGGAAAGCTACTCGACGTTACCCAGGTGTCCGGCGGCGAAATCCGACTGGGCGATATTGAGCGCCAGGTTGAAGTCGAAGGCGGCGACTTCGTGTTCTTCCGCACCGACTGGAGCAGGTTCGTGGGTACAGAGGAATACTACCACCACCCTGAACTCTCCCCCGAAGTCGTTCACTGGCTCGTTTCCAAGCGCATCAATGCCGTTGGAATTGACGCCCTGGGGCTGGGGCGAGATCGTAAGCACGGTGAATACGACAGGCTGTTGATCGAGAACGACATCTTCGTCATAGAGAACCTGGCTAATCTTTCCGCTATTCCCAAGAGGGAGTTTAAGGTCTACTGCTTTCCCCTGAACATCGAAAACGTGGATGCCATTCCAGCCAGAGTGGTGGTTGAGATTGACGAGAACGATTATTGGACGCAGATTCACGCAGATGCACGCTGACAACTAACGTAAGCGAAGCGGCAATCCGCGTCCCAGAAAAAGAGGAGGGGGCAAACTATGGAACTCAAATCCAAGCTGGTAGAGCTCATTGAGCGAGCATCCC
>CAZEBW010000094.1:0-12976 GCA_964510205.1 uncultured Anaerolineae bacterium
GTTCCAGCAGATCACCCGCCGCCACCACGACTTCTGCATCGCCGGCGTCGCGGTCCTGGTGACGCTTGATGAAAATGAGCAATGCGAGCAGGCCAAGCTGGTCTTCCTGAGCGCGGGCGACGGCCCCGTGGTCGCCCACCAGGCGGCGGAGATGCTCCAGGGGCAAGCCCCTACCCCAGAGCTCATCCAGGCAGCGGCCGAGAAAGCCGCCAAAGATGAAATTGACCCCGGCAGCGACATCCACGCCTCAGCCGAATACCGTCGGCACCTATCGAAAGTGCTGGCCCGCCGAACGCTGACCCAAGCGTTTGAACGATCAGGGAATCGGTGATCAGGGAATCAGGGCATCTTCTGATCTCCTGATTTCCCGATTTCCCGATTCCCTAATTCTGATTCCCTAATTGGAGGAGACTGCTATGAATGACCTATTCAACGTGAAACTCACCGTAAACGGCGCCCCATACGAACGCGCCGTCGAGCCGCGCCTGTTGCTGAGCGATTTTCTGCGCCACGAGCTGGGCCTGACCGGCACCCACGTCGGCTGCGAGCACGGCGTGTGCGGCGCGTGCACCGTTCTGTTCGACGGAGCGCCGGTCCGATCCTGCCTGATGTTCGCAGTGCAGGCCAACGACCACGAGATACTCACCGTCGAAGGGTTGGGAACACCAGACAACCTGCACCCCCTTCAGGAAGCCTTCTGGGAAGCCCACGGCGTGCAATGTGGCTTCTGCACCCCCGGCTTCCTGATGTCCTTGACACCCTTCCTGGAAGAGAACCCCGATCCCACCGAAGAGGAAATCCGCGAGGCCATCTCTGGAAACCTCTGCCGCTGCACTGGCTACCAGAACATCGTGGAGGCGGTGAAGCTAGCGGCAGAGAAGACGCAAACGTGAATTAGAGATTAGAGATTAGAGATTGGAGATTGGAAATCCAACATCCAACTTCCAACCTCCAACCTCCAAATTGAGGAGTAAAACCATGACAAAAAAATACATCGGTCAACCCATGAAACGAAACGAAGATCCGCGTCTGCTGACCGGGCAGGCCTTGTTTGTGGACGACGTGGACTTACCCGATATGCTCCACGCGGCCTTCTTGCGCAGCGACTACGCCCACGCTCGCCTCAAGAGCATTGACGTGTCTGCGGCCAGAGAGCACCCAGGGGTGGTGGCGGTCTACACCGCCGAGGACATGGCAGACATCTGGCAGCCGGGGCCGCCGCTGGTCCCCCCGCCCCCTGCCGTGGAGGACATCGTCTTCCACTCGCGCACCCAGGTCCCCCTGGTGAAAGACAAGGTGAAACTGGCCGGCGAGCCTCTGGCTGTGGTCATCGCCGAAAGCCGTTACATCGCTGAGGATGCCCTGGACGACATCGTGGTGGACCTCGAACCGCTGGGCGCGGTGATAGACCTGGAGAAAGCCCTGGAACCCGACGCGCCAGTGATCCACGACGATCTGGACTCCAACCTGGCGGCTCACCTCGTCCAGGAGAAGGGCGACTATGCAGCGGCGCGTGAGGAGGCCGACCTGGTCATCAAACGTCGCATCATCATTGACCGGGGCACGGCGGCGGCGATGGAGAACCGGGGCTACGTGGCCCATTGGGACAAGAAAAGCCAGCAATTGACCCTGTGGGATACTACCCAGGCCCCCATTCCTGTCCGCAATGGCCTGGCCGGGATGTTCGGCCTGTCTCCTACCCAGGTGCGGGTGATTGCCCCCTTCGTCGGCGGGGGCTTTGGCCCCAAGATCATGATGTTCTATCCAGAGGAAGTTTGCCTCACCTGGGCGACCATGAAACTGGGCCGGCCCATCAAGTGGATCGAAGACCGGCGGGAGAACTTCTATGCCACCAACCAGGAGCGCGGGCAGGTACACGACGCCGAGCTGGCCCTCACCCGCAATGGCCGCATCCTGGGTCTGCGAGACGACTTTCTGCACGACACGGGCTGCTATGACCCTTATGGCCTGACCGTTCCCCTCAACACCCAATGTCATGTGCTGGGGCCGTACGAGATTCCCAACTTCTACAGCGATCTCAAAGTGGTGTTCACCAACCGGCCCATCGTTTCACCCCTGCGGGGGGCCGGACGGCCGCAAGGCGTGTACGTGATCGAGCGGCTGATGGACCTCGCTGCCAAAGAGTTGGGCATGGATCCAGTTGAGATTCGTAAGCGAAACCTCTTGCCGCCCGACGTATTCCCCTACGACAACCAGATCATTGACCAGGCTTTTGTGCCCTTGATCTACGACAGCGGGAACTACTTGCCCATCCTGGAGAAGGCCGCAGAGATGATCGGCTATGAGCAGTTTCTGAAAGAGGAGCAGCCGCGTCTCCGCGCCGAGGGCCGCCACGTGGGCATCGGCCTCGTCTGCTTTATTGAGACCACCGGCATCGGCCCGTATGAGGGAGCACGAGTCACCGTCGAGACCAGCGGCAAGATTAACGTGGCCACCGGCGTCGGCACCCAGGGGCAGGGGCACTTCACCTCCTTCGCCCAGGTCGCAGCCGAGCAGTTGGGGGTGAGCCCACGCGATGTGAATATTGTGACCGGCGACACCTCTCAATTCCATTGGGGAACGGGCACCTTCGCCAGCCGTGGGGCCGTAGTGGCGGGCAACGCCGTTCATGCCGCGGCCTCGACCGTTCGGGCTAAGATCCTCAAGCTGGCCAGCAAGGTGCTGGAAACGCCTGAAGAGGAGCTGGAGCTGGAGGACGGCCAGGTGCGAGTAGCCGACGTCCCTGGGAAATCCATCAGCCTGGGCGAACTGGCAGTGCTGGCCAACCCCTTGCGAGGCGCGGTCGAGCCCGGCACGGAGCCCGGCCTGGAGGCCACCGCCTACTTTGGGCCGAAATACGGGGCCACCGCCAGCGGCTCCCATGCCATGATCCTCGAAGTGGACCCCGAAACGATGATGATCGAGATCAAGCGCTACATCCTGGTTGAGGACTGCGGCACAATGCTCAATCCACTGATTGTGGAGGGCCAGCTTCACGGTGGCGTGGGGATGGGTATCGGCAGCTCCTACTACGAACAACTGATCTACGACGAAAACGGGCAACTTCTCAATGCCTCCTTTGCGGACTATCTGGTCCCAACGGCTTCCGAGGTTCCCCGGGTGGAGATTGCTCACCTGGAAACGCCGTCTCCGCTCAACCCATTGGGTACCAAGGGTGTTGGTGAAGGTGGGTGTCTCCCGGTTCCCTGCCTCTTCGCCCAGGCCCTGGAAGATGCCCTGGCTGACTACAATATCGAGATACTTGAGACTCCCATGAGTCCGAATAAGCTGTTTGAACTGCTGCAAGCGACGAGGGGCGGGAGGCAGGAAACGTTCTGAGCCTCATCTTTCGCTGAAGATCACGTCACCGACGAGCAGGCATTGCGTCAGGTACCGGACACGCCTGCCGCTTACGTCGGGATGATCGGCAGCCGCCACAAGGTGGGGATGATCTTCGACCACCTGCAGGCTGACGGTGTCCCCGAGGAGCGGCTGGCCCGCGTCCACGCTCCCATCGGGTTGGATCTGGGAGGCCGCAGCCCGGCCGAGATTGCCCTGGCCATCCTGGCCGAGATCGTGCAGGTACGTTACGGCGGGACAGGGGCGTCGCAAGCTTTGAGGGGAGGATAACAATGTGGCAAAACTATCTGTTTCCTGCCTCGATAGAGGAGGCGCTGGAAGTGTTGACTGCGTACAACGGCCAGGCCCGCCTCGTGGCCGGAGGCACGGACCTGATCCTGGAGTTGCAGGAAGGAAAGCGACAGGTGGAGGCGTTAGTGGACATCACCCGCATCCCCCGGCTGGATGCCATCGAATTGGACAAGGGGATAATCACCCTGGGAGCAGCGGTGACCTACCGGCAGGTCATAGATTCGCCGCCTCTGCAGGCCAGGGCACCTGTCTTGGTCGAGGCTTCCCGGACAGTGGGCTCGCCGCAAATCCGCAACGTGGGCACCGTGACAGGCAACGTGGTCAACGCCATGCCTGCTGCCGATGGAGCCATCGCCCTCTTCGCCCTGGGAGCGGAGCTGGAGGTCGCTTCGCCGGATGGACGGCGATGGGCGCCCATCGAAGAGCTGTACGAGGGGCCGGGTCGGTCGAAGGTGGACCCCAGCCGGGAAATGGTCACCGCCATCCGCTTCCCTGCTCTGGGCGAAAACCAGGGCACGGCCTTCGAGAGGCTGGCACGGCGCAAGGCCCTGGCGCTGCCGGTGCTGAACGTCGCCGTGGTGGTCACTGCGGATCACGACACTTTCAGAGACGCACACATCGCCATGGGCCCGGTGGCCCCCACTCCTTTCCGGGCCCGACGGGCTGAGGAGACGCTGCGGAGCGCGCCGGCCAATCCTGAGATGATCCAGCGGGTGGCAGAGGTGGCGGCAGGTGAGGCCCAGCCTCGTTCCAGCCTGCTGCGGGCTTCCGCCACTTACCGCAAGGAAGTCCTGGCGGTGCTGGTGCGCCGGTCGCTGGAACGAGCCTTGCTCCAGGCTCAAACCATGACGATTGCGGAGGGATAAGATGCCAACGCTGACGATGATACTGAATGGAGTAGAGACAGCGGTGGAGATTGAGCCGTCAGATTTGTTGGCCGACGTGCTGCGGGATCGCCTGGGGCTGATCGGCACCAAGATCGGCTGCAACGAGGGGGAGTGCGGGGTCTGCACCGTTTTGGTGGACGGCCAGGCAGTGCTCTCCTGCATCTATCCAGCCTGGAAGGCCCAGGGACAGCGGGTGGAGACAGTAGAGGGACTGGCGGCGAATGGCGATTTGCACGCTCTGCAGCGGGCCTTCGTCGAAGCCGGAGCGGTGCAGTGCGGCTTCTGCACACCGGGGATGCTGATGGCGGCCAAGGCCCTGCTGGATGAGAATCCACACCCCGACGAGGCGGCTGTCAAAGAAGCCATCTCCGGCAACCTGTGCCGCTGCACCGGCTACTATCAGATCACGCGGGCCGTCCAGATGGCCGCAGGGGAGGTGACACCATGAAGACACAAGTTGTAGGCCAGAGCCTGCCCCGCATTGACGCCTGGGACAAGGTGACCGGCCAGGCCCGCTATCCGGGCGACTTCTCCATGCCCGGCATGCTCCACGCCAAAGGGGTGTGGAGCGAGTACCCTCACGCCCGGGTGCGGCGGATTGACACGACCAAAGCCGAGGCCCACCCCGGCGTGGTCCGGGTGATCACCTACCGGGACGTGCCGGTCAACGAGTACGGCATCAACATCGCCGATCAGCCGGTGCTGGTGGCCGAGGGGGACAAGGTGCGCTGGGTGGGCGACCGCGTCGCCATCGTGGTGGCCGAGAGCGAGCGCATCGCCGAAGCAGCCCGCCGCCTGGTGCAGGTGGACTACGAGCCGCTGCCGGTGGTCACCGACCCGCGAGAGGCCATGAAACCCGGCGCTCCCCTGGTGCACGACGAGCGCTCCGATACCAACGTCCTGCACCACATCAAAATCCGCAAGGGCGACGTGGAGGCCGGCTTCGCTCAGGCCAACGTCATCGTGGAGGGCTACTACGTCACCCCCCACGTAGAGCACGCCTACCTCCAGCCGGAGGCAGGCCTGGGCTACATTGACGAGCAGGGCCGGGTGACCGTGGTCTGCGCCGCCCAGTGGCCCCACGACGACCTCCACCAGATCGCCCATTTCCTGAACCTGCCGCAGGATCAGTTGCGGGAGATCGTGCCGGCCGTGGGCGGAGCCTTCGGCGGGCGGGAGGACATGTACATCCAGCATCTGCTGGCCCTGGCGGCCTACGTGGTGCGGCGCCCGGTCAAGATGGTCTTCTCCCGCGAGGAATCCATCACCCGCACTGGCAAGCGCCATCCCTTCTACCTGCGCCACCGCTGGGGAGCCACGAAAGATGGCCGGCTCACCGTGGTGGAGATCGAGGGCATCTCCGACGCCGGGGCCTACGCCTCCACCAGCATCCCGGTGCTGTCCAACTCCACCAGCTTCTTCGCTGGCCCCTACGTGGTGCCCAACGCCAGGATTGACGGCTACACCGTCTACACCAACAACGCCGTGACCATGGCCATGCGGGGCTTCGGGGCCACCCAGCCCCCGGTGGCCTATGAACAGCAGATGGACAGGCTGGCCGAGGCCCTGGGCATGGATCCGGTGGAACTACGGCTGAAGAACCTGTTCGAAGAGGGCTCGGTAGCGGTGACGGGCAATGTGATGCCGCCAGGGGTGGGCATCAAGGAGACTTTGCGCCAGGCGGCGCTGGCCGCCGGCTGGCGGGGGGAAAACGGGCGCTGGTTGAAGCCTGTCCTGGGCCAGCCCTCGGCCCCGCACAAGCGACGGGGCATCGGCGTGGCTTGCGCCTACAAGAACGTTGGCTACTCCTTCGGCTTCGATGATAAAACCACGGCCCGCGTCGAGCTGACCCCCTCCCAACCCTCCTCCTACGAGGGGGAGGGTAGGGTGGGGGTGAGAGCCATCGAGCGGGCTCTGGTGCGGGTGGGGGCCTCGGACGTGGGGGAGGGGGTGCATACTGCTCTGGCTCAGATCGCCGCCGAGGCCCTGGGCGTGCCCCTGGAGCGGGTGGAGATCGCCCTCCTGGACACGGCGGAGGTGCCCGATGCCGGATCTTCTTCGGCCTCGCGCCACGTCTTCATCTCCGGCAACGCCGTGTTGCGGGCCTGCCAGGAGGCGAAAGCCAAGTGGGAGACAGCGCTACGAGAAGAGAGCGGGGAGACCCACATCGAGGCCGAATACACCTTCCGGGGACGCAGCGTCCGCCCTACTACTCCTTACGACCCGGAGACCGGCCAGTGTGAGCCGCACATCAGTTACGGCTACGCCACCCAGATCGCCCTGGTGGAGGTGGACACCGAGACGGGAGAGGTGGACGTGCTCAAGGTGTGGGCGGCCCACGACGTGGGCCGGGCGGTGAACCCGGAGATGGTGCTGGGGCAGATCGGTGGCGGGGTGCACATGGGCCTGGGCTACGCCCTGATGGAGGACTTCATCCAGCAAGAGGGGATGGTGCGCACCCGCAAGTTCGCCGAGTACCAGATCCCCACCGTGCTGGACATGCCGCCGGAGATCGTGCCCATCATTGTCGAGGTGCCCGATCCCACCGGGCCGTATGGGGCCAAAGGAACAGGGGAGATGACTACCCTGCCCACCGCCCCGGCTATCCTCAACGCCATCCACGACGCCGTGGGGGTGCGGCTGGGGCGGCTGCCGGCCACGGCGGAGCGGGTGCTGATGGAGATGAAGCGGCATGGATAGGCGGACGATTACGCTGCACGTCAACGGCGTGCCCCATCAGTTGGAAGTCTCGTCCGAAACGACACTGCTTGAGGTGCAGCGCGACCAGCTTCACCTGACCGGCGCCAAGAACGGCTGTGGCCAGGGGCACTGCGGAACCTGCACGGTCATTGTCAACAATCAGGCTGTACGCTCCTGCATCACACCTGCCCACCGGCTGGACGGCGCTCAGGTGGAGACTATCGAGGGGCTGGCCCGGGGCGATGAGCTACACCCGTTGCAGCGAGCCTTCATCGACCAGGGGGCCGTGCAGTGCGGCTTCTGCACGCCGGGCATGATCATGGCCGGCAAGGCGCTGCTGGACGCCAACCCCCAGCCGACTGGTGAAGACATCGTCAAGGCCCTGACGCCCAACCTGTGTCGCTGCACGGGCTACGCCAGCATCGTCCGGGCCATTCAACAGGTTTCAAGTTCCAGGTTCCAAGTTTCAGGTTTTGGTGAACCTGAAACCTTGAACCTAAAACCTGGAACCATTGGGAAGCCGGTGCCCCGGCCCGATGCTCGGGCCAAGGTCACCGGAGAGGCCATCTTCGCCGCCGACCTCTACTTCGAGAACATGCTCCATGCCAAGGTGCTGCGCAGCGCCCACCCCCACGCTCGCATCCGACGCATTGACGTCAGCAAAGCCAAAGCGCTGTCCGGCGTGGCAGCGATCCTCACCGCCGACGACATCCCCGGTGTCCGCACCCACGGCACCATCCGCGCCGACTGGCCCTCCCTCTGCTGGGACAAGGTGCGCTACACCGGCGACGCCCTGGCCCTGGTGGCCGCCGAGACGGAGGCCATCGCCGAGGAAGCCCTCAAGCTCATCGAAGTGGACTACGAGCTGCTCCCCGGCGTTTTCTCTCCCCAGGAGGCCCTGGCGCCAGGCGCGCCGCTGATCCACGAGGACACCCCCGGCAACCTGCTGAAGCACATCAAGGTGCGCAAGGGAGAGGTGAAGTCTGGCTTCGCGGAGGCCGATGTCATCGTCGAACAGGAGTATCGCACGCCATTTATCGAACATGCATATTTGGAGCCGGAGGCCGGCGTCGCTGTCCCAGAGCCTGACGGTCGCATAACCGTTTACGTCGGCTCCCAGATTCCCTTCGAGGACCGCCGCCAGGTAGCCGAGGCACTGGACATCCCTGAAGAAAAGGTACGCATCGTGCAGACAGCCGTGGGCGGGGCCTTCGGCGGCAAGGAGGACATCACCGTCCAGATTCCCACCGCGCTGCTGGCCCAGGTCACCGGCCGGCCGGTGAAACTGGTCTTCAGTCGCCAGGAGTCCATGCGCGTTCATCCCAAGCGGCACGCCACCACCATCCGCCTGAAGGTGGGGGCGACGCGGGACGGGACGCTGACCGCCGTGCAGGCCACCATCTGGGGCGATGCCGGGGCCTATGCCTCGCTGAGTGAGCCCGTGATGACCCGCACCGCCACCCACGTTGCCGGTCCCTACCAGATGCCCCACGTGAAGGTTGACTGCTACGCCGTCTACACCAACAACCCCCCGGCCGGGGCGATGCGCGGTTTCGGCGTGCCCCAGGCCATCTTCGCCATCGAGAGCACCATGGACCTCCTGGCCAAGAAGCTGGGCCTGCGCCCTCTGGAGCTGCGGCGGCGCAACGCCCTGCGGGTGGGTTCGGTCACCGCCACCGGGCAACTGTTGCGGGAGAGCGTAGGGTTGTTGGAAACCATGGAGCGGGTGGAGGCGGCGGTGCGGGAGTTGGGTGAGGAGGTGCTCGTTCCTTCGGGGCCGGACGAGCGCCGTGGTTGGGGCTTTGCCTGCTGCCTGAAAAACGTGGGTTTGGGCGGCGGGCTGCCCGACACGGCTGGAGCAGCGGTGGACCTGACCGAGGACGGAAACGTTGTGGTTCGCATCGGGGCGGCTGAGGTGGGGCAGGGGCTGGTGGGCATCGCCGCCCAGATCGCCTCGGAGGTGCTGGGAGCGCCCTACGAGCGGGTGCAGGTGGTGGTGGGCGACACCGCCCGCACCCTCGACGGCGGCCCGACGGTGGCCAGCCGCCAGACCTTCATCACCGGCAACGCCGTGCGCCACGCCGCGCTCAAGGTGCGGGAGCAACTGGCTGCCGCTGCGGCCGAGGTGCTGGACGTGTCCCCCGACGCCCTATCCTTTTCCGACGGGCGGGTGCAGGCTCCTGATGGGCGGGAGATGCCGCTGGTGGAGGCCATTGCCCTGGCCCGGCGGGAGGGGCGACCCCTCTCGGCGGAGCACGTCTACCAGCCGCCACCCACCACCCCTCTGGGCGAGCCGGGCGACGACCACTTCGCCTACGGCTTCGCCACCCAGGCTGCGCTGGTGGAGGTGGACACGCGGACGGGCCGGGTGGAGGTGCTCAAAGTCATCGCCGCCCACGACGTGGGGCGGGCCATCAATCCGCAGGCCATCGCCGGGCAGTTGGAGGGCGGGGCGGTGATGGGGATGGGCTTTGCCCTCAGCGAGGAGTTGGTGGTGAAAGAGGGCGTGGTGCAGAACGCCGACCTGGCCCGCTACCGCATCCCGCGCATCAAGCAGGCGCCGCAGGTGGTGCCCATCATCGTGGAGGCGGCCACGTCCGAGGGGCCTTTCGGGGCCAAGGGGGTGGGGGAGATCACCTCGATCCCGACGGCGCCGGCCATCATCAACGCCATCCACGCCGCTACTGGCGTGCGCATCACCGATCTGCCGGCCAGGCCGGAGAGGATACAAGCGGCATTTGAGGTGGGGCCAGGAGAGAAGGGGGAGTGATGAACATCACCACTGGTGGCACCGGCCCCGCCCCCCGTGACGTGACTTCTGAGGCGACGCGGGCGGTCATCGAGCGGGAGATGCCCGGCCTGGCCGAGTTGGTGCCGCTGGAGGGGGTGCGGCGTTTTACTCCCTTCGCCGCCCTCTCGCGAGCCGTGACTGGCATTCGGGGAAAGACCCTGATCGTCAATCTGCCGGGCAATCCGCAGGCGGTGCGGGAGAGCATGGAAATCCTGGGGCCGCTGCTGCCGGCGACGGTGGCCCTGGTGAAGGGCGAAGCGCCCCCGAATGGCATCAACGATCCGTCCTGGAAGGTGTACACACGTGGACGATAAGATGGTGGTGGGCAAGGACGGCGAGCTGCGATTGCCAGAGGACCAGCGTCGCCGCTGGGGCCTGACGCCTGGCACAGAGTTCGTGGTTCGAGAAACGTCTGAGGGATTGCTGCTACGTCCATCGGATCCACCGCTGAGCAAGGTCTACGTCGAACCCACCACAGCCTGCAACCTGAACTGCCCCATCTGTGTTCGCCGTTCCTGGAGCGAACCGGGCGGGACTATGGACATGGCAATCTACCGGCGGCTGGTGGATGGACTGCGGGGGATGCCGTCATTGCGCACAATGGCCTTCTGGGGCCTGGGCGAACCGCTGCTGCATCCCGACATTGTGGAGATGGTGGCGCTGGCCAAAGAACTGGGGGCAAAGACAGAGCTGATCACCAATGGGCTTTTGTTGGACAGAGAGATGGCTGAGGGTTTGGTCATGGCGGGGCTGGACACACTCGTCGTATCAGTGGATGGGACCTCGCCGGAATCATACGCGGACATCAGATCAGGCGCTGACCTTGGCATGGTGCAGAAGAACGTGGAGGGCCTGCACGCCGCGCGTCGCGCCAACCGTCGCGACAACCCCGAGATCGGCCTCGAGTTCGTGGTCACGCGGCGCAACGTATCCGAACTGCCGAACCTGCGTCGCCTGGCCTACTCGATGGAAGCGAGCTTTATCGTCGTGACGAACGTGCTGCCCTACACCGAGGAGTTCAAGGAGGAGATTCTCTACTGGCTATCGGTTGGCAGTCCGTATCCGCTGGTGCGCTCGCGGTGGATTCCGGAGATCGTGCTTCCCCGGATAGATGCACGTGCCAAGTACTTGGAGCCGCTGGTAGGGTTGTTGCAGCACGGCGGGACCCTTGACCCCCTGCTCGGGCATCCGGACAGGGCCTACGGCTACTGTCGCTTCGTGCGAGAAGGGGCCGTGGCTGTCGCCTGGGATGGCGAGGTGAGCCCTTGCATCCCCCTGATGCATTCCTACACCTGCTACATCCTCGGTCGAGAGAAGGCGATCCGGCGCTACACCGTGGGCAATGTCAATAATGAGGAGATCAAAAGCATCTACGGCCGCGATGAGTACCGGCGATTCCGCACACGGGTGCAAGAGTTCGACTTCTCGCCGTGTGCCGCTTGCGGCGGTTGCTATCTGTCCGAGACCAACGAAGAGGACTGCTTTGGTAACCCGTTCCCGGTCTGTGGGGATTGTCTATGGGCCAGAGGGATCATCTTGTGCCCTTGAGCTGAGCCGGCGTGACGAGACAAGTAGGCGCATATGCGCTTTGACAAATCCCCTTACATGTGCTATCATATCAACCTGCGTTGATAAAGTGGCGCCTCCGCCTGGAAGTCTAACCCGTGGACGGTGAGGACAAAGGAATGGGTTGAGTCGCTCTTTTTTTGGAAATTGTATATCAATGCTCTTTGATATAGATTGCAGTTTGTTTGCTCCCTGGATGAGGGAGGTGATGAGGTATGGCAGTTGATTTAGCGGTCAAGGTCGAGCCTCAGCCGGCGGGCCTGGCTCAACTCTCCGGTTTCCTGAAGACCCTCTGTGAACAGAACCGGATGCGCATCCTGTGCTTCCTGATGCAGGGGGAGCGCAGTGTCTGCGACCTGGCGGACTGCCTGCGCCTGCCCCAGAATCTGGTGTCGCACCACCTGAGCGTCCTGCGGGAGTTGGGTCTCGTCGCTGCCCGCCGCGACGCCCACGACGCCCGCTGGGTCTACTACTCGGTGGATCGGGCCGCTCTGGCTCAGTTGAACGCCCTGTACCTCAGTTTCTTCACCGCTGACCGGTCTGAGCCCTGGCGCCCGGACTGCTGTGCCGGCGACGAGTGTTGTCTGGAGTGCCTGGTCGCTGGATCCTGTTGAGGAGGAATGGTAATCCTGAAAGAGAAGGTCAAAGAGCGCTACGCGGAACTGGCCCTGGGGGATATGCCCCTGTCTTGCTGCAGCGGCCTCTACACTCCGAGCGATCTGGCCGGCCTGCCACCCGAAGCGGTCGGGCTGTCTCTGGGCTGCGGCAACCCGGTGGCTCTGGCTAGCCTGCGGCCCGGCGAGGTGGTGTTGGATATCGGCTCCGGGGCAGGGCTCGATGTCTTTCTCGCTGCCCGCAGGGTGGGCCCAACCGGCCAGGCCATCGGCCTGGACATGACCGGGGCCATGATCCAACGGGCCAGCCAGGCGGCCAAGCAGGCCGGATTCAACAACGTCGGGTTTCGCCTGGGCGACGCCGAGGACATGCCCTTGTCCGACGAGTCGGTGGACGTGATTATCTCCAACTGCGTGATCAACCTGGCCCTGGACAAGGGTCGGGTCTTCCAGGAGGCGTACCGTGTGCTGCGGCCCGGTGGACGGTTGATGATCTCCGACATCGTCACCGATAAACCGCTGCCGGAGTCGGTGCATTCCGACCCCGAGGAGTGGGCCCGCTGTGTGGGCGGGGCCATCCCCGACGAGGAATACACCCGCCTCATCGCCGAGGCCGGGTTCAAACGTGTGATCTGTATTCACGGGCTTGATTTTCGCCAGGTCGGTGATGTCCGCGTGTACAGTGCCAATATCAGTGCCGAAAAACAAATGAAACGCCATGTGCAACTTTATTTGACAGACACCAAGCCTGCGAAATCAAGTGGGTT